>NZ_JBBYXL010000001.1 GCF_039655865.1 Prosthecobacter sp. SYSU 5D2 | reverse complement strand
CAAGCCCAATGAGGCCTGGGCCGGTGACATCACCTTCATCCCCACTGCCTCCCGCTGGCTTTACCTCGCGGTGGTCATCGACCTGGGCTCACGCCGCATCATCGGCTGGAGCCTTGACACCCACATGCGCTCAGAACTGGTGGTGCACGCCCTGCAACAGGCCTTGCAGGCCCGGCCGCGGGCCTGCACCCGGGGCACGCTCTTCCACAGCGACCGTGGCAGCCAGTATGGCAGCAGCGCCTTCAGGGCCGTGCTGGCCGACGCAGGGATGCGCCAGAGCATGTCCGCACGGGCCAACCCTTACGACAACGCCTGGACCGAATCCTTCATGGGCACAATGAAACGAGAGATGCTCCAGGGTGGCTGCTTTGAAGACGCCACTGATGCCAGGCTCGAACTCTTCGAGTATATCGACGGCTACTACAACAATGCACGCAAGCACTCCGCCCTCGGCTACCTCACCCCCAACCAGTTTGAAAATCAGCACAGCAACCTCAACTAACTAAGCGACACCGGTCCAGAATTGCGTTGCACCTCAGAACGTTAAAAGCGATGGAACGATATCTTTGCACAAGGCGTGGACGCCTTCTCGTCGTGGGTCTGGACAATTGCGATAAGAGGAACCGCGACGAGCAACTCCTCATGTTCCAGGTAGCGAAATGGGTTCAGCACGAAGTTCGGTGCCTGGTTATTCTGCCTTTGCGTCTTGAGACTTTCGAGAACCACCGGAACGAACCACCTTTGGACACTGCTCTCAAAGACCTTATCTTCCGCATCGAGCCGCCTCCGTTTCAAGAGGTCCTTACGAAGCGGCTCAGGTTGGTTCTTGCGACAGCCAAGATTGATAGCAGCTCCGGACCGCTAACCTACCAAATGTCCGGAGGGACAGTAATGCTTTCGCCCGATAAGCTTGAACGCTACCTGCGAATGATGATGGGATCGCTGTTCGAGTATGAGCGCTACGGACGACGGATCATTGTTGGACTGGCAGGGCGAGACACCCGTCGTGCCTTTGAGATATTTCTCGAATTCTGCCGCAGTGGCTACATCTCGGAGGCAGACATTTTTCAATCCCAGGCCACCGGTGAGCATCAATTCCTCAGTAAAGCAGTTATAAGCAGAGTTCTTCTCAGGACCAACCGTCGATTTTACGATGGTGATGAAAGTTTCGTAAAGAACCTCTTCCAGTGCGATCCAGCATCCGAGTCACCCGATCCATTTCTGCGTTACAACATCTTGTCCTGGCTACGTCACCATCGAATGGGTCGAGGACCATCGGGCATCCGTGGCTATCACCGCTTGCAATCGCTAGCATCCGACCTCGTCGCTCACGGAGCAAACTTCGAATCTGTTCTCGAACAATGCCAGTATTTGGCCCGTGCGGGCTGCATTCTTTCGGAACATCTGCGTAGTGACTCATTTTCGCCAGATGATCTCATCGCCATTACGCCAGCCGGGCAAGTGCATCTCCAATTAGCACAAAACGATCAGCATTATCTTGGAGCATGTGCCGAGGACTGTTGGATGGCAGACGCTAACTTCGCCTATAATATGCAACGACGAATGGCGATTACACCTTACTGGAAGTCCCTCGCTTGGCACATAACACTGGATTCTGCGTGGGATTTGGTCGGTTATCTCAAAACTGTCAGAAATAAGCAACTGGCGTACGATGGGCGCTTCTTAGCCCAATCGGATCGTGACCGCTGGCAGATCAATTTGGACATCATCACCAACGATATCGAACGAGAGATTCTCAATGATCGAGCCAAGTATCATATTCGTCCATCTACATAATCCTCAATCACGAATATAATCAGCAGAGATAAGATGCCGGGCAAACTGTGGGCAAACTGTAAAAGTGTGGCTTCAATGGATTGATCCTCAACAGTTTATTTCAGGAAGGCTAGACGCCGACAGGCGCGCGTTTGGCGTAGGACCCATCGGCGACGGGGGCTTGAGGATGGGTGGGGTTTCGGCCATGATTCCTGGCCACCGAAGGCCGTTCGATTTTGGTTGCGGTGCGGGTGGATGAAGGGTGAATGCATGGGTGCATGAGCAACCCATTTCCAACGAGTGGCCGGCGTCGTTTTTTGACGGGGGCCTTGGCCATGGCCGCAGGAAGCACGGCCGCACGGGAGGCGGGTCCCGGCGCTTTCGTGGTCGAGGACCAGCGGCCGTTTAAAGACCAGACGCGGCGGCTCAAGATCACCCGGGAGGGGCGGCCGGTCGCGGCGCTCCTCTTTCCAACCGATTACCCCACGCATTTCCGGCTCAAACCGGAGCTCCACAACGTCTGCACGCCCACTGGCGTGCCGGTCACGGGTTCCCATGAGCACGCCTTCATCCATCATCAGTCCATCATGTGCGGGCATGGCCGTGTGCAGGTGGATGGGGACGGGCGCGTGGTGGATTTCTACCGGCAGCTGCCCTTCGCCGATGGCGGCCGGGCGGACCGGTGGCACAGCCCGACCAAGAACCTGTTCCAGCTCGGCCCCTCCGGCATCCAGCACGTGACGGAGGCGCGCTGGCGGGCGGCGGACCAGGTGGTGATTCAACTGGACCTGGCCTGGCAGACACGTGAGGCGGGCCGCGCCACGGGGGATGTGCTAGCCCGCGAGGAACGGCTTTACCGCCTCATGGTCAGTGATGGCTGCATGATCGTCGATGTCTTCTCGAAGCTTCAGGCGGCGGGCGCTGCGGTGACGTTGCACCCGGAAAATGACCACGGCTACCTGGGCGTGCGGGTTCACGATCTCATCGATGTCGAGGACGGCGGGGTCATGGGCGACTCCGAGGGACGGAAGAACCCCTCGGAACATTTCCGCGCCGCAACCGGCGCGCAACGGGCGCCGCGCTGGGTGGATTGCACCGGCAGAATGGGCAATGCCACCGTGGGCATGGCGCTGATGAGCCATCCAGCCAATGTCCGCAACGAATGGTATGTCCGCGAGTTTGGGCTGATGATTGTTTCGGCGGCTCAAAGCGAGGCGGTGCGAATCACGCCGGAGACGCCCTTTGAATTTGCGGCCCGTTTCGTGGCCCATGACGGAGTCCTGCCACCGGAAGCCGCGGATCAGCTCCAAGCCCGGTTTGCCGCCGTCACGGCCGATGAATTGCGCGCGTTTCTCAAAGCCTAGACCGGCTGTGACAAAGCCGGGCTGACCGCGCCAATGGACCCGGACGCGACATCGCTATGAGAGTGGCTCTAACGAGGATAAGAATCGGGGGTCAGAATCTCAGAGGATGAAAGGTTTTGAACAAGACACGGATGAAGAGAGGGGAAGGAGAAGGCGGCGGGATCTTGGGATGACAAATCGTGGTGTGTGCTGTTACTTGGCTGCCATTCTCCTCCTCCCATGATTGAATCTCTGACCTTCATCCTCCTCGGACTCATCCTGCTTTACTTCGGGGGGGAGGGGCTGGTGAGGGGGAGCTCGGCGCTGGCGCTGCGGCTGGGGCTGACGCCGCTGGTGGTGGGGCTGACGGTGGTGGCGTTTGGCACGAGTGCGCCGGAGCTGGTGGTGAGCATCCAGGCGGCGATGGATGACCAGGGGGCGATCGCGATGGGGAATGTGCTGGGATCCAATGCGCTGAATGTGGGGCTGATCCTGGGGCTGACGGCGCTGATCTGTCCGCTGAAGGTGCAGCTTCAAATCCTGCGCATTGATGCGCCGATCATGGTGGGGGTGTCCCTGATGGCGGGGCTGATGATGCACGATCTTTACATCAGCCGGATGGAGGGCGGGCTGCTGGTGGGGGGGCTGGTGGCGTATCTGGTCTTCACGGTGATCTATGCGAAAAAGGTGAAGCCGCTGCCAGCGGTGGAGGCGGAGTTTGCCGAGGCGCTGCCGTCACCGAAGGGCAGTGTGGGGCGGGATGTGCTTTTTGTGGTCGGGGGCCTGGTGCTGCTGGTGGCGGGATCCCGCTTCATGGTGGATGGGGCAGTGAGCCTGGCGCGGCTGTATGGCATCAGCGAGGCGGTGATCGGCCTGACGATTGTGGCGGCGGGCACGAGCATGCCGGAACTGGTGACCTGCGTGGTGGCGGCGCTGAAAAAGGAGCCGGACATCGCGCTGGGGAATATCATCGGCTCAAACATCTTCAATATCCTGGGCATCCTGGGCGGTGCGGCCCTGGTGAAGCCGCTGAACGCCGGAGGCATCCAGATGACGGACATTTATGTGGTCATCGCCTTTTCCGTGATCCTGGTGCCGATCATGAAGACGGGCCATAAACTGGCCCGCTGGGAGGGGGTGCTGCTGCTCACGGCGTATGCCGGGTACATGGTGTGGCTTTGGCCGAAGGAGTGAGGGGGCATTCCACATCCGGTGTCCTGTCAAAAAACCGGCGCTGTTTTTACATCTGGGGAGCTTGCTTCTGGCCAGCTCAACTCACGTCAGCCGGGTTGGGTGCCTGGGTCCGGCAGCGGCTTTCATATGCCTGGAGAAGCAGCAATGCCAAAACCTGGTAAAAGATGAATTTTGACATAATCCCAACCATCTTCTTTGACTCCACGAGGGTCTTGATGTTTTTCACCTCCAGACTATTCTTGTCCCGTCATTCCAGTCCGGCCGATCATTCCGTGTAGCGAAAAGTATGAATGCATTCTTCTGTCACGCCTGTCTTCTGCTGTTCTTGGGACTCTCGGCGGTGCCTGCCACCGGTCTTGGCCAGACCCCGGCTGCGGCGGAAATGAATCCCAAGATAGCGCTGGAAGGGATGCCCCGCGACCTCCTGCGCCGGCTGAAAGAACCGTCGGCTGATTATAATTCCGTGATTGAGGAGGCTGACAAGTTCGTGAAAGGCAATGTCCATCAGAAGACGGCCACCCTCAGTTTTAAGATCAAGGAGGTGGATACGAGCACCAACCACATCACCCTCATTTCTGCGCTGGATGAAGAACGCATCTCCGGCACCCCCTTTGTGGTGGGTTATACGATCATGCTGAATCAGGACCAGAAAAGTTTGGCGGATAAGTTCAAGCGAGGCAGCCGAGTCACCGCCACTTGCGCGATATTTTGCCATATATCCAGAAATTATTCCAAACCGAAGCTGGTGATCGAGGGCTACAAACCCGTCTTTCACTGAGGAGGCAGAGCAGGTCGTGTCTGCATTGCTGCAGGAGCAGCCAAGTCCTGGCTCCCGGCCCTGGCTCCCGGATAAAGAACGCAGCTACACTCTTCGGAGAAATGTGCCAAGCCCATCTGTGGGTATCCTGTCACGGTTTGGAACTGGAAGGCGCCATGAAGGGCTGAATGACCCAGTTTCAGGGATTCTTTTCCACGTAGAGACGGATGCCGTCGGCGCACATGGCGGTGCCGTTTGACATTTCGTGGAGGAGCCAGCCGGTGGGGGAGACGTCGGCGGTTTTGGCCAGGTCATGCTCGGTTTCCAGATAACGGCGGCGGATTTCTTCCTGGGTGCAGCCGGCGGTCATCCAGGTGCGGACTTTTTGATGCACTTCTTCGATGCGCTGGCGGTAATGCAGGAGGTGGTCATGGGCATCCGGCACTTCGCCGAAATGGGTGAGGAAAAGACGCTGGAAGTGGCCGGCGAGGAGTCGGTCCACGGAGGCGAGGTAGGCGGGGGGATCGAACTGGGGAGGGGCGGCGGTGACGGACCAGTAGGGTTTGTTTTCCAGGCGCAGCCCGGCGACGTCGCCGGTGAAGCAGGTGTCGCCGATGACGTAGGCGTGATGATGGCGGGCGTGGCCGGGGGTGTCCCAGGCGGTGATTTTGAGGCTGCTGAGGGAGATGCTTTCGCCGTCCATCAACGGGGTGACGCGCTCTTCCGGGGCGGGGTGCATGTCGCCCCAGAGGGTGTCCATCTGGTCACCATACACGCGGCGGGCGCTGTCCATGAGGCGGGCGGGGTCCACGAGGTGGCGGGCGGCGCTGGGATGGCAGAAGACCTGGGCACCCTGCTGAGCCCACCAACCGGCACCACCTGCGTGGTCCAGGTGGATGTGGGTGACGAGCACCTGGCGGATGTCGTTGGCATCAAATCCATGCTCCTGGATGGCGGCGAGGAGGTGCGGGCGGCAGGAGCCGGGGCCAGTCTCGATGAGCGCGAGGTGTCCTTCATTTTCGACCAGGTAGGCGGCGATGAGGCCGGGGGTGTCTTGAAATTGAAGGTCGAGGGTATGAACGTGCATGGGGGAAAGGAGAATCCTGGGGGAGGGGAGCATGCACGCGAAGCGGGAAATTCCAAGAGGGTTTCAAGGCGGGGGTGGGGATTGAGCTAGGGCCAGCCAGAGTTTTTAAACCACTAATCGGGGAAAATACGGGAACAATGGACGGGAGCACAGAAGCGGTTTCATCCATGCAAGGACGCTCGGTTTTGCCGCAGAGAGGCAAGGGGGCAGAGATGGGAAGGGATGTTTCCATTCTTGATCCGCAGGCGATGCTCGCGCACAAAGCGGGATGCGCATTGCGATTTATTGTGGCTCCTGCGGGGGCACGGACCCGGTTTATCTTTCGGCGGCCCGTGAGGCGGCGGGTTTTCTGGCGCGGCAGGGGATCGGCCTGGTGTATGGGGGAGGGAATGTGGGGCTGATGGGGCACATTGCGAATGCGGCGCTGGAGGCGGGGGGCGAGGTGGTGGGCGTGATCCCGCAGGCGCTGATGGACAAGGAGCTGGGCCATGGCGGGGTGACGGAGCTGCATGTGGTGAGGTCCATGCATGAGCGCAAGCAGCTCATGGTGGATTTGAGCGACGGATTCATCGCACTCCCAGGGGGATTTGGCACGATGGATGAGCTGTTCGAAACGCTGACCTGGCTGCAATTGGGCTTCCATGAGAAGCCGGTAGGGCTGCTGAATGTGGGCGGTTTTTTTGACGGGCTGCTGGCTTTCCTGGATCACATGACGGCGCAGGGTTTTGTGAAAAAGGAGCACCGGGACTGCCTGCTAGTGGCTGATAACGCGGCGGAACTGCTGGCGAAGATGCGTGAATTCCGCCCGCCGGTGCTGGGCAAGTGGATCGAGGACATGGTGCTGGCGGAGCGGTGAGGGGGGATCAGGAAGCAGCAGGAGTTTTGACCTCTTCCATCACCCAGCGGGCGTAGGCTTCACTGGCTTTTTCGGCGGGCAGGGCGATGATTTCGGGGACTTCGTACGGGTGGAGCTCGGTGAGGCGTTTTTCAAAGGCGGGATAGGCCTGGACGGTGGTTTTAAAGATGGCGAGGACCTCGGCACCGGTTTCCACCGCGCCTTTCCATCGGTAGATAGATTCAATATTGGGGCACAAATTGACACAGGCGGCCAGTTGCGAATCCACCAGCATTGTGCCAGTCTGACGCGCTTGATTGAGATCGGGAAACGTTGAAAAAACCAGCAGGATGTCCGTCATGGCTGCCACTTTATGAGATCTGCCTTCATAGACAAGCTTCTGAAACGCATGGACCGCCTGGAACCGGCGGAGGTGCAGAGCGTGATCGTGGACCTGATGAAGGAGAAGGGGTTTCTGGAAAAGACCTTTCAGGCGCTGCAGGAGGGGGTGATTTTGCTGGATCCGGAGGGGCGGGTTTCGTATGTGAACAGCGCGGCGTGCCAGCTCTTCGGCCTGAAGGAGGAGCAGGTAAAGGGGCAAAAGCTGAGCCAGGGGATGCGAGGGCTGGACTGGGGGGAGCTGCTGAAACCGGGCACGGTGGTGAGCCGGGACATGGAGATATTTTACCCGGAAAACCGCTATCTGAACTTTTACATCACGAACATTGATGATGACCAGCCGCTGGGGTTTGTGATGCTGATCCGGGACATCACGGAGACGCGAAAGCGGACGGAGGAGCAGATCGAGAGTGAGCGGCTGAATGCCTTCACTCTGCTGGCCGCCGGGGTGGCGCATGAGCTGGGGAATCCGCTGAACTCCCTGACCATCCACCTGCAACTGCTGGAGCGGCGGCTGAAAAAGATGGGCAAGCCGGGCGAGCCGCTGCGGGAGCACCTGGACGTGGCCACAGGGGAGATCAAGCGCATGGACGGCATCATCAGCCAGTTCCTGGCGGCCATCCGGCCCACGAAGCCGCAGTTTCAGCGCATCCACATTGCCGATCTGCTGCAGGAGAGCCTGCGCTTTTTGAAACCGGATCTGGACCAGGCCAAGGTGAAGGTGCGCCTGGATCTGCGGGCGGACATGCCGGCAATGCCACTGGATGCAGACCAGATGAAACAGGCGATGTACAATCTGATCCGCAATGCCTGCCAGGCCATGCCGAAGGGCGGCAGCCTGACCATCCACGGCAGCTACACGGATTTTGAGGTGAGGCTGAGTTTTGAAGACAGCGGCCGGGGCATCAGTCCGGAGCAGATGGGCAAGCTTTTCCAGCCGTTTTCCACGACGCGCAGCTCGGGCACCGGGCTGGGGTTGCTCATCGTCCGCCGCATCATCCGCGAGCATGGCGGGGAGATAGACATCGAAAGCCGTGCTGGCAAAGGCACCCGCGTGAGCCTGTGGCTGCCGCTGGTGGAGCGGAAGATCCGGCTGCTGGAGGCGGGCGGTGGACCGCCAGAACCCATCGTTAATGGAGAGTCCACGTGATGCCCGGCTTCAGAAGTCTTCTGGGACATAAACCTGATCTCGATTATAATACACACAGAGCACAACCCTGAACATTCTTATGGTCATTGAGCACTTCCCTGAAATCCGCCGGCTATCCTCGGCTGAGAAGCTTATTTTTGTCAGTGAGCTGTGGGACGATCTCGCTGAGCATCCCGCTGAACTGCCCGTGGAAAGCCATGTGGTGGAGGAACTGGACCGGCGGATGCAAGAGTTCAAAAACGCCCCGGAGAGGTTCACGACCTGGGAGGAGATCCAACAGAAGATTCTTGGAAGTCGAGCATGAGGGAACTCATTTTTCTGCTGGGTGCAGAGACTGACATCCAGCTTGCCTTTAACCGGCTTGAAGATTTCCAGGAAGGGCGCGGAACCGTTTTCATGCAGTGCCTGGATGTGGCTTTTTCCCACCTGCGTCGCCATCCTGAATCGGGGCCTACCTATCAGGCACCTTACCGTCGTCTTCTGGTGAGCAAGTTTCCATATGGCATCTTTTATGAAGTTCAGGCGAGAAGGGTGGTGATTGCCGCCATCATGGACCTGCGGCAAAATCCAAACACCATCCGCTATCGTTTGTTTGGCAACTGAGCCGGACAGTCTTGCTATCAACCTCAACCATCATCCACAATACTGACGAAGTTTTGACTCCATGACCGACCCTGCCACCATCCTCATTGTTGATGATGAAAGACACACCCGTGACGGGCTGCGCCTGTCGCTGGAGGATGACTTTGACTGTTACGTGGCCTCCAATGCTGCGGAGGCGATGGAGCACCTGAAGAATGACCAGATTGATGTCATGCTGACAGACCTCCGGTTAGGCGAGGACAATGGCATGAAGCTGCTGGAGGAGGCGCTGCACCTGCCGCATCCTCCGGTGTGCATCATGATGACGGCTTATGGCAGCGTGGATACGGCGGTGGAGGCGATGCGGCGCGGGGCGTATCACTTCGTGACCAAACCGCTGAACTTGGACGAAGTGGAACTGCTGGTGAAGCGGGCGCTGCGCAGCCGCAGTCTGGAGAAGGAAAACAAGGCGCTGAAGCAGCAGGTGGAGCAGAAGTACTCCATCGAAGGCATTTTGGGGAAGGCGGACACGCTGAAGCCCATCTTGGAAACCATCCAGCAGGTGGCACCCACTCGGGCCACGGTTTTGATCGAAGGCGAAAGCGGTACGGGCAAGGAACTGGTGGCGCGGGCCGTGCATAATCTGAGCGGGCGGCCCAAGGCCAAGCTGGTAACGGTACACTGTGCGGCGTTGTCTCCGCAGATTTTAGAGAGCGAGCTTTTTGGCCATGAGAAAGGCTCGTTTACCGGGGCGCAGGAGCGGCGTATAGGCCGCTTTGAACTGGCGGACGGAGGAACACTGTTTTTGGATGAGATCGGCGAGATTGATGCCAGCACGCAGGTGAAGCTGCTGCGGGCGTTAGGCGAGCAAGTCATCGAGCGGGTGGGGGGCAGCAAGCCGATCAAGGTGGATGTGCGCGTGGTGGCGGCGACGAACAAGGACCTGGCGAAGATGGTGGAGGAGGGCAAGTTCCGCGAAGACCTTTACTGGCGGCTGCGCGTGGTCACGCTGCACATGCCGCCGCTGCGCACACGCAAAGGGGACATCCCGGTGCTGGCGGACCATTTTTTAAAGGACCTGGCCACGGCGAATGGAAAAACATACAAGCCGTTAGGCGAGGATGCCCTGCCAGTGCTGATGACCTATGACTGGCCTGGCAATGTGCGCGAGCTGCGAGCCGCCATCGAGCACGGCGTGGTGATGAGCAACAGCAGCCGCATCATGGCCAAGCACCTGCCTGCGTATCTCTCCCAACCCGGTGGCCTCGGCTGGCGGGTACCGGTGCCCGCGGGAAAACCGGCTGCCGAATCTGCCAGCGCCAGCGCTGCTGCACCGAAGGCAGAACTGGACATCCACGAGATGGAAAAAAACCTGATCCTGGAGGCCCTGGAACGCGCAGGCAACAACCGCAGCGAAGCCGCCGACCTGCTGAACATGAGCCGCCGCACCCTGCAGCGGAAGCTGAAGGAAATGGGCATGGTGCGAAAGCACCGGAAGCGTCCAGTCAAGGAGTGAGCGGGGCGGCTTCATCCTCCTTGTTAGGCAGCACGGGCAGCAGTACGCGGACGGTGGTGCCCTGGGCGGGAGCGCTTTGGATTTTGATGGTTCCCTGGTGGCTTTTGATGATGCCGAGGGTGGCGGCCATGCCGAGGCCGCGACCGGTGAATTTGGTGGAGAAGAAGGGGTCAAAGACACTCTGGAGGACCTCCGGGGACATGCCCTGGCCGGTGTCTATGATGTCCAGGTAGAGAAACCGGCCTGGCGGGGGGGCGGGGTCAAGCTGGCTATCCTGGAGGTAGGCGGCTTCGCAATCCAGGCTGCCGGTGCGCAGATACACGGTGCCCCGGCTTTCTGTGGCCTCAGAGGCATTGGTGAGGAGGTTGATAAGCATGTGGCGCAGGCTCTCGCGGTCGGCATGGATGATCACCTCCGGGCCATCGTGCTGCCATTCCAGCTCATGTCTGGTGGGCAGGCAGCATTTGAGGGTGGGCAGGGATTCCTCCATGAAAACGCGCAGCCGTGTGTCTTCAAACTGATGCAGTCCATGGCCGGTGCAGGTGAGAAGGACACGGTTGAGCGCGGCCACGCGCTGGCTTTCACGCAGAACGCCGTCCATGAAATCACGTGCCTGGCCGGGGGCGGTCTGCATCTGGGCCAGCTCGGCATAGCTGGTCAGGGCCTGGAGGATGTTGTTGGAGTGATGACAGATGCCATTGGCCAGCCGGTGCAGGCTTTCGTATTTTTGGGACTGGATGAGCCTGTCCTTGAGGCGGGCCTGATGGCTTTCAGCGGTCTTTAATGAAGTGATGTCCTCGATCACGCTCAGCAGGCCGATGATGTCTTTTTGGTCGTCCTTCAGAGGCACCTTGCTCTGGTAAAAATGCCGGGTGCTGCCGCCAGGGCCGGTCAGTGTTTTTTCGCAGAGCAGGATGGATTTTCCGTTCTTGATCACTTCTGCATCGGTCGTCTCCCCATCCTGGTTTTCCTGCCAGGGCAGGCTGTCGCCGGTCAGTCCTTGTGCTTGCTGGGGGGAGCCCAGTCCGGCGTAGCTGGCAAAGACCTGGTTGCAGCCGAGGATGCGGGAATCCCGGTCCATCCAAAACACGCCTACCGGAATGGTATTGATGATGGTCTGCAGCATGGCCTGGGATTCGCGGGCCTGGCGCTCGGCATTGGTGATGCGGTTGTTTACGCGGATGAGGCCCAGCACGATGCCGCCCAGCACCAGGGTGCTGCCGATAGTGCCGCCCAGCGTCCACAGCAGCCAGGCGAGGTCGGTCTTGGGGTCCCGGTCATACAGGAAACCGTCCAGCGTGTAGTCAGGCGGCAGCATGCCCAGGCGCACATAGGTGTCCCCGATGTGCCGCCAGCGGCCTTCATTCATGTGGCCGATGTCAATGAGCTCGGAAAACATCAGATGCGCCATTTCATCCGCTTCGTGGCGCAGTGCCTCCCGGCTGAGCGGGCAGCGGTAGCGGTTTTTGAGCAGGTCAATGATCTCCTCCCGGTGGCTCATGGCATACTCCCAGCCGCGCAGCGTCGCATCCAAGAAAGCCCGGACGCGTTTGGGGTGGTTTTTGATTTCAGCGTCGGTGGTGAAGAGGCAGTCGCCATAAAAATCCACCCCGTAATCGCGCGGCTGGATGAGCCGGTAAGGGATGCCCCGCTCGGACAATTGAAAGGGCTCATTGATGCTGTAAGCGCCCATGCCATGGATCTCTCCCCGAAGCATTTTATCAGGATCAAATTCATAAGGGATGGTCTTTACTGCATCGGCGGCCAGGCCTTCATTTTTAAACATGGCCAGCAGGGCAGGGGTGTCTTCCGGAGAGACGGCCACCGTTTTTCCCGCCATCTGGTGCGGGGTATTGATGCCGCTGGCTCCGGTGACGAGGAGCACCTCCGGGGAGTGCTGAAGGATGGCGGCCAGGGCGACCAAAGGTTTGCCTTCATTACGATGAATGAGCATGGATGAAAGAGCCACCGCATAGTGGCAGTGGCCCTGGATGAGCTCCTCGGCAAAATTGGTCTCCGGTCCGCCTTCCACCAGCTTCACGTCCAGGCCCGCCTCTTGGTAATAGCCTCTCTCTATGGCGGCATAGTGGCCGGCGAACTGGAAGGCATGCCTCCATTTTAATTGCACGACGATGCTTTCCTGCCCCCGGACATTTGAGGATAGAAATAGCAGTAGCAGGTACGGCAAAACCTGTCGCATGGGGTTTCGAAGTGTGGAGGGGAACACCGGCACGGCCTTTAAACCTTCTGCTGAGTGAGCATGAAATCCAGCAAGAATTGTTTTTGTATGAGGGTTGTCTGGTGAATCGTGCGGCACATGCATCCGCGTTTTCTCATCATCGGCCAGGGTCTGGCCGGTACCGCCCTGGCCTGGCAGCTTCATCTGCGCGGGCTGGCGTTTATCGTGGTGGACCGGGATGAGGAATCCACTTCATCCAAAGTGGCCGCCGGACTGGTCACGCCCATCACAGGCATGCGGCTGAACCTCAACTGGCGGTATAATGTCTTATATCCGGAAGCGATAGAATTTTATAAAGGTATCGAGGTGCGGCTGAAACGGCGGTTTTATCATGAGGTGCCCATCGTGCGGCTGCTGCGGGATGAGAAGGCGGCAGCGCTCTGGGAAAAAAGGCGACTTCAACCGGAAGTGCAGCCTTATCTGGCGGCGGTGGACGGGGCGTTGGTGAACGGTGCTCTTTTCAACAATCCGCACGGCGGCTTTGAGCAGCAGCATAGCGGCTGGCTGGACACGGCGGCATTCCTGGCGGCCAGCCGGGTTTATTTTGAAAGCCTGGGCCTGTGGCAGCGCGGAGAGGTGACGCCGGATGCTTTGATACAGGACGGCAGCGGGGTGATCTGGAAGGGGGGGGATTTCACCCAGGCCGTCTTCTGCACAGGATGGGAGGCGGCGCAGCATCCGTGGTTTGACTGGGTGCCGTTTCAATCCGCGCGTGGGACCGTCCTCACGATGCAGGCGGACACAGGCGGGGAAACCCGCATCATCAATTGCGGCTGCTGGCTGCTGCCGCGCGACGATGGCAGCCTGCGCGCAGGCCCGACCTATGAACTGGATTTTGCGGATCCGTGCACGCCTTCACCTGCCGCCCTGGAGGGCCTGGAGCAAAAGCTGCGCCGTTTGCTCAAAGTGGACTACACCATCACCGGCAGCCAGACGGGCGTGCGGCCGATCATCAAGGGCCATCAGGCCATGATCGGCCGGCATCCTGCGCGTCCGCAGATCGCCTTCATGAACGGCCTGGGGTCCAAAGGGGTGCTGCGCGCGCCGTGGGTGGCGCGACAGCTTGTGGAGCATCTGGTGGACGGTGTGGCGGTGGAGCCGGGCATGGATTTGAGCGGCAATTGAGCCTTGGATGCTGCCCTGTTGCTTATGCCGGGCGGGCATGAGAACGATGCTGAAAAGCTATTTGGTGCTATGAAGGGACGGGCGCATGGATAGCGGCCCAATCTCTGTACTTCATCAGCAATGTCCATCCGTCCTTCGCGCAAGCAACATCTCTGGATCTGGTTTCTCTGGCTCGCCGGCTTTTATGCCGTCTGGTCGTGGCTGGTCTTTGGTCATGATAAGTGGCAGGACGTGACGGAGCACTGGCCCATTGCGATGGCCATGGCCATGGGCAGTTATGTGGCAGGCTCCACGCCCATGGGCGGTGGCACCGTCGGTTTTCCCATCCTGGTGCTGCTCTTTGACCTGCCGGCCAGCCTGGGGCGGGATTTCAGCTTTGCGGTGCAGTCCATCGGCATGACCAGTGCCAGCATCTTCATCCTCAGCCGGCGGCTGCCGCTGGCCTGGGCCATGCTGAAGGGGGCCATGCTGGGCACCGTCATCGGGCTGCCGGCGGGCATCTATTGGGTGGCACCGTATGTGCCGGACCTGTGGATCAAGATTGTCTTCGCGGTCATCTGGGCCAGCTTTGGCGTGCTGCACTTGTACCGGATCGGCGAGATCGCCTCGCATGACGGGATGACGGAATTTGATGAGCGCTGGGACTTCCGGGTGGGCTTTTGGGGCGGGCTGTTTGCCGCCGCCACGGTCACCTCCGTCACCGGCGTGGGCATTGACATGGTGCTGTATGCCATGCTCGTGCTGCTGTGCCGTGCGGATCTGAAGATCGCCATCCCGACCTCCGTGGTCATCATGGCCTTTGCCTCCGTTTATGGCATCGGGTTTAAAAATGCCTTCACCGGTGTGCAGCCCGGCGTGTATGAGAACTGGCTCGCCGCCGCCCCCGTGGTTGCCCTGGGCGCACCGCTGGGCGTGTTCGTGGTGAACCTCATCGGCCGCAAGCCGACCCTGCTTTTCGTGGCCGTGCTGTGTGTGGGCCAGTTTGTCTGGACTTGCCATACCGAGCGCGTGGCCCTCGGCTACGGCGGCCTGGCCCTCTCCATCCTGGCCGTCGGCGCCTGCCTTCTGGTCTTTGAAAAACTCCGCGCCTGGGGTGCGGTGCTGGTGGGTGAGGCCAAGGCTAAGAAGAAAGCTGCGAGTGGTGGGGGTGATGTGGGGGAAGCGGCGGTGGAATCTGCTTTGTAAAGGTGCCTGTGCGGGGTGTGGTCGCTTCAGCGCCCCGCATTTTACCAGCTTCTTGATGAGCTCATCACCGTTGCGTGTAAAGCTCCAGTGCTCAAAAAAAGATGAACAGCACTTATTTCCAACCTTTACAGGGCAAGGCCTAACAATTAGTGTAGTGTATAAATCCGATTATGGTACACATGAAATGGACTTTGCCCATTCTGATTCTCGCCTGTTTGATCGGCTTTGGGATCATGATTTACGATGGGCAGGTGAATGAATCCCAAGCCCAGGTGCCAGAGGATAAAAAAAGGGTGCCGAGCGAGACAGTGGGCACTGGAGACAACGCGGTGAATGGGGTGGATTCTGAATCCGGGAATCCTGTCCCCAAGCCGGCTGCCCAAGCCTCTCTTGATGACCTGTGGGTTGAGGCGATGGATATTCCGTCAGATCATAAGCTGATCATGGCGGAGTTCCGCAAAAGGGGAGGGGTGGTCAAGGAGGAGGCGCTGGAGAAGGACATTGACAGCATCGTGCGTGACCACTTTGGCAATGACCGGTCGGCTTTTATAGCAAGTCTTAAGTCCAAAGGATTAACGTTGGAGGAGTTTAGGAGTCAGCGGCATGACCTGATGGCTGTTCAAGCGATAAAAGGGTACATCACACGCGGCATAACGGATTCGGTCGAGAAGCAGGAGAAAGTGGATGAGTGGCTGCGGGGTCTCCGCAAGTCGGCTTCCCCCGGGACTGCGGCTTTGGATGAGGATTAAAACCGGGCTTTGGGGAATGATTTTGGGCCATGTGTTTGCCAACAGACGTTCAATGCTCAGTCAGGCGGCTGAGAAGTGAGCGGCATTTTATTGGCATCTTCTCCCTTAGCTTCTCAATGAAACGTTGAGGTTTATCTGGGCGTAATTTCCTTCCTTCCAATCCATGAGTACCCTGCCCAATCGCCGCCAATTTCTCCGCACCGGTCTCTCGACGCTTGCCCTGGGTGCCCTGTCTTCCCGTGCCCAGGACGGCGCGGTGCCGAGCTTTCCTCCTGCGCGTGTCATCACGAAAGGCCCGGGCTTCCACTGGTTCGGCTACTATGACAAGTTCCAGTTCGATCCTACCAACCGCTTTGTGCTCAGCAACAAGGTCAGCTTTGAGCACCGCTCGCCCACCGGGGATGACGTCATCGAGGTCGGCATGGTGGATCTTGAGGAGAATGACAAGTGGATTCCGCTGGGCAAGAGCCGGGCGTGGAACTGGCAGCAGGGCTGCATGCTGCAATGGATCCCCGGCACGGAATCCAAGATCATCTGGAATGACCGGGAGAAGGACCGCTACGTCAGTCACATCCTGGATGTGAAGACGGGGGACAAGCAGACCCTCCCCAGCCCCATCTACTCCGTCAGTCCGAACGGCCGCGAGGCGGTGTCCTGCGACTTCGCCCGCGTGGCGGACTGCCGCCCTGGCTATGGTTACGCCGGCCTTAGCGACAGGTACTTTGATGACATGGCACCCGAAGGCTCCGGCGTTACGCATGTGGATCTCGAGACCGGTGCGGAGAAGCTCATCGTCACCCACAAGCAGCTCGCCGCGACCGGCGAGGTCATGCAGAACACGCCGACCTCGAAGCACCACGCGTATCATCTGCTCGTCGGTCCGGACGGGAAACGCTTCATCATGCTTCACCGCTGGACGCAGCCGAAGGGCGGGCACCTGACCCGCCTCATCACTGCGGCCATGGACGGCAGCGACCTGCGCATCATCATCCCCAACGGCTTCGCCTCGCACTTCATCTGGCGCGACGCCACGCACATCCTTTCGCAGGCGAAAGGCTGGCTTGGCAATGACAAGCCGGGCAATTTTCTCTTCGAGGACAGGGATTCCGGCATCGTCGCGGAAATTGGCAAGGACGTGCTCGATTCGGGCGGGCACTTCAGCTACCTGCACAATAACGAGTGGATCCTCAACGACACCTATCCCAAGGGCGTGCGCCGCATCCAGACCCCGCATCTCTATCACATCAAGAGCAACCGCCGCATGGATCTCGGCCACTTCCCGTCACCGCGCGACTACACCGGTGAATGGCGAGTGGACAGCCACCCGCGCTCCAGCCGCGACGAGCGCTGGGTCTGCATTGATTCGCCCCATGGCGACCAAGGCCGGCAGCTTCACCTGATTGATATCCAGGGGCTGATGAGTTGAGTATTCGAGGCATCAGACGTCATTGATGGCCTGTTAAACAGGAGGCTGAGATTTTAGCGGCAATTTCTAAAAATGCGGGGCGGAGACGGTGCCTTCTTCGATCTCCAGTTTTTTCCTTCGTACGATGCCGTCGGCGATGTCGAGGATCATTTCTTCCAGCAGCAGGCGCAGGTGGCTGCCGGGGCGGTAGTCGGCGGGGGCGATGTGTTTGACGCGGTCAGCCATGGCGTTGAGCTGGTAGCATTTGCGGAAGCTGGCGCGGTCCTGATCTTCAGCGTTATAGACGGCGATGGCGTGGCCGCCGTAGCGCTTCATGAGGGTGAAGCAGGGGACGTCGGTGGGGCCGTCGCCGACGTAGATCATGTTCTGGAAGGGGATGGGCCGCAGGTCGGGGTCCATGTGGTCGTTCACATCTTCATGCGGCTCCAGCATGCCTTTGTTGATGCGGAAGATGTACTGTGTCTTGGTGGTGTGGCTGATGACGCGCTTGGGGAAGCTGATGCGGCCGTCCTTGTCCTGGCCGAACTCGCAGCCGAAGATGCGTTTCACAAACGGGGCCAGGGAACTGCCATCGAGGAGGATCTTGAGGCCGGAGGAGATGATGTAATGCTCGATCTTGATGCCTAACAAACGATGCTGGCTGCTGATGACGTTGCTGAGCTCGTTGAAGACCTCCGGCACGCCTTTGAAATAACGCAGTTTGGCACCGAGAACGCGCAGCTCGTCATTGGTGGGGCGGTCCATCTCCAGGTAGTCGAGCATGCATTTGAGGTAGGCCAGCTCGCCGTCGTAACCTTCCTGGTCCACCAGTTCGCGGCTCTTTTTCCAGAACTGTCCGGGGTTGATGCCGAAGTGCGGGAAGAGCGTTTCATCCTGCATGTAGGTGGGGCTGAGCGTCTGGTCGTAATCGTAGATGATGCCGATGGTGGTCTGGAGGGCGGCCATGAGGGAGAGGGAAAAGGTGGCAGGGCAGGGTAGCAGGCTTCAATTCAATACTCAGCAAACCACTGGCACCCGGTGCTCACAACCGCCAACTTGTGCTTCATTTTAGCGCCACCAGTGCTTCATCCAGTGTAGTATGGGCGAAGTGGTAGCCGAGGTCCGTGGCCTTTCCTGGCAGGGCGCGCTGGCTGCACAGCAGCATTTCATTGGCCATGCCAGGCAGCAGCAGGCGCAGGGCCAGGGCTGGGACATGCATGAAAGCAGGCCGCTTGAGGCTGGCGGCCAGCTTGCGGGTGAAGTTGCTGTTCAGCTCCGGGGCGGGGGCACAGAGGTTGAGGGGGCCGTTGACGCTGTCATTTTCCAATGCCCAGAGCATCATGGCGGCCTCGTCTTCCACATGGATCCAGGACATCCACTGCCTGCCATTGCCCATTTGGCCGCCGAGGCCGTAGCGGAAGGCGCGGCTCATGAGCGGATAGGCCCCGCCATCCTGGGCCAGGACCATGCTGGTGCGCAGGTGGACGACGCGGGCGCCCCAGGCACTTGCTTTGCAGGCGCTGTCCTCCCATTTTTCACACAGTTCCGCCAGGAATCCTTCGCCACGGGGGCTGCTTTCATCCAGCTCGGTATCCCCCCGGCTGCCGTAAAAGCCAATGCCGGAGGCTGCAAGAACCGCCTGCGGCCGGTTGGCCGGTGCCCAGCCATTATTGACGTGCTCCATCAGGTGGCCGGTCAGCTCCACCCGGCTGTTCCACATGCGCTCACGTTTTCCAGGTGTCCATAGGCCCATCAGGGATTCGCCAGCGAGGTGCACCAGGGCATCCAGCCGGGTTTCAGGAAGCTTGTGGGCGGCTTCCTTGGGCATTTGCAGGGTCTCCGCCGCATGCGCCAGGGTGGCATTACCCCGGCTGTAGGCGACGACCTCATGGCCGCTGCCAGTGGCCAGCTTTGCAAAAGCTTTTCCGATCAGCCCTGTGGCCCCTGTGATTCCGATGCGCATGATTTTATCACGGGTTTACGGTTGATTGATAAGTCAGGACTGCTTCCACCAGTCCGGGGGTCTTTCCCAGGATTCCCGGGAGGAGGCCTGCTGGGGAGGTTTTTCATCCTCCTCCCGGATCAGTTCTTCCTCATTGCTGGCCGCGAGTTCCATGAGAAGCTGCATATGCGGGTCCGGCCGGGTGCTCCGCCGCCAGATGACAAAGGCCGCTGTGGCAAAACAGCCCAGCAGAAAAAAGAAACAGCACAGGGTAGCGATGACGAACCAGTCCATGGCTGCTGTATTCGCCACATAAGACCCACCTTCCGGCCTGCGGAGGCTGGTGAAAAAGGCAATGAGCAGATTCATGGGCAGCTATTTATGTTTAAATGAAATTAGCCTGAAGCCACAATACTTAATGTACGCTGTAACGATTAGAATGGTTACATAGCATTCTAGTCAAGCATGGTGATGTACTATGCATCACTGAAACCGCGTTGTGAGAGCTGGTTTACTCAAAGACCAGGCGCATCGGGATCATGCTGGAGAAACTGAAGCCGTGCTTGGCAAAGAAAGCCTGGGATTCGGCACTGATCTTGTCCGTCAGCAGCGTGATGCGGCGGAAGTGTTTTTCGCGGGCAAACTCGATGGCATGGTTGAGCAAACGCCCGCCATAGCCCATGCGCCGGTGCTGCGGATGCACGATGACATCCTCCATCATGATGACCAGCCCGCCCTCAGCCGTACTGATGGTGAAAAGCAGGTTCACCATGCCGATGAGCATGTGGTCCGTGCGCAGGACAAAAATGCGTCCCCGGTTGGGTTGCTCCAGAATCAGGCGCAGGCCGTGTTCCTGCTTGTTTTTATCAGGTCTGAAATCCGCCTCTTCGCTGAACAGGGCGACCAGCAGCTCGACGAGCTGTGGCATGTCTTCGATGGTCGCGGGTTCGATACGCGGTTCTGAGGTGAGACTGGACATTGCGTCAACTTAGCCGGGGCGGTGCCGACCGCAATCAGCTTATGGAGCCGGTGAGTTTACAATGTGCACAATGCATGATGTCAAAGGTGTGGCTTCCCGATGAAATGCCTGGACTTAAGAAGACCTGATTATTATGTTGTACAAATGGCGTGCTCAAAGAGAGGTCCATTTCCGATTAGCAAGGGGAGAAGCCAATGCTGCTCCCAATTCCATGACATCAATTCTCGCTTCCGATGGGATTTTCGTTTCGCAGCATGTTTCAATCTGCTGACTCACAAGGTCAGGGAGTGGCTGACATGCCTGCTGGTGGAAATCACGTCGGCGCCCCGGAAATCGCGATGAACAGCGCGCCACCCATGCAGAATTTTCAAGCCCCACCCCTGAACGCAGCCTCTCCCTTTGGAGCAGCCGGTCCTTTGTTTAAAACGGTCGCGGGAGAGTCTTTGCAGGCATCGGCAGTGCAGGCCTCCCCTTTCGCCGCGCAGGGGGCGGCACCTACCAGTGCTCCTTTGACGGTCGGGGATGTTCTGCCGCAGCTTCCGCCGGATATGGTGCGGATGAACGGCCTGTCGCCCGATCAGCCTGTGGCCATCTCCGCCCAGGTGCTGGATGCCGCTTTGCGCAGCGGTCAGGCAGCGCTGCCGCTTTTTGAAATTTACCGGGTCTGCCCGGCCTTGTTTCAGTCACCTGTTTCACCTCAGGACCCGCGCATGGTGCCGCTGCCTGCCGCCCGGCTGCCCCGCCTGATCGCCAGTGCCCAGCAGGCATCAGCAGGTCAGCCGCCTGCCATGGGGGCCTCCCCTTTTGGCATGGCACCCGCCGCGTCACCGGCTCCGGCCAGCCCCTTTTCTGCACCTGCACCGGGTGCCACGGCGCTTCCGCCACGGCGCAATGGCCCGCCTCCACCTTTGGCGGACATCCAGCGCGAGGTGCCTGCATCCGTTTCCCTGCCGGGTGGTGGGCGTCCGCCTGTTTTTCCCAGCAGCCCGTTTGCCGCAGCCGCTGTCCAGGTGCAACCGCAGCCAGAGCCGCCTCAGAACTCGCCATTTGGGGTGCGACCGCCAGAACCTGCCCCTGCGGCCGCTCCCGTGCCCTCAGCTGGCATGTTTCAGTCTCCCAGCTCCAGCCCCCCCGCCGGTGCTTCACCTTTTGGCACAGCCAACTTTGGTAGCGGCCCGGCGGAGACGCCGGCCTCTCCTTTCGCAGCCTTTGCGGCTCCTGCCTTAGCGCCTGCGCCCGCTTCTTCTCCACCGGTGGCTGCCCCGGCATCCCCTTTCGCCAGTCTCTTTGGGTCCAAGGCGGTTCCGACCGGGCAGCAGGCACCGGATGTCCCGGCTGCTCCAGTCACCTTTGGGGCTTCTCCTGCTGCTCCGGCGCATCTGGCTGTCCAGAGTCCTGCTCCTGCCGCCGGGCCAAATTTACGGCTCAGTCTCGCTTCCTTGCTGCGCGGTTACAGCGTCGCGGAACTGGGGTTTGATCCCATCATGGTTCCGACCTGGATCATGACAAGCCAGCCCGCGGCCCTAGTGCGGGAGTGGGCTCAGACACCTGCGCCGCTGGTGGAACTGGGCAAGCTGGTGGATGGCATCACCGATGTCGGTTTCCGCAACGTCCTCAACCATGCCAAGCGGGATTTTCAACTCAAGGTCCCCCAAGAGGAGATCACGGTCGCCCTGGCCGGGAACGGCCCTCCCACCTTGCCCAACCTGTCCGCCTTGGGCAGCGGCCCCCCCGCATCTGCTCCTTCTCCGGTTATGACAGTGCCCATGGCACAGCCAGGCCGCACCGGGGCACCGCTGTTTGCGTCCGGTCTGCCTCCTGGGGCTGAAGCTCCGTCCTTTCAGCCTGCCTCTCCGGTGGCTCCAGAACCTTCAGCACAGGCTCCAAGTGGTGTGCCGCTTTTCACGGCTGCCGCCAATGCCGCGTCACCTGTCTTCAATTCTGCCAGCATGGGCAGCTTTCCTGCGGCCCCGGCCGCGCCGATATCGAACCCCTTTGCCCGGCCTGCGCCCGCTCCAGCGCCGTCTGCTCCCCCGCCGCCAGCCCAGGAGGCGGCACCACCACCGCCGACAGCGGCATTTCAGCCCGGTGCTCCCTTTTCCCAGCCAGAGCATCCTCTGGCGAACTCCGGTCAGGAGCCTCCAGCCCCCACGCCTGCCTATCCGCAGCCTCCGTCAGATGGCTTTAGCAGTGCTGAGCTCATGGGTGCGCCGCCGGGCGACTTTTATTCCAAGATTCCGCCTGCCCCGTCCATCCCCGTCACCAATCCCTTCACTGGTAAGGAAGCTACAAACATCGTGGATGTCCAGGAGGAGCCGGAAATGCCTCCATCGCCTCCCCCGCAGCCGCCAGCCCTTGCGCCGCCGCCTGCATCCAGCTTCATTCCTCCCGCTTTTGAGCCGGATGCTGCTCCTCCCCGCCCTCGCGCTTCACCCCCTGTGCCTGCGAAACCTGCGCCTCGTAGCAGCAGCACTGCATCCCCCGCCATGGGGATCAAGTCACATGATACCAATCCGGACCAGATCCTCCTTCGGGCTCTGTTAGGCACAGACGACGATCTCACGCCCCAGCGCGTGGTGGAGATGGTCTGCAGCCTGCCCGGTATTGCGGCCTGTGTCTGCCTGCAAGGAGACCGCGCCATCTCCCATGCCGGTGCCCACAAGCCGCAGGCGCGGGAATTCCAAAAGCAGGCCACCGATCTGGCCCATCACCTGCGCACCCTGGCACCGCTCATCGGCATAGAGAATGCTGAAACCTTCACTCTCACCTCCGGGGACCGTCTCATGACCTTTTGTTTTCCTGAAGGAGCCATTCTCGGCATTCTTCATGATGCGGACCCTTCTTTGGGGCTTCGTGACAAGATCACCTTGATTGCGCGCGAGCTTTCCCGGATGCTGGATTAAATCCGCGTCCTCCCATGCCTGCCATCCATCCTGAGCAAAAGACGGTCAGTTTCAAGATCGTCTATTGCGGCACCCCGCTGAGCGGCAAGACCGCCAACCTCCAGCAGATCCACGCCAAGCTGGATCCGCACGGTCGCAGTGACCTTGTCAGTCTTTCCACCGCGCAGGACCGTACCCTGTTCTTCGATTTTCTGAGTGTCGAAAGTGCAGCCATTCCCGGTTACAAGACCGCTTTCCACCTGTACACCGTCCCCGGTCAGGTCACGTACAACGCCACCTTGCAGCTCGTCCTCCGCCAGGCGGACGGCGTGGTTTTTGTCGCGGACAGCCAGCTGGACCGCCAGCGGGAAAACGTCCAGGCTTTCCAGGCGCTGGAGGCGAACCTCCGGCTCAATGGCAGCTCCCTGGACCGTCTGCCTCTGGTCCTGCAATATAACAAACGCGACCTGCCGAATGCCGCCCCGGTCGAGTATCTCGAATTCCTCCTCAACAACCGCCCCGAGCCTTGGGTCAGCTTTGAAGCCGATGCCCGCGGCGGCCGCAACATCCTTGCCACCCTGAACGCCATCTCCCAGGCCGTGCTGATGAAATTCCAGGCCCAGCTGCCGGAAAACAAAGCCGCTCTTGCCGCCGCCTGAAGCTTTTCCAGACAGGGAGTGGCCTAACTTATTATTCAACTTAAAGATCCATTGACTGCCGCACTCATCCATCCCAATGGCTTTCTCAGCATTCTTTGCGGAGAGCTGAAATCGGATCCCGCCAGCATCGCCGCCCTGGGCCATGCCGTCCATGCGGCCGGTACCGAGCTGGCCATCCGCGCCGGTACCGCACCGGTCAAAAGCATCACTTTAAACGGTCATCCGCTCTGCCTCACCCTGCTGTCCGTCCCCCAGGGCGTACTGCTGATGGAGCATGAGGAGTCGGCCACCGCCGAAAGCCTCCTGGCCGCAGCTGGCAGCCTGCTCTCCCAGCCTGCTGCCGCGCCTGCTTCCCCGCCGCCCGCCCCCCCCACGGGACCCTTCAGTCTGGCGGATGCCCTGCATGCCACCGCTCCATGAAGCTTGCGCTGATCCGCCGTCAGTACGCCGCCACCGGCGGGGCTGAGCTTTATCTTCAGCGTCTCATTACCGGCCTGGTGGAGGCCGGTCATGATGTCCACCTTTACGCCCAGGAATGGCAGGGAGCCCCCGCCGCCGTCACCCTGCACCCAGTGGCTGTCCGCGCCCCCCGCGCCCTGCGGCCTGTCCGCTTCGCCGAGCTTGTTGCCCAGCGCATCGCCCCGCTGGATTATGATGTCGTTTTCAGCCTGGAGCGCACCGTCTACCAGGACGTCTATCGCGCCGGGGATGGTGTGCATAAAAGATGGTTAGACCAGCGCCGCCGCTATGCCACCTGGTGGCGGCGGCCATTCATCGGCATGGGGGCCTTCCACAGCAGCATGATGGCCCTGGAAAAACGCACTTTCGATCCCGCCGTCACCCGCCGCATCATTGTGAATTCCGACATGGTCCGGCAGGAGATCTTAAGCGAGTTCGGCTTCCCGGCAGACCGCATCCACCTGGTCCGCAATGGCGTGGAGACCGCCCGTTTTCAAAAGGGCGACCGTACCGCGACCCGCCAGCGTTTCGGCCTGGCGGAGAGTGATTTTGTCCTCCTTTTTGTAGGCTCCGGCTGGGAGCGGAAGGGGTTGCACTTTTTGTTACGACTCATGCAGCGTCTGGAGAAAACAGATCCGCAGGTGAAGCTGCTTGTCATCGGCAAAGGCCACCTGCGCAGCGTCACGCCGGCCAATGTCATTCTCGCCGGGCCCATGCCTCAAGTGGAAAATGCGTATGCGGCCGCAGACCTGCTCACCTTTCTGCCCATCTACGAGCCCAGCTCCAACGTCGTGCCTGAGGCTCTCGCCGCCGGCCTGCCCGTCATCACCAGCATCTTCAATGGCGCTGCCGAATGGCTGACTGAAGGCGTCAACGGCCATGTGCTTCCCGCCCCGGAGGATACGGATGCTCTGGAAACTGCCGTCCGCCATTGGATGGCCAGGCCTCACGCCCGCCCCGTCCCCTGCGCCCATCCTCTGGACCTCGAAACCAATGTCCGCGAAACCCTCCGCGTTCTGGAAATATTGGCCGCTGAGAAAACCGCCACCCGCGCCTGATCATCGCTGCATTAGCATCCGCGCCGCTGCCGTTCTGTTCGGTACATGCAGCTTCGCAAAAACGTTCTCCACATGCCTCTTCACGGTGCCCGCACGGATGCCCAGGATGATGGCGATCTCCTCATTCGTTTTGCCCTCGCACAGCCATCGGCCCACCTCCCGCTCCCTGGGTGTCAGTAAAAGCAGGTGTTGTCCTCCCTCATCATGGCGGATGACCATTGAGCCTGGCTGATCTTTCGTTGGCGGGATTAAAACCACCGCGCACGCCCCATGGCGGCCTTGCAAGCGGTGGATCTTGGTCTGTCCCGGATGGTGCCTTGCAGCGCCTCCCGCCCGCATCTGCTGGATCGTCTGCGCCAGTTCCTCCGCCAGGTCATGTTCATCCGGTCCGGGTGGATGCGGAGATCCTGTGTCCAGACATTCGGTCACCTGTCTTCTCAACGCCACAGGGCCGTCCGGCAGCTCATTCAGGCAGTGGATGCGCATGGCACCCTCCCCCATCCTTTGCCTGCCATGCATGCGCCACGCGCTGCGGAAGTGCGGCAGCAAGAGCTGGAAAAACATCCGCTCCGCCTCCGCATAGCCGCGTTGCTCGCGGATCACGCACACACTCAGTGTGCTCTCCTCATCCAGCGGCAGGTCCGT
The DNA here is from genome assembly GCF_039655865.1 of Prosthecobacter sp. SYSU 5D2. Classification (NCBI taxonomy): domain Bacteria; kingdom Pseudomonadati; phylum Verrucomicrobiota; class Verrucomicrobiia; order Verrucomicrobiales; family Verrucomicrobiaceae; genus Prosthecobacter; species Prosthecobacter sp. SYSU 5D2. Next base: position 634,389 of record NZ_JBBYXL010000001.1, on the reverse strand, counting down.
GCCCAGGGAATCCTCCATTTTCAGATAATCCGCCGCCGCCTGGAACATTGCGCGCCGGGTCCATTCCTGCTGGCTCAGCACATCGGAGATGGCCATGACCGCACCTCCCGTCCGGTAGATCAGCGGATGGCTGGCCACCGTCCCCATGGTGGCTGTTAAAAAATCCCGCCCTTGCTCGCCGATCCCTCCTGGAAACAGCACTTCACTGCTGCCTTGGGTCACAAACGCGAGATGCATCTGCCCGCCAATGAGGGAAGCTAGCGCTTCGTGCGCCGCATCCAGCGGACCCCGTTCAAAGGCTGTTTCATAAAACGCCGCCAGTTGCCGGTTGAACTTCGCCAGCTGTGATGAGGATAATGAAAAAGAGGATTTCATAGCCTTTGAAGATCTTCATCCGTCTCATGCCGGGGGGTAGCATGCCTGATGTTTCATCACCCCTTCTCTGGCTTTGAGCAAGCTGGAATGTGCCGTCCGGCACATGCGCCCTTTGTTGATCCATCCCATGTGGGTACCAGGGTGTAACCATACCTTTGTTTAAAGGGCAGTATATAGCAGGGCGCCCAAATCCGCAGATATTGAATTTCATCATGAAACATCCGTTTAAAATTTTAGCTCTCAGTCTTGCCGGACTGCTTGTCCCTCTGGCATCCTCAGCGGAGCCAGCCATGGCGAACATCGTCGTCTTTGATGCCAGCGGCAGCATGTGGAACAAGATGGAAAACTCTACCCGAATCGAGATCGCCCGCCAGGTCATGAGCCAGTTCATGGACGGCTACGATGCCACCCAGCCCCTCGGCGTCATCGCCTACGGCCACCGCAAACGCGGCGATTGTGAGGACATCGAGGTGATTGTGGAAACCGGTCTTGTCACCCCTGGTGCCGTCGCTCAGAAGATCCGCTCCCTTCTGCCCAAAGGCATGACCCCGCTGGCGGAATCCCTGCGCCGCGCCGCCGCGATGATCCCGCCCACGGCGGAAAGCGCCAATATCCTGCTCATCACGGACGGGCTGGAGACTTGCGGCGGAGATCCCTGCGCCGTCGCGGAGGAGCTCATCGCCACCGGCATCAAGATCCGTGCCCATGTCGTTGGTTTCGGCCTCACCAAAGCGGAGGCCGCCTCCCTCTCCTGCATCGCCCAGCTCACCGGTGGCCTCATGTTCAATCCCAGCAACGGCCAGGAGCTTCTGGATGCGCTCCAGCAGTCCGTGTCCAAACCTGCCGCAGAACCCCCACCGCCCCCGCAGCCGCCTGAAGAAAAGCTTTTTGATATCTCGCTCCAGCTTAAAGACACCGGCACCGGCCTTCCCTCTGGTCTCATGGACTGGAAGGCCAAAGACGCTGAGGGCAACGTCCGCGACCTCGGTTTGGAAAAAGGTGCAGGATTGAAGCCCAAGCTCCCGGCCGGCACCTGGACCATCATCGTAGAAGGGGCCGAGGGCCGTGCTGAAGGCAACATCACCGTGCCCAATGCTAACTCTCAATACATTGACTTCACCGCCCCACCGATGGCCGTGGAGTTCACCTCCGCAGGCCCGCTGACAGCCGGTGTCGAGGCCTACCTGTCTTTTGCTGTCAAGACTCCGCCGCCTGGCAATGCGAGGGCGCAGTATAAAGTTGGCATCTTCCCCCTGGATGACCCGCTCACACGCATTGTCGCCAGCGGACAGAACCGGTATGTGTTCGCCGGGAAAAAAATCCAGCCCGGGGAATACCACGCCAGCCTCCACATGCCCAAAGAGCCCGGTCGCTATAAACTGGCCTTCATACGCCATGGAGAACCCAAGACCACCATCCTGGCCCAGCAGGAGGTGGAACTCGTCGCCCAGCCCGAACTCAAGCTCGAAGTGCCGGAGCGTGTCGTCGCCGGGACCGTGTTTGAACCGAGAATCACCAGTGGCCGCGGCGAATACGACCGGCTCCGGCTTTTCGCCGGGGAACAGCCTTCCAAGAATGGCCGCCAGCTTCATGACGTGTGGTATTCCACCCACCTCCAGAAAAATCAGGGTCTCATGGATGCCCCGGCCCAGCCAGGCAAATACACCCTGTTCCTCACGGCCCGCACAGCCGACAAGAACGTCTCCCCCGAGACCAGCGTCATTGTCAATGTCGTCAGCGCCGAGGAGTTTGATGCAGCCTCCCCTGCCGCTGCTCCGGCAGCCACTCCATCAAGTTCATCCGGCGTTTCTGCTCCCGCTCCCGCTCCGCAGATGCCAGCATCTGCAGCCGCCCCCGCCGCAGCATCCACCGCCCCCGCCGCAGCATCCACCGCCCCCGCCGCAGGCAAGATCCCCGTCTCCCTCATGCTGGATGGCGATGCCGAAGCACCCCTCACCGGCTCCGTCATGTGGAGCGTGAAGCCTGTCCACCTCAGCCCGGAGGGTAAGTGGACCTTCGCCCGCAGCATGGAAGGCTCCGAATCCAAGATGTTAAAGCAGCAGGAGCTCGTCTGGGAGCTCGCCCCCGGCTTCTGGGAGGTGCAGGCCTTCGTCAATGGCAACCTCCACCGCGTCGTGATTGAAGTGGATGCCCAGGCCCAGGAGCACGCCTTTGTCATTCCTCTGGAAAAAGCGCCCAAGCCCCCCACCGCCCAGCCCACCCAGTGGCTCATTTCCGCCAAAGGCGGCGAAGCCGCACTCACCACGCCCACCGCCCCGGCAGACCCCAAAGCACCGCTAGATGTCCGCGTCACCCTCCCCGGCATCCCGGCGGATGCAGGTATCCAGTGGACCTATGTACCCATGGGTCCCGATGGTGCCCGCAACGTCCGCGATGGCCGCCCCGGCGGCGGCACCAGCGGCAGCGGCGGTGACCGCACCTTCTCCCTGCTGCCGGGGAAATGGGAGCTCTTCGCCAAGACCCGTGACCGCCAGTTCCTCCTCGTCGCCGATGTCCAGCCCGGCGTCGTGGGCCAGCACTTCACCCTGAAGCCCCTTTTCAACTCCATGGACATCACCCTGGAGCCGCCCCAGCAGACTCCCTTTCTCAAAGACGGCTTCTTCCCCATCACCTTCAAAATCCCCGAAGGGTTCCAGGGGAAGATCGCCCTGCATTCGGACGACCGCAGCGCCCCCGCCCTGTTTGAGACCGATGCCGCCGAGCTTGCCGGTGCACAGGACCAGGTCCTGCCCATGCCGGCCAGACCCGGCTTTTATGAAATCCGCGTCCTGGATGAAACCGGAAGCATGATCAAAGGCGCAGAGGTGGAGATCACCCCCAGTGATGCCGCCTCCCCTTCGGCCTCCGCCAACCCCGCAGCTCCAGCCTCGACAACCGCCGCCGAGCCGCAGCTTCGCCAGTTCGGACCCAGCCACTTTGGCACCGGCACCATCCGGGTGGACATGCAGGGCAAGACGCACGAATTCGCCACCACCACCAAGGTGCTCGCCGCCAATCTCGGTGCCCAAGTCGGCAGCCGGACCGACAATGCGGAAGCCGCCGCTTTCGCCAAAAGCATGGAGGGGAAGTCCATTCACTCCGCCGTTCTCCGCCTCATCGCCGGTAACCTTTATGTGACCCTGGACGGCTATGGCAACATCGGCCCCAATGGACCCGAAATGATGGGGGAAAAACGCACCAGTTTTCAGGTCAGCTTTGCCCTGGATCCCAAGACCCTCCAGATCAAGGACGGCTCACGCACGCTCAGTTACAATGCCCCCGGTACCGCCGTCACGGACAACGCCCAGACCGAGGAGTGCCAGATCACCCTCGACACCGTCACCCCCCTGCCCGGCGGTTCACTCGCCCTCAAAGGCAGCTTCTCCGGCATCCTCACCCAGGACATGAAAGGCAAGCTCCTCGCCACGCCTGTGCCCGTCACCGGCACCTTCGATGTCCAGCGCGCCAGCGGCAACGACGCCATCAGCAAGCTCCTAGGCCGCTGATCTTTGAGCTGTTTCTCAATCCGCTGCCTTATTTCCATGGGGTCGTTAGCCGCCAGCAGGGCTTCCAGCCTGCTGCGCTGCTGATGGCTGAGGTCCTCGTGTTCAAGCAGCCTCGCGCAGCAGGGTGTGGCGGCCTGTCTTTCGTGCTGCCGTTTTACCATGCCATCGGGCTGCTGGCGATGCGTCGCTTGCGCTGTAGCTCCTCCAGCCTGCCGTGATGATTTTTCCAGGAGGCCAGCCAGAGCCCCTGGGGCACGGCGATGGCCTCACCCGTGTAAGCCGATGCGATGCCTCGCACGGCATTGCCAGGAGGCTTCCGCCGGAGCACTTTGATGGCGTATTTGCGCTCCAGGAGCGCAGGCCGAAACTGGATGGCAACAAGCAGGAGTTTCATCCCTGCTCAGGAAAATCGAAGCGCTTCTTTCTTTCCGGGCGCAGGCGGGTGGGGCCGCCGCGCTGTTTGCGGAAGATGTCGAAGACGATGTCGGAGCCGTCCACTTTCATCTGGTGGATCATCTGCAGCAGGGTGCCGAGGCGGCCTTTGGGGAAGCCGGCTTTGTTGGCAAACCAGCCGAGGTATTCCGCCGGGATGTCATAGATGGGCACGCCATAAGGCGGATGGTTTTGCGGCCCGTATTTGCCAAAGGGCATGTGCGTCCGCCCGATCTCCTCGAGATCGCGTTGCATCTGGGCGGCGAGGTCTTCCATAGAGGGAAGATATCGGCGTTCCGTTTTCAGTGTCCAGTGAATGTCTTTCCAGGATGGACAAGCCGGGGTGCTTGTGATGTCATCGTGGCATGATGGGAAAAACCTGGCTCTCCGGACTGATGGCGCTGGCCATGACTGCTGCGACTGTGGTGGCGAAACCGACGAATGTGGTCTTCATCCTCACGGACAACCAGGGCGCGTGGACGCTGGGCTGCTATGGTAACAAAGACATCCGCACGCCGCACATTGATGCGCTCGCAGCAGGCGGCCTGAAGTTTAACCGGGCGCTGAGCAGCAATCCGGTCTGCTCTCCCACGAGGGCGACGTTTCTGACCGGGCTCATTCCATCCCAGCACGGGGTACATTCGTTTCTCGATCCCAAGTTTATGATGGGACCCCAGGCGTATAACACGCTGGAGGAGTTCACCTCCCTGGGAGAGATTTTGCATAAGGAGGGCTATGCCTGCGGCCTGAGCGGCAAGTGGCATCTGGGGGCGAATTTGACGCCGTCTGAGGGTTTTGATTTTTGGGTGACGAAGCCGGATGGAAGCACGCGGGAGTTTTATGACCAGGATATCATTGAAAACGGCCAGGTGACCAAGGTGACGGATTACACCACGGATTTCTGGACAAGGCGAGGCATTGAGTTCATCGAGGCGAACCAGGACCGGCCGTTCTTCCTGTTCCTGGCCTACAACGGCCCGTATTCGCTGGGGAACCTGATGCTGAATGAAGCACGTAACCGCCATGCGGCCTACTATGCGGACAAGGAACTGCCCTCATTCCCTCGTGATGCGATGCACCCCTGGCAGCACCATAACAAAAAGTTTCACAACACCGATGCCGCCCGCCGCCGCATGGCCAGCGAGGTAAGCGGTGTGGATGACGGTGTGGGGCAGGTGATGGCGGCCCTGAAACGGCTGGGCCTGGAAAAGGACACTCTCGTGGTTTATACCGCCGACCAGGGCTGGATGGGCGGGCAAAACGGCCTGTGGGGAATGGGCGATCACACACGACCCATCGGCGCGCATGAACTGATGATGCAGATCCCCTTGATCTTCCATCAGCCCGGCGTCATTCCCGCCGGGGCCACGAGCGACCTGCTGGTGAGCAACTACGACTTCCTGCCGAGCGTCCTTGGATACCTGGGCCTGGGGAACAAGACGCCAGCCTCACCCAAACTGCCAGGCCGTGATTTCTCGCCGGTGATGCGAGGCAAACCCCTCGCTGACTGGGACAACACGGTCTTTTATGAAATGGAGACCTGCCGCGCCATCCGCAGCCAGCGGTGGAAATACGTCTCCCGGTTTCCCGAAGGCCCTTATGAACTCTACGACATGGAAGCGGACCCGCAGGAGCGGTTCAACCTGTATGGCCAGCCAGGGATGGAAGAGATCACCCAGGACATGGCCACACAACTGGACCGCTTTTTTGCAACCCACGCGGACCCCAAGTATGATGTCTGGAAAGGCGGCGGCTCCAAGACGAAACGCGTGGCCGAGTGAGTACAGTATTCATCACTCTCCGAGTGATGCGAAGCCGGTAAAGTGGGGATCTACCGCCCTACTCCAACGCCCAGATCTTGACGTTATCCATCACGACCTCCTGGCCATCCTTGCCGCCCATGCGGAAGACGAGGCCGGGTTTTTTGACATGGAAATCCGGGGCTGAAGCTTTCAGCGGCTCCTTGCCGGTCACGTGGGCGACGATGTCATTGCCCTTGCACTCGAGTAGGAGGGTGTAGGTGGTTTCAGGATCAAAGTCAGTTTTGACCGTGGCATGGGTCTTTGTCTTGGACTCGGGGTTGGACTTGTCATTGTGCTCAATCAGCGACCAGCTTTTGGGCGTGACGACGACGGAGAAGAGGTGGCCTTTCTTTTTCAGCTCACCAGGAGCGGGGTCATAACCGAGGTTGATGATGCGCATGGGGCCAAGTTTGAAGTCCAACTGCACGGCGCAGTCCTGCAAAGGAATTCGGTGACGGAAGGCGCCGATGTGCTTGTCGCTGGATTTTTCCGCCGCGTGGAGTTTTCCTTCGACGATGCGCAGACTGCCAGTATTGGCAGCCCAGCCCTTGGGAACATCCGGGCCGTCAAAAGTCTCGTGCTCCAGCAGAGCCCCCTTTTTGCCAAGGGTGGGTTCGATGTCGGCGGCCAGGCAAGGAAGGGCGGCGGTGAGGAGGGCAAGTAGCAGGACATTCCGTTTCATGAGGCCGCTGAAACGACGGCACGCCGTCGCATCTTCCGGGAATCTCCTTGAGAAAAGGCTCATTGGAGGCGAAGGAGACCGCCCCTTTTCTACTGCCATGTCCGAAGTTGCCGCCAAAGCCCCCCACGAAGTCAGCCGTCGCCGCACCTTCGCCATCATTTCGCACCCGGATGCGGGCAAGACCACGCTGACGGAAAAGCTGCTCCTATATGGCGGTGCGGTGCAGCTCGCGGGCAGTGTGACGGCACGCAAGAACCAGCGCGCCACGACCTCCGACTGGATGGAGCTTGAAAAGCAGCGCGGCATTTCCGTCTCCTCCACGGTGCTTCAGTTTGAATACAAGGACTGCGTGGTGAACCTGCTGGACACACCTGGTCACAAAGACTTCTCTGAAGACACTTACCGCGTGTTGACCGCCGTGGATGCGGCCGTCATGGTTATTGACGCGGGGAAGGGGATCGAAAGCCAGACGCTGAAACTCTTTGAAGTCTGTCGCCGCCGTGGAGTGCCGATCTTCACCTTCATGAACAAGCTGGACCGTCCGGCCCGGCCGCCGCTGGAGCTGCTGGACGAGCTGGAGCGCGTGCTCGGTATTGCCGCCTGTCCGATGAACTGGCCGCTTGGCGATGGGGTGGATTTTAAAGGTGTCTTTGACCGTGAATCCAACCAGGTGCATCTCTTCGAGCGTACTGTCGGCGGCAAGTTCCGTGCACCGGTGAATGTAAAGGGGATCGAGGACGACAGCGTTCGCAATGCGCTGCCGCCGCTGGTTTATCAGCGTGTGGTGGATGAGCTGGATCTGCTGGAAGGGGGCGGATCTCCCTTTGATTTTGAGCAGGTGCGCAAGGGCCAGCTCTCGCCGGTTTTCTACGGAAGTGCGATGAACAACTTTGGCGTGCAGATGATGCTGGACCGGTTCCTGGAGATCGCCCCGCCGCCTGCCCCGCGCATGTCCGGTGAGCAGTTCATCGAGCCTGCCAGCGCTGCCTTCAGCGGTTTCGTTTTCAAGATCCAGGCGAACATGAACCCGAAGCACCGGGACCGTGTGGCCTTTATCCGCATCGTCTCCGGCTGCTTCCAGCGGGACATGAGTGCGGTGAACACCCGCACGGGAACACGCATGCGGTTAGGCAACTCACAGCGCCTTTTCGCCCAGGAGCGTGAAACGGTGAACGAGGCCTGGGCAGGCGACGTGGTCGGCCTGGTGGGGAATTACGATCTTCAGATTGGCGACACGCTGGCGGATGAACCCGGCATCCAGTTTGACGAGATGCCCACCTTCCCGCCGGAGTGCTTTGCCTATCTGCACAATGAAAACACGTCCAAGTTCAAGCGCTTCCGTGACGGCCTGGACCAGCTTCTCAAGGAAGGTGTGGCGCAGCCGTTTGAGCTTCCAGATGCAGCCGTACGCATTCCTTTGTTAGGCGCAGTGGGGCCGCTTCAGTTCGACGTGCTGAAGTATCGCCTGGAAAGCGAATACAATGCCGAAGTGCGGCTGGAATTCGCCCCCTGGACACTGGTGCGCTGGCTGAAGGAGAAGAACGCCGCTGATGCCCCCAAGCCGAAGCGCGGTGATGTGGGCCTGCCCTGGCCAAGCCTGGTGGCCTCTTATGACACGACGCTGGCGCAGGATTCCAAAGGCAACTGGGTGGCGCTGTTTGGCGACAAGATCAGCCTAGGTTACTTCGAGTCCAAGAATGGGGAGAAATTCGACATCAGCCCGTTCCCCATCCAGTAAGATCATTTTAACATGCGAACCGGCTGCAAGGAAGTCGGCGGCAAGGGCGATGATTGAATCCGTTATGAAACGGCTTCTCCCTCTCTTGCTGGTATTTGTCACGGCCATGCTTCTGGCCCAGTCCAGGCCTGCCTCCCCGGTATGGAAGGCCGGGGCGGCCTCGGTAAAAATCACCCCGGAAAAGATGATCTGGATGGGCGGGTATGCCAGCCGGAAGAAACCTGCCGAAGGCGTGGAGCAGGACCTGTATGCCAAGGCCCTTGTGATCGAGGATGGCAAGGGCGGCAAGTTTGCCCTCATCACCCTGGATCTCATCGGCGTGCCGCGAAATGTGCGAGTGCATGTGGCGGAGCAGGTGGAAAAGCAGTTTGGCATTCCCCCCGCCCGGCTGGCCATCAATGCCAGCCATACCCACAGTGGCCCGGAGCTGCGGCCTGAACGCACCCGCAATACCGACCTGCCCGACCAGCGCAAGGCGGAAGTCATCGAATACGTGGACAAGTTGCAAACGACACTCGTGGCACTGGTTGGCGAAGCCTTGAAAAAGGCGGCTCCGGCAACGCTGGACTACAGCCAGGCGCGATGCGGTTTTGCCATGAACCGCCGCACGCCCAATGACAAGGGGACCTACAGCAACTTCCCCAATCCTGATGGCCCCGTGGATCACGCCGTGCCGGTGCTGAAGGTGGCGGATGCGGAGGGCAAGGATGTTTGTTACGTTTTTGGTTACGCCTGCCACTGCACCACGCAGAGCCATCAGAAGTTCAATGCCGACTACGCGGGTTATGCGCAGGCGGAACTGGAGAAGGCGCATCCGGGCACGGTGGCCATGTTTATGAATGGCTGCAGCGGAGACCAGAACCCCTATCCGCGCCGGAATGAAGGACTGGCCCAGACACACGGGATCACGCTGGCCACCGCTGTAGAGTCCGCCCTGGGCACGCGCATGAAACCGCTGATGGGAGAGATCCACGCGGCCTATGAAGAAATACCTTTGGCCTATGACACCCTGCCGACGCGAGAAGAATTGCTGGAGAAACAGAAGTCCAAGGTGAAGCTGGACGCCGACCATGCCACGCGCACGCTGCAGCTCCTGGAGGAGCAGGGGAAGCTGCCGCAGACTTACCCGTATCCCGTCCAGGTCATCCGCCTGGGGCCGGAGCTCACCTGGGTGATGCTGGCGGGGGAAGTGGTGGTGGATTATTCACTGCGGCTGAAGAGGGAGCTCAAGGACCCTCATATCTGGGTGAGTGCCTACACCAACGACGTGCCCAGTTACATTCCCAGCCTGCGGGTGTGGAAAGAGGGCGGTTATGAGGGCGGTGATGCCATGAAATGGGGAACGCACCCCACCCGCTGGAGCCCGAAGGTGGAGGAGCACATCATTGGGACAGCTAAGAAGTTAAGGGCTGAAATGGAGTAATCCTTCTGTCACTTTAAGTAAGTGAAGCTGTGGCCAAAGAAACTGACATCGAAATTATAATGCACAGGCACTGGGGGTCTGCTTAAATCATCCTCAGTTATTGCCTTCCCGTGATCGAACTCTTCCAAGAAGCCCTCTCCCTGCATAACCTGCCGCTCACTGCGCTGCTGGGCATGGTGGTGTTTTACTGGCTGCTGGTCATGATTGGTGCATTGGATTTTGATCTCGATTTTTTTGATGGAGGCGCAGATGCTCCTGATCTTTCGGCTCATTCATCGGGAGGCACCTTGGGCGGCGCGATGCTGACTGCGGGTCGAGTCTTTGGTTTCTCGCAAGTGCCCATCGCGGTGTGGGGCAGCTTCTTTGCCCTCTTTCTCTGGGTCTTCGGAGTGATCCTGAATTATCGGTTTAACGGAGAGCCAGGAAATCGCGACTTGGCCACCGCCGCCCTGCTGCTTGTTCCGAATGGCATCGTCAGTCTTGTTCTGACCAAGATCGTCACTCTGCCCGTGGGCAAATTCTTCGGTGCCATGGCCAATGCAGACAGTGAAAGCCAGACCATCCAGGGGCACACTGGCATAGTGATGACCACCTCCCTGGATGACCGTTATGGCCAGGTCCAAGTGGACCAGGGCGGAGCACCAGCACTCGTCAATGCCCGGCTGCATCCCGGTCAGCATCCTTTGCAGAAAGGGGACCGCGTCCGTGTCCTCGAGGCGTCTCCCGAAGGCTCCTTTTACTACGTCGAATCCATCCCACCCCGCAGCACACTCCCATGACCGCAACACCCCATCCACTCGCTTTCTTCGGCATTGAGATCTCCGCCTTTGCCTTCGCGGCACTGGTCGGCCTTTTCATCATCTTTGGGATCCTGATTCTCATCTCGCGCTTCTTCCGCAAGGTGCAGCAGGGCCAGGCCATTGTGAGAAACGGCATTGGCGGCACCAAGGTGTCGTTCAATGGCATGATGATCATTCCCATCGCCCATCAGGCTGAATACATGGACATCTCCGTCAAGCGCATCGAGATCGAGCGCAAGGCCACAGAAGGCCTGATCTGCAAAGACAACATCCGTGCGGACATCAAGGTGGCCTTCTTTGTCAGGATCAATAAAATTGACGAGGATGTCAAACGCGTGGCCCAGTCCATCGGCTGCGTTCGTGCGTCTGCCATTGATACGCTGCGCACGCTCTTCGATGCCAAGTTTTCAGAGGCGTTGAAGACCGTCGGCAAGCGCTTCGACTTTGTGCAGCTTTACAATGAGCGCGACCATTTCAAAACAGAGATCCTCAAGGTCATCGGCACCGACCTAAACGGCTTTACATTGGACGATTGCGCCATTGACTTTCTGGAGCAGACCCAGCTTGAAAATCTGGATCCGCAGAACATCCTGGATGCAGAAGGCATCAAAAAGATCACCGAGCTGACCGCTACCCAGGCCAAGCTGGCCAACCACATCCAGCGTGACAAGGAGCAGATCATCAAGCAGCAGGACGTCAAAGCCCGTGAGGCCATCCTGGAGCTTGAGCGGCAGCTTGCGGAGACGGAAGCCAAGCAGAAGCGTGATGTTGAAAGTGTGAAGGCCCGTGAAGAAGCGGAGACTCAAAAAGTGCAGTCCGAAGAGCGGCTTAAGTCTGAGAGAGCGAAGATTTCCTCCGATGAAGAGATCGCCATTGCCAACGAAAACATGGAGAGGCAGGTCCTCGTGGCCCAGCGCAACAAGGAGCGTACCGATGCCGTGGAAGTGGAACGTGTCACCCGTGACCGTGACCTGGAAGTGATCGAGCGCGAGCGCATCACCACACTCAAGACCATCGAGAAAGAGAAGGCGGTGGAAGTGGAGCGCAAGAACATCCAGGAGGTCATCCGGGACCGTGTCGTGCTGGAAAAAACCGTCGTCGTTGAGCAACAGAAGATCAAGGACACCGAGGCCTTCGCCACGGCAGATCGTGAGAAGCAGGTGGCACTGACCAATGCCGAGAAAAATGCCCAGGAGCAGCTCATCCAGAAGATCAAAGAAGCCGAGGCTGCGAAAGAAGCCGCACGTCTCGTCGCCGACCAGGATGCCTACACCGCCGTAAAATCCGCCGATGCCTCCAAGGAGGCCGCCCAGCTTCGTGCCCAGGAAATGCTCACCCTGGCCGAGGCCAAACAGGAATCCGCCACCCGCGAAGCCACCGCTGAAAAAGCCCTGGCCGAAGGACGTGCCGCCCAGGCTGCGGCTGAAGGTCTGGGTGAAGCTCAGGTTCTCCTGGCCAAAGCGGAAGCCTCACAGAAACAGGGCACTGTGGATGCCGAGGTCACCCAGCTCAAGCTGGCGGCTGAGGCCGATGGCATCACCAAGAAAGCCCAGGCCATGAAGCTACTCGAAGACGCCGGTCGCGAGCACGAAGAGTTCAAGCTCACCCTGGAAAAGGAGAAGGCCGTCGAGCTTGCCCAGATCAACATCCAGAAGGACATCGCCGAGCAGCAGGCCATCGTGCTTGGCGAAGCCATGAAGTCCGCCAAGATCGAGATCGTCGGTGGCGAAACGCAGTTCTTCGACAAGATCACCAACGCCATCGGCAATGCCCGTGCCGTGGACCGTCTCGTCGAAGGCAGCCGCACTCTCTCCGATGTGAAGGAGACCTTCTTCAATGGTGATCCTGAGTACTTCAAGGCCCAGTTAAAGAACGTCGTGGACCAGTTCGGCCTCACCACCGAAGACACCAAAAACCTCACCCTCAGCGCCCTGTTCGCCAAGCTCATCGGCCTCAACCCCGATGAAGCCACCCTGAACAAGCTCACCGGCATGTTCGGTGCCGCGTCACGATTTGGTCTGGCAGAGCAGACGGTGAGCGCGCTGCTGGGCGGGAAGGCAGTCAAGAAGTAACATGGAGGCCGACGCTTCATCGGCAGGCATTCACATTATTTAAGCTGACGAATCGTCGGCATTCCCTATGTCCGATCCTACCCCCACTCCCCAGGCCCCTGCCGCCAAGCTTGAAGCTGGCGCTTACGAAGTCATTCGTCAGCGGCTGGACAAGCATGGTGCGGAGCTGCAGCGGCGGCTGGATGCGCTGAATGCGGACCGTAAGGAGGAGTTTGGCGGTATTGACACGGCCTTGCTGGCCACCACCCGCCTAACCACGGATAACAACTGTGTGCCGCGTGACATGGTGGCCATCGGGCCGAAACGCTTTTTGTTCGGCTATAATGTCCATCTGGGACTGCGCACGCAGATGCATGTGGCGGATGTCTTTGGCGTTTATGACTTCCACGCGGACGATCACAGCTTCCATCCTAACAAGGAAGACATGCTGGCGGACAAGGCGTTCACAGAGGACTTCGACTACCTGTACCGCTATTATAAAAACGCCTCCTTCCTGAAGTTTCATCGCATCGGCCCGCACCTTTACATGGGCATGCAGGTGGGTCGGGATGCCTCGGAGGTGAAGTGCTTCAAATGGCTGGTCAATGATGAAGCCGGCACACTGCAATATCTCGGCAACCGCTTCGATCACGAGTTTGTTTTTCCCGTTGCCCAGGAGTTTGAATGGACCCGTGCGCGGCGGGACATGTACCGCTACGGTCTCCACCCGCACATCAGCATCGAGGACCGCGTTTTTGTGGAGACCGTCGGCGGCGACCTGACGGTAAAGGTGGAAAACAACACCGAAACCGGACGCGGCATTTACAATGAGCCCGTGGACAATGCCGACCAGACCCTGGACGATGCCGAGGTTCACTATGCGATTGTCGGCAACCTCATCCTGCTGAAGGTGCTGCCATATCAGGAGAAGGCCTGGCGCTACCTCGTCTTCAACGAGCGCACGCGTGAAGCTCATCGCATTGACAGCATTGCGGAATCCTGCGTGCTGCTGCCGGATGATCACGGCGTCCTTTTCCCGCATGGTTATGTCTTGCAAACGGGCGAGGTTAAACGTTTCGACACCGGGCTGCCGCCCATGCGCTTTGACCGCCGCATCGCTGCGGCCAATGGCGAGGACACACTATTCGTCTTCGCCCATGTTGAGAGCGGCTCGTACCTGCTGCTCAGCTACAACCTCATCACGCAGAGCGTTGCCACGCCCATCATCTGTCATGGCTACAGCCTGTTCGCTTCAGGTGAGCTGATCCTGTTTCAGGGCGATGCCGAGCCGCGCAAGCATCACGTCGTCCAGTCCTGGCGCACGCCCTTTGTTACCGCTGATGATAGCCCGCACACGAAAAGCCAGACCTTCCTCAGCAAGATTGGCAATGCGGAGATCGTCCGCTGCATGGCCGAGTGCAATGGAGTACTGACTCTGCTGGCCAAAGATGATTCCTTCTCCGGCCTCTATGTGGAACTGGCCCGCGCGGCAGGGGACATTGCCGACAGCTACTTCTGGGTGGACAAAGAGGAAGCCCACAAACTCAAGGAGTCTCTCGTCGAAATCAAGACCACCGCCGAAGCCGCCCTGGGTGAGTTTGAAAAAGTCAGCCGCATGCGCAAGGCGGCTAGCGACCAGACAGAGGCGCTGCAAACGGAGGTCAATAAAAACCTCAGCGCCGCCAACAGCACCGACCCTGCGGACATTCTCGGGTATGTCCACCTCCTCGCCACCCTGCGTGAGCTGCGTGGGCAGATCATCGCGCTGCGGGATGTGCGTTATGTGGACCTGGAAACGCTCGCCCGCATGGACACGGGCGTGGCGGAGGCCACGGACAAGCTTTCTGAAAAATGTGTGGCCTTCCTGCTGAAGCCGGAGGCATTGGACCCCTATCGCGAACAGATCACCGTCCAGAAGGAACGCGTGCCGACGCTGAACAAAGTGACCGATGCGCAGGAGGTGGAGGAGGCCCTGGCCAAATCCAGCAGCGAGCTGGAAATGCTGACCGGCATCGTCAGCAGCCTGAAGATCAAGGACGCGACGGAAACCACCCGCATCATCGAAGCCATCTCCACGCTGTTTGCCCAGCTCAATCAGGTGCGCTCGGTCCTGCGCAACCGGCGCAACGAACTGGCCAAGGTGGAAGGTGCCGCCCAGTTCCAGGCCCAGCTCAGCCTGCTGAATCAGAGCGTGCTGAATTACCTCGAAGTCGCCACTACACCAGAAAAGTGCGATGAATCCCTCACCCGCGTGATGGTGCAGATCGAGGAACTGGAGAGCCGCTTTTCCGACTTCGATGAATACGCTGCCGAGCTCACCATCAAGCGCGAGGAGATTCACAACGCCTTCGAGGCGCGCCGCCTTTCCCTGGTGGATGCGCGCAACCGCCGCGCCCAGTCGTTAGGCCAGTCTGCTGAGCGCATTCTCACCAGCGTGCGCAACCGGCTGGCCAACTTTGCCAAGCCGGAGGAAGTGCATTCCTGGCTGGCGGGCGATGCCATGGTGGCGAAGCTGCGCGACCTCATTGAGGAGCTGCGCAAACTCGGCGACAGCGTGCGTGCCGATGAGCTGCAAACCAAGCTCAAAACGCTCCAGCAGGATTCGCTCAAAGAGATCCGTGACAAAGCCGATCTGTTTGCCGATGGCGGTGATTTGATCCAGTTCGGTAAGCACAAGTTCAGCGTCAACCGCCAGCCTCTGGAGCTGACCATCCTGCCGCGTGAAGAGGGCCTGGCCTTTCACCTCACTGGCACCCGGTACTTTGAAACACTCACGCACCCTGAACTGGACGCGTTGAAAACAGTGTGGGACCAGCCCGTCGTTTCAGAAAATGCCGCTGTGTATCGGGCGGAATACCTGGCCTGGAAGTTCCTGCAAAGTGGTGCCGAATTCTCTCCGCAGGCGGTGCATGACTTCATGGCCCAGCGTTATCATGAAGGTTACACCAAAGGCGTGCATGACCACGATGCCGCCCTCATCCTGCTACCTTTGCTGGAGATGCAAAAGGCACTCGGTTTGCTCAGGCATTCACCGCTGGTGCGCGGTCTTGCACTGATGGTCTGGCATGCCTGGGAGGACACGGCTGAAAAGCAAGCTCTCTCCGCCCGCATGACAGCCAAAGGGAGAATGCGTGATTTGTTAGGTCAGTCTTCCACCGAAGTGAATGCCGCCCTGGCCGCACGCGTGGCGGCAGAAAGCCAGCGACTCACGGGCCTTGAGGACATCCTGGGCAGCAGTTCAGCCGCTTTGCATGCCGCCGTCGCCGCCTGCCTGACGGATGAGCTTCAGCACCTCAGCCGCAAGCATCCCGCGCTGCCTTTCACGCGCTCCGCCCCCGCCCTTGAGCTGCTCCGTTCTTTCCGAAAGGAGCTCATCATCAAACATGCCTCCAAGGATTTTGATGACAGCCTGGATGCCCTCACCGCCCAGCCCTGGCTCTCCTTTGAAATCGCGCTGGACTGGTTGCGCGCCCTGCATGCGGATACAGATATCGGCATTCTCGTCGAAGCCGCCGCCCTGCTGGTGCTCAAAGACACGCCGCCCGCCGCCGTGCCCGCAGCACCTCCATCGCAAGCCACGCTGACTGGATTCACCGGCGCCCATCCACGCATCCAGGATGGCAAGATGGAGCTTGATTATCACGAGTTCACCTCGCGCCTACAGCAGTATGATCAAACTGTCGTCCCGGATTATGAGCGCTTCCAGAAGCTCAAACACGAGCTCGCCCTGGACCGCCGCACCCAGCTCCGCCTGGACCAGTTCAAGGCCGGCGTGCTCAGTTCCTTTGTCCGCAACCGCCTCATTGACCAGGTTTATTTGCCCATCATCGGAGCCAACTTGGCCAAGCAAATCGGTGCCGTCGGCAATGATACCCGCACAGACCGCATGGGCCTGCTGCTGCTCATTTCACCGCCCGGTTATGGCAAGACCACGCTCATGGAATACGTGGCCAGCCGCCTGGGTATCACCCTGGTGAAGATCAACGGCCCCGCCATCGGTCACAAGGTCACCTCGCTGGACCCCGCAGAGGCTCCCAACGCCAGCGCCCGCGAGGAAATCGAAAAACTCAACCTCTCCCTGGAGATGGGGGACAACGTGATGATCTACCTGGATGACATCCAGCACACGAACCCGGAGTTTCTGCAAAAGTTCATCTCCCTCTGCGACGGCACCCGCCGGATCGAAGGCGTCTTCCAGGGTAAAGCCCGGACCTATGACCTGCGGGGCCGCAAAGTGGCCGTCGTTATGGCAGGCAACCCCTACACCGAAGTCGGCGGCAAGTTCCAGGTGCCGGACATGCTCGCCAACCGTGCCGATACCTACAATCTCGGCGACATCCTCGGCGGACACGAGGCCGCTTTCAAAGACAGCTACATCGAGAACTCGCTGACCAGCAATCCCGCCCTGGCCCGCGTTGCCGCCCGCAGCCACAAGGACGCGATGGCCGCGCTGAAGATCGCCATGACCGGCAACCGCGAAGGCATCGAGTTTGAAGGCAACCAGAGCGCCGAAGACGTCAACGACTGCGTCGCCGTCATGGAAAAGCTGCTCAAAGTCCGCGAGGTCATCCTGCGCGTGAACCAGGAGTACATCCGCAGCGCCGCCATGGAAGATGCCTACCGCACCGAGCCTCCTTTCAAGCTCCAGGGCAGCTACCGCAACATGAACAAGATCTCCGAGAAGATCCAGCCGCTGATGACCGCTGCCGAAGTGCATTCTATCATCGAGGATCATTATCGAGGCGAGTCCCAGACCCTTAGCCAATCCGCCGAGGCCAACCTACTCAAGTGGAGAGAAATCAACAACCTTGCCAGCGAGGCCGACACCGCCCGCTGGACCGAGATCAAGCGCACCTTTGGCCGCAACCTCCTTGCCGGCGGCGGGGGTGAAAACGACCCCGTCAGCCGCATCACCGGTCAGATGAGCGCCTTTACCGCTGGACTCGAAAAAATCGAACAGGCCGTCTCCAACCCCACCCTGTCCGAAATTTCCATCGAGCGCCTGCAACGCATCATCGAAGGCCTCCGCGCCGTCCCCGTGACCGTCGAAATCAAAGTGCAGCCCGTGGAAAAACACGATGAGACCGATCTTCCTGTGGAAGTGGAGAGCGTAGTGAAGCAGCCAAAGGCATAACCATCACGGGATCGTAACTGCATTTGACAAACCCCCACGTCACAGACGTATGTACGGTGCATGCGTTCCCTCGCCCGTTCCCAAACCCTGATCTGCCTGGTGCTTCTCGCACTTGGCTGGGCGCAGGTGTTTGGCATGTCGCGCGGGTATGTCTGCGATTGCACCGGCGGGGTTGAAATCATCGCCTTTGATCACTGCCACGGTCCTCATGGTGAAACCTGTCACGATGAGGAGGAGCCCCTTCATCATCACGATGACCACGACACGGATGATGACACTCATGAGCATACGCCTTTGAAGGAATCCGTGAAGGCCAAGCAGCTTGCCGCCCAGATGGCCTCTTTTCCGGCCCCCATCCTGGCCGTTTTGGCCATCCTGGAGCCGTTGACGATGCTT
Organism: Prosthecobacter sp. SYSU 5D2; assembly: GCF_039655865.1. Taxonomy (NCBI): domain Bacteria; kingdom Pseudomonadati; phylum Verrucomicrobiota; class Verrucomicrobiia; order Verrucomicrobiales; family Verrucomicrobiaceae; genus Prosthecobacter; species Prosthecobacter sp. SYSU 5D2. The sequence goes on along the minus strand of NZ_JBBYXL010000001.1, from coordinate 616,050 downwards.
CTGGCCGTCAATGACCAGGACGCCACGCCGCTGCCTCCGCCCCGGGATGATGGCTCTGGCCGACGATGGCCCCACGTGCTCACCCGCACGATCTCCCTGCGCGTTTGAGAAACGGACCCGGTGCCGTCATCCACGATGATGATCTGTACCCGCCCGTCGTCCCTGCATGTCCCAGGCTTCCGCCTGGGCCTCCCTTCTCAAATGCTCATCCGCTATGCACTCTCGCATCCTGCCCCTTTTCCTGCTGGCCTTCGCCGCCAGCCCCGCCCCGGCCCTGACCCTCAGTGAAATCGCACCCCGCGTGCGCAGTCATCATCCCCAGCTCCTCGCCGCCCGCATGGCCGTGGAGGAAGCGCGTGGCCGCCAGCTTGGCGCAGGCCGCTTGCCGAATCCTTCGTTAGGCTACGAGTTCCAGAACGAAAGCCGCGTCTCCCCCCGCTCCAGCACCTTTTCCCTGGACCAGTCCTTCCCCATCACCCGCCGCCTGGGCCTGGAAAAACACCTCAGTGCCCAGCTTGTCACTGCCGCAGAACTGGAGGTCAAAGACGTCGAACGCCGCCTCATCGCCGAGGCCAGCAGCCTCGCTGTCCGCCTTCTCGCCCTGGAAAAACAGCGTGCCCTGCGCCAGCAGCAGACCCGCTTGGCCGAGGAGCTTTCCAGCTTCACCAAAACGCGCGCTGAAGCCGGTGAGTTCTCTCCCCTGGATGCCTCCCAGGCCCAGGTGGATGCGCAGCGCCTCCTCCTCGAATCCCGTCGCATCGAGATCGAATCCCTCAGCCTCCAGGGCGCACTCAAGCCCATGCTCGGACTCAGCCCCGCACAGCCTTTGAACCTCACGGGCGACCTCCCCGCCCTCACCCTTCCCGCCAAATCTTCCTGGCAGCAGCGCGCCGATTACCAGCTCGCCCAGGCCAGGACTGAGGCCGCCCAAACGGAAGCCTCACTTGCGCAAGCCCGCCGTTATCAGGATGTCAGCGCGGGTTTCTTCGCTGCACGCGAGCAGCAGGACATCACCTCCACCCGCACGGAGCGCACCGGCTTTGTCGGCTTCCGTTTCTCCATCCCGCTGCCCTTCTGGAACCGCAATCAGGGTGAGATCGCCGAAAAGGCCGCCAGCATTGAGCGCGCCCGCCTGGAGGCCGATGCCCTCGGCAGCCAGATCACCGGCGAGGCCGATACCGCCCGCCGTGAAATGGAGGCCAATGCTGCCCTCGTCACCGAGACACGCGACAAACTCCTCCCCCTCGTCAAAGAGCAAACGGACAAGCTCGAAGCCGCCTACCAGGCCGGGCAGAGCGATCTCCTCACCCTCCTCCGCGCCCGCGACCAGCGCCTCCAGCTCGAGGCCGCCGCTCTTGATGCCACCCGCGATTTCCACCTCGCCCGCATCCGTTACGAAGCCGCCGTCGGTGCGGGAAGTGAAGTTCACTCGCCTAACAAATAACGCATTCTAGCCATGACCTACTACCTCATCAAGCTCTTCCTCAGCGCCGGTATGATCGTCACCATCACGGAGATCGCCAAGCGCAACAACGCCGCCGCCAGCATCATCCACTCCCTGCCCATCACCTCCGTCCTCGCCTTCATCTGGCTGTATATGGAGACGAAGGATTCCGCCCTTATCGGCCGCCACGCCTACGGCACCTTTTGGTATGTGTTGCCAACCCTGCCCATGTTCATCCTCATGCCCTGGCTCATCAAAAAGCTCGGCGGCTTCTGGCCCGGCTTCGGCGCTGGCATCGTCCTCACCGTCGCCCTTTACCTCCTCACCATGCGTCTGCTCAAGGTCGCCGGTGTCAATCTTTGACCGTTCCCCCATGTCTCGCTTCTTATATCTCTCATTCATCGCTTGGGCCCTGTCGGTCCCATTGCTCGCCGCAGACAGTAACCGCGTCATTCTGGATGAAATCAGCGTCAAAAACCTGCGCCTGGAAACGGTCGAAACCGAGGAGACCGATTTCGAAGAAACCATCTTTGCGTTAGGCCATCTCGAGATCCTCCCCGGCCGCCGCGCCATCGTCAGCAGCCGCATCCCCGGGCGCGCCTTCAGCGTTCTTGCCCTGCCTGACCAGCAGGTGGAGGAAGGCGACGAACTCGCCTGGGTGGAAAGCCGCCAGCCAGGCGACCCCCCGCCCACCATCATGCTCCCCGCCCCCATGGCCGGCCTGGTTTCAAAGGTGGACATCACCCAAGGCCAGCCCATCACCCCCGACCAGGCCCTCATCGAAATCGTGGATTTGGAAACGGTCGAGGCCGCCGCGCAAGTCCCTGAGCATCTCGCCGGTCGTTTGGAAAAAGGCCAGACCGCCCGCATCCGCCTGCCCGCTTTTCCTGACCAGGTCTTCGAGGCCAAGCTCGCCCACATCGGCGCTTATGCCGATGAAGAAAACGGCACCGTCGAAGCCGCCTTCCACCTCCCCAATGAAGACCTTCTCTTGCGTCCCGGCATGCGCGCCGAGTTCTCCATCGTCCTCAGCCGCCGGGAAAACGTCTCCGTCATTCCCCGGGCCGCTCTTCAGGGCGATGGCATCAACCGCTTCGTCTTCGTTAAAGACTTCGAGCTTCCCAATGCCTTCGTCAAAGCCCCCGTCGTCATTGGCCAAACCAACGATGTGTTCGTGGAAATCCTCAGTGGTCTTCTCCCGGGCGATGAAGTCGTCACCCAGGGCGCCTATGCCCTCGCCTTCGCCGGAGGCGGCACCACCAGCCTCAAAGAAGCCCTCGACGCCGCCCACGGCCACGAGCACAACGAAGACGGCACCGAAAAAGCCGCATCCGCCGAAGACTCACACGATCACGACCATGGCCACGAGGACTCCTCCTGGAACCAGCTGACCCTCCTCTTCGCCGCCAGCACCGCCCTTTTGCTGATGCTGCTCGTCATTGTGTCGTGGAAGCGGAATTCAGCCATCGCCTAACCCCATGCTGAACCGCCTCATCCTCTGGTCCCTGCACCACCGCGCCATGATTATCGGCGCGTGCGTCCTCATTCTGGTCATGGGTGCCCGCACCGTCCGCGAGCTGCCAGTCGAGGTCCTTCCAGACCTCACCAAACCCACCGTCACCATCCTCACGGAGGCCCCAGGCCTCGCACCAGAGGAGGTGGAGGCACTCATCACCCAGCCCATCGAAAGCTCCCTCATGGGTGTCGCCGGCCTCACCCGGCTTCGCTCCACATCGGACATCTCCCTGTCGCTGGTGTTTGCGGAATTCGCCTGGGGCACGGACATCTACCGCGCACGCCAGTTTGTTCAAGAGCGCCTGGCCGGAGCCCGTGGCACCCTGCCACCGGACACCCAGCCCTTCCTCACGCCCGTGGCTTCTTTGATGGGTGAAATCCTCCTCGTCGGCGTCCGCAGCACTGATGGAAAAGTCCCCGCCATGGAAGTCCGCAGCCTGGCCGACTGGACCATCCGCCGCCGTCTTCAGGCCATCCCCGGCATCGCCGAAGTGCTCAACATGGGCGGCGGTGTGAAGCAGCTTCAAATTCAGCCCGACCCTCTGAAAATGCAGGCCCACGGCGTTACCTTTGAAGACCTTGAGCGTGCCGTGCGTGAGTCCGCCACCAACACCACCGGCGGTTTCCTCAATGCCGGCCCACGCGAGATCATGGTCCGAAACCTCGCCATGACCGTCAATCTGGAGGACTTCTCGCGAACCGTCATCCGTCACGCCGATGACCGCATCGTCACCATTGGCGATGTCGCCCAGGTCGCCTGGGGCGTCGAGCCCATGCGTGGAGATGCCAGTGTCAATGGCACCCGGGGCGTCATCATGAGCGTCACCAAAGCCCCCGGTTTTGACACCCTCACGCTCACCCGCCAGATCGAAGAAGCCCTCGCCGGCCTCCAGCCCACCCTGCCTGCCGGTGTCGAAGCCATCGTACTTTTCCGCCAGGCGGATTTCATCGAGCACGCCATTGGCAACCTCCAGGAGGCCATTCGCGATGGGGCCATCATGGTCACCATCGTCATCTTTCTTTTCCTGCTGAATGTGCGCACCACCTTCATCACCCTCATGGCCATGCCATTGTCTTTTGCCATCACCATTCTGGTCTTCCAGATGCTCGGCATCAGTGTCAATAGCATGACCCTCGGCGGCCTCGCCGTGGCCATCGGCATGGTGGTGGATGATGCCATCGTGGATGTCGAAAACGTCTGGCGCCGGCTGCGTCAGGCCGGTGCCGGACCGCCGGTTTTAAAAGGCCAGCCAGATCCCGTCAGGCAGCAGGCCCATCAGCTCACCATCATTGCCAATGCCTCCGGCGAAGTTCGAAATTCCATCCTCTACGCCACCGTCCTCATCATCCTGGTTTTCCTTCCCTTGTTAGGCCTCACCGGGGTTGAGGGCCGCCTCTTCGGTCCCATCGCCATCGCCACCATCCTGTCCATGCTGGCCTCGTTCGTGGTATCACTATCGGTTATACCGGTGCTCTGCTCGCTGCTGTTAAAGCCGAAAGTCGGCCAGGAGCATCACGAAGGCCGCTTCACCGCCGCCTTCAAATGGCTGCTGAAAAACACCATCCTCCGCCTCAGCCTCAGCCAGCCTTTCCTCATCATCGGCCTCACCTTCATGCTGCTGCTCGCCGCCGCCATGCTGTATCCCCGCATGGGCCAGGATTTCCTCCCCGCCTTCGAAGAGGAGACCGCCCTCGTCTCCATGACCGCCGCCCCCGGCTCCTCCCTGGAAGAAACCAATCGCATGGCCGATGTCGTGGAATCTCTCATCATGCAGGTGCCTGAGGTCCGGCAGGTCGGTCGCCGCCTGGGCCGCGCCGAGCGTGGCGACCACGTGGTCCCCATCAGCTCCGCCGAGATGGATGTGGACTTCAATGCCACCTCCGGCCGCAGCCGCGCAGAAATCCTCGCCGACATTCGCGACCGCATCCGTACCGTGCCCGGTACCTTCAGTGTCCTTACCGGTCCCCTCGCCGACCGCATCGGCCACATGCTCAGCGGCGTCTCCGCCCCCGTCGCCATCAAGATCTTCGGCCCGGATCTGGAAACCCTGCGCGCCCTCGGCACCCAGGTACAAACTCTTGCCCGGACCATCCCCGGATTTGAAGACGCCAAGCTCGACCAGCAGTCCTTCATCCCCCAGCTCCGCATCGAGGCAGATCGCGACCGCGCCGCCGCTTATGGCATCACTCCCGGCCGCCTCAACGAAGTCCTCTCCACCCTCGTCGGTGGCCAAAATGTGGCCGAGCTTCGCGATGGCCAGCGCACCATCGGCCTTGCCATCCGCCTGCCGGAAAACCTGCGCGATTCCGCCGAAAAAATCGCCAGCCTGCCCATCGAGACCACTCGCGGCCCCCGCATTCCCCTCCGCCTCGTCGCCCAGGTGCGCGAGGCCAAAGGCCCCAATGCCATCCAGCGGGAGGGCAGCCAGCGCCGCTTTGTCGTCAGCATCAAGCCCAGCGCCCGCGATGTCGGCACCCTCGTTGCCCAGCTTCAAAATAAGGTCGCTGAAAAAGTCACCCTGCCGGAGGGATTTTTCATCAGTTATGAGGGCGAGTTCCAGGCCCAGCAGGAGGCCACCCAGCGCATCCTCATCCTCTTCGCTATCGTCCTTCTCGTCATTCTCCTGCTGCTGTGGGGATACTTCCGCAGCCTCATGCTCGCCTGCCAGGTCTTGTTAAACCTCCCCCTCGCCCTCATGGGCAGCCTCGCCCTCACTTGGCTGCTGGTGGGGAATATCAGCATCGCCACCCTCGTCGGATTCATCGCCGTCGGCGGCGTCGCCGCGCGCAATGGCATCATGATGCTCAGCCATTACCTCCACCTCATGAAGCACGAGGGCGAAAACTTCAGCCGCGCCATGATCGAGCGCGGCACCCTGGAGCGCCTCGTCCCCGTCACCATGACCGCCCTCAGCGCCGGCATCGCCCTCATTCCCCTCGTCCTCGCCGCTGGCGAGCCAGGAAAAGAGATCCTCCACCCCGTCGCCGTCTGCATCGTCGGCGGCCTCATTAGCAGCACATTATTGGATTTTGCTGTCACTCCCGCCGTATTCTCCGTCTTCGGACGGCGCGCAGCGGAAAAAGCTTTGCGCCTGGCAGCCCCAGCCGCTCATTAAAAAGAAACCACACAAACACACCCAGCCCAATAGAATAGCATCCCACCATGAAAACCAGACTCATCGCCCTCCTCAGCCTCATCACCGCCTTCACCTTCGCCCATGAAGGCGTCGAACTCGGCCCCAACGGCGGCCGCATCGTCGAATTCAGCAAAGACGAAACCATGCACGGCGAGGTCACCGTTAAAAAAGGCCAGTTCCACATCGCCCTCCTCGACAAGGACATGAAACCCGTCTCCCTGGACAAACAGGAGCTCACCGCCAGCACCGGCGACCGCGACAAGCCCACCCGCATCACCGTCGAAAAGGATAAAAAAGGCTTCACCCTCCCCGTCATCGCCGAAGGCCAGTGGCTCATCCTCCAATACCGCCCCACCCCCGATTCCAAGCCCATCACCGCCCGCATGGCCTACGACACCAGCAACTGCTCCGGCTGCAACAAAGCCGAATGGCTCTGCCAGTGCAAAGACTGATCTGAACAAGGAGCGGGACTTGCCAAGTCCCCTCCCCGTCAACGTATTGTAGTTCCGGCTTTAGCCGGTCAGTGTGCATCCCCGCAGCCGCGAAGCGTCATGGAGTGCGGTGGAAAAGAGGCAAGGGCAACCTTGCCTCGACGACACCGCTCCCGCCGAAGCCCCCGACCTCCTCCCCCACCAAACTCCCCTAAGTGGGCCATGCCCGCCCGGTTCCCAGATCGCCCCCCGACCGAGCCCATCACCGCCCGCTTTATTTACGCCACCAGCAATTTGCACCTTCTTCCAAGCCCTCCGCCTCCTGTGGACCTTGGAAACCTCGACGGTGCCGCTGACCGGTAAAAGGAAGCCCGATTTCTCGTTTTCATTTTGTTCCCCTAAACCCAAGCAGAATAGAAACGGGGTATTTCGTCGGGTCGGCTAAATCGTTGGATGACTCTTGAATGCCGGGCCTCAACAGTCTCTGCTTCATCACTCCTATATGCGCTATATCTCCACCCTGATGGCCATGTTCAGCCTTGCCTGCACCCAGACTCAGGCGGAGTTTCATGAGGAGTTTCATCCCTGGGACGTTGTGAATGGAAGTGCGTCGGTAGCGGAGCTTGGCGTTACCAAAATCGAATGGGTGGAAGTGGACCGAAGGCTTTTCTATTCAAATTTCAAAATCTACTTATTCCAGTCGGACGCCGAGATTGCGGAAAGCATCGGCCTCCTCCGAAGGATCACAAAAAATAGTGAGGCGCACAGTCCACGCCTGGACGCCTATTCGGAGGTGGGCAGCGTGGTATTGCATGGGCATGAGCAGGAGGTCACCCTACCGGTCAAGTATGCCGGGCAGGAGAAGTGGTGGCGGTTCCACCATATCCATGAAGGAGATTACTTCAGTGCCTCTGTCCAAAAGGGAAAGGATGAAGAAGGGCTGATCCATGCCTGGTTTCAAAATCCTGCCAAACTGGCTCATAAACGTATCTATCCCAGCCGCTGGCTTTTCTTCGTGATGGTATTGGTCACGACCATCTGGTTGCTCAAACTCTGTGTTCGTACCATAAGGCGTATGACACGCTGTTCGCTGAAGAGAGCCTTGTAAGTAGCGGGTGTCAATCATGGCGCGTCATCCACAGGCGGGCGCAATGAAACGGTCGTTGAAGCGGAGGAAAATTTGCAGCATTAATCTTAATGTAAAATTACTTGATTAGCTGGGTCTTTTTGCCAAGAGAAAAAATGCAAATTCCCTGGCAGAGCTTTTGGTGGCTCATCTATTTCGTTGTGGTCATCGCCCTCTTTTTGGGCTCTTTTTCCTGGCGGCTGAGGAGGCGGCGTACCAAACATCCGTTGGGGGAAGACATCCGGTTGAGGCGTCAACCAGGGGAGCATTTGAGGCTGAAAATGGAGGGTTCCTTCGAAGGATTCGCATGGCGTCTAGCCGTGATGACGATGGTTCCTCTGGCGGTCTTTGTTTTGAGCGTGAAGCTGACAAACAGCATCATTCCAAAGGGGTCTGTGTGGTGGCTGGTCTGGGCGGTCGTTCCAATGTTGCTAAGTCTTGGCCTGGCTTTACGGTGGATGTACAAGTTCATGGACGGGATCATTAATCACCGGCTGGGTTGGTTTGGCGAGCGGGCCGTTGCGGATCAATTGGAGTGTCTGAAGCAGAAGGGCTATGAGGTGTTCCACGACGTGCCTTGCATCGGCGGCGGCGGGCCATTTAACCTGGATCACGTCGTCGTTGGTAACGGAGTCGTGGTCGTGGTGGAGACCAAGACCCACCGGAAGCCAAAGGACACCAAGGATGGCCACAAGGTGACCTACAATGGAGAGATGCTCTGCTGGCCTCGGAGAACTAGCACCCGCGAACTGGAACAAGCTGAGCGAACTGCTGAATGGCTGCGCAAGGACCTGAAGAAGCACCTGAATGTGGACACGAAGGTGCACCCGGCTCTGACCTTTCCGGGCTGGTTTGTCACTGGCGGTCCGCCCAAGGCCCCAGTTTTGGTGGAAAGCTACACACGCCTGGCAGGCTTCATCACCCAGCGCTTCCCTCGCCAGATGACAGAAGCAGAGACGGACGCGGTGATGCGGCATCTGCGCAAACAGTGCTCAGACCTTGATTATGCGGCCTTGGGATGAGGAGCCTCGCAGGATAACCGCCTTGTTTCCATTCCGCGCGGGTATGGCGATCGGAATGGAAACAGGACGTGGGAGCCTTGCAGCCAGGCACACGGTGCTATGCGATATACGTCAGAATCAACGTACGTCAGATTTGACGTATGTTTGAGTAGATGCGTGACGGCTGAGGTAGGTCGTGCCGTAAGACAGGTCTAAAGCGGGTGCCGTGTGGCGCTGAAGGCTCAGATCCGGCCTTTCGGGCGTTTATAAATTCACCAACCGCTCCAAATGCATTTAAAGAGCTGTGTTAAAATACTTTAACGCGCCAAATGAATTTAAGGGCTGCCGTTCACTCACCCGGCCATCGCAGTCGCAAAGCGTCACGGACTGCGGCGCAGAGAGGCAAGACGCAAGTCATTGCCTCGGCAGCGCCGCTTTCGACAAAGTTGGTGACATACGGGCACCATCAACCTGCCCCTGAGTGCGCCATGCCCGCCCAATTCCAATCTCATCCCCACCTGTATCCTGCCAAATTCCACCCTTCTGCATCTGTCCGCCTTGCATGGACCCGGCATCTTGCCCTCATGAATCCCGTTTACCGTCCCTTTCGGCCTTTTTTCCACCCCTAACCACCTCTCATTTCACACGAATACTCGACGACAGCCCGATTTTGGCTAATTTAGACGCCCGCCACGCCCCGGCTTGACGGTTTTCAGTCCCACCCTCCTGCGAAATACTCCCGAAATGCTTCCTGAGCACTCCCCCTTTTCACCTGACCTCCGCCGGGCCCTGGATGGCCTCATCGCGAGTTTCTCACCTGCCCAGCGCTTCTGGCTCGCCGGTTATCTGTCCGCAGGGGACGCAGCGCCCGCCGTCGTCGTCCCAGCGGCTGCCGCCTTGAAGCTCACCATCCTTTACGGGTCCGAGTCCGGGAATTCGGAAAAGCTGGCCGACCTCTCCGCGAAGGAAGCCAAGAAGCGCGGCTTCGCCCCGACCGTCAAAAACATGGCGGACATCCAGCCTGCGGATCTCGCCAAGGTGGAAAACCTCCTGGTCATCATCAGCACCTGGGGCGACGGCGAGCCACCAGAAACCGCCACCGCTTTCTACAAGGCCTTCATGACCGAAACGCTCAGCCTGCCCAAGCTGCGTTTCTCCGTCTGCTCCCTCGGCGACACCTCGTATGAAAAGTTTTGCCAGATGGGCAAGGACTTCGATGCCCGCCTGGAATCCTTCGGGGCCCAGCGCATTCACCCCCGTGTGGACTGCGACCTGCAGTATGAAAAACCCCACCGTGCCTGGCTGGACGGAGCATTGACTGCCTTTGGCCCCGCCGTGGCAGCCGTCGCCCCCGCCCCGGTCTTCACCGGTTTTGCCCTTCCAGTCGCCACCGAATATGACAAGGCCAATCCCTTCGCTGCCGAGCTGAAGGAGCGCGTGCTGCTGAATGGCAAAGGCACCGCCAAGGAAACCTGGCACTACGAACTCTCCCTGGAAGGCTCCGGCCTCACCTATGAGCCGGGCGATTCCCTCGGCGTCATCCCCATCAATGCCCCGGATGTGGTCGAAGACCTCATGAAGGCTGCCAAGCTGACCGGCTCTGAAACCGTGCAGGTGCCCGATGTCGGCCCCAAGGCGCTTAACTATGCCCTCCAGGAAAACCTGGACATCACCGCGCTTTCCCGCCCGGTGCTGGCCAAGCTCCAGGAAGTCACCAAATCCAAAAAACTGGCCACCCTTTTGGCGGAACCCGCCAAGGAAAAGCTCAAGGACTACCTCCATGGCCGCTGGATCGTGGACGCCCTGGAAGACTTCGCCCCCAAGGGCCTGTCCCCGGAAGCCCTCATCTCCATCCTGCGCCCCCTGCCGCCGCGCCTTTATTCCATTGCCTCCAGCCCGCTGGCGCATCCGGATGAAGTCCACCTCACCATCGCCTCCGTGCGGTATGAAACCTTTGGCCGTCACCGCAAAGGCGTCACCTCCACCTACCTGGCCGACCTCGTCAAAGCGGGGGACAAAGTCCCGGTTTATACCAACCAGAACAAAAACTTCCGCCTGCCAGAGTCCGGGGATACCCCCATCATCATGGTCGGCCCAGGCACCGGTGTGGCTCCCTTCCGCGCCTTTGTGGAGCATCGCGCCGCCCTGGAGCAGAAAGGCAAATCCTGGCTCTTCTTTGGCGACCAGCGCTACATGTTCGACTTCCTTTACCAGACGGAATGGCAGGACCATCTGGCCAGCAAAACGCTGACCAAACTGGACGTCGCCTTCTCCCGTGACCAGCCCGAGAAGATCTACGTGCAGCAGCGCATGCTCGAGCGTGCCAAGGAGCTGTATGCCTGGCTGGAGGAAGGTGCCCACTTCTACGTCTGCGGCGATGCCACCCGCATGGCCCACGATGTGAACGAAGCCCTCCTCACCGTGGTCGAAAAACAGGGCGGCAAATCACGCGAAGCCGCCGAGTCCTACATTGAGGACCTCAAAAAAGCCCGCCGCTACCAGCGGGACGTATATTAAATTCCAAGGAGCTCAAATCCCACCCCCTTTACCCCCATGAGCGAAAAGCAACTCTCTGCCAATGAAGGCATCAAGACCCGGTCGAATTACCTGCGCGGCACCATCGCCGAAGGTCTCGCCGATCTTTCCACCGGCTCCCTGTCCGAAGACGACCAGCAGTTGATCAAATTCCACGGCAGCTACCAGCAGGACGACCGCGACCTCCGTCCGGACCGCCGCAAGCACCGCCTGGAAAAGGCCTTCTCCTTCATGCTGCGCATCCGCGTTCCTGGTGGCGTCGCCACCTCGGAGCAATGGCTGCAGACGGACCACCTGGCGGATACCTACGCCAACGGCACCATCAAGCTGACCACCCGCCAGGCCTTCCAGCTTCACGGCATCATCAAGACCAACCTCAAGCGCACGATCAAGGAGATCAATGACGCCGCCATGGACACCATCGCCGCCTGCGGTGACGTGAACCGCAACGTCATGTGCAATCCGAACCCTTACCTGTCCAGCGTGCACGCCGATGTGCTCCAGGCCGCCAAGGACATCTCCGCCCACCTGACTCCGGCCACCCGTGCCTATCACGAAATCTGGCTGGATGGTGAAAAGGTGCAGTCCAGCGAGGAGGAGCAGGAGCCCATCTACGGCAAGACCTACCTGCCGCGTAAGTTCAAGATCACCATCGCCGTGCCACCGAGCAACGACGTGGATATCTTCGCCAACTGCCTTTCCTTCATCGCCATTGTCGAGGACGGCAAGCTGGTGGGCTATAACGTCGCCGTGGGCGGTGGCATGGGCTCCACCCACGGCAATGAAGCCACCTATCCCCGCATCGCCGATGTCATCGGTTATTGCACCAAGGAGCAGGTCGTGGACGTGGCCGAAAAGGTCGTGCTCGTGCAGCGTGACTTCGGCGACCGCACCGACCGCAAGCATTCCCGCTTCAAATACACCGTGGATGACTACGGCCCGGAATGGATCCTCAACAAGCTCAACGAATACCTCGGGTATAACCTTGAGCCTGCCCGCCCGTATAAGTTCGCCGATAACGGCGACCGCTTCGGCTGGGTGGAAGATGAGACCGGGGATTCCCACTATACCCTCTTTGTCGAAGGCGGCCGCGTCCTCGATACCGAAGGATACCCCATGCGCACCGGCCTGCGTGAGATCGCCAAGATCCATGACGGTGACTTCCGCCTCACTGCGAACCAGAACCTCATGATCGCCAAGGTCTCCCCGGCCAAGCGTTCCCAGATCGAGGCCCTCCTGGAGAAGTATGGCATGGCCAAAAGCCATGAACAAAGCGCCCTGCGCTTGGCCACCATCGCCTGCGTCGCCCTGCCGACCTGCGCCCTGGCCCTGGCCGAAGCCGAGCGTTTCCTGCCCACTATCGTCACCCAGCTTGAAGAGAAGCTCGAGGAAGTCGGCCTGCGTCACGATTCCATCACCATGCGCATGACCGGCTGCCCTAACGGCTGTGGCCGACCCTTCATCTCCGAGATCGGCTTCGTCGGCTTCGGCCCGGACCGCTACAACGTCTATCTCGGCGGCGGCCACGCTGGCCAGCGCCTGAGCAAGCTCTTCCGCAAGGACGTGCCTTCCAAAGACATCAAGCCTCTCCTGGATCCTATCCTCGAGCATTATGCCAAGGAGCGTCAGGATGGAGAGCACTTCGGTGACTTCGTCATCCGCGCCGGTTACGTCGCCGCCACCGTCCAGGGCCCCGATTTCCACAAGAACATCAAGCCCGAAGCACTGGCGCTGCAAAGCTAGGCCGGTTCAGTTCTGTATAAACTTAAAGCGGGGGTCGTGTAAACGGCCCCCGCTTCGTATACTCACTAACCGATCTGGGCCAGGATTGCCGAGGCAATCTTGTCGGCCTGGGCTTCCAGGTATTCGACATCGCGGCCTTCGATGAGCAGGCGGATCAGGGATTCGGTGCCGGAGTAGCGCAATAGCACGCGGCCATAATCGCCGAGCTTCTTCTCGGTCTCCTTGATGATCTTCTGGGCATCTGCCAGCTCGGTGATGGGTGGCTTGGAACGCACGCGGAGGTTACGGGCGGCCTGGGGGAACTTCTTCAGGCACTTGCGGAGCTGGCTCAGCGGCTCGCCAGTTTCCTTCATGATTTTGAGCACCTGCAGACCGGCGATGAGTCCGTCGCCGGTGGTGGCCCAGTCGCCAAAGATGATGTGACCGCTCTGCTCGCCACCCAGGTTGAGGTCCCGTGAATGCATCTCCTCCAGCACGTAGCGGTCGCCAACATTGGTGCGGATCACGCGGCCGCCCCGACGGGAGACGAGGTCGTCCAGACCGTAGTTGCTCATGATGGTGACGGCCAGGGTGTTCTGCTTCAGTGTGCCCTTGCGCAGCATTGACTCAGCCGCGATGGCCATCAGTTCATCGCCATCAAGCGCAATGGCTTCCTCATCACAAAGGGCGATGCGGTCCGCATCACCATCATGGGCAATGCCGGCCTGGGCCTGGGACTGGCGCACCAGGCGCTCCAATTCTTCGCTGTGGGTGCAGCCGCACTCTTCATTGATATTGAATCCGTCCGGCTCGCTGTGAAAGACCTGCACATCCGCACCGAGCTGCTCCAGGGCGAGGGCGCTGGTGTAGGCGGCGGCACCGTGGGCATTGTCCAGGGCCACACGCATGCCATCCAGGCGGGTGCCGCCCATGCTGGCCACGGCGTGGGCCACGTAGCGCTCCACGGCATCGGTCATGCGGCTTACCCGGCCGATGTTGCGCCCCTCCGGGCGGGCGGCTTCCTGGGTGTTGCCAAGCACGATCTGCTCAATGGCGATCTCGGTCTTATCATTGAGCTTGCGGCCATTGCCATGGACAAACTTGATGCCGTTGTCCTGAAAGGGGTTGTGCGAGGCACTGACGACGACACCAAAGCTGGCCCCGGTCTGTGCCGACAGCATGGCCACGGTGGGAGTGGGGACCATGCCTGCCAGCACCACGTCCACCCCGGCTGAGTTCAAGCCAGCGATGAGCGCTGCCTCCAGCATCTCGCCCGAAGCGCGAGTGTCACGGCCAATAATGCAGCGCGGGCGCTCGCCTCCTTCGGACCGGTTTCCGAGAACGGCGGCGGCGGCCTGTCCCAGGCGCAGGACAAACTCAGGGGTCATGGGATGACGGTTGGCCACCGCGCGGACGCCGTCGGTGCCGAAGAATTGACGCTTATCAGACATAGAGCGCGCGGTTTAACGCAGGACAGGGCCAGTGTCAAAGCCGGGCTGTCAGACATTGCATCACACCGCCCTCAGCGGCGGCAGCGGCGGCTCGTAACGGGGCGGAGGATTGACCTGGCTTTTGATCATGAACCAAAACAGGATGGCCAGCAGGATGGCGACGATTTTTTCGCGCCAGTTGCGGGTGAAAAATTGTTTAAACTGGCCCCAGGTCACGCGTCGGTTCCTCCGCTAAAGGTTCAGCAGCCGCTGCCCCATAAGTCAGCAGCTCGTTCAGGCGCTGGCGCAGCTCGTCAGGCTCAAGATCATGCTCCAGTTTGCCCCGGTAGGCGATGGAGAGGGCACCGCTCTCCTCGCTGACGATGAGGGCGATGGCATCGGTCTCCTCCGTCACACCCATGGCGGCTCGGTGGCGCAGGCCGATGGCGCGGTCCCGCACCTCCCGCTGGCTGACGGGGAAGACGCAGCCAGCGGCAGCGATGCGGCCCTGGTCAATGATGGCCCCGCCGTCATGCAGTGCGGTCTTGGGATGAAAGATGGTGGTGATGAGTTCTGGCGAGAGTTTGGCATCCACACTGACGCCGGTTTCCGCCAGCAGACGCAGGTCAATGCCGCGCTTGATGGCAAAGAGAGCTCCGCAGCGGCGGGCGGAAAGCTGCTGCATGGCCTCCAAAAGGACATCCAGGGATTCCGGGTCCGGGCGGTTGAGCGAGAACATGCGGTGGCTGCCCAACTCCGCCAGGACACGGCGCAGTTCCGGCTGGAACAGGACGACCAGGGCGATGGCCAGGAAGACGGAGATGCGCTGGAGCAGCCAGGTGATGACCTCCAGCTCCAGCAGTTGCGAGACCAGGGCGAGGCCCAGAAGGAGCATCAACAAGCCCGTCAGGATGCGGGCACCACGGGTGGCCCGGAAGAACAGGAAGGCCTGATAGACCAGCACAGCGAGGATGAGGATCTCCACGCCATCGCGCCAGTGCTGTTTTAGGAATTCCCACATGGTCGGCTATCCGTCTTCAAAGCCCAGCGAAGGGCGTTGCGCAAGGAGTACCTCTCTGGAAGGGAATTTTATAGTCCTCCCAATGCATAAAGAGGGCGGGATTTGCATCCCGCCCTCCATGATTTTTTTTGGCTGCTTAGAGCGGCCGGAATGCCTTATTCAGCAAGGTCTTCACCGACAGCGAAGCGCACGAAGCGGCGGACGACGAGATTTTCACCCAGCTCGGAGATCTTGCTCTTCACGTAGTCACCGATGGTCTGGTCGGGGTTCTTGATGAAGGCCTGCTCCAGGAGGCACTGCTCAGAGAAGATCTTGTCAATCTTGCCCTGAATGATCTTCTCAGCGATGGCCTCGGGCTTGCCCTTGACCTGGTCGGCGGCGATTTCGCGCTCCTTGGCGATGAGTGCCTCGGAGATTTCTTCGCGAGCGAGGAACTTGGGATTCGCAGCAGCGATGTGGAGGGAGATGTCCTTGACGAAGGCCTGGAAGATTTCGTTGCGGGCAACGAAGTCGGTTTCGCAGTTCACTTCGATGAGCACGCCGATGCGGCCGGCCATGTGGATGTAGGAGGCGATGATGCCTTCCTTCGTCTGGCGGTCTGCCTTTTTCTCGGCCTTGATGGTGCCCTTCTTGCGAAGGATGATTTCAGCCTTTTCGAGGTCGCCTTCGGCTTCCTTGAGGGCGGCTTTGCATTCCATCATGGCGGCGTTCGTTTTTTCACGAAGGGCCATGACGACTTTTGCGGAGATTTCAGCCATGTTTCTTTAAAGGGTAACGGGGTTGGGAGTTTGCGGCTCTTACTTCTTGAGTTCGGCAGTGGCGGTGATGACGGGGTCGATCAGCTTCTGCAGGATGATGCGGATGGAGCGGATGGCATCGTCGTTGGCGGCGATGGGGTAGTCCACTTTGTCAGGGTCGGCATTGGTGTCCACGAGGGCCACGATCGGGATGCCGAGGCGGCGGGCTTCGTGAACGGCGATGTGCTCACGGGCGGAGTCCACGATGACGACGGCATCCGGATACTTGTCCATGCCGCGCACGCCGCGAAGGTTGCGCTCCAGCTTGATACGCTCGCGGTTCAGGGAGGCGAGTTCCTTCTTGGACATGAGCTTGAACTCAGGCTTCTTCTCGATCTCTTCCAGATAAGCAAGGCGGGCGACGCTCTTGCGGATGGTTTCGAGGTTGGTGAGGGTGCCGCCGAGCCAGCGATGGTTGACGTAGAACTGGCCGCAGGCTTCAGCCGCTTCGCGGATGGCCTCCTGGGCCTGGCGTTTGCAGCCGACGAAAAGGATGCGCTTGTTTTTGCGGGCGAGCTCGGAAAGGAACTCAGCGGCCTTGTCAATCTGAACAAGTGTTTCCTCGATGTTGAGGATGTGGATCTGGTTGCGGGAATCCAGGATGAAAGGCTTCATCTTCGGGTTCCAACGCTTGGTTTGGTGGCCGAAATGGACTCCGGCTTCGACGAGTTCTGCGAGTGCTTGGGACATGTAGTTTGATGGATGCCGGTCTTTCGCACGTTTCGCTCAGGGAGCGGACGCTCAATGCCAGAAGGCACAGATCCGAAAGGGGAGGCGGTTTAGGTTTGGACGATCCCTGTACCAGGCAGAAGTGCCCGGCAAAAGGGCGGCAAGAGTAGGGGCAGACGGGGAATGGGCAAGCGGTTTTTCGTGACGGAAACGGGAGTGTGATTTGTTTTTGCGAGGGAACCGAGGCGCGGCATAGTCCGGGGATGGCTGATATTCGTGCGATTCTTTTCGATTTTGACGGGCTGATTGTGGATACCGAGAGCGTGGGCTACCTGACCTGGAAGGAGCTGTATGCACGGCATGGGCATGAGCTGCCGCTGGAGACGTATGCCCAGGCGATCGGGACGGAATTTAACGATCTATATGATCCCCGCCGGGATCTGGACGCGCTGATGGGGCAGGCGCTGCTGTGGGAGGAGCTGGAAATAAGCCGCCGTGAGCGGGAGACGGAACTGCGGGCCACCCTGACGACGCTGCCCGGTGTGGTGGACCGGCTGGAGGAGGCGCGCGCGCTGGGCATCCCCTGTGCGGTGGCCAGCAGCAGCCCGCTGTCCTGGGTGGGCTGGTGGATTGATGAGCTGAGGTTGAGGCCTTACTTCCACCACCTGACGACGGTGGATGACACGGGCAAGGTGAAACCAGACCCAAGCCTGTTTCTGCATGCCGCAGGGAAGATGGAGGTGCACCCGCATGAGGTGCTGGTGTTTGAAGATTCTCTGAACGGCCTGCGCGCCGCCCGTGCGGCGGAGATGCGCTGCATCGTGGTGCCTGGGCCGATGACGCAGCATCTGGACTTTGACGGGGCCTTGCACCGGGCGGGATCGCTGGCAGAAGTTTCCATCAGCCAACTCATGGAGAAATAATGATGCCATGCCGGACGAAGCACCCACGCACCTGAACTTGCCGTTGGCGGAACGATATCAGCGTTTCCGGGAGTCGGTGTTTCTGGGGCTGGAGGAGATCACGCTGCCGGGCTTTGCGCAGCCGCTGAATGAGCTGGATCTGCAGAGCCTGTGGTTTAGCGGGGCGTTTGGCAGTGAGTTTTTGAGCGCGGACGGGAAGCCGGTGAAGGTGGTGGATTTTGGAATTTGGAATTCCAGCTCGGGCCCGGATTTCACCGGCTGCACGGTGGAGGTGGGAGGGAAGAGGCTGAGCGGGGACATTGAACTGGACCCGGATGCGCGGGACTGGGAACGCCACGCCCATGGGGCCAATGCGGACTATGCCCGGGTGGTGCTGCATCTGTTTTTGGAGGCGCCGGAGGAGCGGTTTTATACACGGACCTGCGAGCACAAAGAGATCGTGCAGGTGCGGCTGAGCTCAGCGGCTTTATCAGACCAGGCCAGGCCGAACCGTGGGCTGGCGGCGGCGAGGCTGGGCCGCTGCCATGCACCGCTGGGGGAGATGGAACCGGCACGCGTGCAGTCCATGCTGGAATCGGCCGCACAATACCGGCTGGAAAGGAAGAGCCTGCGGCTGCACCGCTGTGTGGCGGCACATGGACGTGAGCAGGCGGTGTATCAGGCGCTGGCGCAAACACTCGGTTACCGGAACAATCAGCAGCCGTTTAACATCCTGGCGCAACGGCTGCCGGTGAAGCGGCTGATGAAACTGCCGCTGGCGGAGCGGGAGGCGATGCTTTTCGGGGTGAGCGGCTTTTTGGAAAGTGTGCGCTATGAGGAAACGCTGCCGGAAACACGGGTGTATCTGCGCGGTCTGTGGGAGGCGTGGTGGAAACAACGGAATGCCGCGCAACGCTGGCTGCAACCGCAGCAGACGCTGAAATGGAAGCCGGCGGCAATCCGGCCGGGGAATCATCCTCAGAGACGGCTGGGCGCACTGACAGCGATGCTGAAGCAGTGGGGGCGGATCTCCGCCCCGCTGATGGATGCAGGCCGTTGGTCACAGGAAGGGTGGCGGGAGGCACTGCTGTCACTCACACATGATTACTGGTCCACTCATTATACTTTGTTAGCCGAGAGCGCGGCGAAGCCGCTGGCACTCGTCGGAGAAACCCGGGTGCAGGAGATGCTGGCGAATGTGGCCTATCCGCTGCTGATGCCGGAGCGCAGCCGGCTATGGGCGGAATATCTGGAACTGCCAGCCCTGCTGGATAACCAAAAAGTGCGCCGGGCGGTGCTGCGGCTGTTTGGCGACAGTGAACGCGCCGGAGAATTTCAAAAGAAGCTGCATCATCACCAGGGCCTGCTGCAAGTTTATGAAGACTTCTGTCTGGAGGATGATTCAGCCTGCGCGGACTGTCCTTTCCCGGAGAGGTTGAAGGAGTGGTCTTGAGCGGTGGCGGGGCGCGCAGACTTTGAGCAATGACGGGTAAGCCTTGCGTTAGGCGGCGGGGCAGCTCAGCCACAGGGTGGTGGTGCTGTTTTCAGAGGCGATGCCGATCTGCAAATTCATCTGATGAGACAGCATGGCGGCGATGGTGAGACCCAGGCCGAGATGGTTGCTGTTCTTGGTTCCGTGGAAGGGGCGAAAGACTTCGGAGAGCTTTTCCGGGGCAATGTGCGAGCCAGTGTTGCTGACCAGGATGTCCACACGACGTTGTTCTGCCGGAGTGATGACGCCAGGACCGGCGATTTTCAGCATGGCGCGACCACCGGATTTGCTGGCAGCTTCAGCTGCGTTTTTCAAAAGCTCGATGAGAATGTCCTTAAACTTGGTCGGATCCACCTGCACAGGCGGCAGGCCCTGCTGAACATCGGCTTCGAGCTGAATGTTGTTTTTGGTGAAGGGCTCCAGCAGGGCGCCTTCTACAACACCCAGGTATTCATTGAGGCTGAGAGGCTGTAACGTGAGCTTGGCACAGCCGCCTGCGGAGCGGATACGCTCACTCAGGGCGGAAACTCCGACGGAGGCCTCGCGGATGTGCTGCATGTTCTCCGCCACACCCGGGTCCAGATCATCGGTCATCAGGATGAGGCTGCTAAAGCCCTGGATGACGGCCAGCAGGTTGTTCAACTTGTGAGTGAGCCCCCGCAGCAGCTCTTGATGAAACCCATCGCTGTGTTCATGACCGAGTTGAAGATTGGTGGGGAAAACAAATTGCATTGGCGGAGACAGATCAAGCAGTTATGCAGCTTGGGCAGGGGGCGAGCAACCGCATTTTAGGGCAAGGTGGTGATAGGTGCGTGGAAGTGCAGCGAATATTGAAGGTGTTTGGGTCCGGCTTGAGGGAAATGACACGCAAAAAAACTGGAACCTGCGTAATAATTTTATAAAATTAAGGTCAAGCAGACTATTTGCTTCCATAAATATCAGATTTTCTGGAATCTTTTTGCCAAATCGTTACTCTGTCTTACAGTATTTTGCAATGCCAGAAAGTTTCGTTCCAAGTTTGGCTCACTCTGAGCTTAATTTTTTGCCCCTCAATTTAGGTTTTTAAATCAATCGCTCTTCGCTCTTCGCTCCCATGCTTCCAGAAATCGAAAGCTTTGGTCACTTGATGATCGCGCGCCGTGCGGGTGGAGAACCCGTAGGGCTGGTGCGCTCTCCGGAGGAAGTGGTGTTTCTGGCGTTTGATGCCTCGATCAAGAGACTGGTGGAACTGCACATCCTGCGCAGCGGGCGGACACTGGATTCGGTGGCTAAGAAATCCGCCTTTGAGAGGGCCAAGCAGGCTTCGGAGATCCGGGGGCCTTCCTTCATGAGGATATTGGATGTGGGTGAAGACCAGGGGCTGGTTTACTACACAAGTAATCTGAATGACGGGGAATTCATTGAGGATTATGTGGAAAGGCGGGGGCCGCTGCAGCCTGCCACAGTGTTTTCTCTGGTCTTCCAGCTTCTGGATGATCTGCTTCAGTTGAAGAAATACAAGCGTCTGGTTTCCCACATGCGGCTGGACCGGGTGGTGATGACGACTCTGGAAGATACATTTTTACAATTGCGCATCTATGACTACGGCCTGTCCACGGAAGAGAGGGAGGAGGAGACCGGCGCAGAACTGGTGATCCAGCTGTGCGAGCTGATGTTCCTGATGCTGACGGGCAAAAAGTTCAATGGAGACAATCCGGACCGGTATCCGCCGCTGACCGCCCTGCCGATGAGCCTGAGAACGGCGATGCGGGCCGCATTGACGGACCGGGAAAACTGCCCCAGGTCTCTGGAACGCATACGCGATGATGTGAGGGAGGCCATCGGAGCACTGGTGAGCAGCATCAATGCGCGTAATCCGCGCAAGCAACTGGTGGTGATTGCTGCCCTGCAACCCCGCTCGCAACTGCAGGACATGCTGCTGGAAAATGTGCCTGTGGAAATCATCCTGGGGAACCGGTTTCGCGTGGAGGGGGAGAATGATGTACGGCGGTATCCCTTTTCCATCCCTTGCCTTAACACGAAGAATGAGCAGCCGGTGACGGTGCACATGCTGCCGCCATCACGCATTGTGGACAAAACGCAATATGAGGCGGTTCCGCTGCAGATGTGGCGCTTCAATGCCGACAAGCATCCAAACATTCTCCGCAGCCTGAGCTTGTGGGAAAGCCCGGACTGGACCTTCCTGACGGAAGAAAGAGAGCCAGGATTTTCCCTGAGCCGCTTGCTGGCGGAGCGCATCACGCTGAATCCGCAAGAGGTGGCCGTGCTGCTGAGACAGGTGCAGGCCGGGCAGGAGCAGGCACTGGAATGCGGTGTGCAACGGCTGGACCTGCATCCTTCCAACATTGTGTTGAGAGTGGGAAAAAGCGGGCCCCTTTTAACTCGCGAGCACGAAAGGCTCATGCAGAAGCGTCTGGATGCCTGGCCGGCCTTCAGCTTGAAACTGCGGGCGCATCTGACCATGCGGAACCTTTATGAACCCCCTCTGGTGGACAAGCCCGAGCACGGAGAGCATGGGGAAGCGCACCTGGCTGACCGGGACTACCGCTGCCGGAGTTTCATCGCCCTGGCGGCCTATCTGCTGACAGGCCAGCGCCAGACGGCGGGCAGCCCGCGTTTTCCGGAAGCGACGCCGGAGATGCTGGCGGAGTATGTCCAGGAATGTCTGGAAAAATCCCGTCATCATGGCCAGGCCCCTAATCCGGCGGAGTTCCTGGTGCAATTTGAAGGGCTGATGCACGCGACCACTTCCAAAGGGCCGGACCTGGCATCCCGGTTACGCGGGATCACCGTGCCAGTGGAGGAAATGGAAAGTGCAGGCAGCGTGTCCGATTTTGACAATGAATGGGGCGGAGGTGCGGCGGAAGGCGATGACAACTTTGAGGCTTTGACACCGATCTCGCGGAAGTTGAAACCGACAGACTTCAGCAAGCGCCCGGCGAGGGATCGCTCTGCCTGGCCCGTGTGGGCGGCAGCCGCAGCGGTGATGATGGGCCTGTTTGGCTGGTGGCTGTTTTCCTATGGCGACCCCGCGCAGCCGCTGGCTGCAAACCCGCCCATGGCTGCCAAGGTGGACCTGGCAAAAACCGATACAGTGAATGAGCCTGAATCTCTGGCCGCTGCGCCGGATACAGAGGCAAGCCTCCCAGAACCTGTTTCGGCCCCACCGCCAAAAGAAAAAGAAACCTCCAAACCGGTAGTGAGCCGGACGGAGCCGCCGGTCAGCCCGGTGCAAAAGCCGGAGGGCGAGATCGCCGCCATGCCATATGTGAAGAAGGTGCCCGCGATGAAAACGCCTGCGCAAGCGCGACCAGTGCCAGTAACAAAGCCTGAGACGAACCCTGAGGCACCTGTGGTCATGACGACCATGCAGCCAACACCGGTAGAAGCACCTGCGCCAGTGGCAGAGGTGCGTGTTCCTGTTCCTGCGCCAGTGGCAGAGGTGCGTGTTCCTGTGCCTGCTCCGGTGGCAAAGGCACCTGATTCTGTACCTGCTCCAGCCAAGCAAATGGAGCCGGCAACGGCTGCACCCCCAGCGCCCGTGCCGATCATCCGCAAGGCGATTCTGCCGACGCCGGAGGAGATCGCCAAGTTTAAGCAGGGGATAATCGCACCGTCCAAGCAGATGCCCGCCCAGGTGAAACCGATGGTGCCGGGGGAGGAACGGTCAGGCTCGATTCCAACCATTAATATGGCCCAGCCTGCTGCGGGAGATGCGCCAGACCGGCAGTGACTCAGGCCCTTTCGACCCAGCGGTAAGCGGTCTTGGAGTTCTGCCAGAAGTATTTCTCTGCGGCTTCACGGCCCTTCCCCTGAAAGTAGGTGGAGACGATCTTGAACATGGCATCATAAGGCAGACCCCGGTCTGAAACGGGCCAGTTGCTGCCATAGATGAGGCGGTCCGGGCCGAAGCATTCCCAGAGATGATCCAGCACGGGCAGGTAGTGTTCCACATCACGCGGGGCCTGGCCTTCGGGGGAGCGCACCTGCTCCGGCATGCCGGAGATTTTCATAAAGACATTGGGCTGCCGGGCGATGAGGCGGATGTTTTCCTGCCATTCAGGCTTCAGCTTTTGGGGGTCGCCCGCTGCGCCCACGTGGTTGATGACGATGCGCAGGTCCGGCACATCGGCGGCCAGTTTGGCCGCATGGGGCAGGGTGGCGGGCGGTCCGTTAAGGTCCAGCTCCAGCCCATGCGCAGCCAGGGTTTTCGCCCCGGCAAGCACCTTGTCCTCATTGGCATCCAGTTGCACCAGGTTTCCCCGCCAGCGGACGCCACGAAAGACAGGATTGGCGGCAAAACGCTTCACGTTGGTGGCGAACTGGGGATCATTCGGGTCCAGGTTTCCCACGAAACCGACAATGCATTTTTCCCGCGCAGCCAGGTCAAGGATCCACTGGTTGTCCTCCACCAAAGGGCTGGCTTCGACGATGACGGTTTCCTTGATTCCCAAGGGATTGGCCAAGGCCTGCCAGTCAGCCGGAAGCACGGTGCGGTAAAGCGGGGTGTCTTTGGTCGGCCAGGGGACGCCACCTGGACGGGTGGGGTCGTAAAAGTGGGTGTGGGTGTCAATAATGCGGGTCGCGGTAGCGCTCTCGCATCGGGCCTGGAGAGGAAGAGAGGCGGCCAGGGCAGCGGTCTGGAGAAAGCGGCGGCGGTTCATGAAGGGCAGTATGGTGGTCCTGAAACGGCAGGGGAAAGACAAAAATTGCGGGTGGAAAGGGGCGATGATTGAGCGGTTGCCTAGATTGTGGCGTCAGTTTATAGATAAGGAAGGGGTGTGGTTGCCGGTTGGCAGGCACCCCTGTTTGAAATGGAACTCCAGCAATTCCTCTATTTGGCCGCGACCGTCGTGTTTGCGGTGGCATGCCGTACGTTTGACAACCGCTTCCTGCAAAAGCTGGGCTGGCTGGCTTATCTCGGGGCTTCCTACATGGGCGGATACTTCCTGACGGACAGCCATGCGGCGGGTGCCTTCGGCATCGCGCTGTGGTTCATGCTCCCTTGGCTGGAAATTGTCGGGCGGGTGCGGCAACTGCGCTTTCCCATCACGAGTGAGGTGAAGCACCGCTTCCCGCCATCGCGGGACGTTTTTCCTGATCTGGACGAACTGAGCCGGGAAACCGAGGCGGCGGGATTTGTGGAAGCGGGAGACACCGGCTGGAAATGGAGCGAGACGGACCATTTCATGAGGCTATTTTATCATGCTGAATCCCGCACCCAGGCGTCCATTGCGCTGGCGCAGCAGGGGGAGTTTGCCTTTTCGTATGTGAGCCTCACGTCCCGCACACAGGCCGGGGTGACTTACACGACAACGAATTATCCCTTCGCGCCGACGATGCAGTTTTCCCCGCAGCATCTGGTGAACCGCCAGGTGTATGTGGAATCCATGGAGCATCTGGTCATGGCGCATCAGGCCTTTTTGAGCAAGAGCCAGGTCACGGAGCAGCTGGTGGAGCTGGATACGGAAGAGCTGTCCGCTTACATTGAGAAAGATATGAGCGCCCAGATTGACCATAATATAACCATCGGCGTCATTGAGCCGGCGGGGGAAGGCGTGTTCCGCTACTCCTGGCGCGGCTGTTTTTACCTGTGGTTCCAGGTGGTGAAGGACATGATCCGCGTGTGATGCCTGGGTGCGATGGATAACGGCATTGCTGCTTGGCAAACCTGCTTGCCCTGTGCTAAGGCCAGCGATGCCCAGACCCGACGGACGCACCTACGACCAACTTCGCCCCATTGATTACATCCTGGACGTGGCCCCCCATGCCACGGCTTCCGTGCTCATCGCCTTTGGCGATACCCGCGTCATTTGCGCGGCCACCATCCAGGATGAAGTGCCCCGCTGGATGAAGATGCAGAATGTGCAGGGCGGCTGGCTGACGGCGGAGTATTCCATGCTGCCGTATTCGACTCTGGACCGCAAGGACCGCGACAGCAGCAAGGGCCGGCCCGATGGCCGCAGCATCGAGATCCAGCGCCTCATCGGCCGCAGCCTGCGGGCCGTGGTGGATCTCAAAAAACTGGGCCAGCGCACCCTGTGTATTGACTGCGATGTCCTCCAGGCGGACGGCGGCACGCGCACCGCCTCCATCACCGGTGCCTGCATTGCGGCGTCCATCGCCTTCAACCGCCTGCTGGAAAAGGGCAAGATCACCCAGCAGCCCATGACGAAAAAGGTGGCCGCCATCAGCGCCGGGGTGCTGAAAGGTGAAACCCTGCTGGACCTCTGCTACGTGGAAGACCGTGATGCCGATGTGGACTGCAACCTGGTGCTCACGGACAAGGGAGACTTTGTGGAGATCCAGGGCAGCGGTGAAGAGGCCACCTTTAGCCAGGCGGAGCTTGACGCCATGCTCACCGTCGGCCGCAAAGGCATCGCCGAGCTATGTGCGATCCAGCAGCAGGCCATCGAAAGCGCCATGCGCCCGGCTGAGCCGAAGGACCTGCAAAAGCTGGCGGCGTTCTTTGGGAAGAAGTGATAACAGTGGTCTGCGCTATCCAGTGCGGAAAGACTGGTCACAACGAGAAAAGCAACCGTCCCAAGACAGGTGTCTTCGGGCGATCAACGGTTTTGGCTTGCTTCATTGACCTAACTTACTTTTCTTCAAGAAGCAGCTTCTTCGCCACCGCTAGCTGGGCTTTCTGCTCAGGGGGCAGCTCTGGATACTTGAGCTTCATGCCTTGCATTTCATGCAAGACGGCGGCGCTTACGATGAGGCGCATGTTTTTCTTGTCGTCGGCGGGGATGACGTACCAGGGGCATTCCTGGGTGCCGGTCTCACGGATGGCGTCCTCATAGGCGCGCATATAATCTTTCCAGAAGCCGCGCTCTTTGACATCGCCTTCCTCAAACTTCCAGTTCTTGCTGGGCGTGTTGATACGGGCCAGGAAACGTTTTTTCTGCTCGTCCTTGGAGACGTTGAGGAAGAACTTCACAATGCGAATGCCGTTGCGGTGGCAGTAGGCTTCCAGGTTGCGGATGTCCTTGAGGCGGTCAGAGAAGAGCTTGTCGAGGTTCTTGGTGGTTTTTTCCGGCAGGCGCTGGATCTGCGTGACGATCTCCGGATGCACCCGGCAGCAGAGGACCTCCTCATAATAACTGCGGTTAAAGATGCCGATGCGGCCCCGCTGGGGCAGCACGCGGGAGGTGCGCCAGAGAAAGTCGTGGTCCAGCTCGGCGCTGGTGGGGCGCTTGAAACTGTGGACCTCCACTCCCTGTGTGTTCACACCGCTCATGACGTGCTTGATGGTGCTGTCCTTGCCGGCGGCATCCATGGCCTGGAAGATGAGCAGGAGACCCTGGCGGTCCTGGGCGTACATCTTCTGCTGCAGGTCATCAATCTCCTCCCGAAACTGGGCGATCAGTGTCTCGTAATGGGCGTTGTCCGAGTACAGGCTCTTCACCTTCGTTTTGGCTTTGGCAATGCGGAAGGGCTTGCCATCCGGCACCCGGAAGTCGTGAAGGTCGAGTTTGAGTTTCATGAGATTGTTGGGGGGAGTGAAGAAGCTGTTTCAGCAATAACAGCCACGGTGCGGATTGAACAGGTTTTGTTTGGCAAGAATGCTGCCAGGTCCGCAGTTATCAGGCGATGCGTTTGCATCTGGCAAGTCTTCTCTTTTTCATCAGCACAGCTCTCCAGGCCCAGGTGGAGCGTGGACACGAAAGCCCGGGCATTGAATCCGGTATGGTGGAAACCGGGAATGTGCAGCTGGATGATTTCAGCCTTTCGTTTCACCTTAACTTCAAAGGAGACCCAATAACCCAAACTGTTTTCCTGGCAAACACAGCACACTTTAAAATGGTGCTTGAGGCTGGAAAAGAAATCGAAATCGCGGTGGATATTCAAACGCCTTCAGGAGAAAAGCTGAAGCTAAGTGCCCCTCTGCGGTCTGATGGGCAGTCAATGGACGGGTTGCATCATGTGGTGCTGCGGGTGCGACGGGATGCCCGTCAGGCGCTGACGGGGATCTGGGTGGACGGGATCGAAGTGGTCAGCGGACCCCTTCCTCGTGGGCCGCTGCCTTTGGCAAAAAGTTCGCTGGTGATGGGGGATGACTCTTTGCGCGGAGTGATTTCACAGGTGCGGCTTTATGATCGGGCGCTGTCCCGACCAGAGATATTGGAACTGGGCCAAAAGCTGCCGGTGGAATCGAAGTCCAGACCCAAGAGAATGGATGGCTTTGAGATCGGGAAGGATGAAGTCATTGCAGTGCTTGGCGGTACGGAAGCGGTGGCCATCCTGGAGGAGGGAAGCCTGGAATCGCAGATCCTGTTAGGCCACGCGGAGATGCGGCCCAAAATGCGCTCGCTGGCCTGGGAAACGGACACGGTTTTCCGGCAGGACCGCCCGCTGAACTTTGGGGATTTGCGCCAGCAACTGCAACGAACGCAGGCCACCTGTGTGATGCTGATGTTTGGCCGCCAGGAATGCCTGGAGTTCGGTCAGGCTGGGCTGGCGGAGTTTCGCGAGGCTTTGGACAGGATGGTGAAGGTTTGCGCTGAAGTCACTCCCAAGCTGGTGCTGGTGGAGGCGGCCCCGTTTGAAAAGAAGGCGGCTCCTTTGCGGGATCTCAGTGCGCTGAATCCGGTGCTGGTGAAGTATAACGAAGTCATCTGGGAAGTAGCACAGGCGCATGGTGCTTATTATGCGGGATCGTCTGAAGGCTGGAATCATGCGCGCACGCAGCCGATGACCTCGGACGGGGTGAATCTCACACAGGCGGGGGCGCAGGAGCTGGGATTGCGGGTGATGGGCAGCAGCCTCAGTACGGGCAGTCAAGGCACGCAGGAGTTGAAGGCGGCCATCGCGGCCAAGAGCAAACTTTGGCATGACTACTGGCGTCCTTCCAACTGGGCCTTTCTGCATGGTGACCGCACCTCGCAACCGAGCAGCCGGGATCACCTGGACCCAAGACGGAGGTGGTTTCCGGCGGAGCTGGAGCAATACCGCGCATTGATCGAAGCCAAGGAAAACGAATTATGGAAAAAGGCCGAAGAACTGGGGAGGAAACTGCCGTGAAAGCGCTGCGCTGGCTGTTTGTTTATGCACTGCTGAGTGCCTCTGCGGGGGCTCAGAAGACCGACCGGAAATCCATCTCGGTGGGGGAGCCGCCTGCGGATCATTCGCCTGCGGCGGAGCTGGCTTCCTTCAAGGTGCTGGAGGGATTTGAGGTGAATCTTTTTGCCGATGAGAGCGATGGCATTGCCAATGCCCTGACCATTCGCTGGGATGAAAAGGGCCGCCTGTGGTGCATGCAGACGAGCGCGTATCCGCAGCCTGCGCCGGGGGAGCTGGTGAATGACAAGGTCATCATCCTGGAGGATACCGATGGCGATGGTCGTACGGACAAGAGCACGGTGTGGGCCGAAGGCCTGCGCATGCCGATGGGCATGGAACTGGGCGGGCCAGGACAGCTTTATGTAGGGGAAGGGGAGAAGCTGCTGCTGCTGACGGATACCGACGGTGATGATAGGGCGGATCAGACGGAGGTAATCTTCAGCGGTTTCGGCACCGCCGATACGCACCAAAACCTGAACAGTTTTGTCTGGTCGCCGGATGGCACATTGGTCATGCACCAGGGCCTGCATTGTTATTCACGGGTCACCACCGCCTGGGGGGTGAAGCAGCTTTATGGAGCCGGATTCTGGCGCTTCTGGCCGCGCAGCCGCAAGCTGGAGGCCTATCCCACCGGGATGCCGCTGAATGCCTGGGGCACCGCTTTCACACGCTGGGGCCAGCCCGTCATGGTGGCGGGTGCGGCGGGCATGTTCTGGGCGCGGCCCAAGGAGATCAGCGTGCCGGAGGTGCCGGACCAGCCTGGCATCCCCTATTTCCTGCTGAGCCGCTTCATGCTGCCCAACAGCGGGCAGATCATCAAGACCAGCGGCCTGCGCAAATACTGCGGCGTGGACATTCCATTCAATGCGCATTGGCCTAACGAGATGTGTGATGAAGTGGTGGCCGGCGGTTTTTTTGAGAATGCCGTTTACCGCTACAAGCTCGTGGAGGACAAGGAGAATCCCAGCGCCTTTGAGGCGGTTGAGCAGACTCCGCTGATCACCAGTGACAATGTGGCCTTCCGTGCCGTTGATGTGCGCTTTGGTCCTGATGGGGCGTTATATATCGCCGACTGGTACAATCCGATTATTGGGCATTACCAGGCTAGCTTTAGGCATCCCAACCGAGACAAGGGGCATGGGCGGATTTGGCGGATGACGGTGAAGGGAAAGAAAAGTGCTCAGTTCTCGGTGCTCAGTGCGAAGATGGGGACTGGGGAGCTTCAAAACATGGCGATGGGGGAGGATCGCTGGAAGGCTTATCAGGCGATGCGGTTGCTGCGTGCGCGGCCATTGGAAGAGGCGGTGGCTGGGCTGGCGGATGAGGGAGATGCGGCGTGGCTCAAGCTGAAGTTGCATGAGGGTGATGAGCAACCTGTGCCTGAGTTGGTGGATGAAGTGGCCAAGGGAGAGGAAGGATTGAAAGCCTATAAGACGCATTCTTTGGGTAACTGGGCGGATACTGTGCCTGACGTGCTGGCCAAGCTGGAGCGGCAGGTGGGGGATGAATCGGCACTTGTCCGTCTCGAGGCGATCGTCGCCTGCGCCAAGGTACAGAAGCCGGAGGCGATCAAGGTGGCGTTGATGGCGCTGGACAAACCGATGGACAGCTTTCTTGACCGGGCGCTGTGGCTGGCGGTGCATGCGACGGCTCTGCAATGGAAACCTTTGTTAAAGGGCGATGATGGAGGGGCGGCGTTTTTGGGATCGCTGCCGGCGGCTCACCTGGCTTACTTGATGGAGAAGGATGGCAGTGCGGAACTGCTGAGCGTGGCGCGTGGGATGATGGAGAAAGCGGAGTCGCTTTCACCTGAGCTGCGGCTGGCGCTGAACAAGGTGCTGGTGACCCGTGGCGGGCCGGAGGATCGGCTGCGGGCGTTACAGATGGGGCTCACCGATCCGGCGGTGTTGAGTGATCTGGCGGCGGTGGCCGGGCAACGGCGGCTGGCAGCGCCTGAAGGCGCGGAGGCGATCTTGGAAACGTTGCTAAAAACAGGTGGGGAGGAGGCCCGGGTCGCAGCCTCCAAGCTGGCAGGCGCGTGGAAGCTCCAGGGCCTGGCGAGTGCCTTGCGTGAACGAGGGCTGGATGCCCAAGCAGCCCTGCCTTTGCGCCAGGCGGCAATTGAGAGCCTGGGCAAACTTGGCGAGTCATCGGATACCTTTGTCGCCCTGCTGGAAAAAAAGGAGGAGCCCTGGCCGGTGCGTATTGCAGCACTGACGGCCTTGGTCGCTACCAAGGCTCCATTGGGTGGAGTGAAGGCGGCGGGGATGTTGGACCAGGTGAAAGAAGAAAAAACAATGCAAGCCTGGCTCAACCCCCTGCTGTCGCGTGCCGCAGCGGTGCAGGCTTTTGCAGCGACACTGGAAAAGAAACCGTGCATGCCAGAAACGGCCAAACTGGCGCTGACCACCCTGACCACCACCGGCCGCAGCGATGCGGCCCTGACCGCCGTGCTGAGCCAGATCATCGGCGTGAAAAACACGCAGCCGGTTTATGATCCGGCCTGGGTGCAGGCACTGGCCGCAGAAGTGAAATCCAGCGGCGATGTGGCCCGAGGCAAGGCGGTCTTTGCCTCGCCGCTGTCCGGTTGTGTGGCTTGTCATCAGATTGATAAGCAAGGCGGCATCATCGGCCCCGAGCTGGATGCCGTGGGGCGTGGCGTGCCGGTGGAGCTGCTGATCGAGGCCGTGGTGTGGCCTAACCGGCAGATCAAAGAAGGTTATGTGGCCACCACGCTGACGATGAAAGACGGCCGCACCCTGCAAGGCTACCGCACTGCTGAAGGCAACGGCGAACTGGAGCTGAAGGACTTCCTGGCCGGCACGCTGACGCGCTTCCCGCTGAGTGAGATTAAGGACCGCCAGGAAGCAGGATCCCTGATGCCGGAGGGACTCATCGTGAATCTGACCCGTGATGAATTGCGGGATCTGGTGGCGTATCTTGCCAGTCTCGGAAATGCTTTATGAAACGATGATCGACACTATCACAGACGAAATCACAGAGAGTTGGATGCTGGGACGGGATTCCTCCATTACTGAGGAAGAGCTCTTGTTACTGAGGAATCGCCTGTGGATCAGTTGGGGAATTTGGTTGTTGGCGTCGTTAGCTATCTCAGCGGCTTTGGCAGGGGTAACAGGTTTTTATCTTGTGGTGGGAGCTTTTTTTGCTTTCCAGCTCACGCGATTGATGCGCGCTTATCGCCGCCCGAAGTTGAGACACTGGCACATACGCAAACACCTCTATAACCTGACCTATTTCCTCCCACCCATCATTGCAGGGATTGGTCTCGGACAAGATGGTGCTCCCGTTTCATCAGGAAATTGGTTAGCCTTCTTCTCAACACTTTACTTCCTCTTTTGGATTCAGATGAAAGATGATCTGAAGATTCTCAAAGCCATTCCGCAAGTCCTCCAGTTTCTTCGCGCTGGGAACCCTGAACCGTCCGTGTGAAATCTATTTTCATTCTATTCAATTCGATCTTGCTGGTTCATTCTGCGTGTGGCCAGCCTGGCATGGCACGCACCTCTTTGGATCAGGTGCTGGTGAAAGGGAAGATGCGCTTCTTTTTCACCACGGAAGGGCCTCATGCAGTGGAGGCCACGGATGCCAATGGCAACGGCGTGCCGGATCAGGTGGAGGACATCGCCACGCAGACGCAGGGAGCCTGGTTGCTGCTCATTGACGGGCTGGGTTTCCCAGATCCGTTTTTGGGAGAGCGATTCCGTGAGGCCATGTTTCTGGATGTGCACCTGTTCAGCAAGGAACTGCTGAAATCCAATGGCATCGCCTACGATGAGTTGCAGAGTTTCAAGCGTGCCGGGGACCCGGAAAACACGCGCAGTCTGTGCTTCAATGTGGCGACGTCAGTGAAGGCCACGGCCAACCTGACTCCGGCGCATGAGCTGTTTCATATCATTCAAAACGGGGCCTGCTTTTTCAAAAACCGCTGGTATACGGAAGGCACGGCACGCTGGTCGGAAAAGGCACTGGGGACTGGTGGTGTGGGGAGCGGGCTGCGCAGTCCGTGGCCGCCCAGTGAAGACATGCTAAAGAAGCTGGACGATCTGGCCTATGATGCAGCGGCGCTGTATTGGGAGCCGCTGGCGCTGCATGTAGATGCACGGGGAGAGATCCCGGAGGACCGGGTATCTGCGGCCTTGAGGGAGATGAAATACGTCAATGGCGAGCCGGTGCTGAAGGATTTGAAACTGCACGGCTGGGAGGTCATCCGTGACATCTTGACGGAACTTGGGGAGGCTGATGGAAAGGCGGCCAAGGAACGCGGGCTGGACCGGTGGCCGGAGGAGGAACAACGGTCATCGGCGAATACGCCTTATATTCGGGAGGCTGTGGAGAGGGTGCTTGCTAAGGGGATGAAGGAACCGAATGACGAATGATCCTGAGCGGGTAAGCGGCAGATATGAGGGAAGCGAATGCCCGCATCACTTTATTCCGCGTTGAGGAAATCGCAGACGGCGGCGGACATGGCCTGGACGCCGGTTTTGAGGCAGTCTTCATCGGCATCAAACATCGGCGTGTGGAGGCCGTGCATGATGCCTTTTTCTTCATTGGCCACGCCTAACCGGAAGTAGAATCCGGGAACGACCTGGGAGAAGTAGGAGAAGTCTTCGCCACCCATGCTGGGGATGACTTCCAGGACGTTGGCCTCTCCGACAATGCGCTTGAAGGCGGGCAGGGTGGCTTTGACCAGAGCTTCGTTATTGAGGATGCTCGGGTAGCCTTTGCGGTAGTCCATCTCATAAGTGGCGCCATGGGCTTCGGTGATGCCTTTGAGGATGCGATGCATCATCTCGATGACGCCATCGCGGAAGGCGGCGTCATACGTGCGGACGGTACCGCCGAGCTGCACTTCCTCCGCCAGGATGTTTTCGCGCTGGCCGCCCTGGATGGTACCAATGCTGATGACGAGGGGCTGGCGGGTGTCGGTCTGGCGGCTGCGGATGGTCTGCAGGGCGGTGATGGCCTCGGCGGCGACGGTGATGGCATCCACACCGCGATGAGGGGCGGAGCCATGGGCCATCTTGCCCCGGATGATGATGTGAAAGCGGTCGCTGTTGGCGCTGTCGGCCCCGATGGTGTAGGAAAGCTGGCCGGCTTTGAGATAATGTGGCTTGTCATCCGTGGCCCCAACGGGGGAGACCATGGGAGAGCAATGCAGGCCGAAGACGGCATCGGGTTTCGGATTGGCCATGGCTCCTTCGGCGACCATGAGCTTGGCACCCCAGTCGTCCTTATACGTGGCGGGCATGGCCTCCTCGGCAGGCTGGAAGAGGAACTTCACGGTGCCGCGCACCTGGTCTTTGTGCTTGGCCAGGAGCTCCGCCACGCCCAGGCCGACGGTGGTGTGGATGTCGTGGCCGCAGGCGTGCATGACGCCGGGGTTTTGTGAGCGGTAGGGGACGGAGCGCAGTTCCTTGATGGGCAGGGCGTCCATGTCGGCACGCACGGCCACGCATTTGCCCTCCTGGCCACCTTTGAGGATGGCCACGACGCCGTGCTTGGCGATGCCGGTGGTGACTTCCATTCCCAATGCGCGCAAGCGGTCGGCGACCAGGGCGGCGGTGCGTTCTTCCTGATTGGAGAGCTCCGGATGGGTATGGATGTCGCGGCGGGTTTCGACGAGTTTTGGGAACATTTCCTCGACGGATGCGGCGAAGAGGGCGTCGCGTGTTTCGTCGGCGAGAACGGTGGATGACAGACCCAGAAGCAGCAGCGGGAGCATTTTCATGGAGCGGAGATTAGGAACCCGGTCCGGTACAGGCAAGAGCGCACATGGGTATTTTTGTGCGGCGCTCTTGCGCAGCGGCGGGAGCCATAGCATATCTGGAGACCATGCTCGACATCACAGGCAAGAAGATCGCCGTCCTTTTTGGAGGCCCCGGTTCGGAACGTGCAGTTTCTGTCAAAACGGCGGAGAGCGTCGTCGCCGCGCTGAAGAGCAAAGGGGCCGAGGTGGTGGAAGTGGATGTTACAGGACCGGACTTTGATGTGCCTTCGGATGCACTCATTGCGATGAACCTGATCCATGGTACCTTCGGCGAGGATGGCCAGATCCAGGCGATCCTGGAAGAGCGGGGCATTCGTTACACGGGAGCAGGAGTGGTGAGCAGCCGCGTCGCTTTCGACAAAGGGCAGAGCAAGGAGAAATTCATCGCGGCCGGGGTGCCGACGCCGCGTTCGCAAAACTATCTTCTGGATGGCAGCGGGGCGCTGGAAATTTCCATTCCCCTGGTGTCCAAGCCGCCGCGTGAAGGATCAAGCGTGGGCGTGCACATCTGCCGCACGGAGGAGGAATGGACGAAGGCGGTGGAGGAGGCGAAGAAATTCGGCAGTAGCACGCTGGTGGAGGAGTTTATCGAAGGCAAGGAACTGACCATCGGCATCTTGGGCGACCAGGTGCTGCCCATCATCCACATCGAGCCGGTGGAAGGGTTTTACGACATCAACAACAAGTACCCATGGATGAGCGGCACGGGCAAGACGCTCTACCATTGCCCGGCAGAGCTGGATGAGGCGACCACAAAACGGGTGCAGGAGGCGGCAATGGCGGCCTTCAGTTCCTGCGGCACGGAGGTCTATGGACGGGTGGATGTGATGCTGCGGCATGACAACGAGCCCTTCGTTCTGGAGATCAATACGATCCCCGGCATGACCAGCAGCAGCCTGCTGCCCAAGGCGGCACTGGCCGTGGGAATTGAGTTTCCGGACCTGTGTGTGCGGATCATTGAGCTGTCCCTGGAAGCACGGCCATGAGGCCAGTAAGGGTCTGAAATCCCGCAGCCACTCATTTTTCTAGAAATTCATAGCGCTTAGACAAAGTTTCGGGTATTTAATGCCTCTAAATCATCAGGACATATTTGTCATTGATGGGGTTCTCTCGAAACATGCCCGCTCCCAAGAAAGCTTCTGCCCCGGTCCCGAAGCCGCCTCGCAGCGCTGCCAAAAAGCAGCCGCTGAAGGAAGGTGGTGTGACCATGGACGTCTGCTTGAAGGTGGATTCGCCCAAGATCCGGCAGATGGAGAAGAAGGCCGCACAGCGCCGGGGCTTTAAGTGGGCGCTGGGGCTGATCACCATCATCTGCTTTCTGGCGCTGTTGAAGATCACAGTTCAGGAGGCCATTTTAAAGAATCCGCAGTTTGCGCTGCGGGACGTGGCGGTGCAGACGAGCGGCCCGCTGACGGTGGAAAAGATCGTGCGGGCCACATTGCTGACGCGGGGTGAAAACCTGCTGTCCATCAACATGCGCGCGCTGCACACCCGGCTGCGGCAACTGCCTCAGGTGAAGGATGTGGCCATCAAGCGTGACTTTGACGCGGGTCTCATGACCTTGCGCATCACCCAGCGCCAGCCTGTGGCGTGGCTGGACTGCCCAAAGCTGGGCATGATCGCTGGTCGTCCTGAAGTGGGCTATCTGGTGGATGATGAGGCGGTGCCTTTTCCCTGCGATGCGGTGACGGAGCCGATGGTGGCGCTGCCGGTGATCCGCTATCCGGAGCTGTCACAAAAAACCTCAGGGACCCCCATTGAAGATTTGCAGCTCACGGCCGCGCTGAAGCTTTTGAAGGAGCTGGAACAGCGGTTCGAGCTTGGGCATCCGCAGCTGCGCAGCATCGAGGTCCAGACGCCCTATTCCATGGTGGCCCATTTTACGGACAAAGCGGTGATCACTTTTGGCGTGGATGACCTGGACGTGCAGCTTGCCCGTCTGGACCGTGTGCGCATTGAGGCACGGGCGAGAAACTGGGAGATCGAAACATTGAATCTGCTGGCCCGCCAGAACGTCCCCATCACCTTTCGCAAACCGCCGGATCTGGCGGGTTTGCAGCCTGATCCTGGCAAAACCGTCTCTCTTTCAAAACCCACTTCAGTTCGTTGACACATTATGGCGAAGACCACCATCTATGCAGGCCTGGAAATCGGCACCAGCAAGATCTGCGTCGTCGTGGGTGAGGCGAAGCGCGACGGCACCATCAAAATCCTGGGTGTCGGAACAGCTCCCTCACGCGGCGTGCGCAAAGGCGAGATCGTGGACTTTGACACCGTCCACACCTGTTTGAATGACGCCCTGGTGCGTGCCGAAGACTACAGTGATGTGATGATCCGCAATGTCTTCCTGGGAGTCAGCGGCGGCCACATTGAGAGCATCAACAACCGGGGTTGCTATCGCCTGCCGGCGGACCAGTCCGAGATCACTGAGGATGATGTGGAAGAGGTGAAGGAGATCGCCCGGAATGTGCCTGCACCGCAGGACAGTATCTCCATGCACAGCGTGACCCGGCAGTATATTGTGGACGGGGTGGAGGCAGTGCGCCAGCCCATCGGCCGCCAGGCAAGGCTGCTGGAGGCAGACTACCACATTGTGCACGGCAGCCTTCCTCGTATCCAAAACTCCATCAAGTGCGTGAAGGAAGTGCCGCTGGAGGTGGAAGATGTCGTCTTTAATGGCATCGCGGCAGCGCAGGTGGTGCTAAACCGTGAGGCCAAGCGTGAAGGCTCCCTGATGATTGATCTGGGCGGCGGCACAGCAGATTTTGTACTCTATAAAGATGGCATGCTGACGATCTCCGGCTGCATTCCACTGGGTGGGGACCACATCAGCCAGGACATCGCCATGGCTTTGCAGATCCCGCATGGACGCGCGGAAGCGCTGAAAGTGACCGAGGGAAGCTGCGAGTACGAAGACGTGCCTGCAGGTGAGATGGTGAGGGTGGAGGATGATACCGGCTACGTTTTGGGAGAGGTGGAGCGGGCGTTTTTGAACGAGGTCATCTACCTGCGGGTGCGGGAAATCCTGGAGCAGGTGCATCACCGCTGCGAGGGACACGTCGGCCAGCTTGCCGCCGGCGTTTACCTGACCGGGGGCACGAGCCTGTTAAAAGGGATTGACGTGGTGGCCCGTGAAGTGTTTGGAATGAAGGTAACGCGCGCTGGTTCAGCTCCCGTCAGTGGTGTGACCGCCACTTTCGAGAACCCTCAGTTCTCCGCACCCATCGGTCTCATTCGTTATGCGCAGATTCTGGATCAAGAGAAGCCCTTCCTG
Organism: Prosthecobacter sp. SYSU 5D2; assembly: GCF_039655865.1. Taxonomy (NCBI): domain Bacteria; kingdom Pseudomonadati; phylum Verrucomicrobiota; class Verrucomicrobiia; order Verrucomicrobiales; family Verrucomicrobiaceae; genus Prosthecobacter; species Prosthecobacter sp. SYSU 5D2. The sequence continues at coordinate 578,703 of NZ_JBBYXL010000001.1, read as the reverse complement.
TCACCGCTCAAAAGGCTGGCACACCGGATGGCCGACCTCCTCTCTGTCGCCATCTGATTTTTACTCCGCCTCACCTAACCAACATTAAAACCAATCTGTCCTATGGTTGAATATGATCGCCACTCGCAGCGGGAAGCGCCTGACAAACCCGCCCTCAGGACCTGCATCGTCGGCATCGGCGGAGCGGGCAGCAATGTGCTGGACCGGATCACACTGGACCGTACGGTCGAAGCGCAGCTCGTCTGCATGCACACGGACATCCGTGTGCTGGGCCATGCCATGGCGCCGACCAAGATCCAGCTCGGCGCGGAGCTGATGCGTGGCGTTGGCGCAGGGGGCGACCCTGACCTTGGCCGTGAAGCGGCCATGTTCTCCCGCGAGGAGATCCGCAATGCCATTGACGGGCACGACATTGTTTTCATCTGCGCAGGTCTCGGCGGTGGCACCGGCTCCGGTGCGGCCCCGGTGATTGCGGAAATCGCCAAGGCTTCCAACGCCATGGTTTTCGTGACTGCGACCATGCCGTTCAGCTTTGAAGGCCGCCGCCGTCTGACCCAGGCGGAGGATGCGCTGCAACAGCTCCAGAAGCGTGCGGATGCGCTTATCCTGTTTGAAAACAACCGCATGGGCGAGCTGATCCTGCCAAAGGACGGCATCCAGAAGGCCTTTGCGCAGGCGGACCAGCTCATCGCGCAGAGCCTGCGTGCGGTTTCCACCATTGTTTCCATGCCCGGTCTGGTGAAGTTGGGGCTGGATGATCTGACGAGTGCCCTGAGCACCTCCAACGGCCGCTGCCTCTTCGGCTTCGGCGAGGCCCGCGGCCAGAACCGTGGGGCGGAAGCCCTGAAACGCGCCCTGAAAAGCCCGCTCATTGACCAGGGCCGTCTGCTGCACCAGACAAAGACGCTATTGGTCCACATCGCCGGTGGCGAAACACTGACGCTCATGGAAGTGGACGCTGTGATGAAGCAGCTCGGCCGTCATGTGCCGGACCACACGCATATATTGTTCGGCGTGGCCGTGGATGCCAAGCTTGGGGATTCGATTTCGGTCACGCTGATCAGCTCCCTGGGGCTGACTCAGCTCAACACCATCGCCGCAGCGGCACCGCCTGCGGAGATGCTGCCGCTGACGGACCGGCCGATGCCGAGCCTGGCTGAAGCGGTGGCTTCTGCTCCCACCCCGGCTCCACGTCCGAGATCGCCGCGTGCCAATCCTGCGGCACCCGCTGCCTCTGCCCAGGTGAAAGCGCAACCTGCCCCGGCTCCGACCAAGGCGGCACCGCTGGTCAAGGATGAAGCAATGGATCTTTTGTTCAAGGATGATGAGATCATCTCCCTGTCCCATGATGAGCCTGAGACGCCCGCAGAGACGGTGGAAGCCGAGGCCGGCCTGTTTGAAGAGATTTCCCCTCAACCTTCGCCCCCAGCGCCTGCTCCTGCGCCAGCAATGATGGCCCCGCCCGCACCCGCTGCGCAGATGCCTGCCCCCCCTGCCGAACTGGAGCCTGAAGAGGAATATTATGAGGAGGAAGAGGAGCCTGCCGCGAATCACGCTCATTTTGCACCCGAGCCAGAGCCGGAGCCGGAACCCGCACTGGCTCCCGAGCCTGCGCGGCAACGTCTGCGGATTGAGGACTTCATGACGCCGGCACCCGCACCGACGCCGGCGTCGGCTCCTGTGCAAGCAGCGCCAGCGCCAGCACCCGCTCCACGTCCGGCACCTTCGCCCCTGGCGGCGGTGGTGGCCCGCACCAATCTCCCCCCTGAAGACCTGGCCTATGCACCGCCGCCGATCAATTCTGCAGCGGCGAAAAAAGCAGCCAATGATGAACAGATTAATCTGGGATTCTCCGAACAGGACCGTGGCCGCTTCAAGGATACGGAGCCTGCGCTCGCTTCCGGCGGGGAAGACCTGGACGTGCCGACCTGGATGCGCCTGAAGCGGAAGCTGAAGCGCTAACCACCTTTCTGGATGGTCCGGCCCCCTCCCATCCAGCCTGCTGCCTGCCGCCGTGAAAATGCACGGCGTTCGATGTTGAGCCTGGTACCTGCGGTGGGCTGTGTGGTGCTGCTGCTGACCGGGCATCTGGGATGGGCATTGGGCGTTTTTTGGATCACCTTTGGCGGCATCGGGTATGGAACGGTGAATCCGAGGTCGCGTTTGTTCGGTCCGCACGTGACGGAGCTTTCAGCGGAGGAAAAAGACAGGGGTCACGTTTGGATCACCATAGATGACGGCCCTGATCCGGTGACGACACCGGCCATGCTGGATGTTCTGGACAGGCATCATGCCAAGGCGGGTTTTTTTCTCATTGGCAGAAAGGCGGCGGAGCATCCTGAACTGGTACGTGAAATTTTGCGACGCGGGCATCTCATCGGGAATCATAGCCAGACGCACCCCTCCAGTTATTTTTGGACGCTCCGGCCGGGCCGGATGTGGACGGAGGTGGCCGGCTGCCAGCAGACTCTGACGGACATCAGCGGGACCGCTCCGGTCTGGTTCCGGCCACCGGTGGGACATCATAATCTGTATCTGGCCGCACCATTGAGGGCTCTGGGCCTGACGATGGCCATCTGGAACTGCCGGGGTTTTGATGGAGTGGTCAAGAATCCTGCTCTCATTTTAAAATTCATTGCCCGCAGTTTAAAACCGGGAGCCATTGTCCTGCTGCATGACGGGCCACCAAGCTGTGTGGAGGTGCTGGAGGGCACGCTGAAACTGCTGGCCGGCCAGGGGCTGAAAGCTGTTTTGCCCGCGCCGTTGCATCCTGTGGCAGTCGCACCTAGGCTGTCCGAATCATGAAAAGGCTTCTGATTTTTGGCATTCCGCTGGTGGCGCTAGGCGTCTCTGGCTGGGCAGCCTGGCAGGTGCAGCAGGGTGCGCGTGGCCAGCCTGAAGCCATTGTCATGATGCTGCCGGGGGAGATGCCCAAATTGAATCCTTTTCTTCCTGCGACCGAGGCGGAGCGCCAGATTCTGGATCTGCTGCATGAGCCACTGATCCGGCTGGACGGGCAGGGCAGGCTTGCCCCAGGGCTGGCGGAATCCTGGGCCTGGCATCAGCGGGTGACCTGCTGGTTCCCATCGGAGGACAGTCTGCAGGAAGCCCAGCGCCGGCTGGCGGAGGTGCCGCCAAAAACACGCAAGACCTGGGAGCTGGAGGAAGTGACGACGCAAGGGCTGAGCCTGGTACTGCGGTTTTCCCGGCCAGGTACCGCCGGTGTTCAGCCTGCGCTGGAAAGCCTGGCCTCAGAGGCGCTGCTGCCGCTGACATTTTTGCGCCTGGACACTGCTGCTGCCGCCCGGAGTGCACTGGAAGAGTATGCCCAGGCCCCGGAGCACGCTGCCAGCACGGTGCGGCTGTGGTTTGATGAGGACGGCACTTGTGAGCTGGTGACCACTTCGGCATGGCTTCAGGTGCGTGAAACTCTGGCTGCCTGGCTCCTGCAGAAAGGACAGCCAGTGCCGAAGATCACCCCCTTGGCGGAGGTGGCCGGCCTGCTGGAGCCGGTGCTGGAGTTTGAACTCCATGCCGGACGGAACGCCTGGCCTGACGGATCCCCCGTGACGGTGGCAGATGTAAAACAGACGGTCGAGCATGTGAAACGGCAGGGATATCCGGTTCAGGGGCGGGAGGGGTTCCGGCACATTCAGGACATTTCTGCTGAAGGCAGCACCACGGTGAGGGTGACTTATCGCCGCAACTACGGAGCTGCTCTGGCAAGCTGGGTAGGCTTTCCCATCCTGCAGGCAAACTGGCTGAATGAGCCTCCGGAGGGGGATGAAACACCGCCGGGTTCCGGCAGGTGGCAGGTTGTCCGCAAGGGCCGCGGCCTGACCTTGCAGCCGCAGAATGAGCAGGATGCAGCGGCGGTCCCCAGCCTGCGCATCCTTCCCGCAAGCGGGACGCTCCAGGCACGGGTGGCGCTTGCGGCTGGAAGTCTGGACATCCTCTGGCCAGGAGAGGGGTTGGAATTGCGGCAGGAATCTTCTTTGGATTACCACCCGACGTCTCCGCATAATCGCTTGATGATCCTGTGGAATTTGCGCTCATCCCTCCTGTCAGAGCTGCCAGTGCGTGAGGCTCTGGCGCTGGGTCTAAACCGGCAGACCTTGCTGGCGGAGGGACTGGGGGGCCAGGCCCGACTGGCGGAACCGCTTTTTACTCCGGGTCTTTGGTATGCTCCCAAAACGGATGGGCTGCCCTTCGATCAGGCACGTGCTTTGCAGAAGCTGGAGGCCGCAGGCTGGCTGCGGGACGTGAGCGGGGTGGCTAAAAAAGGCGGGCAGGCGCTGGAGTTTGAGCTGCTGATAACCACGGACAACCGCCAGCGGGAGCAACTGGCCCAAATGATGGCAGCACAATGGAAGCAACTCGGAGTTCGCGTCAAAATCACGGCGGTGGATCCCAGCGAACTCGTGGCAGAACGTCTGGCTCCGGGCAAGTTTGATGCGGTGATTTTAGGGCTCAATTATGACCTGTCCTGGGATCAGGTGGCGCTTTGGCACAGCGGCCAGATTTCCTCGGGACTGAACTTTGCGCAGCTCGCCGATCCGCAAATGGACCGGCTTCTGGAGGCGCTGGTTTCCGAATATGATGTCAGCCAGCTTCCGGCGCGTGCGGGTGCCGTGCAGGAGCGTTTCATGAACTTGCAGCCGGCGCTGCCGCTGGTGGGGGACATGCAGCAGATGGGGGTGCGCAGGGCGCGTTTCCCGGCTTTGGGAGCTCCGGATTTGCAGCGTTCTCTGACCCTGCATTCGCTTCTGCGCAGCAGCAGCCCGCAGTCACTGTTGATGCGTCCTCCTAACGAATAGATTCTGTGTTTCCAATGTCACCTGCCACGTATCTTCTCAGCCTCGGCCTCTTCGGGGGATCGTTGCTGCTGGCGGTGACTTCTGGCCTGGCGCTGGCCGCCCTGGGGTCCTGTTTTGGGAAAGGCGCACGATGGCCCGTGGTGCTGCTGGCCAAGGCGGTGGTTTTATGGCCGCTGACTGCATTGATTTGGTCTGCCATGGGTTACTGGGCCGGTCATCTCGGTCAGCCGGTTTTGAGCCTGATGCCTGCTGCTGCCTCCACGGATCCGGCTGACCTGCCCATGAGAATGGCCCACATCGTCTGGTGGTGGGCACCCCCGCTGTTTTTGCTGGCGCTGCCGATGACGGCCCAGGTGCTTGCGTCTGCAACAGAGGACAAAAAGCCCTGGTATTCCCAGGTCAGGTCAGCGGGTTTTCTGGGCATATTGCTCCTGCCTGTGGTGGAGAATGCCTTTGACCTGCCGGGGGCGCTGGCCGGGATCCTTCCTGCTTTGCAGGCGCCAGTCGCCTCCTCATCGTTGCTGCTTACCCTGGCTCCCTGGGCGGGTCTGGCGCTGGCTTGGTATTGCCTGGCCTCTGCCTGGCCGCATTCACCGGTGCCCTGTCTTGCGGACGCAGACGGGAAGGTGCGCGAGGGCGCGCTGGTGATCGGCCTCAGCCCCCATGAGGTTTGGAAACGCCATCTCAGGAGTAACCAGATCCGCCGGGGTCTGGCCAGGCTGTGTTCAGTAGCGGCCCTTTTGCTTTCGCTCTGGGTCTCCTATGGATTGCCTGGCCTGGCAGCGATGAGCAGTGCGTGGCAGGAAGCCCTTCAGCAGGCTCTCACGAACCCTGTGGCACCACTGGCGGTATCCTGGCCCTATGCGCTTTGCGCCTTGTCTTTGTGGCTGCTGGGGCGCATGATCCTGCCGCGTCAGCGCTAAAGGAACCTATTTATTTTATGTCATCCCTCCTGAGCATCCGCGATCTGAACATCGAGTTTCGCCGTCATGACGGACCGCCGGTTCAGGCGGTGAAGGGGCTCAGCCTGGAACTGCAGCAGGGGGAATCCATCGCCATTGTGGGGGAAAGTGGCAGCGGGAAAAGCGCCACCGCCCTGGCCCTGGCCCGTCTGCTGCCCGAGCCGCCCGCCCACATCACAGCCGCGCACCTCAGCATCGCCGGACATGAGGTGCTGAAGATGAACGAGAGGGAGCTGCGGAAGGTGCGGGGAAAGGAGATTGCTTATGTTTTCCAGGAGCCGACGACTTCGTTGAATCCCGTGCTGACGGTCCGCACGCAGATTGGGGAAGCGCTGTCGCTGCATCGTCCGGAGGTGACCGACCGGGATGCGGAGATCCTGAGCTGGCTTCGTCTGGTGGGCATCACCGAGCCGGAAAAACGGTTGCGTGCGTATCCGCATGAACTGAGCGGCGGCATGCAACAGCGGGTCATGATCGCCATGGCCCTGTGCTGCCAGCCGAAGCTGCTGATCGCCGATGAACCGACGACGGCGCTGGATGTGACCATTCAAAAGCAGATCATGGAACTGCTGGCGGACCTGCGCCGCCGGCTGGATATGAGCCTGATCCTGATCACCCATAACTTTGGCATCATCAAGGATGTGGCCGACCGCGTGGCGGTGATGTATCGCGGAGAGATTGTCGAAACGGGCCTCACGGCGGAGGTGCTAAACAATCCGCAGCATCCTTACACGCAGGCGCTGCTGGATTGTGTGCCAAGGATGGGAGCTAAAAAACACCGGCTGCGGACGATTGATTATTCCACGCTGGCTCCTTGAGCTGCCTGGCAGCGGGTTGGAAAATCAGGAAGCCCCAACGCCCCGCAAAACAGCGGGCAGAGTCTTGGCGAGGATCTTCAGGTCCAGCCAGAGAGACCAGTTGTCAATGTACTGGAGGTCCAGGGCCACCCATTCTTCAAAGTTGCGGATGCCGTTGCGGCCGGTGATCTGCCACAGGCAGGTGAGGCCTGGTTTCACACTGAGGCGGCGGCGCTGGGCGTGTTTTTCAATCTTTTCAATTTCATAGACCGGCAGCGGGCGCGGGCCCACGAGGCTCATCTCCCCGCGAAGGACATTCAGGAGCTGCGGCAGCTCATCAATGCTCATCCGCCGCAGCCAGCGGCCAAAAGGGAAGATGCGCGGGTCGGCGGTGATTTTGAAAACCGGACCGCTCATCTCATTGGCTGTTTCCAGCTCGGCACGGCGGGCTTCGGCATCCAGGCTCATGGTGCGGAATTTCCACATGAGAAAGGGCTTGCCGTAGTGGCCTGAACGCTCCTGCCGGAAAAAGATGGGGCCGGTGGAAGACAGCCGGATGCCAGTCATGGCCAGGATCCAGACCGGAGCGGAGAGCAGCAACAAGACTGCCGCACCTACGCGGTCCAGGATTTCCTTGGCCCACAGCGCCCAGGAGATCTGCGGCGTGCTGTGGAAAACGAGCATCAGGCGGCCGCCCATGACGTCAAAGGTAGGCCGGGCAATGGCGGTTTGGAAAAAATCCGCCGCGATCCAGGCTTCCACGCCTTCGGTTTCACAGGCCTGCACGGCTTCCTCGATTTTGCTGAAATGGACGTGCTGGGCGGCAAAGATGACCCTGGCAACAGAGTGCTGGTGCATGGCCTCGACGAGGGCGCTGATGGGCTGGCAGGTGATGTCAATCCGTGCTGTAATCTCCAGGCTGGCGAGCTGCTCCGCCGGAAGGCCTTCAACAAAGTTTTCCATGTCGGAAGCGAGACCGGCGATGAGCACCTTTTCACGGCCTTTGCCGGAGGCGATCTGGTGGCGCAGCTTGCCGCGCTGGACCGCTTCGCGGATGATCAGAGCCAGGCCGGCCATCATCACTGCCAGGAGAACGACGGAGCGGCTGGGGACCTCCCATTTCAAAAACACGACCAGGGCACCGATGATGGTGCCCATGATCATGAGACCTTCCATGAGCTGCCTCAGGCTTTGTGCGGGCGTTTTGTGAAAGAGATTGGAGTAAAAGCCCCTGGCCTCCAGCACCAGGGGTGTAAACGGGCCGACAACCGCCATGATCCAGTATAATTTATCCACCGGCGGGATTTCCACCAGCCCAGGCAAAAACTGCGGAATGATGGAGGCACGGAGAAAATGCGCCAGCCAGAGGCAGAAGATCAGCAAGGCGCTGTCCAACAACTGAGTGAGCTGCAAATTGATTTCCTGTCGGCGACCAAGCATAGTGTGGGTAGAACTATCCTACATTATTACTTTATTTCTATTAAAATTATAACAAACCTAGCGAATGCCTCAACTCCTTTCATCGAGCAATTTGCTCCTTTCCTCCCGTCCGCTCGCGGTCGGCGTGATTTCTGATCCAGCCACCTTGCAGCTTTGGAGCACAATGAGTCTTGAGCAAAGAACGGCCTCCTGTGATGTCATCGAATTGCGTCTGGACACTCTGAAAACCCCAGCGGCAGACATCCGTATGGCCCTGGCAGGAAACCAGACCCCTGTTCTGCTGACGGCCCGCCACCCGGCGGAGGGCGGTCAGGGGACGGTGGAGGCGGCAGGGCGCATCGCCCTTCTGGAACCATTGCTGGATCTGGCTGTGCTGATGGACATTGAGATGCGCAGCGCCATGGACATGCGCCCGCTGGTGCAGAAGGCCCAGGGCATGGGAGTGCGGGTGATCGGCTCGTTTCATGACTTCCAGACCACCCCGGGAGAGGAGGTGCTGCGCGGGGCCATTAACTTTGCGCAGCCTGCCGGACTGGATGCGGTGAAACTGGCCACCTTTCTGAACAACCCTGCCGATTTGACCAGGCTTATCACCCTGACATCGGAGGTTCACCGGATGCGCCTTTCCACAATGGGCATGGGTCCATTGGGACGCGTATCAAGGTTGGTCCTTGCAAAGTGTGGCAGCCTGCTCAACTACGGCTATCTTGGCGAGGCGAATGCCCCCGGGCAGTGGCCTGCCGCCCGCCTGAAGGAACTCCTGGCCGAACTGTGATTTATGACCGCTTTCCCAACCCCCAAGTTCTTCCGGTGGATCACTCTGCTGGCCCTGCTTCCCCTGACCGGCTGTGAAGACCCCCAGCGGGAGCTGAAGCTCCAGTGGCGTGAGGATGAGGTGAACAAAAAGGAGGCTGCCATCATCCAGCGTGAGCTTTTGGCCGCGAAGGAAAAGCAGGTCATGGAAGGTGCCCGCTTGGACCTGCTCGCGAAGGAAAAGAGTGTGGAGTCCCTGCAAAAGCAGCTGGCGGAGGAGCTGGAGAAAACAAAGAGGGTGCGGCGTGAGGTGGAAATTCGTGAACTCCGCGGGCCCATTCCGCAGATCAGCGCGGACCGTGTCATCATCGTGGATGCGAATTCGGATGAGATACTGTTTGAAAAAAACCCGGATAAACGCGGCGCCATCGCCAGTACCACCAAGCTCCTCACTGCCCTGCTGGTCGTGGAGGAGGGAGACCTCGAAAAAATCATCACCGTGGAGCAGAGCGACACACAGTGCTCACCAGTGCGTCTGGGCATCAAAGCAGGGGAACAGTACACCCGCCGCCAGCTATTAAACACGATCCTGGTGAAAAGCTCCAACGACGTGGCCCAGGCTCTGGCGCGTGACAACGCGGGCAGCGTGGAGGCCTTTGTGGCCAAAATGAACCAAAAGTGCCTGGAACTGGGGCTGCAGGACAGCCACTATGTAAACCCTCACGGCCTGCCTGCACGAGATGGTGATGAACCCTTCAGCACGGCGCGGGATCTTAGCGTTATCGCGAAAGTCTGCGACAAGCAGCAGGAAATCCGCAGCATCGTCAAGCAGCAAAGCTATACCTTCAAATGGCCCAATGGCCGCACCACCCAGCTTTCCAACACCAACCGCGTGCTGCGCAGCGCCGGCTACTGCGACGGGATGAAAACGGGCTATACAGACGCTGCCGGCTACTGCCTGGTGGCCAGCGGTGAGCGCAATGGCCGCCGCCGGATCGTCGTCGTTCTCAATGACACGGAAGGGGGCGTCTGGCGTGATGCCCAGGCCCTTTTGGACTGGGCTCTGAAAGCTTGAACCATTAACCTGCCCTTTCATGCCAGATCCAGCCACCGCCGAATTCGATGCCTATGCCAGTGACTATGATGCTGCACTGAACCAGGGCCTGAAACTCACGGGTGAAACCAAGGAGTACTTTGCCGAAGCACGCATCCGCTGGCTCAAAGCCCGGCTCCGGGACCGTCAGGCAGCCCACAGCACCTGCCTGGACTTTGGCTGCGGTACCGGAACTTCTGCCCCGCTTTTGATGGAGGGTTTCAATCTGGAACAGTACATCGGTTTTGACCCCTCTGGAGAATCCGTGGCTCAGGCGGCTAAAGACCATCCCCATGGGAACTATTCGTTCGTCCATGATGCGGATCTGCTGCCCAAGAACCATTTTGATCTGGCTTTCTGCAACGGTGTCTTTCACCACATCCCGGTGGCCGTACGGGATGAGGCCTTCCGCCTTGTCCATGACAGTTTAAAGCCAGGGGGCTGGTTTGCCTTTTGGGAAAACAACAAATGGAATCCCATGGTGCATTATGTGATGAGCCGGGTGCCTTTTGACCGGGATGCCATCATGCTCTTCCCCTGGGAGGCGTCCGGCCAGTTACGGAAGGCCGGCTTCAATGTGGCGCTGCGGGACTATCTGTTTGTGTTTCCCTCCTTCCTGAAGTTTCTGCGTCCTCTGGAGCCTGCCCTCTGCAAGCTGCCGGCTGGCGGCCAGTATCTCATTTTGGCCCAAAAGAAGTGAGATCATGTGGCTGCTGCTCCTGATCATCTGCCTGTTTCTGACCGTCTATGCCCATGCGGGATACCCGCTGCTTATGGCATTGCTGGCACGGCTGCGGCCAAGGCCTGTCCAGGCGGATGGCACCCTGCCCGCAGGCATCAGCATCGTTCTCAGCGTTTTTAATGCGGAGTCCCGCATCCAGGCCCGTCTGCAGAATCTGTTGGCCTGCCACTGGCAGGGTGAATTGGAGATACTGGTCTTTTGTGATGGCTGTGCGGATGCCACTGCGGAAAGTGTAGCTGCCTTGAACGATCCGCGTCTGCGCGCCATCTCTCATCCGCAGCAGCGGGGGAAGGCCACAGCGCTGAATGAGAGCATTCCGCTCTGCCGGTTTCCCGTGGTGGTGCTGTGCGATGCACGACAAGACTTTGATGTGGAGGCCCTGGTCCGGCTTGCCCGTCCATTTTCGGATCCTTCTGTCGGTGCTGTCAGCGGTCTGCTGGAGATAGCCCCATCCGCGACGGGCAGCGGACAGGGGGTGGACCTTTATTGGAAAATTGAGCGAAAGTTGAGGGAATGGGAAGGGCGTGTGGATTCCGTCATCGGCTGTACGGGCGCCATCTACGCGATCCGCCGGGATCTGTTTCAGCCGCTGCATCCGGCCACCATCTTGGATGATGTGGTCGTCCCGATGAACATTGTGGTGGGCGGGCATCGTGTCCTTTATGAGCCGGCAGCGGTGGCTTATGATCCGCAAACTCTGGACCCGGTGCTGGAGAAAAAGCGCAAGTTGCGCACGCTGGCGGGGAATTACCAGATGATGGAGCATTTCCCTGCCTGGCTGCTGCCTTGGGAAAACCGGACGTGGTGGCAACTCATCTCGCACAAGTATCTGCGGCTGGCAGTTCCCTGGCTGCTAGTGGCGGTGTGCATTTTTTCCCTGGCGGCACCGAAGTCACCCATTATCTGGCTTCTGCTGGCGGGCCAGGTTATGGCCTATGGTGCTGCGGGTGCTGGCCTGCTGTTGCCGGGGCTGAAAGGACGCCTGTTCACAGTGCCTGCGGGTTTTCTTTTGCTCCAGATCACGTGTCTGCGTGCCTTGGGAGCGTATTTCCAGGCGCGCAAAGATGCGCTCATTCTGTGGCAGGCGGTGCCGGTGAAATCTGCACCGCCGGTTAGGGATCCTTGAACTCCAGCGTGGCAGTCAATGCACGGTGCTGGGAGGGCCTGTCGGGTTCTGTGATGCATTGCAGGGCCTGCCAATGATGGCTGAAAAACACATAGTCAATTCGCATCCAGGGGCCACCGGCGCTCAAGGGATTGCGTGTCTTTCCAGGAAAGGTCAGGCCAAACCCCTGGCCTGCGCCCTCATGGGAATCCCCCAGCTCACGGGTGATCTGACGGTGAATGTAACCCAACGGCGTGGAGTTAAAATCCCCAGCAACAATCGCCGGCAAATCATCCTCACGGACGGCTTTCAGAATGATCTCCGTATCTGCCATCTGGATGTCCCAGAACTTTTGGAGCTCTCTCCGCCGGTCCTCCCACGGAGTCCCCGGAAGGCCCAGGATCCCATAAAGAAAAGAACCCCACCTCAGATAGCTGAGCTGGTCGCGCGGAGAATGCAGATGTACACTGTAAACCGCGACGCGGCGTCCATTCCAATCAATGACAAAGCGTACTGCTTTGGGCGACCTGCCCGGAAGAGCAGGCAGTTTGGCCTCTTCAAGAATGGGATAGCGGCTCAGGAAGGTATGCTCTCCCAGGCTCCGTGTGTGAGGGAATTCGGCATAAGCCGGATCCTTCGCATAGCCTGCGGCACTGCGACCTTCCTGCATCAGCAGGAGGTCGGGCTTCGTTGCATTTTTGAAAGGCTGCAGGCTTTGGTTGCCGTGCTGACCGTGATTGTTAGACATCACCCGAAGAGTCTCCCCTGACGGTTCCAGTACTCCTCCTGGCCGCCAGCCCATAAAATCATAGCCAATCCAGGCGAGTGCTAGTGCCAGCACCAGCAGCATGCGCCAATGAAACAGCATCGCAGCGGCGGCCAGCGGCACGGCTGGAAGAACCCAAATGGAGTAAGGGAGGAAGGACAGGAAGGCCGTGGTGACATTCCTTTCTCCGACCCGGCTCAGCAGCAGGCTGAATATCACCAGGCCAATAACATAAAAGAGGATGGTCCAGAAGGTAAGGCCGCGCAGAAAGCGGCGGAGAACGGCCCAGCAGCCCTGGTTTTCAGAAATGTCCACCAGGGACTGGCCTGCTCTGGCCAGAAAGGGTTTTCGTGGGGCCTGGGGCGGGTCAGTATCCATGCGCATTTCTTATGCTTGCAAGGGGGCTCCAGGTCAGGCGGATGCTATTTTGAATTCACTCCGTCACGTCCTTATTGTCGGGAAGCAGTTCGGTCAAAGGATCCTTCTGGGGATCATCGGGGACAATGATGAGCGGGTCACTGACTTCATGGAAAGCCGGGACGAACATCGTTTCCTGCCTCTCCCATACGCCTGCCCCCTTTCTTTCCGGGTCGGTTTCCTTGAGGTAAATGGCCATAGACATCAGGCCCAAAACGGTGATTAAACCGATCATCAGGAGCGATTCTAAAAGCGTGAAACCGGTACAATGGTTACGAAAAGCAGGGGGGCGCATGAAGGGTTGGAAGCAAATCAAGTAAGCTCTTATGCCAGCCGTCTGGCGTCATCAATGAAGGATGGCTCAGTGAGGTCGGAGCTAAAACATGGAGCGCTCGCGCTGAAGTTCTTTGGGAATGCGGGCCCGAGGAGCCGTGCTCGCTCCCTGGCCTCCAAAATATTCACCGTTTTTGCTGTGTCCAAAGGGGTAGGCACAACTGCCGAGCATGACGCTGGCTAACAAGAGGAGGCTAAGTCGAAGGATCATGGGGTGCATAGGCTAGGAGTTGAGAGGCAGTGGCCATGTCAGGAAGACATGAACCGATCAGACAATTCCCCAGCGCTTCAGCATTGCAAGCCTCAAGAATGCCCCGATAGAGTCCCATGACGGCATGCCCGGCTTTTTATTTTCAAGAAAACGTGTGGAATGCTCTGGACATTTCCGCCATAGACAGTCAGACGCTCCGTCCTCCTCAGTCATGTCAACAGGCTCACTCATCGGCATCATTGGTCTAGGCTATGTCGGCCTGCCCCTCAGTTTACGGTTTGCCCAGTGCGGCAGCCAGGTTCTTGGTCTGGATATTGATTCTGCCAAGGTAGACAAGCTTAACGCTGGCCAGACCTATATCCTCCATATTCCTGAGGAGGAAATCAATGCGGCTGTCAGTAAAGGACAGTTTCGTGCCACGACGGATTTTTCCCAGGCCCGAGAGTGCACAGCGCTCATCATCTGTGTACCCACTCCCCTGGCTGCGGGAAATGAACCGGACCTGAGCTATGTGCTTAATACCGGGCGCGCCATCGCCCCGCATCTTCAGAAGGGTCAGCTTGTAGTTCTGGAATCCACCACCTATCCGGGGACCACGGATACGGAATTGAGGGAAGTTTTGGAAGCGGGCTCCGGCCTCGTCGCCGGTGTAGATTTCCACCTTGCCTTCTCCCCTGAGCGTGAAGATCCGGGCAATCCCCTGAGCGATGTCTCCCGCATCCCAAAAGTGATTGGAGGGCTGACGCCAGCCTGCCAAAAGAAGGCGATGGAAGTTTATGGCAAGGCCATCCAGACTCTCGTCCCGGTGGATTCCTGCCGCATTGCGGAGGCGGTTAAGCTGACTGAAAACATCTTTCGTGCGGTGAACATCGCCATGGTCAATGAACTGAAGGTGGTCTATGACAAGATGGGCATTGATATCTGGGAAGTGATCGCCGCAGCGAAAACGAAACCCTTTGGTTTCATGCCCTTTTACCCTGGGCCCGGTCTGGGCGGGCACTGCATTCCCATTGACCCGTTTTATCTGACATGGAAAGCCCGCCAGTATGGCCAGGAAACGCGGTTTATTGAACTGGCGGGCGAAGTGAACACGGCCATGCCGGCCTACGTCATCCAGCGCTGCCGGGAGGCATTGGAATCCCAGCGCAAGGAGCTGAAAGGCAGCCGCGTCCTCCTGCTGGGCATCGCCTACAAGCCGAATGTGGATGATGACCGCGAAAGCCCTGCCTATGTGCTTTGGGAAATGCTGGAGTCTGAAGCGGCCACCGTCGCCTACCACGACCCCCACGTGCCTGTCATCCGCCCCTCCCGTGAGCATGGCCACTTCGCCGGGCGCGAAAATCTTCCCCTGGATGCAGAGACTGTGGCCGGGTTTGACCTCGTCCTGCTGGCCACCAATCACCAGGCGGTGGATTATCCCCTTATCGCGGAAAATGCCCGTCTCATCGTGGATACGCGCAATGCCTTCGGTTCTCTGCTCAAAGGACAGCCCCATTATTTCAAAGCCTGATTTTATTCTCCCAGCCTCATGAAAGCCCTTATCACCGGCGGTGCCGGATTCATTGGTTCCCATATTGCCGAAGCCCTTTGTGCACGCGGTGCCAGCGTAGTAGCCCTTGACAATCTTAGCCTGGGCAACCTGGACAACCTTGCCTGGAAAAAACCGGGTGACGATCTGGAGTTCGTTCAGGGCGACATCGGCGATGAAGCCCTGCTGGCCAAGATCACCGCTGGCTGTGACTGGGTTTTCCATGAGGGCGCCCTGCCTTCCGTTCCGCGCTCCGTCGCCCAGCCTCTGGAAAGCAATGCCCAGAATCTGGATGGCACACTCAAGGTGCTCATTGCCGCCCGTGATGCCGGGGTGAAGCGCTTCATGTTCGCCAGCTCTTCTTCCATCTACGGGGATTCCGATGCCCCTTCGAAATACGAAGGCCTGCCGCCCAATCCGCTTTCCCCGTATGCCTTGCAGAAGTACGCGAGTGAAAAATACTGCCAGCTTTTCCACCGCCTTTATGGTCTTGAGACGGTCGGCCTGCGCTACTTCAATGTGTTCGGTCCCCGGCAGGCCTTTGATTCACCGTATTCCGGGGTCATTGCCAAATATTGCACCGCGATGTTGAAAGGGGAGCGCCCGCTGGTTTTTGGCGATGGGCTCCAGGCCCGCGACTTCACCTATGTGGACAATGCGGTCTCCGCCAACCTCCTGGCGGCTGAAGCTCCTGCTGAAAAGGTGGCTGGGAAATTCTTCAATTCCGCTGCGGGGGACTCCATCTCCCTGCTCCAGCTTATTGATGAGCTGAACCGTCTGACCAACCAAAAACTTGAGCCCGAGTTTCAACCCCCGCGCGTGGGCGATGTCCGCAATTCTCTGGCCGACATCTCCGCCGCCCAGGAGGCCATGGGCTACAAAGTCCTGGTGAACTGGAAAGACGGCGTCGCCCGTACGCTGGAGTTTTATCGCTGATCAGCGCCCCTCGGGTCATGACTCCAGCACACGTTCGATCCGCTTGCGGATGTCAGTCAGACGTGCCACGTCGCCACCTTTAACCTCGGCGGAGATCCAGCCGCCTGAGTAGCCGACCTCATCCAGCGCCTTCATCACAGCGGCAAAGTTGATGTCGCCCTCGCCGATTTCGCAGTCGAAGCCTGCACGGGGACCCTTCTCCATGTGCTTTTGGGTGCTGTAGTCCTTGATGTCCAGCTTGAAGATGCGCTTGCCGCCCAGCGCCCGTGCCCAGTGCTCAGGCCAGCCGTAGCGTGCCACGTTGCCGATATCGAAAAACCAGCCGCACCAAGGGCTGCCGATGGTGTCCACAAACCGCACCGCATCCAGGGGGCTCAGGAAAAGGTTATTCCAGACATTTTCCAGGGCGATTTTGACCCCGGTCTCCTCGGCCACCGGAAGCAGCGCGCGGGTGGATTTCAGCAGGTTTTCATAGACCTCTTCATACCGCTGCCCTTCATCCACAATGCCGGGATACATGAGTACAGTGGTGCCGCCCAGTGCCTGCGTTTGGCGGAGGGAGGTTTTAAACAGCTCGATCCCTGCTTGCCGCAGTTTTTCATCGGTCGAGCCCAGTTGTCTTCCGCCTGCGGGACACACCGTTCCTGGCACCACCACTCCAGTTTTTTGGATGGCATCCTGGATTTCCGCCAGGTCCTTTTCCGGGAAAGGGCCTCCGGGCTCGACGCCATCAAATCCGGCCTCCTTCGCGATGGCGAATTTCTCCAGATAGCTCTTCCCATCTTTGATCATACCGGACTTGACGGCGATCTTGATGGGTCTTTTCACACCGGCTGCCTGGGCCGACTGCCAGTCTATCAATGAGGTGGATGCGAGAGCTGCGGAGACAGAAGGCAGAAATTGGCGGCGGGTGAGTGACATGGGAGAAAAACGCTCCTAACGACCAGTCCTTGTCCGGATTCTGTCAGGACTCCCAAATCCTGGCTATAGCTGCGACCGGATGGGAATCATCACCCACTCCAGGAAGCGGTCTTTCAGAGAGCGGGATTCGAAATCTTCCATGGTGTAGGGTTTGGACAGTTTTAGATCGTCCAGGAAGATCCGGTCCATGGCGGCCCCGAAATTCACATCATAGACGCTGACATCAATTTCCTCGTTAATCTGGGAGGAGCGGGGGTCCAGATTGGAGGTTCCAAAGAGGGAGAAGTGGCCGTCAATGACCATGGTCTTGGAATGGATCATGGTGGGCCGGTATTCATAAATCTCGACGCCTGCCTCCAGCAGCTTGCCATAGCTCTGGCTGCCTGCGGATTTGGTGGCGGGCTGGTCGTTGTGCTTGCCGGGGATGATAAGCTTCACGTCCACTCCGCGCTTGGTGGCCTCGGCCAGCAGATGCACAAAATCGTCTGTGGGTGTGCAATAGGGGTTGGTGATGTAGATGGTCTTTTCCGCAGCGGCGATGGCCACGGCCTGGATGACTGGCAGCGGAGCAGTGGTGAAGGCGCGGGAGGTGGTGACCTGGGCCATGAGGGGGCCCACCGGGGGTAGGAAGGGAAAGTGGGCCGGGCCGCTCAGGAGCTCCTCGGTGGCATCCATCCAGTGCTGCTGGAAAGCGGTCTGGAGCTTGGCCACGATGGGACCTTCGAGCTGCCCATGGACTTCCCGCCAGTGGTCAGGCGCATCGGCATTACCCTGCCATTCCTCAGAAAAGCCGGCACCGCCGGTGAAGCCCATTTTGCCATCCACCACGAGCACGCGGCGGTGCGTCCTGCGGTTGATGCGGTCCACCCTCAGGCCCCGGGCGGGATGGTAATAGGCCACCTTGCAGCCGGCCTTCTTGAGGACGTCCAGTTCTTCGTTTTTCAATCCGAGGCCGGAGCCGATGCCATCCAGGAGAATGCGCACCTCCACCCCCTTTTGCGCCATTTCAGCAAAGGCATCCAGGAAGGGACCGCCCACTTTATCGGAATGAAAGATGAAGGCCTCGAAGTTGATAGTCTTTTTCGCAGCGCGAATGGCCTCCAGCATGGGGGGGAAGATGCCTACGCCGTTGTGCAGGAGGGTGATCTTGTTCCCTCCGATTGGGACAGGATCTGCGATGGCGTGCGCGGAGCCGAAGAAGGCGGGATCCGCGATGGCAAAGGTGTGCTTCGGCCGGTATTCGATGAGCTCGCGGCGGATGAAAAAGATGTTGTAGAGGATGAGCAATGTCAGAAGGAAGGCTCCCAGCTCCAGCCAGCCGCGCACGGACATCCTGCCCCAGCGCCTCATCAACAGGTTAAAATAGCCTTCCTTCAACCGTTGTCGGCGGCTCTTTTGGGCGGGCGTTTCCTTGGCATCCGCAGGTGGGTTGTCGCTCATACCCAGTACATCG
This sequence comes from Prosthecobacter sp. SYSU 5D2, assembly GCF_039655865.1. NCBI lineage: Bacteria > Pseudomonadati > Verrucomicrobiota > Verrucomicrobiia > Verrucomicrobiales > Verrucomicrobiaceae > Prosthecobacter > Prosthecobacter sp. SYSU 5D2. The sequence continues at coordinate 560,429 of NZ_JBBYXL010000001.1, read as the reverse complement.
TATTCTGCATGATCGCCGGTTGCTGCACATTTACCTCAGATTCCCGCTGCTGAGGAGTTGTCGGAGAGTCATCCGAGTGGAAGATAGGGGATGATCACACGCCAGCCGCCTTCCTCATCGCTGCTGCAATACCACCTGTCTGCCTGGCAGGATGCGCCCCTAAGCTATGCCCATCGTGGAGGTGTGGAGCATCCTCCGCAGGAGGGATTCATTGAGGAAGTGCATCGGGTGCGGCTGGGAGCCGGGACGTTGTTTTACCGGCAGGCCTGCCGGGCGCTGGATGCCTGGCAGATGTTTCCCGAATGGGCTGTCGTGCGCCCTTCCCTCGCCCCGCAGCAGCCGGGACAGGTGGTGGCCATGGTGGTGAAAATCGCCAGTCTGTGGTGGATCAATCCCTGCCGTATTCTCCAGCGCTGGGACAGTCCTGACAGGCACGGTTTTACCTATGGCACGCTGCCGGAACATGCGGAGTGTGGCGAGGAACGCTTCATGGTGGAGTTGCTGGCGGACGGCTCCGTGTGGTATGAGATCCGCGCCTTTTCCCGCCCCCGTCACTGGCTGGCCTGGCTGGGCTTTCCACTGGCCCGGTGGTGGCAGCTCCGGTTTGTGCGGGATTCGCAGGCTGCGATGATGAGGCTGAGCCAGCCACCACTGCAGCCCGGTGGGAAAGCTTGAGGGAACATTGCATGAAGATCATCGCCCGTCGTTTCCCGATGCCTGAGTATGCCAATCTCGGCCTGGGGGTGGTCATCTGCGTGATTTTTGCGAGTATCAAGGGACTGGAACCACAGGCAGCGACCTGGATTGAAATCTTGCTGGCGGTAGCCGTGCTCATTCTGATGCCGATGGCCAGGGAGTTGCAAGAAGACAGCGAGGATCTGCCCGTTTCCGCGGATACAGAATTCACGGCTGCCTTTCTTCTCATTCTGGCCCTGCTGGGCATCGGGCCCGCATGGGTGAGCCTTGCGCTGACCTGTCCCTGGTTATGCCTCCGGGTGTGGGATGCGGGTCATGCTGTGTATGCCGGGTTTCAGGAAACGGCGCGAACTCCGGCATATCTATGCCGGCTCTCGGCGCGGATCTTCCCCGCCATCGGGGCCGCGTGGCTGGTGGCCTACCGGGCGGGATGGATGCCGTTTGGTTTTGATGCGCTGATCGTGCTGCTCACGGCGGCGCATTTTCACCATGCCGGATTTACGCTGCCGCTCATGGCGGGGCTGTGCGGGAAGTCACTGCCGGGAAAAATGTCACGGGGGTCATGCCTGTTCATTTTGGCCGGGGTGCCGCTGGTGGCCCTCGGCATCACCTGCACGCACTTCCAGACGCTGCCCTGGGTGGAGCCGCTGAGCGTGTGCGTGCTGGTGGTTGGGGCACTGGGTGTGGCCCTGCTGCAAATGAAGATGGCTTTTCAAAAAGGGCTGCATGATGGGGCGAAGATGCTTTTTGGTCTGTCGGGAGTGAGCCTGTTCATCGCCATGATGCTGGCACTGGGTTTTGGGCTGCGCTATTTCCTTCCCTCGGGTGCGCTTTCCATGCGTGCCATGTGGGCTGTCCACGGCAGCCTGAACACCTTTGGTTTTGGCTTGGGTGGCCTTCTTGCCTGGAGATGTCTGCACAAAACCTTGTGAAAAGCGGCTTGTCTGCTCAACGTTAGCATCGTCACTGTTACCAACCCTATGAAGTTTCTCCTCCTCACCTTTGCCCTGGCGCTGACCACGTGCCTTTCTGCCGCGGATAAAAAAGTCATCGTCATGATCGCGGGCAAGCCCTCCCATGGTCCAGGCCAGCATGAACACGCTGCCGGCATCCTGCTGCTGAAAAAGAGCCTGGAGCAGACGCAGTTGGACCAACTGGACATCCGCACCTACCTCAACGGAGCCTGGCCATCGGCGGAAGACCTGGGCCAGGCCGCCAGCGTGGTCATTTATGCCGACGGCGGTCCTCGCCATCCGGCGCTGCAAGGCGACCGCCTCCAGCAGCTGGACAAGGAAATGAAACGTGGCTGCGGCTTCCTGACGCTTCATTACGCGGTGGAGCCGACCATTGAGCTGGGCGGCAAGGAGTTCATTGACTGGATGGGCGGCTGTTTTGAGATCAACTGGAGCGTGAACCCGCATTGGGATGCCAGCTTCACGGAATTTCCTGCGCATCCGATCACAAGCGGCGTGAAGCCTTTCGGCACCAATGATGAATGGTACTTTTACATGCGCTTCCGCAAAGGCATGGACCGTGTAACGCCCATCCTCAGCGCCGTGGCCCCGGATTCCACCATGGAGCGCCCAGATGGCCACCACAGCGGCAACCCGACCGTGCGTGAATCCGTGAAGAACAAGGAAAAACAGCACGTCGCCTGGGCGGCGGAGCGCGACGGTGGTGGCCGCGGATTCGGTTTCACCGGCGGCCATTTCCACCAGAGCTGGTCTAACAATGAGCAGCGCAAGCTGGTCCTCAACGCCATCCTCTGGACCGCCCAGGCCGATGTCCCTGAGCAGGGCGTGGAATCCACCGTCACCGAGGCTGACATGACCGCAAATCTGGACCTCAAGCCCGGCCAGGGCCTGCCGGAAAAGGCGGCGAAGAAAAAGAAGAAGTAAGTGGTCAAGATCATGAGTGTCCAATACCGCCTGGCCACCCTGGCTGACGGGCCGGCCCTGGAAGCACTCATTAGGCTCTCCACCCTTACTTTGCAGTCTGCCTATTACTCGCCGGTGCAGCTTGAAGGGGCCTTGGGGACAGTCTTTGGGGTGGACAGCCAGTTAATCAAAGACGGTACCTATTTCGTCGCAAACGAGAGAGATGTCATCATCGGCTGCGGCGGCTGGAGCAAGCGCAAGACCCTTTATGGAGGCGATGCGAAGAGGTCCGGTGAGGATCCGCTACGGGACCCGGAAACGGAGCCTGCGATGATCCGGGCATTCTTCGTCCACCCAGGTCATGTCCGCCGGGGCATCGCCAGACAGCTTTTGCAGCAATGCGAGGCTGCTGCCACCAGGGCGGGGTTTGGCAGGCTGGAGATCATCGCCACGCTGGCAGGGGAGCGGCTCTATGCCGCCTGTGGTTATGACGTGGTGGAGAGGTTTGACATTGAACTGGGCAATGGGGCCCGGCTGCCAGTGGTAAGGATGAGAAGAAGAGACTTGCCTGTCCAGGAGCCTCTTCACAGGGCCCCTCACCCCACCATGTCCTGAAGCACATGGCCATGCACATCGGTGAGGCGGCGGTCGATGCTGTTGTGGCGGAGGGTGAGGCGGGTGTGGTCGATGCCTAACTGGTGAAGTACGGTGGCGTGGATGTCATAGACGGTGGCGGCGCGGGCGGGGTCCTGAGGGCGGAAGCCCCATTCGTCGCTTTCGCCATAGGTGCCGCCGCGGATGCCGCCGCCGCACAGCCAGTTGGTGAAGACGAAGGGGTTGTGGTCGCGGCCTTTGCTGCCCTGGGAGCAGGGCATGCGGCCAAATTCAGTGGTCCAGAGGATGAGGGTGTCCTCCAGCATGCCGCGCTGTTTGAGGTCCTGGATGAGGGCGGCGGTGCCGTGGGCCATGCCGAGGGAAAGGGGCTCGTGGTCGCGCTTCACATCCTCGTGGCTGTCCCAGTTGCGGCGCGGATGGCCGTTGTCATTGCCGCTCCAGATTTGAACAAAGCGCACCCCACGCTCCAGCAGGCGGCGGGCGATGAGGCACTTGCGGCCGAAGTATTCAGTCTCCGCCTTGATGTTGATGCTTGAATCATCCACGCCGGGGCCTTCGGGGGCCAGTCCGTAGAGGTCGCGAATGTACTGAGGCTCGGCGGCGACATCGAGCGCATCGGTGGCGCTGAGCTGCATGGCGGCGGCGAGTTCATAAGATCGGATGCGGGCCTGCAGGCGGTCATCGCCGGGGCGCTGCTCCGCATGGGCGCGGTTCAGACGGGCTAGGGCGTCCAGTCCGGCCCGGTCTCCGGCGGGCGTGATGAAGCTGCTCTTTGGAGCGTGGAGATCCGCCACGGGCTCCGCATGGCCAGGGCGGATGACGGTGCCCTGGTGCTGGGCGGGGAGGAAGGCATTGGCCCAGTTTTTCGCCCCGTTGGAAGCCAGCCCACGATGGTCCGGCAGCACGACAAAGGAGGGCAGGTTGTCGCTTTCGCTGCCCAGGGCATAGCTGACCCAGGATCCGGCGCTGGGGAAGCCGGGAAGCTGAAACCCGGTGGTCTGCAATAGTGTGCCCTGGCTGTGAACGCCCGTCTTGCCGACCACATTGTGGACAAAGGCGATGTCATCCGCCACGGCCCCCAGGGGGGCGACGATGTCGCTCAGCATCTTGCCGCTGCGACCATAGGGCCGGAAGGCCCAAGGGCTGCCAAAGCAGGCACCAGGCGTGCTTTGAAACAGCTCCACCTTTTCTCCAGGGTCCCAGGGCTGGCCGTCGCGTTTGGACAGCAGCGGTTTGTGATCCCACATGTCCACATGGCTGGCGGCCCCGGCCATGAAAAGCTGGATGACGCGTTTGGCCCGTGGCGGATGATGCAGCCCACGCAGCACGCCGGGAGAGGCCAGGGCCTGGTCGCGCAAAAGCAGATCGCCCAAGGCAAGGCTGCCGAAGGAGGTGAGGAAATGGCGGCGGTTCATGGGCATGCTGGGGGCTGAGAGGTCGTGGTGAAAGGCTGGACAGCCGGGCCGGCTGATGCTAGGATGCCTGCATGGAAAAGGACATCAAAGCGCTGGCAGATGCCATCTATGCCGACAAGGTGCGGCGGGCGCGTGGCCTGACTATTGGAGAAAGAATCGACACCTCCATTGAGCTTTTCGAAGGTGCACTTGGCCTGATGAAAGATGGCATTCGCGCCCAGTTTCCTGGCCAGGATGAAGCCCAGGTGGAGTCCTTGCTTCGCAATCGATTGCGCCGGCTGAAGCAGGTGGGCGATCACGGCATTTCTCAAAAACTGGCCTCTTAAGCTCTTTCGATCCCGCCGCTGGATTGACCGGGGTTTCATTCAGTCGAGGTAAACGAAGGCGTTGAGGTTGAAGATCACGCGGGCGAGGCTGGCGGGACCGTGGGCCTGGAGATGGGCGGTGAGGACGGCCTTTTCTTCCTGCGTGGGTGGACGGCCAAGGGCGAGCAGGCAGGCTTCGTGAACGATGTTTTGGTTAGGCTGAAGGCGCTGGGCAAACTGGCGGGCCTGGCTTTCCACGAGGCGGTTGTTCCATTGGGCGAGGGCCTGGAGGGCGGTGGTGGATTCATCCCGGGAGGCGACGCTTTGGGAGGGGTCGGCACAGTCGAGCGTGGTGAGAAAGGGCTGGGGCTGGGAGCGGACAATGAAGCGGTAGATGCTGCGACGGTGGCTGGCGGGATCCGCAGGATCGTGGAGATGATATTGATAATGCGGGGAGTGCTGGGGCTTCTCGATGATAAAGTCTTGAAAGCTGGGACCGCCCCGTGGTTCCAGGCGCAGCGCTCCGCTGATGGCGAGGATGCTGTCGCGATATTCCTCCGCACTCAGTCTGCGGCGGTTGGCCCGCCAGAGAAGGGTATTGCCGGCATCCAGGCGGGCATTGGCTTCATCATGCCCACTGGCCCGCCTGTAGGCCTGGCTGGTGACGAGGAGACGAATGATGGATTTCAGCGAGTGCCGGGGATCATCCCGCAGGCGTGCGGCCAGGTGGTCTAACAACTCAGGATGGGTAGGCTCCATGCCCATGCGGCCAAAGTCATTGGGCGTGCCCACCAGCGGCTGGCCGAAGGTCCACAGCCACAGGCGGTTGACGATGGAGCGCCACAAAAGCGGATTGTCACGGCTGGTCATGGATTCCGCCAGGGCGGCGCGGGCGGCGGATTCTGTGGAGGCTGCACCAGTGGCGAATTCCTCCTTGGCACCAGGCCAAAGCGAAGGCATGCCGGGCTGCATGAGATCTCCCGGGGCGCGGATGTCGCCACGGTTCAGCAAATGAATGTCGCGGGCCTTGCCGGCGGTGGGTTTGAAATTGCCCTGGGCATTAAAATCGGTGGCGGCGGCAAAGACGAGCTCGCCTTTGGGAAAGGTGGCGAGCTTGGGATTGAGCTTGGCCAGTTGGGATTCGATCTCCTTCAGCCGGGCATCACGTGCGGGATCACGCAGTTCGTTTTCAATGGCGGTTTTATGGGCTTCCAGGTCGAGCAGTTCTGCCAGGGCAGCGGGGTCATCAAGCTCACGATGGAAGATGCCGTCGGTGAGGTTGGTGCGGCTCCAGCGGGGGGCGGCTTCGATGCTATCCAAGGCGGTGACCTTCGCACCGAGGGCCAGGTTTTCCTGGTTCTCCAGGCCGATGACTTCCAGCTCACCCAGGGCCAGGATGAAGTCGTTCTTACGCGGAGCCAGGCGGGTGGCAGTGAGGCGGATATAACGTGCCGCGTTGCCGCCGAGATCCAGCAGCAGTTCCGTATTGCGCGGATTCACCTGGTCCGCAGCGGTGGCATCGCGGACTAGCCGGACGTCTTTTTTGAAGTCTGCATCATTGGAGACCTCTACCTTATACCGGACGGGAAAACCGAAGCCGGCACCGATGTCGTTATACCTGTCGAAGGCCGGTATAACACGAAGTTGTTCAATGACCTTCGGCGTGCCCAGGTCAAGCTGAACCCATTTGATCTCGTCCTGCCTTTTGGCGATGCCGCTGTGATAGCCATATTGCGGACGCAGCGGGGAGCCGTGTTTTTGACGGAGCTCCCCCAGCCGGCGTTCGATGGCGGAAGTGCGTGCGCCAAGGGCTCTTTTGGCTTCCGTTTGAAGCCGGGACTGCTCCGCCTTCAGCCTGTTGATCTGCGCCTGGAGAAGATTGCGCTGTTTTTCCTGTTCGGGGCTGAGCCCGGTGTAGGCACGCTCGGCACGGTCCACGGCGGCGAAGACGGCGTGCAGGCGGTAGTAGTCCTCCATCCTCACCGGATCAAATTTGTGATGATGACACTGGGCGCATTGCACCGTGGTGCTGGTGAAGACATTGAACACGGCGGAGATCATCTCATCCCGATCCAGATGCTTGGCGATGCGGCCATCCACCTTCCCCTCACCCACCTCCACATGACTGATGTAATCCCACGGGCCGGCGGCGAGAAAGCCGAGTCCCAAGGTGCCGTCTGCACTGCCTGGATACAGCGCATCCCCGGCGATCTGCTCCTGCACAAACTGAGGGTATGGCTTGTCCTCATTGAAACTGCGGATGACGTAATCACGATACGGCCAGGCATTCATGCGCGGCTTGTCCTTGTCGTATCCCTGGGTCTCACCATACCGGGCGGCATCCAGCCAGTGGCGAGCCCATTTTTCGCCAAAGGCGGGGGAGGCGAGGAGGCGGTCCACCAGGGCGTTAAATGACAAATTCCGAATTTCGAATGACGAATTTTCGGATTGCTCTTGGACGAAGGTTCGTACTTCTTCAGGTGTGGGGGGCAGTCCTGTCAGATCATAAGTTAGGCGGCGGATGAGGGTGGCGGGATCGGCTTCGGCGACAGGCGTCAGGCCTTTCTCCGAGAGCTTGTGCCTAACAAAAAAATCCACGGGGTTAGCGTTTGCGCCTGGTGGCATGGATGATTCATGATCGCGGATCGGGCGCAGGCTCCACCAGTCCAGATTGCGCGGCGGATTGTCTTTGAGAATGCGCCGATCAGGCCATGCGGCACCGGCGGCGATCCATTGGCGCAAGATTTCGACCTCATGCGGCTGCAGCGGGGTGGCCTTTTTGGGCATCTCCGGCTCCGGGCCGCTGACCTGTTCAATGAGCAGGCTTACATCCGGTTTGCCGACATGGATACTGTCTATAAAATGTGCTCGTGTATCCAGCCGCACGTCGCCTTTGGCACTGGCCTCATCGTGGCAGGAAAGGCAGCGCGCCTCCAGGATGGGGGCCACGTCTTTTTCAAAATCAGGACCCGCTGCCTGAATGCCGAAGGGCAGCAGGGCAAGGCAATATTTCCAGATCATGAGACAGAGTACGCAGCGGCAGCGCACTTCCTCATGTCCGCAATCAAGTCACAGACAGAAAATTCAACGCCGCCGCCTCAAGCCCCAGGTGCAGAAGCCGAGCGCCAGCAGCATCACTCGGCTTGGCTCAGGGACCACGGAGACGATGAGACTGCCACTGCTGAGCGCTGAGATTTCCCAGACCCAAGCCGGGTCGAAAGGGCTGAGGTCAGGGAGGTAGAGGTTGCTGCCGCCATTGCCGCCGTTGCGGGTGTCACCCACGGTGAAGCCATCATTGGCCAGATTGATCCAGGAGAGGAGTTCAAAGCTGTCCTCAAACTCAGGAACGTAGCCGCTGCCATCCACGAGAATGTTCGTGCGGTCATTGACGGAGAGCGTGCCGGTGACGTCTATCTGATCAAAGGTATTCTGATCAAACAAACTGAGCTGGATGACATTGGAGGCGGCAGTGTTGGAAAAAGTCAGGTTGCCGAAGGTCAGCTTGCCCGCAGAAGCGCCGCCTTCATCCCCAGGGACGATGGCTCCGAAAGTGAGAGTGGTACTGCCGAAAACCGACCCCGTACCAGAAAGCCTGGAAGAGGTAGTCGTCAGCGAGACGGCGCTGCCCGCAGCGATGGATCCGGCACCAGCCAGCCCCACCTGCAAGTTGCCTCCGGAAATGAGGGTGTCGCCTGTGTATGTATTCACACCCGTTAGAACCCACCGGCCCGCTGCTGATTTTGTGACGGAGACCTTTGTCGCATTCGGACTGTCATTGATGACCTGAGCCAGGATGTTATTGCCCGCATTCGTTCCGGTCATTGTCCAATTCTTGGCCCCGTTGCCAGTGACCATGCTGGCTGTGCTGAGAAACCCTACCGTGCCAGTGCCGTTGTTGGTGAGGGCCATGGTGCCAGTGGTGGCACCCCAAGTGAGCGGCCGTGTGGTGGTGGTATCCGTGCTGCCGATGTAGCGAAAGGCAGCACCAGATGAACCATTGTTGAGCGCAATCGTCGTGCCCGCTCCCAGGGCGCTGGGAGAGCCTGCATTGGCAACGCTGGTGAACTCCACGGTGCCATTGGAGGCAGTGAAGTTGCCCGTGTAATCGTTACTATCATTGGAGAAACGCAGGACGCCGGAACCAGAGGCGCTGGCTGCTCGTGAGACGTTGCCGGCACCGGTGATCTTGGAGTCAATCTGCAGGAAGTTGGCACCACCGATGACAATGATATTGAAAGATGCCGTCCGCCCGGCATCCACCGTGATGGTCCGGCTGGCGTTCAGGGTCATCGTCTGCGTGGCCACAAGAATACTGTTGCCCGTCGTGAAAGTGATGTTGTTGTTCACAGCCCCGAGAGCACCATCACCAGAGATCCTTAACTGGCCTCCCGTCATCGTGATGCCCCCGGTGAAGCTGTTGTCCAAATTGCTGAGGAGCCACGTTCCGGAGCCAGATTTGGTCAGCGACAGCGGATGGTTGGCATAATCCGTCAGTTGCTGGCCAAAGATGCTGTGGCCGGTCGTGGCGGTGGCCGGGCTGGTTGCTTGTGTGCCGGACAGGGTCAGCTTGCGGGGCCCCGCCGTGGTGGCTCCGCCAAAGGCCCCCGTATTGTTAAACTCGATGGCACCGCTGCCGTTGTTCGTGATGGTGATGTCGGCTGAACCGTTGCCTGCTTTGAACAGACGGTCCGTCACCCCGCCGGTGCCGGTATAGGTCAGGGCCACGACGCTGGAGGCATCTCCCAATGTCACCTCCCCTGTGCCCTGGCCGAAGCTGCTGGCCACACCGCCGTTGGCCAGGCTGGAAAAACTGATATTGGTGGTGCTTACCAGGACGCTTCCAGTGAAAGTATTTGCCGAACCAAGAGTGATGATACGGGACCCGCTACCTGCTCTGAAGATCACGTTGCCTGAGCCGGAAATGACGGCATTTCCAAGATCCAGCCCCGAGGTTTCCTGCGTGCGTAGTGTGAGGGTAAAACCATTGGTATCAATGGTGGTTCCAGATACCGTGGTGGTGCTGGCCAGGTTCAGGGTCGCATTCGTTCCCAGCAGGATGGACTGGAGCGAGAGCGTGTTGGTGCCGGTGGCCATGAAACCTCCGCTGCCAAGGGTCAGCGGGCCGCTGCCAGAGAGGGTATAACCACCCGTCATGTCAACACCGTTCACTGAATAGGCGCTGCCCAGAGCAGGCTGAGAGCCCACAAGGGGGCCGGAAAAGGTTGCGATATCCGCAGTCAGGTTGTTGGCGGGAGGGTTAGCGCCAACCCAGTTGCTGCCAAGGGTGAAATCAGTGCTGGTACTGCCGGACCAGAGGATGGGCTCCGCCCAGGCGGGGAGTAGCAGCAGCGCATGAAAGACGACGGATATTCGTAATAGTGAATGGGGGCCGGGGGGAGCCATGCCATTTTGTTTTGCAGTTTGCGTGCCATTACGTTAGGCGGATACTGGTTCATTTGTGCCCTCTGCCCGGCAGGGAGTGATGAGTCATGCGCTACCTGTCCGGCAGATGGCATGGATCCTTCAGTTCAGGCCCGCACGCTGCAGTCCCGGAAATCCGGGTTTCATTTTAGGGCAGGAAAGCTGGGGTTTCATTCTCTCTGGCATAGCCATGGCAAACGCACTTTCCAATAGCAGTGAAACCTGGAATCCATGCTCACCATTGGGCCGCCTGATGGCCGGGCATTCCACCACGAAGCCGGTGATTGTGATCCATTTGTCTGTTCCCGATGGTTCTGGACTCAATGCCGGTATGGCATCGCGTTGCACACGAATCTGCAGCTCGGAGCCGATGTCAAAGCGCTGACGTGACCAGAATACCAGCCCGCAGGCGGAGACGGCGCATAATTCGACGACAGCCTGCCCGGCCCCGCTGCGTTTGCCAGCGGAGTTGCCCTGTTGGTGCTGGCTGTTTTTTGCCATGGGGACAGGAACGTTGCGGAGGGGACACCTGTCCGCAGCACAGGCTGCGAACAATGAAACAAGCTGCAACCACGACCAAAGTCAAACAGCGAGTCATCGAATGCGTGCGATCTTGCGGCTTATAAAATCGCGGCCATCGCGGCGGCGATGGCCCCGTAGATCAGCATCGCCACCACGGTCTTCTTGAGGATCTCGCCCTCCACCTTGCCCAGGCCGAGCACGGAGCAGACAGCGACGATGTTATGGATGGCGACCATGTTCCCCATCGCGCCGCCGACAGATTGCAGGGCCAGGATGGTCGTGCGCTCCAGGCCCATCTGTGTGGCGATGGAGTCCTGGATCGGTCCGAAGGTGAGATTGGAAATGGTGCAGGAACCGGCAAAGAATGAGCCGAGCGCGCCGAGAAACGCAGCCAGATATTGCCACCCGCCGCCGGTGGCTGCGGCCAGTGAATGGCCGATGAGCATCACGGCAGATTTTTCCCCGCCCACCATCAGCAGTTGCACCAGGACCAACGCACCCAGCAGTGCCCGCACCGGATTGCGCATCTGTGCGGCGGACTCCCTCCATACCTTCTGTGCGGTGCCTGAAGGGGCAGCGAGCAGCCACCAGGTCACGACCGAGATCAGGATGAACGGGATCAAAGAGGGCACGTAAAGAAGCTGGTGCGTCCAGCCCAGATCCGTGCCGAAGATACCGCGCAGATTCAGAACCAAAGATGGGCTGATGGAAAAGTTGCCCAGGCTGCCGAGCGGAAGGGTCCAAGACGGATCTGCTGCAGTGAGCAGACCCCGCAGGCCGATCTGTGGAATCCGCGTCGCCAGCAGCACCAGCACCGTGGCCCATAGTGGGAAGAGGGCCTTCACCACCGCAGGTGCAGACGGAGCCGCGCCGGTCTCTTCCGCTTCTGCCGCACCTTCGCGGTCGAGTCCCACTTTGTTGCGTGCCAGCCAGACGGTGACAATGAGCCCGACCAAACCCCCGGCGACAGAAGGGAACTCATCATTCACCCGCGCAAGGGCGCACATCGGCAGCACGCTTGCGGCCAGGGACAGGATGATGAAAACAAAGTTGCGCCGGATTTCCTTCCAGCTCACCAGAAGGCGGAAGGCCAGCAGCGGGATGACGCACGCCGCTGCGCTGTGGATGAGAGCCGTCTTCCAGGCCACCGCGCGCAATTCCTCTGCGCTCAAGCCGAGCTGCCCAAATCCGAACCACGTCGGAGTGCCCACCGCGCCGAAGGAAACCGGAATGCTGTTGAGGATGAGGCAGGCCATCGCCACCCGCAGCGGAGGAAAACCCAGACCCACCAGCAACGGCCCCGCGAGCGCAGCAGGCGTGCCGAAGCCGCTCGCTCCTTCGATGAGAAATTGAAACGACCAGCCGATGATGACGACCTGCGCGACGCGGTTGCGGGAGAGATGATTGAGCCAGCTGCGGATCGTCCCCATCGCACCGCTGTGTTCCATGGTGCGGAAAAGGAAGATGGCACCCCAGACGATCAGAATCGGAGTCAGCGCCACCAGCATTCCCGCCAGCACGGAGGCATTCACAAGACTGGCCCCGGTGCCGAACCAAGCAAGCCGGACACCATACGCCACCAGCGCCGCAAGCGGCAGTGCCTTGGGTGAAGGCATCGGCGTCTTCTTCGTCATCAAAAAGATGAGCAGGAGAATCGGCCCGGCGGCAAAGAGGAGATCGGCGGACATCTGCGGTCAGGACTTGGGCTGTTTTCAATCCGCAGACTTCGGATCAAAGGCATCGCGCAGTCCGTCGCCCAGAAAGTTGAGCGCCAGCAGGCTTAGCGACATGAGCAGGGCAGGGAAGGCCAGCAGCCACCATTTGCTTTCCAGGGGGTTGATGACCTGGGCACCGTCTTTGAGCAGGGAGCCCCAGCTAGCTGCCGGGTCTTCAATGCCCAGGCCCAGGAAGCTGAGAAAGGATTCATCCAGAATCACGGCGGGGATGGTGAGCGTCAGATACGTCAGGATGATCGTGCTCAGATTGGGCAGCAGGTGTTTGCGCAGGATGGTCCAGCCGCCCTGGCCCATGGCGCGGGAGGCGGTGACAAAGGTCATCTCCCGCAGCACCAGCACCTGGCCGCGGATGATGCGCGCCATCGTCAGCCATTCCACCAGGCCCAGGGAGATGATCATGACCAGGATTTTTGAATAGGGGATGAGGTAGCGCGCGGCATCCTCCACCCGCTGCCACTGTGCTTCCTGGGCCCATAAGCGAATGCCATCCAGCCAGTCTTTGAAAACACTGTCAAAGGCCGCGATGAAGATCATGATGAAAAGGATGCGCGGCACCGCATACAGCATGTCCACCGCCCGCATCATGAAGGCATCCACCCGCCCACCAAAGAAGCCGCTGACCATGCCATAGATGGAGCCGATGAACAGGGAGATGACGGCCCCGATGATACCCACCCCGAGGGAAACCTGGGCACCGGTGAGCAGGCGGTAAAAGAGATCCTGACCGTTTACATCCGTGCCGCAGAGATGCAGGGCACCGTTTTCCGGCCCTTGGCTCAAAGGTGGCAGGAAGGTGCCGCTGCTGGTCAGCTTCAGGCTCTCCGGCATCAGGAACGGCAGGGTGAAGGACACCACCACCACGAATGCCAGATAGATGAGCGAGATCATGGCCGGACGGTTCCGGCGCACGATCGCCCAGCCGCCAGGGCGGCTGATGGAGGCGGCTTTAGGTGCGTCAGGCATGGAGCTGGATGCGTTTGTCCAGGACGCTGTAAAGCAGGTCCACGATGAGGTTGAAGACGATCAGCAGCGTGCAGTAAATGACCACCGCCCCGCATAGGAGGAAGGCATCCCGGTTTTGAATGGCATTCACAAAAATGCTGCCCGCTCCGGAGATGTTAAAGACGCTTTCGACGATCATGGAACCCGTCAGCAAATGGGCCGCCAGCGGCCCGAGATAAGTCACCACCGGCAGGATGGCGACCTTCATTGCATGGCGAACGAGCGCCTGGGAGCTGGTCAGCCCCTTGGCGCGTGCGGTGCGCAGGAAATCGCTCTTCAGGACATCCAGCAGGCTATTGCGCATCAGCCGCGCCACATAGGCCACATAAGGCGCGGCCAGACAGATGGCGGGTAAAATCAAATGACTGACCGTCCCCCACCCGCCCACCGGCAGCCAGCCTAACCAGAGGGCAAAGACGGCGATCAAAAACGGCCCGGTGATGAAGGAAGGAATGGAAATGGCCAAAATGGCCCCGAACATCGCCGCCCAGTCCATCGCCGTATCCCGCTTCATCGCCGCCATTGAGCCAATGAAGACACCCAATGTGCTGGCAATGAGAAAGGCCACGCCACCGAGTTTGAGGGAGGTGGGCATCTTCTGGCCCAGGATCTCCGCCACGCTCCAGTCGCGGTATTTAAAGGAGACCCGCAGGTCCAGCCGGGCCAGGTCGGAAAGGTAGGCCGTGTATTGCTGCCACAGGCTGCCGTTGAGCTTGTACTTTTCCAGCAGCGCTTCCTGCACCTGGGCGGAGGAGACCTTTTCCTTGTCAAACGGTCCGCCCGGCAGCGAGCGCGTGAGCAGAAAAGTAAGCGACACCGCAAAGAACAGCACGGCAATGCTGCTCAAAAGTCGGCGAAGGAGAAAGGCGGCCATTGGTCGGATGATGCAGGTGCTTTCCAAAGGAGGCAAGCGCCGGACAGAGCAGACATGAACTTGGCGCTTTTAAATTCGTTCTTCCCTGGCCCATTAGGTGCCATGAGTGAACTGCCCAGTAAAGCCGACCTCCGCCGCCAGGTGCGGGAGCGCCTGCGCGCCGTGCCAGATGCCGAGCTGGCCGTGTGGTCACAAGAACTGGTCTGTGCGCTGCAAGCCCGTGAGGATCTTTGGGCCACGCCGGGAACGGTGGCAATCTTTGGCGGATTACGGAACGAGCCGGATCTCATCACCGGCCTGCTGCCGTGGTTAACTGCACGAGGATGGCGGGTTGTTTTATTCGCTGTGGATGGGGTGGAGCTGAGGCCCTTTGAGGTCACTGGCATGCACGATCTCAAACGCGGGATGCTTGGCATCTGGGAACCCGTGGCCGATCCGCTCCGCGCGGTCCCCCTGGTGGAGCTTACACTGATCCTGGTTCCAGGGCTCGCGTTCAGCCAGCATGATGGCTCACGGCTGGGACGCGGAGGCGGTTTTTATGACCGCTTTTTGGCCCGCCCGGAGGTCACTGCCACTCGGGTGGGAATCTGTTTTGAATCCCAGCTTTTTGCCCATCTCCCTTGTGAAGCACATGATGCACAAGTGAGTGAATTGATGACTGAAAAGAGGGCAATAATCGCTCAAACGAGCACAAACGGATGTCAAAAAACGGTCAAAGAATAAAAAATCTACTTTACGACTGCGACGCATTCTCATATAGCACGCGTCCCATGCCATCAATCTCCCACCTTCAACCCCTGCCTTCCGGCTCACGAAAAGCGTGCTGGATCGCAGCTTCCTCCCTGGTTTTAGTATGCTCAGGTCTTCATGCCCAGGAACAACATTCTGTATCCGTTGAGACTGAGCCTCAGTCTGAGGTGGGGGTTCAAACCCTGGATGTCATCACTGTGGTGGGAGAGGCAGAGGACATTCCGCGTATCGCCGGTTCCGCAGCCCGCGTGACCCAGGAGGCCATCCGCACGCAGGACTATACCAATCCAGGCCGGGTGCTTCAGCAGATCCCCGGCGTGTACATCCGGGAAGAGGACGGATTTGGAAACTTCCCGAACATCTCCATCCGTGGGGCGGATCCGGGCCGCAGTTCGAAGGTGACGATCATGGAAGATGGCATTCCCATGGCACCGGCACCGTATTCGGCACCCGCCGCTTATTATTCCCCCCGCATCGGCCGCATGAGCGGGGTGGAGGTGCTGAAAGGCTCCAGCCAGGTGCGTTATGGTCCGCACACCACCGGCGGCGTGGTGAACTATCTGTCCACGCCTTTTGTGGAACTGGACGGAGAAGGAACCAGCGCGGAAGAATTTTACCTGAAATCCAGCTTCGGCTCCTTCAATACCTGGAAGAACCACTCCTACTGGGGGCAGAGCCTGCAATTGGATTCCGGCCTTCTCGGCTACGTTCTCGAATTCAACCATGAGCACAGTGACGGCTTTCGTAGCATCCAGGGGGATGGCGGGAATACGGGTTATACCGTCTGGGAGCCGATGCTGAAGGTCTTCTTTGAGCCGGATACGGTTCTGCGTCAGCGTTTTGAATTTCGCATTGGCTATACGGACTTCCGTGGGCTTGAAACCTATGTCGGTCAAAGCGACCGGGACTTCGCCAAAGATCCGTATCGCCGCTATGCCGCCACGCGGTATGATGTGATGAACTCCGAGCAGTTCCGCACCTCCCTGTCTCATGTCATCGAGCTGAGCGACTCCGTCCGCATCGAGAGCGCCGCCTACTTCAACAGTTTCAGCCGTGCCTGGTATAAGCTGCATGATGTCAACTCAGGCGGTGGCAATGTGGATCCGGCGACGGCCATTGGTGCCGGTAGCGGAGCCGATTATGACCTCATCACCGGCCGTGGCGCAGGTAGCTGGCGTGTGCGCAATAACAACCGCGAATACGAAACCCTGGGCATCCAGACGCGGGTGGACTGGGATTTTGTCACCGGCCCGCTTCAGCATTCCCTCAGCCTGGGAGCACGTCTTCACTATGATGAAGAAGTGCGCTTCCAGAATGATGACCGTTATACGCTGAATGCGGCTGGCCAGCTCACTGGGGTTGTGCGCGGTGCCCCAGGTACCCAGGATCATCGCCGGGACTCCACCACCGCCCTGGCGCTGTTCCTGGAAGATGAGATTAAATTTGGCAAGCTGACCCTGAAGCCAGGTGTGCGTTATGAGCACCTGTGGCAGGAGTTTGAAAACTACAATGCGGATACGTCTGGCGACGGCACGCTGAGCACCTGGGCTCCCGGCATTGGAGCCATCTTCCAGGTCACTGAAGATGTTTCGTTATTCGGCAGCTATTATCGTGGCATTTCCACTCCCGGTGCTTCTGCTAACATCCGTGAACGGCAGAAGAACGAATACTCGGACAGCTTTGAACTGGGCGTGCGCTACTACACCCCAAAACTGCAGACGGAGCTTATCGGCTTCTATTCCAAGCACAACGACCTCATTGTCCCGGACATCGTGGGTGCGGCGGGTGGAACCGATACGTCCAATGCGGGCGATATCGAAGTCTATGGTCTTGAGGCAGCCATCCGTTATGATCCCATGGCGGAATCCGCCACCGACTGGCGTCTGCCTATGCGCGCAGCTTTAACGCTGACCCATGCTGAGCTGACCTCGGATACCCCATCTGCGGATGTGGAAAGCATCTTCAGCGGCGGCAAAGCAGGCAACCGGGTTCCGTATATCCCGGAGTATAACATCACCTTCGGTGCCGGTGTGGAGTATAAAAGACTGGGTGTTTACCTAGATGCCACCTATACGCCTGAGACCTTTGGCACTGCCAGCAATACCACGAGCGGCCGTGCTCCGGATGGCAGTCCTGATGCCCGGTTTGGTACGGCTGACGCGGCCTTCCTGGTGGACCTGAATGTGAAATACCGTGTCACGGACAAAGTCCGCCTTTTCGCCGGTGTCTCCAATCTTCTGGGTGAAGAATACGTGGCCAGCCGCCTGCCGTATGGTCCCCGAGCCGGCGCACCGCGCATGTGGTATGGCGGAGTGGAACTGAAGTTCTAAACTGTCCTTTGTGATCAGTGATGACACCCGGATCAGGCCATTCTGATCCGGGTGTTTCGTTTTCATTTTGCGCCACCCTTTGCCAAGAGGCGTATTTGGTTTATGCTGGTTTCCCCTTCCATGACTGCTGCCCCTGCTGCTTCCCTTCCTGTGATGCCCGATAAACATGGCCACTTTGGCCGCTACGGGGGCATGTTTGTGCCGGAGACGCTGATGTCCGCCCTCAATGAGCTTTCCGAAGAGTATGAGCGCGCCAAGGCGGATCCTCTCTTCCAGACCGAGCTTAACCGCCTCCTGCACGAATACGTCGGCCGGCCTACGCCGCTTTATTTTGCGGAGCGCTGGACAGAAAAGCTGGGCGGTGCCCGCATTTACCTGAAGCGTGAGGACCTGCTTCATACAGGTGCCCATAAAATCAATAATGCCCTCGGCCAGGCCCTGCTTGCCCTGCGTTTGGGTAAACAGCGCATCATCGCTGAAACCGGTGCCGGTCAGCACGGTGTGGCCACGGCTACGGTGTGCGCCCGCTTCGGTCTGGACTGCACCATTTATATGGGTCAGGTGGACATGGAGCGCCAGGCGCTGAACGTCGCCCGCATGCGCTTCCTAGGCGCGAAGGTCGTCGCCGTTACGGCCGGTCAGGCCACTCTCAAAGAGGCCGTCAATGAGGCCATGCGCGACTGGGTCACCAACGTGCAGACCACGCATTACATCCTCGGCAGCGCCCTGGGCTCGCATCCGTTTCCGATGATGGTGCGGGATTTTCACCGTGTCATCGGGGTGGAAGCCCGCCAGCAGATCCTGGAGCGAGAGCAGCGCCTGCCGGATCTCCTCGTCGCCTGCGTCGGTGGTGGCAGCAATTCCATTGGCCTTTTCCATCCTTTCCTCAATGATGCCAATGTCCGCATGATCGGTGTCGAAGCTGGCGGTGATGGCATCGTGCCGGAGCGCCACGCCGCCCGTTTCCAAGGCGGTCGCCTCGGCGTGCTGCAAGGCACCAAAACCTGGTTGCTCGCCAATGACGATGGCCAGATCGAGCTCACCCACAGCGTCAGTGCCGGGCTGGACTATGCTGCCATCGGGCCTGAGCACGCCTGGCTGCATGACGAAGGCCGGGTGGAATATAACTACGCCACGGATGCCGAAGCCCTGGAAGCCTTCCAAGAACTCAGCCGCGTGGAAGGGATCATCCCCGCTCTCGAGAGCAGCCATGCCATTGCCGAAGTCCAAAAGGTCGCCCCAAAGATGAGCAAGGACCAAGTCATCATCGTCAATCTATCCGGTCGCGGTGACAAAGACGTGGCCCAAGCCGCCCGGATGATCTTCAAGGAAGAGCTGAAGTTTTAAAGTCCATTCCACTGGTAGCCCGAGGTCGGGCCTGTGATGGTGCTTGATGTTATAACATCTGTTATTGCTGAAGGGGCGGATGCTGCCGTGCGGACGCTGGCACTTGCGGCGGGGGAGATGTCGGAGAGCGAATTTGCGGCCTGGATGGAATCCCAGTCGCATGCGGTTTGAACATGGGGCGAAGGGGGAGTATTTTGAGTCGCGTGAATTTAAAAACTCCACGTGCAGACGAGATTTGAACCGTTTGGCCGGGAGCAGACACTAAGTCCGCATGTCTTATAGGATGCCTGGCTCTAGTTGATTGGGTTTGGAGGAGGTGAGATGAATAGGGGTCGGAAAATAAAAATCAACTTAAGAAGGTCCATCATTTTGATCCAGTCAGCGTCTTTATGTTTGACAATAAAGTGTTCAAAAGATTAATCCTCGGTCTATTACGTACACATGTCTGGCAAATTGAAATCCTTCTCAAAACTCTGCATTCTCGATTGTCTGACTGGCGCCCGCAGCGTAGTCGAGAAGACACCCTTCACAGTTGGCTCCAATGCGGCGGCGGATTTTCGCCTTGAGGGCGGCGTATGCCCGCCGGTGGTCTGCACCATCATGGGAAACCGGCTGGCCTATGATGTCCGCATGGTTTCCCCCGGTACCGTGGATGGCAATGTGACCGATGCCTTTCAGATGGCTCCTGGCCAGGAACGCAGCGTGGTGATCCAGGGGCGCTTGCTTGCCTTTAAGCATACGACAGAAAGCGATGGCTGGCAGCACAGCGGCCAGCCCATGTCCTGGCGCGTCTATGACCCTGCCCACCAGGGTTGGTCTGCACCGATGGATTCCCCGGCCCTGGCGGCAAAGATCTCCCAGCATACCGAAGCGGAACTTGAAGGCATGGTGGTGCTGCCAACGCTGATGGAGAGCATGGGCTTCTTTATCCGGGATCTGCAAGGGCCCCTGGCCCTCATGCCGCGCCCGCCCGGGGCTGAGGAAGGCCTGGCCGGGGAGATGGAGGCGGTGGATGAAGGCATCAACGCCGAATACGGCGAATTTACCTGTCCCATCTGCTGGTTCAAATTTGACCGGGGGGATGCGATGAACATTGCCGTCCACGCGAGCCTGCGCGGTGATCCGGTGCTGGGTGAGGAGAAGATGCAACGTTTCCATGCCACCCGTTTCAATGACCGTGGCCAGGCATTGGATGCCATGGGCATGCCATCCCCAGATCTGGCCTGCCCGCATTGCCGGCGCAAAATGCCACCTGGCTTCATGGACAGCGTCCATCACATTTTCTCGATTGTCGGTGCTCCGTCCTCAGGAAAGTCCTATTATCTGAGCGTCCTGGTGAAGCTTTTGCAAAGCACGCTGTTTCAGAAGTTCCGCATCACTTTCCGGGATGCGGACCCGTCGGAAAACGTCATCCTGACCCAGATGAAAACGCAGTTGTTTTCCGCAGGTTCACCTGAAGAAGCGTTTCTGGCCAAAACGGAGCTTGAGGGCTCGCTTTACGAGAGCCTGCCGCGTCAGGGGAGAAAGGTCCGGCTGCCGAAGCCCTTCGTCTTCCGCCTGTCCCAGCCGAATGCACCGGAGTCCGGCTTCTCCATCGTTTTTTATGACAATGCCGGTGAGCACTTTGAGCCCACCGCCAACAGTGCCGATTCCCCGGGTGCTCAGCACATCGCTGTTGCCTCGGGCATCTTCTTTTTGTTCGATCCGCTGCACAATTCCGAGTTCCGGCATAAGCTGTCCGACATCTCCGACCCGCAGATCCAGAGCCACCGCCTGGACCAGCAGGATGTCATTTTGGCGGAAACGGAAGTGCGGATGAAAAGCATCCTGGGCATGGATCCGCGCCAGCGTGTCGCAACGCCGCTGGCCGTCATGGTTGGCAAGTGCGATACATGGATGCATCTTCTGGGACCGGAGCCCCTGGAACCGGTGATCCAGGGCAATGTTGTATCCCTGGCCGCCATCAATGCCAACTCCGCCAGGGTGCGTGCCCTGCTGCTGGAAATTTGCCCGGCCATCGTGGCGAATGCCGAAGCCATTTCTTCCAATGTCTGCTACTTTGCCATCAGTCCGCTGGGCAGTTCACCGGTGGAATTTGAGGACCGTGAAGGCCATGTGCGCATTGGCCCGGATCCGAAACTGATCAAACCCCGTCATGTGGAGGAGCCGACCCTCTGGGTGCTGGCCCAAACCTCCCCGGACGTCATCCCTTCAGAACCTGACCTTTAATCTACCCGCGTTATGGCCTGGCAGCTTATTTACACCAGCGCACCGCGTCTCCTGGATGCGGGCAGGACCGGCTTTGGCACCGTCGCGCGGCATCGTGCCATCAGCGGCATCCTGTCCTCCGCCATTGAGCGGTTTAGCCAGTTTTCGAGGCAGCCCGGGCATGATCCGAAGCGGGTCATTTACAGCCATCGCATCGTCACTGCCGGTGCCGGCACCTACCATGTCCTCAGTTGCATCCGCGATTGTGGGTCGGACTATACCGGACGCACCAGCCACATCGCCCATCACC
This sequence comes from Prosthecobacter sp. SYSU 5D2, assembly GCF_039655865.1. NCBI lineage: Bacteria > Pseudomonadati > Verrucomicrobiota > Verrucomicrobiia > Verrucomicrobiales > Verrucomicrobiaceae > Prosthecobacter > Prosthecobacter sp. SYSU 5D2. The sequence continues at coordinate 539,021 of NZ_JBBYXL010000001.1, read as the reverse complement.
TGATTGCCGAACTGAAGGAGATCCGTACGCTCGTCGCGCAGGGCATCACCCCGGCGGATGTCCTGCTGGGGATGGACTGGCGCAGCAGCTGGAACAGCAGCCCGCGTTATTTGGATCCTGGAGATGAAATTTCCCTCATTGAAATGAGCCGCCGTCCTGGCACCGAATGGTTGCAGGAAACCGGTGACCAGGCCAATGCCAGGCTCCCCTACAGCGCCAATGCCAGACGCGGCTGCTATGTCATCCTTCCAGCGCGAGCCAATGCCTTGAAGCTCTTCCACGAAAGTCAGTGTGAGGACCGCCAGGGTGCCTGGGAGGTCACTTTCACCACCTGTCTGGAGCCAGGGGATGAAATTGGGGACTTTCGCTGGCTGGGAGTGGCTGCCACTTCCCCACAGCGCCCTCAGGAGGAGTCCTCCACCCGTCCTATCTTTGACCTCACCCAGCCTGGTAAGCTGCCGCCACCACCGGCGGCCGCCCGTGCCCGGCCGATGATCACGGAAACTGCGCTGGCGGACAGTCCTGAAAACGATGATGCTTTTGCCGATGACCTCCCGGTCCAAGGCCCCGCAGCGACTTCTCCCATGTCAACCGCAGGGGCCTGGGCACCCGAGCCGTTGGCCAGGCCAAAGCCCAAAGGGCGGTTGCTCCTGGCGGGGGTGATGGTGACAAGCGCCATACTCCTGGCAGTCGCCGGGGCGTTTTTCTGGCAGATGCAGGAGACAAAAAAGGCGGCCACTTCTCAACAGAGGATGGAGCAGCGGGTGGATGATCTATGGGAAAAGTACAGTCTGAAACACGAAGAGGTGGCCAGGTGGTTGAAGAGCCAGGAGGATCCGCAGCTCATTGACGAACATGAAACGGCGCTGAAGGAAATCAGGAAAAGCATGCTGGCACCGGGGTCTGCCAAGGAGATACCCATGCCTGCCAGGATGGACCCTGCGGACCAGTTCAAAGAGCTTCTTGAAGATCATGATGACTGGGCCGAAAGTTACCAGGCGGCCCAGCTTTCAGCCGACTGGACGGTGAAACCACCGGTGGAGATGATGGCCCAGGCCAAGCCGAAAGTGGATGCCGAGAAACGGGCCTGGAAGAAACTGACCGAGCACTTTGACCGGCCTGTGGAGCAGGCGGTGTCTGCTGAAGAGGCCCTGGCGGCGCGGGTTCTGACCGTCCTGCGCGGCGGCCCCAAACCCAAGGGCAAGGCCTCAGAATGGAAAGCCTTGTTAACGTCGCTGGATGCTTCCACACAGGCGCCCGCCTGGCTCTCCCACTGGGAAAGCGCGGAAAAAGCCAGCGCGGCTGAAAAATCCCTGCTGCCGGAAGTGCCAGAAAAAGTCCTGGCAGATGCCCCTTCATGGTTCACCAAACAGATCATCAGCCAGCGGCCTTCCCCAGCCGTAGCCGCCACGCCCTCTCCTTCGGTCCCGGAGCCTGATACCAGGCCTGATCTGCCTCCAGGAGCCATGCCGTCTTCGCCTGCGCAGCTCACGATGCCGGATCCGGTGGCCGCTCTCCCCATGCCTGCCAGCGGGCCTCAGTCCGCTTTGAACGTGCCTGCCACGCAGGCCTCAGGAGATGAAGATGTCCGGGGCACCTATCCTATTTTTTTGCTGGTTTTGGACCCTCGGGCCAGCCCGGCACCGGACCTTGGCCTGATTCCACGTCTGCCTGTGGATGATGGGATGAAAGTCTTTTTATCCTCCCAGGCCGGTGGACGGAATCTGGAAGAATGGCCGTTGAATGCCACCCAGTCACAAAGCGGCGGCAGCCTGGTTTACAGCAAGTCCAAAATGGCCGGCAGGGACCGGCAGATCGCTTTTTCAGACAACCGGATCACCCATCTGCCGGAACTCCAGCAGGACGTCAGGCTGGTCGCCCGCACAGCCAACGGTCAAAAGGTTCTCTTTGAGGTACGGGTGGTCGTTTCGGATCCGGAGGTACTTTTGAACTTCGGAAGCGCCCCGGCCTTTCAGGCCTCTGCGTCTGGGAACCAGGTGTTGATTTCCGGCCTCGATGCGTTTCTCCGGCGCATTCAGATTGCCGGCATCCCGCGTCCACAGTTTGCTCTCAGCCGTGACAGCAGCATGCCCGGACTGGCTGTTTATGAACTCCAGGAAGACAGCTCTGGGGAATACCGGGTCCGGCTGCGCCAGGAGACCGTTGCTCCGGGGGCCTCCAGGATCAAGGATCTGAACTCGCGCATCGCCATTCTGGAGCAGGGCATTCAGATGGAAGGCCGCCTGCGCGACTTGCTTGCCAGCAATCTGACGGGGCGTGAAGGCCGGGTAAACATTCACAATGAAGCCATAGCGGCGAAAAAGGCGGAACTTGAGAAACTGAACCTGCAGCTGGAAGAGCTGACCAAAGCCCCTCCGCCCAAATTGGAACTTCCCCCCGGAACTTATATGCTGAAGGAGATCTCCTCCGGGCAGAAAAATCTCTGCCGGGTGGAAATTCAACCCCCCTCCCAGTAATCGTGAAAGAGCTTGCCCGTACCATTCAGTCCATCCGTGCTGCCCTTCAGGATGGCAATGTAACGCCTTCTGCCGAAAAGGCCGCCCGTGACTATGCCCAGCACTGTACCCAGGCAGACCAGCGACTGGAGCAGGTGGCCCTGATGCTTCAGAAAGGCAGTGACTATCAGGCACTCCAGGCAGCCGAGCAGGAACCGCCATTGCTAGACCTGGTGGCGGCGCTGAGTTTTGGGGAAGAGAAGGCCTGGAGGGAATTTTGCGAGACCCATGAACTGCCGGTGGCACCTGAGCTGAGCGCCCAGACCGTCCAGTCGCTGGAAAAGATTTATGCCAAGGGCATCACCGCCAACCATCCTCTTTACAAGGACTTCCGTGCCGCTGTCCTCGCCCGGGATGATGCCAAGTCCCTGCAGATCATCAACGTCATTCTGAAGCTCAACCCGAAGGACGCCAACGCCAAGTCCGAGCTTCAACGTCTCCTCAACAAAAATTATCAGGAAACGGTGGAAAAACTCCGCTCGCTCCTCAAGACGGATGATGAGCAGACGATTTCCCGCCTGACAGAAAAGCTGGCCACCCTGGCCACGAAAGACAAACTCCAGAGGGAGGAAACCTACGTTCAGGCCGAGTCCATCCGGCGTTCCTGGCGGGCACGCCAGGCCTCTGAGCGGCTGCCGCTCATGATCCGTCAGATGCAGGAACACCACGACCGGGAAGACTGGCGCGCAGTCGGGGAAATGGTGGAGGACATCACCGCGCTCATGACCGAGCACGCCATTGAACCGGCGGATGAAGGCCAGAAGCTGGCTCTGGACACCCTGACGCACTATCACCAGAAGAAACTGGCTGAGGATGAACTGCGGCGGAATTTTGAGAGGAGTCTGCGCGGCTTCCTTGCCTTTGTGGATGAGGTGGAAGCACGCCTGTTAACCGGGGCGGGCATGTCCTATGCAGAACTGAGCCAGAAGGACGAAACCTTTGTCCGGCAGTGGAAAGAGATTGAAGGTTACCGCCTGCCAGTCCCCAATGAGACGCTCCAACGCATCACCCGTGCCGGGCAGGAACTGCGCACCCGTCTGCGTGGCGTGCAGCGTGCCCGCCGTGTGCGTCTTTGGATGTCGGCGGCGGCAGCAGTGCTGTTGCTGGCCGGTGTGGCCTCACTGGCCCTTCATTCCTGGAAGGCTCAGACGCTTTCAGGTGAGCTGGCGGATCACATGACACGCCAGACGAGCCTGCCTGCGGAAGAGCTCATCCGCCAGCTCCGGGAAAATGAACCTTTGCTCATGCGCTGGCCTTTTCTCCAGGCACGGGTGGAAGAGGTGGATGCCTGGGCCAAGCAAGGACGGGGGCTGGAGCAGCGGGCTAACGCCACTTTGGACAGCCTTGAGGGCAGTTTTCAGGGGGAGACGACCAGTCTGGCCCCAGGCCAGCTCGTGGGCGGGCTGGAAGACCTGTCCAATCTGATCAAACAAATGCCGGTGGACCTGGCCAGCGAAGCGCGGAACCGCCTGGCTGTTTTGCGCACGCGGTCAGACCTGCATCTTGCCACCCTGGCCAAGACCTATGGCACCGATACCGCCAGCGCGGTTTCTGCTTTAGAAGAGGAAATCTCCCAGGCGCTGGTATTCGACCGGCCGGTGGCCCAGACGGCGGAGAATGTGAAACGGCTTGATGCCCGGCTTGCTGTGCTGGAGGCGGCGCTGAATCCCGATGTGGAATCTCTGCGCCTGCCAGCTGACCTGGAAACACGCATCCTGGGTCTGCGGCAGAGAGTTGCTGCATTTCAGGGTGAACTTGATGCCTTTGCCCGTGTCCGGGAGCAGACGGCCGAGGCGGACAGCCTGGCCCAGTATGCCAAGGCTCTGGCAGACTGGCAGGACATCCGCTTCACGGAAGCAGCGCCCGCATCCGTCGTCCTCGATGTCATGCCGGATGAAACCGCCTTCCTGGCCACCCTCATCACGGGTGGCAATGTGGAGGCGCTCAAGGCGGTGAGGGAAGACGTGTCCACCATTCACATGGCTCCGGCGCAGCCCATGGAGAGGGACTTGCGGATTCTTTTGGAACTTCGTGATGATCCTTTCCTGAACAATGTCTGGGAAAACAATGTGGCGGACTTCTCCCGGCGCAGGTCTGATAAAACCTACTGGTCCAGCGGGAAGCTGGAGGAGGTGGTCATCGGCGATGCCCGGCGCTGGAAGGGCCGTTCCTTTGATTCAGCGGAATCTGCGGGTTCTGTGAGCTACATTGACCGGGAATTCCGCCAGGTGACCTTTAGCAACGGTGGCAAGGGGGGGGAGGGGGTGGTCTCCTCCAGGCTGAGCGCGACCAGCGAGCTTATGAACCTGCTCCAGCTCAATCGCATGACGGATCCCGACGGAGACCGGTTCCTGCGTTCCCTGCTCGAGGCCATGGAAAAAGTGATGAATGACAGCAAGGCCAGCCCGTTGGCCAAAGCTTTTCTGATGCAGCGCCTGGAGGACATGGCCAGCACAAGGCCGCTGGCCTGGGGTTTTCATCTGTCACCGTCTCTGCAGGCAGACCTGGCGGCGTTGCGCGCCGTCTTGGGTGATACGGTGCTGCGCAGTGAAGACTGGATGCTCCCCTCCATGCGGACCCGGTTCTCAGGTCCCCTGGGAGATTTTTTCCAGAAAGCAGGGCGGCGGGTTTATCTCAAGGAAGCCAAGGCGCGGCGGGAACTGCTGATGGCGGTTGCCGAAGCCGGTGTCAAATTTGGAGGCTATGTGGAGACGGACTTCTCCCTACGCCTGAAAAACAATGCCCTGGGCGCACCCGAGCTGTGGGTGCTCTCCGCCTCCGGCGCCAAGCCAATGCTTATGGCCAGACCGGCTGCCAATGCCAGTCCGTTCATGGCTGCCGACGCCCAGCCTTTGAGCCCGGTATTCATCATCCCGGTGGACCGCGCAGCACTGACGGCGGCGTATGAAAAGGCCCTGACTGGCAGTGGCAGCGCACGTACACCTGCCGCAGGTGAAGCTCTGTTCCTGGCCCCCCCCCAGCCATGAATGCCAGCGGGCAGTTCCACCTTCAATGGCGCGGCCAGCGTTTCGGTCCTTGGGATCTGGCCGAGATCCGGGAGGCTTTGAAAAATGGAACGATCCATTCCCTGTATCAAATCCACGCGGGCGGGCAATGGCAGCCCTTGCGGGATTTTTTAGACAGCCTTCCCCGGCCTGCTGAAGCCTCCAAAGTGAAACCGGAAGTGAGGCCACAAGAGACTGCGGAAGAGACTTCCGGGGACAATCTGGAAGATAAGCCGGCAGTGCAGCCTGTCAGCGACGCTGCTTCCACTCAAAAGCTGGAACTGGGAGACAATAAGCCCACCCCATTATCAGCCTGGGCACTGTCTCCGGCGGAGTACATGAAGCTCAAGCGCGAACTGGAGCAGCCTGGGGGGGCATTTACCGATGCGAACTGGCATGCCATTGCGTGCCTGATTTTAAGTCTCTGCTTCTGGATTCCTTATGTGAGCATTATTAGCTGGCTTTTGAGCCTGGTTTTCGGTCACATCGCCCTGGTGCAGATCAGTTTTCAGCCGGGCCTCGGCGGCCGGAGCCTGGCCCTGACGGGTCTGGCCATCAGTTATGCGGTGATGATCTTTGGCCTCGGCCAGATTTTTTTGAAACCCTTCTTCTTTTTGCAGCCTTAACACCTCCCCCCTTCCCATGTCTGATCCATCTGACAGCCCGCCCAAGTCAAAGACATCTCCTGCCGCCAGCACGATGCCCCACAACCCTTTCCAAAACACCCCGGTCCTGCTGGACTGGTCGCGTCTTGACATTGAGCGCAGGATGGGTTTTCGCGGGGGGCGCTTTACCAATCCTGGCAAGACGCTGCCGCTTCTGCTGGGGCTGCTGCTGACCGTCTTGTTTTTCACACTCGTGATTTTTGGTTTGCAGCCGCTGGCGCAGACGAAATGGCTGGCCAGCATCTTTTTGGACCGGGGCCTTGTGCCGTATCCCACGATGTTGCTGTTCTTCTGGGCCACATCCATGCTCTTTTTCAAGTGGCGTAAAATTGCTTTCCAGCAACAGGCGCTGGCCCTGCCGGTGATGCCGCAGCAGGCGGATTTTGAGCTGACGCCTGCCACGGCCAAATCCGTGCGGGAGCGCATGTCCGTGATGGTGGACAATCCCCATCACTTTGTGCTGCTCAACCGCATTGACCTTGCCCTGGCCAATTTGCACAACATTGGCCATGCCGCCGATGTGGCCACCATCTTGAAGATCCAGGCGGAGAACGATGAGTCGCAGGTGGCCTCCAGCTACGGATTGGTCCAGGGTTTCATCTGGGCCATCCCGGTTCTTGGTTTCATCGGTACAGTGCTGGGTCTCAGTCAGGCCATCGGCGGGTTCACCAACACCCTCCAGTCCGGGGCCGGGATGGACAGCCTGCGTTCCTCCCTGCAAACGGTTACGGGTGGTTTAGGAACCGCCTTTGACACCACGCTGATCGCCCTTGTCTGCGCCCTGCTTTTGCAGATGGCGGTCAGCTTTCTGCAGTCGCGCGAATCCGAGTTTCTGGATGATTGCAATGACATCTGTCACAAGCATGTGGCTGGCAAACTGAAGCTTAGTTCCGTGAAGAACTGACGTCATGAGGTCCAGATATTCCAGACGGGCGACTCCTGCCTCGGGCTTTTTCGCCTTTCAGGACATCATCACGGGAACCACCGGTTTCCTGATCATGATCGCTGTGTTTCTGGCCCTGAATCTAGATGACTCTCCCACCCTGAGCACGGAAGGAGATGCCCCGGATCTGCGGGAATCGGAGCTGGCGGACCTGGCCGCACGGATTGCCGTGCTGAAAGAGGAGGTGAAAGGCCTGCAAACCGCGCCGGTGGAGGATGAGGCGTCGCTTCAGCGGTCCATCGAAGCCCTGAAAGCCTCCATTTTACGGCTCACATCCGCCACCCCGTCCAGCGAAGAAGAGACGTCCACCAAATTTGATCTGGAAGCGAAGATCGAGAGGCAAAAACTGCTGACCAAGATCGAAAATCTTAAGCGCTCCCAGGCTGAAAGCACCCGCCGGGTGGCGGATGCCGCTGTGCAACTGGCCGCAGCCGAGCAGTTGGAGAAAGATGCCCAGGCACAGCTGATCCAGACCCGGGAGCGCCGCAATGTCATGAAGGTCCTGCCTGAGCGGAGCGATACAGGCAAGGAGCCGGTGATAGTGATGGTCAAGCAGGTGCCGTGGTTGATCCAGAGGTTTGACCGCGGGGATGTGCACACGGCCTATTCAATCCAGGATCTGCTGGCAAACTTAAAACCGCTGTCGCCGCAGACGCATTATCTGGTATTCTTTTTCAAGCCTTCAGGTGCCGCCCACTTTGAAAGCATCACCAACCGGGCGCGGCAGGCGGGGTATGAGATTGGTTATGATCTCATTCAGGAAGGTACCGAAATCGAACTGAGCAAGGAGAGGAAATAACCTGCCATGAGGAAACTCCGCAACCAGCCCAGTGACAGTTTTGACCTGCTTTTGGACACGCTCTGCAACGTGTTTGGCAGCATCATTCTGATTGCCTGTCTGCTGGCGATGATCACGCGTGAACCGAATGAAAACCCGGTTTCCGCTGTGGTGGATGTCAAGGGCACCGGCGTGCTGCTGGAGATCCGTTTGGAAAAGGCCCGCGAGGAGCTTCAGCGGCTGCAGATTTTGTCCGGCGAGCTAAAACTGCAAGACCAGGGCAGCACGCGTGCGCTGTCTGCCGAGCGCGACGACCTCCGCGCCACTGTGGAGCGCCTGCGGTTTGACCGCGATGAACGCACCCTCCAGGCCCAGCAGGACGACATCCCGCTTTATACTGATCCGGGAGGTGACCTGGCCGGACTGCGTGAGCAGGCCAAAAAAGAGGGGCAGCGCCTCGCCGATATCATGCTCCAGCTTCAAGCTGTGGTATCCAAGACCACCAGTTCCTCCGGCCGGGTGGAGCAGATCTCCCGCCAGATGCAGGAGATTGAAAATGACCGCATCCAGCAGCTCCGCATGCCACGGGAAGGCCGCCAGACTTTGGACAGCCGGCCTGTCATCCTGAAATTTGGCGAGATCTTCCCTCTTTCAGATGAGAAGAAAAATGCCTACTTGAACGTCAGGCGGGTCGTTGAGGCGGATGGCAGCTTCACGGCGCATCCCATCCAGACCAAAGGCATGTTCATCTCACGGGATGGGACCAGGCTGAAGGAGCTTTTCCTTCGGCACAAGCAGACTGGTGGCTACATCACCCTGTATGTGTATCCGGACTCCTATGTGACTTTCCGTGACCTGGTACGGCTCATCCAGGACGCCGGGATACCCTATGGGGTGGAAGCCTGCACCGAGCATGAAGTTTTGAATTTCAGCAAAAGAGGTTCCGCACCGCCGCCTCTGTAGGAAGGCAGGCCGGTGAGCCGGGCTTACCGGGATTCATAGCCGTCATGTACGGCCCGGATGCGAAATGACTCCTCGGAATCATCCAGCACATAGACCGCATAGCGGTCACCGCCGGGAGCCACCCGAATGACGATGTGTCCCTGGCTGGCGGTGATGTTTTGCAGGTTCTGGATGTGGGGCAGGGCGGTCTCCTCACCGAATTCCTGAATGAGATGTTCTTTGCGGCCATCCCACATGCCGTTGGTGGTGAAGATGTCACGTGGCCCTGGATAGATGATTTCGGAGCGGAGCCGTTCCAGCACCTGGGGCGGCATCTGGCGGCTGGCCCAGGTCTGGGCGATGCTGACGCGCGGCTGAAGCACGCTCAGGAAAAAGGCGTTGGTCGTGTCGGTCCCGCCGTGATGGTTCAGCAGCAGCACGTCCACCGGCCCGGTGACCCAGGCCAGCGGGGACTCCATGTCCCGCCATTCAGGCTGTTTGGCACGGGCCTTGATCAGCGGCATGTTGTTGGAGATCTCTCCGCCCGGGATGCCCGGCAGATCGCCTCCTGAAAAATAGTCAAAGCGGCCAAGGGTCAAACGCATGGCGATGCTGCAGGCATTTTCATTGGGCGCTTCATGGGCGGCGCTGCGCTGCCGTACCTCGGTCCCGGATCCGGTCCAGATTTCTCCATTCGCTGCCAGGTTCTGGATTTTAAACTCTGGATAGAGTGACGGCTCGTTCAGCAGGACAATCTGGTCGTCCACACCTGCTTTAAAACGGTGGACCTGGGTGCCATGCTCCGCGGTCTGGGCTTTGAGCGCGGCATGGTATCGTTCTGCTTCCTCACCGGTGAACGGAGTTGGCTTTTGATAGTCGGGCCAGCCCCGGTCCAAGACATGGCGGATTTTAACCTGCTTTGCCAGTTCCGGCAGGCCGCCGATGTGATCACCATGGAAGTGACTGAAGACCACATAATCCAAGGAGCCTTCCTCGCCCTTAGGATGGTACTTTTGAATGTAGCGTGACACCCACTCTCCAGGCGGGCGGGAATCATCCGGCAGCGGGGGAGACTTGTACTTCGGCGGTCGGGGAGCATCCAGGAGATGGCCGCAGTCAATCAGCATGGTGGTTCCGTCCGGGAAGACGAAGAACGCAGCGCTGCCTTCCCCGGTATTGATATGGTGGATGTCCAGGCCGCCCGCAGAGTGCCTGGCCAGCACTTCACCGACTGGTTGTGCAATTGCTGGCTGGCTGATTGAAGTCGCTCCCAAAAGGCCAAGGAGTACGAAATGACGAATGTTCATGGTGGAGGAGTTGGCGGTTGGAAAGGCATTCGCTATTTCTCATACAAGTTCGCCGGGTCGGCTGCGGCAAGGTCCGTCAAATAGGAGGCAAATTGGGTCGTCAGACGTTGGAAATATTGAGCGCCTTTTTCAGCCGTGGAGTGGCGGGGATCCCCGGACCCGGTGTCATTGGTGGCTTGCGACCAGGCACGCTGCGCCCAGGCCCACTTCTGCCGCATGGCGGGAATTTTCCACAGATTATCGATGCCGGGGCCCCATTCGGTTTCAGGCAGGACCAGCTCCGGGTGGAGGTGCAGCATGAGGCTGGTTTCACGCTCATCGGCATGGTCGCCTACGATGGTGAAGATGTCCTGGCCGTTGCTGATGCTGTACCAGTTGACCAGCGAGAGGAAGATGCGGGGATGGCGTGCTTGCAGCTCACGCAGGATCTGGCGGAAGTCATTGCCGCCATGGCCGTTGAAGAGAACCAGCTTGGGGATGCCGACCCCTTCCAAGGATGAGATCACATCCTCCAGCACGGCCATCTGGGTGCTTGGGTTCATGTTGATGCAAAAGGGGATGTCGAGCTGGCCGGTCTGCACGCCGAATGGTATGTTAGGCAGGACGGCCACCTTGGCTCCGGCCTCCCAGGCCAGGCGGCCTGCCTCTGCGCACATGGCTTCGTTTTGCAGATTGTCCGTGGCGTAGGGCAGGTGCCAGTTGTGCGCCTCCGTGGCCCCCCAGGGCAGAACCGCCACTTCATAGCGGGTGTCTTTGACGTGTTTCCAGTTAGTCTCGGCGATGATCCAGGGGCGGGGCGGGTGCATGAATGAAATACTCCACAAATGCAGGCCTTTTGCCAAGCATCTTGACGTGACAGCGGGTCTGCCCTCATCTTGGTCCCATGCGATTGCTTGCCGCCCTGCTGCTGTTTCCCCTCCTCGCCCAGGCGGGATCCTATTTCACGGTCGAATACCCTGCCTCGGATAAACCGGGGGAGCTTGTTTACGGAGTGACTTACACCCTCTGGGTGCCTGAGGGGGTGGAGAAAATCAGAGGCGTCATCGTGCATCAGCACGGCTGTGGGGCCGGGGCCTGCAAAGGCGGTGAAACAGCCGCCTATGACCTGCACTGGCAGGCGCTGGCGGAGAAGCATGATTGTGCGCTCATGGGGCCTTCATATCATCAGGCCGATGGCCAGGACTGCCGCCAGTGGTGTGATCCGCGCAATGGATCCGAGAAGACCTTTTTGCGCAGCCTGGAAGACTTTGCCAAACAGTCAAAACATCCTGAACTCACCCAGGTACCCTGGGCGCTGTGGGGGCATAGCGGCGGCGGTTTTTGGTCCAGCCTCATGCTGGCCCTGCATCCGGAACGGATCGCAGCCATCTGGTTCCGTTCAGGCTCCGCCTACCATGTCTGGGAGAGAGGGGACATCCCGCGCCCAGAGCTGACGGATGCCGTTTACCAGGTGCCGCTGTGCTTCAACGGCGGCCTGAAAGAAGAGCAGGACAAACGCCACGGTCCGGCCCGTGTGGGCGACCGTGCCATGTTTGCCGCCTGGCGTGCCAAGAATGCTCCGGCCGCCTTTGCCCGTGATCCACGCACGGGTCATGAATGCGGAGACTCCCGCTATCTGGCCATTCCTTTTCTGGATGCCTGCCTGGCCATGCGCCTGCCGGAAAAAGGACATGCCTTGCGGCCAGTGAAAGTGGGCGATGGATGGCTGTCTGAGATGGACAGCATGGAAGCGCAGCCAGCCGGCCAGTATGAAGGACCAAAGGAATCATCCGCCTGGATGCCTAACGAAAAGCTTGTTGGTGATCGGGCCGAATACATGGAAACAGGTGCCGTGGGGGATAACACTCCGCCGCCAGCGCCCACGAATGTGACCTTGAAAGACGGCGTGATTTCCTGGGAGGCCAAGGCGGATTTGGAAAGCGGCCTCCAGCAGTTCATCATTCAGCGCGACGGCAAAGAGATCGGCCGAGTGCCGGAAAAAGGCGTGAGCAAATTTGGCCGCCCATTGTTCCAGCGCATGACCTATGGAGACACGCCGGAGAAACCGCTGGCAGAGATGACCTTTAGCGACAAGACACCCGCCGCCGATGCTAAAGCCTATCTCGTCATTGCCATCAATAGCGTGGGTTTGAGCTCTGAGTAATTTCGGATTCATCGCGATGCCTCACTCTTCCTTTTGCGCCTTGCTGCTTGCCGGTGGCCGGTCCGTACGCATGGGGCGGGACAAGGCGCTGCTGGACTGTGAGGGCCAGCCGTTGTGGTTGATGCAGGCGCGCAAGTTACAGGCCTTGCAGCCGGAGCGTTTGTTCATCGCCTGCCGGGAGGAGCAGGGATTGCACGAGGCAGCGCCGGTGGATCTGAAGATAAAGTGGCTTTTCGATCCGCCGGGGAGTGATGTTGGTCCCATGGGGCCGGTGTTGGCATTATTGGATCAGGTGCAAAATCCGCTGCTGGTGCTGGCTGTGGATATGCCAAACATGACCACCTGTTTTTTGGAAGAAGCGGTTGCTTTGACTACCCCCGAGAACGGACTGTTCTTCACTGCCGCAGATGGGATCGAGCCGCTGGCCGGTCTTTATGTGCCGTCCATGTTACCGCTTTTACAGGGTGCATTTGAAGCGGGGCAATACAGCCTTCGGCAGGTGCTGCGGCAGGCCCAAAACCAAGGATTGGCTGAAATCCTGCCGGTATCAGAAATGGATAATACGCTCTTTGCCAATGCCAATACACCTGAGGAGTGGCAGCAGACGGGGAAATGAAAAAGCGGCCCCTTGCGAGGCCGCCACTGGGTTCCACAACGAACTGACAGTAATGGTTAGACCACCCATTCGCCGCGGTAGTCGCGGGTGAGCCACTTGGGATCGCCGCCTTCGGCGAAGGTGCGCTCGGTGGGGTTCCACTTGAAGCTGGTGCCTGAGTAGTAGGCCATATTCATCAGGTGGCAGGAAATGACGGTGGTGGCGCCGATGGCCACATCGCAGATAGGCCGCTCACGGGTCTGGATGCTGTTAAGCCAGTCGTCGTGATGGTTCTTGCTTTCGTAAAGCTTCACCTTGGCATCCTTGAGGAACTCGCGCTCGGTCAGGATGACTTCACGGTCCAGGGAGGTACCTTTGTCGGCGTTCTTGTCGAAGAATTTGTGGACTGTTTTGCCATTGAGGATGAGCTCAAACTTGCCGCGGTTGACATGGATCTCGCCATCCGTGCCGTAAATGGAGACGCCTTTGCCATCATTGTGGGTGAGGACCACGCCGTTGGCATAAACGAGCTGGGCTCCGCGCATGGCATCTTTGCCCTCAGGGGCGGCGCGTACTTCCACCGGGCCGCTTTCATCCATCCCGAGCGCCCACTGGGCGATGTCGATGTGATGGGCACCCCAGTCGGTGATCATGCCGCCGCCGAATTCACGGGTCATGCGCCATTTTGGAAAGTGGGTGTGGACGCCGCGCGGGCTGAGGATGCTGTTATAGGGCTTCAGCGGGCCTGGGCCACACCAGCGATCCCAGTCGAGGCCGGGCTCGGCCTCTTCTTCTGGGAGGTTGTAAAGGGGAGCGGGATCGCCAAAGGAAGTCGTGATGGTCTTGATGTCACCAATGACGCCATTGCGGACCAACTCGGCCGCCACGCGGAATTCCTTGCTGGAACGCTGTTGGGAGCCGGTCTGGAAGATGCGTCCGCTGTCGCGCACGGCTTTGGTCAGCGTGAGGGCTTCGTGGACATTGTGGGTCAGGGGTTTTTCACCATACACGTCTTTGCCGGCGCGGACGGCAGCGATGCCGATGTAGGCGTGCCAGTGGTCAGGCGTGGCGATGACGACGGCGTCAATGTCCTTGCGGGCCAGCAGCTCGCGGAAGTCATTGTAGGCGGCACAGCCTTTGTAGCTGCCTTCGGCCTTCTTGCCGTAAGTCTCTTCCACGCGCTTTTTGGCGTTTTCACGGCGGGTGGTGTCCACATCGCAGACGGCGGTGATCTGCACATTGTCACGGCCCAGGAAGTTGCCCAGGTGGCCGCTGTTCATCTTGCCCATGCCGATGAAGCCCAGGTTGATCCGGGAATTGGGGGCGGTCTCAGCGGACCAGACGCGGGAAGGCAGGATGAAAGGGGCGGCGACGGCTCCAACAGCAGTCTGGAGGAAGGAACGGCGGGATGGTTGGCTAGGGCTCATGGATAAAATAAAGAGGCCTGACAGTACGCAGTCAGGACATGATTTGTGCAATTAGTGTCATAAAAAGACCGGATTCCCCAGCTTTAAAAGCAAAAACGGCTGCCAGGTTCATCTGGCAGCCGTGAATGGTTAAAGAGGGGTGGGGGAGAATTACTTCTCGATCTTCAGCAGCTCGACTTCGAAGACGAGAGTCTCGCCTGGGCCGATGTCTGCGCCAGCGCCGTTGTCGCCATAGGCGAGGTCAGACGGGATGTAGAACTTGTACTTGGAACCCACAGACATGAGCTGGAGGCCTTCGGTCCAGCCTTTGATGACTTCCTGCACGCCGAAGGTGATCGGCTCGCCGCGGTCCACACTGCTGTCGAAGACTTTGCCGTTCAGCAGGGTGCCGTGATAGTGGACGTTCACTTTGTCGGTAGGGACTGGCTTGGCACCGTCGCCCTGCTTCAGCACTTCATACTGGAGACCGCTGGCGGTGGTTTTGACGCCTTCCTTCTTGCCGTTGTCAGCCAGGAACTTGGCACCTGCGGCTTTGGTTTCACCCGCCTTGGCGGCCTGCTGGGCCTGAAGCTCAGCCTGCTTGCCCTTCATCACTTCTTCAAAGCCCTTCATCGCTGTTTCGAGCTCTTCAGGAGTGTACTTGGAAGGCTTGCCTTCGAACTGGTCGCGCACGGCACCCAAGAAAGCGTCCAGGTCAATATCAATGCCCTGCTGTTTGAAATTATTGGCGATGTTGCCGCCGATTTGTGAACCGATAAAGTAGCTGACTTTGTCCATCGAAGCAGATGCAGCAGGTGCGGCAGCTTCGCCAGCAGGTTTTGCAGTTTCCGTTTGGGCGGACAGAGGAGATGCGACGGCGAGTGCGGCGCAGACGAGACGAAGGGTTGCTTTCATGAGTTGAGGCGTCGAGCCTCGGAGAGAAGGGCGTACTGTCAACAGAAGAAAATCGCAGGAATATTGACGTCCGGAGATGCCTGCGGATTCGATTTGCGGACCGCGAGGAAGGATTGTGAGCGGTGCGTAAAGCACCTGCCGGGGGCTAAAAGGACCAATGTTCCTCTGTTGACGTCCATGCCGAACCGTTCGACGTTATTGCAACTAATGCGCGGTTTTCCACCAATTCAGCTTTTCCTGCTTGGCCTTGTTTTCTGCCTGCTGGCCTTTCCTCTGGCCAGCCTGACGCAAGGTTATGGAGAAGCGGCTGCTGCACAGGAGCACGGCGGGCATCACCATGAAGTCGGGGAAGGCGTGGCCGTGGTAAAAGGCGGGAGCGAGCATCCTGAAGGGGAGCACAAGCATGTGGAGGTGCCGGTACTGGTGCGGCTGCGCTTTGCCCATGCCCCGCTGACGGTGAGCCTGATGCAGGGGGATGAGGAGCTGGCTGAAAAGCTGGACCTGTCCGCCTCGCCGGTGGAATTCAAGGCGGGCATGGAGGTGTCGCACGATGGCAATGAACTGATCGTCAGTGCGACCTGGCCGGAAGGTACTCCTGAGACGGCACTGACCGTTGAGCTGGAGCCGGACGGGTTTGAAACCCGTAGCGAGACCCGCTGGTCCTCCGGCACGGAATTGAACGAAGTCCTCACTTTCACATGGTAATGCACGCATCCAAAGAGCCTGCGTCTGGCAAAGAACACGTCTGCTGGGGCGGGGGCGGCTGCACGCATTCGCATGGCCACCGGCTGGAGGTGAAAGACCTGCGGGTGAGCTACCAGGAGGTGCTGGCGCTGGACGGCATCAGCTTTGGCACCGAATGCGGGCGCAGTATCGCCCTCATCGGTCCCAATGGGGCAGGGAAAAGCACGCTGCTAAAAGCCCTGGCGGGCCTCCTGCGCACAGACGGCGGCAGCATCCTGTGGCGGGGCAAACCGCTGACGCGCAGCAGCTATGAGATCGCTTACCTGCCGCAGCGCGGGGATGTGGACTGGAACTTTCCCATCACCGTGCGCGGTCTGGTGGAGATGGGGCGGTATCCGAACCTGGGCTGGTGGCGGAAGTATTCCCGGCATGATGCGGACATCGTCCAGCGCGCACTGACCACCATGGACCTGCTGGATCTTCAGGACCGGCAGATCAGTGCCCTTTCCGGCGGGCAACAGCAGCGTACCTTCATCGCCCGTGCGCTGGCGCAGGAGGCTCATGTGCTGCTTTTAGACGAGCCTTTCACCGGCTTGGACCGGCCCGCGCAGCAGAACCTGGCGCGGCTTTTCCGTGAGCTGACCTCCGAGGGCCGCCTGCTCATCGCCAGCCATCATGACCTGCAGACGGTGGAAGGAAACTTCGATGACGTGCTGCTCATCAAACGCACCCAGGTGGCCTATGGCGAAGTGGCCACGGCCTTCACCAAGGAGCGAATCGCCCAGGCCTACGACCACTGATATTTCCCATGCCTGCCGACCTTCCTTCTCTTTCTGATTTCCTGGCGGAGCCCATCGCCCGACGGGCCTTGCTGGCCTGTCTGATGATCGGCTTTGCCAACGGCTTTGTCAGCGCCTTTGTGGTGCTGCGGAAGTCCGCTCTCAAAGTGGGCACCCTGTCCCATGCGCTGCTGCCGGGCATCGCCCTGGCGGTGCTGGTGGCGGGCCTGTCCCAGTGGAGCGCGCTGGCGGGGGCGCTCTTTGCCGCACTTATTGTTGGGCTGGGGTCCATCTTTCTATCTCGCACTTCCCGGCTGGATCAGGACACGTCCATGGGGATCCTTTACACGACTGCCTTTGCCGGGGGATATCTGATCCTCACCCAGCTTAATGTCCGCCAGAAGCTGGATGAATGGCTCTTTGGCAGCATCGTGGGCATGGCGGACAGTGACATGTGGATCGCCTTTGGCATCAGCGCCATTGCCGTGCTGTCGCTGACGGCGCTTCAGCGGCCGCTGCTCATTTATCTCTTTGAGCCCAACATCGCCGCCAGCCTGGGGGTGCCGGTGCGCTTCTTAAACTATGCCACCTTTGGTATCACCATCTTGGTGCTCATTTCATCTTTGCAGGCGGTGGGCTGCATTCTCAGTGTCGGCCTGATGGTGGCTCCGGCGGCCACGGTTTACCTGCTGACGAACAATGCCCGCACCTTGTTTTGGGGCGGAGGACTCATCGGCGCCTTTGGCTCCGTGACGGCTTTCTTTCTCAGCTATCCGTTAGGCTGGTCAGTCAGCGCCAGCATCATCGTGGTGCTCGGCGGGCTGTTTTTATTGGCGTATATTTTCAGCCCCCGTTACGGCCTGTTCAGCAAAAGGGGCCGTGTGTAGGGGCGGCTTATTCAGCCTTCTGGTCAGGCCGGTGGGCCTGGATGATCTGCATCACTTCCGCGACGGGCATGGCCTGCACCTGACGTCCGCGATGGCCCTTCATGTCAGTGGCCATGAACAGGGAATTCAGGATGGCCTCTTCTGTGGCCTCAATGGCGGCCAGAAAGAGAGGCGTCATGGTGTCATTACGCATCAAGGCGGCGGGGGCCTCCAGCAGACCATCCTTCACATGAGGAATGCGGAGCCCTTCGGCGGTGGAAAAAGCGATGACGTAATCACCGCTGCCATTGGAGGCGATACCACCTGTACGAGCCAGCCCCAGCATGGCGCGTGAGGCCAGGCGCTTGAGATTTCGCGAATCCACTGGCGCATTGGTGGCCACGACGATCATGCAGCTTCCGTCCGCGCTGCCATAGGCATCGCGCATGAGGTGACGGTTCATCACCCGGTCCACTGGCACTCCGTCTATTTGAAGGACACCGCCAAAGTTGCTCTGCACCAGCACGCCAACCGTGAAGCCACCGGCAGAAGCAGGAAGGCGACGGGAGGAGGTGCCGATACCTCCCTTCCAGCCAAAGGCGACGGTGCCCGTGCCCGCCCCGACATTGCCCTCAGCCACGGGTCCGTCCTTGGCCTGGGTGATGGCCTGCCAGACGTGTTCCTTGCGGATGGGCAGGCTGCGGATGTCATTGAGGCCGCCGTCATTGGTTTCACCGACCACCGCATTGATGGAGCGGACGTTTTCCATGCCCTCCAGTTTTAAATGGTGCTCCACCACGGCACTCATGGCCATGCCGACAGCTAGAGTATTGGTCAGGATGATGGGGGATTCCAAATTGCCGAGTTCGTCAATTTGCGTGCTCCCTGCCAGTTTACCGAAACCGTTACCGGTATGGACAGCGGCAGGAACTTTTTCCAGAAAGACATTGCCGCCATGGGGAAGGATGGCCGTGACGCCGGTGCGGACATCCTTCCCCTCCATCAAGGTCACCTGACCGACTCGCAAGCCAGGCACATCCGTGATGGCGTTGAGGCCGCCTGTGCGCATGACACCGGGAGTAATCCCAAGCTCGCGGGCACGTTGGTCACCGCCCCAGGCGCAAGTGGCCGCACAGGTCAGGACAACCAGAAGGGATGGAAAGTATTTCATGGCCTAACAGAAAGCTATTCATTAAAAATGGCCACGTGCGCCAAGCCGTCCGGCCCCATCCATGCGCGGAACATGCCGTCACTGTTGAAAGGCGTGCTGATGTTGCCCTTGGCATCCACAGCGATGAGGCCGCCCCGCGCATCCAGCTTTTTCAGTTTGTCATTCACGATCTCCTCCGCCGCCTCAGCCAGGCCGGTTCCCGCATACTTCATGCGGGCGGCCACGTCATAAGCCACCAGATTGCGGATGAAAAATTCGCCATGGCCGGTGCATGACACGGCGCAGATGCCGTTCTCCGCATAGGTGCCTGCGCCGATGAGCGGTGAATCGCCGACCCGTCCGGCGCGTTTGCCAACAAGGCCGCCAGTGGAGGTGGCTGCTGCGAGATTTCCTGCCGCATCCAGAGCTACCGCGCCGACCGTTCCCATGCGCAGGCTGAGATCGCTTGGAGAGGACACGGAGCCGGTCTGCTTTTTCACCCGTTCCAGACGTGCACGCTGGGCGGGAGTGATGAACCATTCGGGTTCTTCAAAGCGCAGTTTTTCTTCACGCGCCAGCTCTTCAGCCCCACGCCCGGTCATCAGCACATGCGGCGTTTTCAGCATCACCTTTTCCGCCAGACGGACCGGGTTTCGCACACCTTGCACACCTGCCACAGCACCGGCCTGGCCGGTAGCGCCCACCATGATGGAGGCATCCATTTCCACGGTGCCCGCAGCAGTCAGCACGGCTCCGCGCCCGGCATTAAACAGGGGAGAGTCCTCCAGGATCACAACCGTGGTCTGCACGGCCTCCTGGCTGCTGCCACCGGCCTTCAGAACGGCATGGCCTGCGCGAAGAGCCTCCTCCAAGACTTGACGGCACTCAGCTTCGCGTTCTGCCGTGAGGGTGCTTTTTCCTACCCCGGCCCCGCCGTGTAACACCAGCGTGATGGGCGCTTCTGCAAGGGCCAGGGAAAGTGAAAGAAGCCAGAGGCTGAGCATGCGGAAGATCATAGGGCGGGAGAAGAGATGCACTGGGTTTATGCGGGGTATATGAAAATCCAGGTCGCTTGGCAAGCCGAAGCACGGACGGTTCATCCCCGTTTTGTTTGTGCGCGATACAGCCTGACGGACCGCCATAAACGAATCTGCCCGCGGACTTTTGCTTTTGAGGAGAGCAGGTGCGCGGTCTATCTCCCGATTCTTCATATGTCGCGGTTCCACTTCCGTCATCTCATCCGCCAGCATCGTTGCGCGGTGGCGGTGATGTTTATGGCGGCGTGGACGTCGTTTTGTGTCCAGGCTCAGACGGTGGAAGAGCTTCCTGAAGTGGTGGTGCTGGCAGAACGAAGTGGCAGCTCGGGAGTCGGCGCGGCGCTGGCGGAATGGGACCGTGAGACGCTGCTGAAAGAGGCTCCCCGTGCTGTGGATGAGATGCTGGCGCGTGAGCCTGCCTTCTCGCTGTACCGGCGGCAGTCCTCTATTTTTGGCAATCCAACCTCGGCGGGTGTGAGCCTGCGCAATACGGGTGCCACGGCGGCGTCGCGAACGCTTGTTTTGTTAGACGGTATTCCGCAGAATGATCCCTTTGGCGGCTGGGTTTACTGGGCGCGTTATGATCCGGCCACGCTGGATTCCATCCGCATCGTCCCCTTTGCCCAGTCGGCTGTGTGGGGAAACCAAAGTCCGGCGGGCGTGGTGCACCTGAGCAGTCATTCTCCGTTTGAAGACCGGCATACCCTCCGGGCGGGTGGTGGCAGCCAGGGCACGCTCAGCGGCTCCATGGTGCATGTGATGAGCAATGAGGAGAAGACACGCGCCGTTGCCTTTTCCGCCTTTGGCCTGCATACAGATGGCTTTTATGCGGTGCCACCGGAGCAGCGCGGTCCCATTGACCGGAAGCTGGTCACGGATGTTTTTGGCGGAGATTTAAAATTCGCCTGGGTGCCTGAGCCGGGCCTCCTGGTGGAGCCGATGGTGTCTTATTATAAAGAGGAGCGTGGCAACGGCACTCCGCTCACGGGCAATTCAACGGAAGCCCTGGACTTTGCCCTGCGCATCACGGGTGAAATGGAAGGTTGGTCATGGCAGGCGCTGGCTTATCATCAGAGGCGGCAATTTGAATCTGTGTTCAGCTCGCTGGACCCTTCGCGTACGACGGAGACGCTGGCACTGAACCAGTATGATGTGCCTTCCCACAGCACGGGCGGAGCCTTGACGCTGCGGTGGGATGAGGGCGGCCGCTGGAGCTTCACCGGCGGTGCCGATGCGCGGGCGGTGACCGGTGCCACGCATGAAGATGTGGGGACCTTTCGTCGGCGCGAGGCCGGGGGTGAGCAGGCCATGGCAGGCATCTTTGGCCTATTCGAATACCGGCCCGATGATTTGACACGTTTCGCCCTCAGCGCGCGGCTGGACGGCTGGCAGCTCACGGATGGCCGTCGCATCGAGACCTCATTGGCGAACGGTGTGCTGCTCCGCGAAGACATCCAGCCAGACCGGAATGGCATCGAGCCCTCGGCATCACTGGAGCTTTCACGCACCTTGTCACAGAGTCTGGAATCTCGGCTCTCTGCCGGAACCTCTTACCGCCTGCCCAGCCTGAACGAGCTTCACCGGCCCTTTCGCGTGCGCAATGACATCGTGGAGGCCAATCCCAATTTGGATCCTGAGCGCTTCTTCAGCCTGGAAGGAGGCATGACCTGGAAGCCGGTGGAAAACTTTACCTTCAGCACCGCCTTGTATCATCACTGGATCTCAGATGCCATCGCCAATGTGCCGGTGACGGACCCTGCTGAAATCGCTGACATTTTTGGTGTCATACCGCCTGGGGGCACGGGTGCGCAGCGGCGGAATGTGGAGCAGGCGCGTGTGTATGGCATCGAGGCAGAAGTGGAGTGGCTGCCGGTCAAGGAGGTGACGTTTGCCCTGCGCGGATTGTGGTCACAGGCAAAATTTAGTGAATCCCCGGACCAGCCTCTGCTCAAAGGCAAACCTTTCCCGCAGGCTCCAGAGCTGCGCTTGATCGCCAATGGTGAATGGCGTGCCAATGAGCGGCTGGGTTTCTTCGCGGGCTGGGAATATGGTTCGTCGCAGTTTGATGACGCCCTGGCCCAGCGGGTCATTCCTGATTACCACAGCGTGCGTATTGGAGCCTCCTGGCGGATGAAGAATGCGGTCTTCCAGGTGCGGGTGGAGAATCTCTTCAATGAGCAGATTCAGACCGGCCTCAGCGGTGACGGTATCCGCACTGTCGCAGCGCCGCGATCCTTGTGGTTAGGTGTGGAGTGGCGGTTTTGACCTTGTATCAATCGTTGGTGTCAGGACCGGCTCCAAAGATGGCTTTTTCAGCCAGCGGATGGGCGAAGATGGCGGCCGAGTCATGGCCGACGCCCTCTGCCTCGACAAGCGTCCAGTGGAAAGGCCAGCCGCGCTCACGGGCCAGGTTTTCAGCCATGGAAAAGCAGGCGCGTCCGCGCTGAATGCGTGTGGCTCCCTGGCGCATGGCTTCGGCGCTGACATCCAGGTATTTTGAGCCGGTATCCGCAGTGCCGAGAAAAAGGGTCAGCGGGGCGGCCAGATAGTTTTTGATCCAGGCGTCATCGCTCCATTCATCCGGCAGGTTTCCAAAACCAAACTGGAAAGGCTGGTCACGGGTCGGGAAAATGAGCGAGCCGGGATTGGCCGCAATGATGCGGGTGGCTTCTCCTGGTAGAAAGGCGGCGAGGCGGTTTAAAAACTGGCCGCCAGCGGAGTGGCCGATGAGATAGTAGGGGAGCTCCGGTTCCCCCTGACGGCTGCGGATGGCGGAGACCACCTCCGGGATGCATTGGAAGGTCCATTCTTCCATGCGCTGGGGTTTGCCATCACGGGTCACGCCGCCGCGCTGGTAGGCTTCAACAGGAAATTGAGCCAGCACAAAACTAGGGGCCACAACGAGGGCTTGAAAGCGGTCCGCCAGTTGGATGGCATTATTCCGATAATCCCCGGCATTGCGATTCAGCCCATGCATCACCACCAAGAGCGGGCCGTTCTTGTAGCCGGGCGGACAGTAGGTGAAAATTTTGAGCTTCTTGCCGCGAGCCACAAGATTGAATTCGGCTTTTCCGGAAGGCAGCCGTTTCGCCTGTTCCTCTTTTCCGGTGCGCGGGTGTACTTCCAGTTGGAGATCTGTGATAGTCCAGGTCGGGCGTGCATCAGCGGTTTCGTCTGGATGCCGCGATACGCGGGTATCCGGGCTGCGCCGGAAGACCAGGTCAAAATACAGATCGCTGGCCACGGCTTCAGCATCGCTTCCGGCCTGGGCCAGTTTTATCAACAGGTGCCAGATGGCATCCCGGCCCCAGGCATTGGTCGTGCTGGCGATGGGGACCGGGGCAGCAGGTGGCGTCACCGCTGATTTTCCTTTGGCCGGCCGCACCTGACCTGTCTTCAGGTCCATGGAATCCCCCCGGTCCAAATAATGGATTTTCATTCCGCTGATGCTGCCATCGGTCTTTGTGGTGAACTGGGTGGCATTCAGATAAACCACTCCTTTGGAGCCGATCACCGTGCCGGTCTGCGCGGCGTGATCAATGACCCAGGCCGTGTCTTCGGCGACTCCGACCCCGTGTTGCAATCCCACTTTCTTGCTTGCCAGTGCTGCCA
Organism: Prosthecobacter sp. SYSU 5D2; assembly: GCF_039655865.1. Classification (NCBI taxonomy): domain Bacteria; kingdom Pseudomonadati; phylum Verrucomicrobiota; class Verrucomicrobiia; order Verrucomicrobiales; family Verrucomicrobiaceae; genus Prosthecobacter; species Prosthecobacter sp. SYSU 5D2. Next base: position 515,678 of record NZ_JBBYXL010000001.1, on the reverse strand, counting down.
GCAGGCGTCCCAGCCTGCCGCGCTCCAGATGATGCTGGCAGTAGAGCCAGCCAGGATGAAATCCCAGCCCCGGCCCGTAGCCGACACCCTTTCCCTCCTCCGATGAATCCGCCGGAGTGGCTCCCCAAAACAGGGCATCGGCGCTGCTGCCGCCTGTGATCATGGGATGGCTCATGATGGCTGCCCCGGCACTGGACCCACCGATGACGCCCCCCTGCAAATAAACATCCCACACTGCTTCCAGGGCAGGAGTCCGGCTTCCTTTCTGGGTGAGCAGGGTCCGGGTCGTCCGGTTTTGCTGACCGCCAGTGAAATAAAAGCCGCCACAGCGGCGGATCAAAGCCACTGTTTCAGGGTCGCCAGCCTTCCTGTTTTTCTCCGTTACAGGGATGAACACAGCACTGCCGTCACCGTGCAGCCGGTTCAATGTGGATGCCAGGGGGAGACCCGTGGCTTCCGGGACCTCGCTGGCGGTGGAAAGGATGCCTATCGGGCGGCCATGGAGCCGCTCCGCTAGCAGGAGAGCCCATATTTCCCCGTTTGCGGCAGAGAGCGCCCCGCCTGCGATGACCAGTTTGCCGGCCTTTTCCAAGGAGGGCGCGGCGGCTGAAAGCCCGCCACAAACAGGCGGAAAAAGCATCCACATGACCAGCACCCGGCAAATTGTTTTCATATGCATGCGGGGTATATTAAATGTCCCGGTTCTTTGCAAGCCGAAGCACTGCTTCATTGGTCGGTGAACAGATCGCAGGAGAAAAAGCGTCTGATAGCGGCAGGGGGGATGTTTTGCCGTGACGGAATGTTTGCGCAATTGGCCTTGGTATTTTCAGGTCTGTATTCAGTCCCTTGCCGTGACAAGGATAACAAAAAACGTAACTAAAATGAACGTGGCGGAATTGTTGCGCGCCGGGTCTGGCTTTAAGCGGCCAGCGGGCTTTAAACGGTGGCCCTGGCATTCCACTCCCGTGCGATGCCGGATCTCGTACAGGCATCTTTGCGGGTGCTTGCACAAGACGCTTTCAAGACCATCTCCCTCATGAAAATATTCTCCAAACGCATACGACTTGCCGCCCTCAGCGTGGCGTTAAGCCTGGGTGCCTTCGCTTCAACCGCGAAGGCCCAGCTCCTTGTTACCGAAATTCAATCCAGCCAGACGACCGGCGACGCAGACTATTGGGAACTTACCAATTTCGGCGAGGAGCCAGTTTCCCTGGCTGGCTACACTTGGGATGATGATAGTGAGAGTTTTGCCAATGGCAGTGCCTGGGCCCTCCCGATGGACAGTTCCATTGAGGGGGGCGAGTCTGTCATTTTCACCAATGTGGAGGCTGCGGCCTTTCGCACCCGCTGGAATCTGACGGAAAGTGTCAAAGTGTTCACCACCGCGAACTCTCCGGGACTGGGTGGTAATGACGGCATCGCCTTCTTTAATTCTGCTGGAGAGAAGCTGTTTTTCTTCAGCTATGGTGCTGGCCAGTTCACAAAATCCAACGGTGAACCCTCCACCGGCGGCCATGCAGGGTTGTCTGCAGGTGGTGTCGCCACGGATGCACTGATCTGGGACCCTACCTCCGGAACGACTGCGGAGACAGCGCGCTATACCTCTGCCACTGGGGACAATTTTGGCTCATTTGCAAACGCTGACGAAACGGATCATGGCTCCCCCGGCCAGGTGGATGTGCCGCCTCCAATCCTGCTTCTTACGGAGCTTCAGTCCAACCAGTCCGGTGGTGCCCCAGAGGGTGCTGAGGATTACTGGGAGCTGACTAACCTCGGTGCATCCAGTGTGGACATCAGCGGCTACAAATGGGGAGACAGCGGCATGCCGTTTGATGATGTGGAAATCATCACCATCCCTGAGGGCACCTCGATTGCTCCTGGCGAATCCGTCATTCTGACATCGGCATTGGCTGAAGACTTCCGCGCCTGGTGGGGCCTTGATCCTTCCGTGCAGGTCCTTTCCAATGTGGATGCACCTGGTTTTGGCAAAGACGATGGCGTCCGATTTTATGATCCTTCCGGGACCGAAGTCTTCGCCTTTAGCTATGGTCCAGCCGGATTCAAACTGCCCAATGGCAACGACTCTGAAGGCGACCATGCAGGTCTGTCCGCTGGCGGCACCGAGGCTTCCCAGGCTGCCGTTTGGGATTCCGCCTCCGGCACGGAAGATCCGCGTTATACCTTTGCCACGGGCAATACGCTCGGCACCTATGTTGCGGCTGTGGGCACGGATCTCGGATCGCCCGGCGTCTCTGGAGACGGTGATGAAGGCCCGAGCATCACGCTCACCCTTGAGGTCTCTCCAGCCACCTTTGCTGAAAACGAAGCCAACCCTGCGGCAACCGGCACCGTCACTCGTGACGGCAGCACCGATGGCGATCTAGTCGTCACCCTGGCCTCCGCCGATACCACCGAAGCCCTGGTGCCTGCCACCGTCACCATTCTGACCGGCCAGACCTCCGCCACCTTTGATGTCACTGCCGTGGATGACTCCTTCCCGGATGGCAGCCAGACCTTTAACATTACGGCCACGGCAGAAGATGCCAGCCTGGCCAACTTTGAAATCACGGTCACCGATGACGCCGATGTTGTCAGCTACAAGCTCATGCTCACGGAGATCCAGTCCAACCAGTCTGGCAGTGCTCCTTCAGCATCCAATGATTATTGGGAGCTAACCAACTTTGGTGAATCTGCCGTCTCCCTGGCCAATTTTACCTGGCATGATTCTGGCCGCTCTTCCGGCATCGCCCAGGCATGGAAACTGGCTCCTGGCAGCAGCATCGCTCCGGGTGAATCGGTGATATTCACCTCTGTCTCTCCAGCCGCCTTCCGCGCCTGGTGGGGACTTGAGGACACGGTTCAAGTCTTTCAGGCACCTTCGGCTCCTGGCTTTGGCCAAAATGACGGCGTCTCCCTTTTTGAATCAGGTGGCAATGAGGTGTTCTTCTTCAGCTACGCCGCAGCCGGATTCACCAAAGCTGACGGCACGCCTTCCACTGGAGGCCATGCGGGTCCCTCAGCAGGCGGCACAGAAGCGTCTCAGGCCTTGATCTGGGTGCCTGCATCTGGTACCGAGTCTCCACGCTACACCGCCGCCACCGGCACTAACTTTGGCAGCTTCCAGCCCGCCATCGGTTCGGACCTCGGCTCCCCTGGCATCACGGACGGCATCTCGCCACCGCTGCGCGATGCAAGCATCGTCACCCGTGGACCGCTGAAGCTGGGCCGCGTTTCCACCTTTGAACTGGCCGGTGCGGAAATCTCCGCCTATGACCCTGCCACCAAGCGTGTCTTCGCCACTTCTGATGTCGGTCTTCAGGTCATTGATCTCAGCAATCCTGCGGAGCCGGTGCTCCTCACCACACTCACCTTCACCGAGGCTCCTATCAGCCTCAACAGCTCCGATGTGACCAGCGTGGACATCCACAATGGCGTCCTGGCCGTGGCCGTCCCGAACGGCGACAAAACCCTTCGCGGTCATGTCGTCTTCCTCAATGCCGCTGACAATGCCTACCTTGGCAAAGTCGAAGTCGGTTACCTGCCGGATCATCTCACCTTCACTCCCGATGGCAGCAAAGTGCTGACCGCTGATGAAGGCGAATACCAGCTCAATGGCACGGATCCAAATCCTGGCACGGTCACCATCATTGATGTCACCGGCGGCTTCGCTACCCCAGTGGCGACCCTGGTAGGTTTCGAAGCCTATGATGCCCAGGCGCCTGACTTGAAGGCCGCAGGCGTGCGCATCTTTGAAGAAAGTCCCGGCGTCCTGCGCCTTCCTTCGCTGGATTTTGAGCCTGAATACCTGGCTGTCTCCCCAGACAGCACGCAGGCCATGGTCACCCTTCAGGAAGCCAATGCCGTGGCCATCCTGGACATCACGACCGCCACCTTCACCTCCGTGGTGCCTCTGGGTGAGAAGGACTTCTCCTCTCTGCTCGCGGACTTCAGTGATCGTGACGGTCCTGGAGATTCCCAGATGATCAATCTGACCACCGGCAACCCTGTCTTCGGACTCTACATGCCGGATTCCATCGCTTCATTCAGCGCAGGCGGCCAGACCTTCTATGCCATAGCCAACGAAGGCGATGACCGGAATGACTTCTTTACCGAAACCACCACCGTGGGCAATGCAGGCTACGTGCTCGACCCGACGGTCTTCCCAAATGCCGCCGAGCTGAAAACCAATGCCCGCCTGGGCCGCCTTACGGTGTCCAATGCCCCTGGCCTTCGTGGTGATGCTAACAATGACGGAAATGTGGACCGAATCCTCATGTATGGGGCTCGCTCGTTCTCCATCCTGAATGATGAAGGCGATATGATCTATGACAGTGGTGACGACATCGAAACCACCCTCGCCAGCATTGGTGATCCTCTCTTTGATGACGGTCGCAGTGATAACAAGGGCCCTGAGCCTGAGGGCATCGAGATCGGGGTCATCAATGGCCGCACCTACGCCTTCGTCGGCCTGGAGCGTCACCGCAGCATCATCATCTATGATGTCACCGATCCCGCCAATGTCACGCAGGCAGGTCTCGTCAGCTTCCCTGAAGACGAGAATCCTGAAGGCATCCACTTCATCCCGGCGAAAAATTCCCCCAACGGCGTGCCGATGATCATCGTGATGAATGAGGACAGCAACACCATGACCCTGTTCACTGTGGAGCCGGAAAACTTCACCCTTCAGGTGCTGCACCTGGCCGATGGTGAAGCCGGACTTCTGGCCTCCCAAACGGCCCCGAATCTGGCCGCCCTGGTGGATGCCTTTGATGATGAGTATGATAACACGCTCATCCTCTCCGGCGGTGACAACTTTATCCCGAGCCCCTTCCTCAATGCGGGCACGGACCCGTCCCTGAGCACTGTGCCTGGCATTGGTGCCACGGCCTTTGCCCGCCCGGACATCGCCATTCATAACATGATCGGTGTGGAGGCATCGGCCATCGGCAACCACGAATGGGATCTTGGATCCAATGTCTTCATGGATGCCATCGGCAATAGCGGTGCCTGGATCGGTGCGCAGTTCCCGCACATCTCGTCCAACCTGGATTACTCGGCGGATTCCGCTGCCAATGCCCGGTTCACTAATGTGCCTCTGGATGGCACCACCACCGCCGTGCCTGAAGCCTCGACCGTGAAGACCCGCCTGGTGCCGACTGCGGTCATCACCAAGGGTGGTGAGAAGATCGGCCTGGTGGGTGTCACCACCCAGATCCTGCGCGCCATCTCCTCCCCCAGCGGCACCATTGCCAAGGGCTTCCCTGCCGGCACCACCGGTGTGGATGACATGGACCTGCTGGCCACGCATGTGCAGCCTTACATTGATGAACTCGCGGCGGAAGGAGTGACGAAAATCATCCTTCTCTCCCACCTTCAGCAGCTTGCCAACGAGCGCCTGCTCGCCACCAAGCTGACCGGTGTGGACATCATCCTCGCCGCCGGGTCCAACACCCGTCTGGGTGATGAAGACGATGTGGCCGTGGCCTTCCCAGGTCATAGCGCTGATTTTGCTGACACCTACCCGATCCTCACTGCTGGGGCGGACAGCAAGCCGACGCTCATCATCAATACGGACAATGAGTACACTTACCTGGGCCGCCTGACGGTGGAGTTTGATGAAGCCGGTGAAATCATCGTCTCCAACCTGGCTGACCGCATCGCCCTCAACGGTGCCTATGCCGCCACGACAGCTAACGTCGCCGCAGCCTGGGATACGATTGAGGACAATCTGGCCGCCACTGCTTTTGCACCTGGCACCAAGGGCGCATCAGTGAAAGCCATTACCGATGCTGTCCAGGCGGTGATTAATGCCAAGGATGGTCAGATATTTGGTTATACCAATGTCTATCTGGAGGGTGAGCGCAGCTTCGTCCGCAGCCAGGAAACCAACCTGGGCAACATCACGGCCGATGCCAACAGCGACTCCCTTCGTGCCATCACCGGCAATGACATCCCGATCGTCTCCGTGAAAAACGGCGGTGGCATCCGGGCTCAGATCGGTGCGGTATCCAGCCAGCCTGGAAGCTCGGATAAACTGCCGCCGCTGGCCAATCCTGAAGTCGGCAAGGCCGCAGGCGGCATCTCCCTGCTGGATGTGGAAAATGCGCTCCGGTTTAACAACCGCCTGATGGCCTTTGACACCACGCCGCAGGGGCTGAAAGCCATCCTGGAGCACGGCGTCGCCGCGTGGCCTAACCAGGGACGCTTCCCACACATTGCCGGTGTGGCCTTTGCCTGGGACCCGAATCGTCCGGTCAATGACCGCATCACCTCGATGGCCCTCATTGATGAAAACGACGAGGTCGTGACCGCGCTGTTCAAAAACGGCCTGTTCAACTTCCTCGCCCCGCAGGTGATCCGTGTGGTGACCCTGAACTTCATGGCCCAGGGCGGCGATGGTTACCCCATCAAGGCCAATGGCAGCAACTTCCGCTACATCCTGACGGACGGCACACTGGGACCGGTCATTGCCGACGAAAGCCTCAACTTCACCGCCGTGCCGCAGCTTCCGGATAACGCGCTGGGTGAGCAGAAGGCCTTTACGGATTACATCAACGCCCGGTACCCCACACCGCAGACAGCTTACAATGTCGCTGACACGCCAGCCTCCCTGGACTTCCGCATCCAGAACCTCAACTTCCGCCTGGACAGCCTGGTGCCTGTTGAAATCACTGCGGATACCGATGGAGACGGCATTCCTGACCTGGAAGAAATCGCCTACGGTGGCAATCCTGATGCGGGTCTCCGGGTCGGTGATGTCATTGACTATGACTTCAGCGTCCTCAAGGAAGAAGGCAATACCTTCAAGCTCATCGGCAAGCTGCCAGCAGGTCTGAGTTTTGATCCTGCCACCGGCAAATTGACCGGCCAGCTTGGCGGCAAGCCTGGCAACTATGCCCTCCAGATCCTGGAGATGAACGGCAAGGAAATCATCGGCTCGTATGCGCTGGATCTCAACGTCGCTCCGTTCCCGGCTGTCCTGCTGGGTCATTACGAAGCGCTGCTTGAGACTGGCGAGAGTACCCAACCCAAAGGCATGGTGAAGGTCTTCGTCTCCGGCTCGGGCAAGTTCACCGCCACCCTGGAATACCTCGGGGCCAAGCGCCGCTCGTCCAAGGGCACGTTCACCCTCACACCGGGTGGCACGTCGGCTGAGATTGACCTCAGCTTCCCGGCCGCCAAGGACCTGCCGGCAGTCACCGGGCAGATCGAAGTGGCCACGGACAGTCCGCTGGTCACCGGCACCTACACGTCCGGAACCGAGACCGGCAGCCAGCGCGGCTTCCGCATGACGGCTAAAAACGCCAATCCGCCCGCTGTGCAGAAAATTGTCACCGTCTTGGATGCAGGTTCGCAAAATGGGGTGGACTATCCAGCCGGCCAGGGCTGGGCCAAGGGCAGCGTCAGCAAGACAGGAGTCATCAAGCTCAAAGGTCTGCTTGGCGATGCCAAGGCGGTCACCATGAGCCTGCGCCTCTCCGCCACCGCTCAGGCCCTGGTCTGGAGCCAGCCGTATAAGAACAAGCAGTCCTACATCGGCGGCATCCTGTCGGTGGGCGATCTCGGCCAGCCGACCAATATCCCTCAGAGCCTGAACAACGGCCTGGAATGGTTCAAAGGCGCTGACGCCAAAGAGCCGAGCTATGCTGCCGGATTCGCCGCTCCTCTCTCTGTCGAAGCCCTGACCAGCAAGTTCGTTCCCGTCAAAACGGCGGCAGAACTCGCTGCATCCCTGGGCCTCATCGACAGCCTCCTGACGGTGGAGATCGAAGGTGCCGGCCTGTCCAATGCTGCTCCGAACGATGCACCGGTGCTGCCAACCCAGTTCACCCTGGACAGCAAGTTCAAGCTGAGCGCCAGCGCCCCTGCTTCGCCAATCCCATGGGTCGGCAAGGTTGGCAAAGCCGACGGCAGCTTCAGCGGCACGCTGACCCTGCCAGCGGGCAAGGCCGCCGCGACTGGTGTCCTGCTACAGGATGAATCCTTCGGAGCCATCGTCGGCGGCGGTTTGATCAAAGTTCCCGTGGAAGGCAGCAAAAAAACCTTCCGCACCTCCTCGATCTTGCTGGAGCAGTAATCTCCTTGTGTGTTCCCCCTGGGCCGCCGGTTTTTCCGGCGGCCCTTTTTATTGGCCTGCTATGCCAAACTCATTCACTCCTCCCAAGTCCGCGCGATGCGCTCAATGGACACCGCTTTTCCTGTCGCCGGGTTCAGCGTCACCAGGGCCCCATTGATCCGTACGGGGCCGCGTGCCACGCCAAACTTGGCCGGCAGTTGGGTCAGAAATTTCTCCAGCACGGGCTCAATCTGGCTGCCGATCACAGAATCCAGCGGGCCGCACATCCCCGCATCGCTTTGGAAAGCGGTTCCATTAGGCAGTACCCGTTCGTCGGCGGTCGGTACATGGGTGTGGGTGCCCACCACGGCGGAGACCTTGCCGTCCAGATGCCAGCCCATGGCCACTTTTTCACTGGTGGCCTCGGCGTGGAAGTCCACAAAGATGATGGGCGTCTCTCTGCGCATTTCGTCCACCACCTCGTTGATGACGCTGAATGGATTTTCCAGGGCATCCCGCATGAAGGTGCGGCCTTGCAGGTTGATGATGCCCACTTTGCCCTTTTTCGTCTGAAGGATGAGGGTGCCTTTGCCGGGTGCTCCTTCGGGATAATTGACCGGGCGCAGCAGGCGCGGTTCATCCCCGAGAAAGGAAATGATTTCTTTTTGATCCCAAATGTGGTCGCCGGTGGTGATCACGTCTGCCTTGGCCCGCATGAGGCTGATGGCAATCTTTGGAGTGATGCCTCGCCCCCCGGCGGAGTTCTCCCCGTTCACGATGGCAAAGTCCACTTTCAGCTCGTCCCTCAGCTCCGGCAGCATGGCCGCGACGGCCTTCCGGCCGGGCTCGCCCACGACATCTCCCAGGAATAAAATACGGAAAAGTTCTGGGGCAGATTCAGTGGCGGGTTCGGCGGCAGCTTCGGACATGGGTTCACTTAGTAGATGATGACGGGGCGCATCAAGTCTAGGATGCAGGCATGTCGTTCCTTTTCAAAAATGGCCGTTTCTGGCTGGCCGCCTTTTTGGGCAGTGCTGGCGGGCTGTCTGCACAGGTGGCAGAACCCCAGGTTTTGCCTCTGGATCCCGTGCGCTTTGCCAAAGTCACCCCATTGGGCAAAGTGCCTGACTGGGAGGATCTGAAGCGGTATGCCCATACCCTCACCCGTGAAGAGTTTGAGTCCGCCTGGAAGGAAGTTTATTCGCCGGGAAAGGGGCTGCCACCGCCTTTTGAGGTCACCGCCGATGCTCTTTTGGTCCCCACAGGTGACCCTTCAGACCCGGTGTACAAAGTGCCTTTCCGCAACTCCAGCGAGCAAGCTTCGCCGCCAGCAGTCTCCTGGCGGCGTGCCGCCGAGCTGCCCCGCCTGCGGGATCGCCCCTTGCTGAGCGACCTCCACATCGCGCTGGACCCGGGGCACATTGGTGGTGGCTGGGGGCAGATGGAGGAGCGGTTCCTCAGCTTCCAGGCAGGTGAGGCCATCCAGGAAGGCGACCTATCTCTGCTGACAGCGCGTGTCCTCAGCGAGCGCCTTCAGGCCCTTGGCGCGCGCGTCAGTCTGGTTCGGGACCGGGCGGAACCTGTCACCGAGCAGCGTCCGGCGGATTTTGAGAAGCTGGCCCTGGCGACGCTGCAGGAGCACGGCATCCTCAACCCGCTCCCCACTTATCAGGGGGTGGAGGGCGATGCGAAAATCCTCACCGTGCAGTGGCAGACGGAGAAGCTTTTTTACCGCGTCAGCGAAATCCATGCCCGCGCCAGCAAGGTCAATCTGAAGATTGAGCCGGATCTTGTTTTATGCCTGCATCTGAATGCTGAGTCCTGGGGTCCTTCGACCGCGCCGCAGTTCTCGCCGCAAAACCATCTCCATGTTCTGGTCAATGGCTGTTATGCACCTGTGGAGCTGGAGCAGCAGGACGTGCGTTTTGAAATGCTCACCCGGCTGTTTGACCGCATTCATGAGGAGGAAATTCCCCTGGCCTCCGCCGTCGCGGACGGGATGGCACGCAGCACCGGCCTGCCCGCCTATGTTTATACCACACCGAATGCGCGCAAAGCCGGCACGAACCCCTACGTGTATGCACGAAACCTGCTGGCCAACCGGCTGTACCAATGTCCCGTTGTCTATCTGGAGCCCTTTGTCATGAACCATGAGGAGACCTACCGCCGTCTGCTGGCCGGACACTACATTGGGCGCACGCTTGTCGGCGGCCGTCTGCAAAGCAGCGCCATCGAGGATTATGTGCGCGGTGTCGTCCAGGGGCTCGTTTCGTATTATCAAACCCAGCGCCGCTCATGAGAGTTCTCATCATTGGCTGTGGTTTTGTCGGCGAGCGCGCCGCAGATCTCCTGCATGCCGCCGGGCATGAGGTCATCGGCGCGACTCATTCCTCTGAATCGGCAGAGCGGCTCACGGCTGCCAAGCCCTGGCGCGTCCTGGCCTGCGATGTCAGTGATGCGGATTCGGTCCGGCGGCTGGCTGAGAAATGCGCTGCTTCCGGTCCCTGGTCGCCCGATGCCTTCATCCACTGCGCCAGCTCCGGCAAAGGCGGTGCGCCCGTTTATCAGGCTGTCTATGTGGATGGCATGGCCAACCTGCTGGCCACCTTCCCGCAGGCCTTCCCGCTTTATACCGGCAGTACCAGTGTCTATCCGCAAACGGACGGCAGCGAGGTGGATGAAACGAGTCCCACCGATCCCGGCAAAGAAACCGGGCGTCTTCTCCTGGCGGCTGAAAAGCTGGCCCTGAATCACGGCGGAGCCGTTGCACGGCTCGCCGGCATCTATGGCCCAGGCCGATCTTTCGTTCTGAAAAACCTGCTCGAAGGCAAAAGCGGCATCGAGGTCACCGAGGCCGCCTCCGATGGCCGCCTGCTCAACCAGATCCATGCCGATGACGCCGCTGCCGCGCTGGCCCATCTGGTTACAAACAAACTGACCGGCATCTACAACGTCGTGGACGATGCCCACCTGACCCAGCGGGCATGCCTGGAAAAACTGGCCCTGCTTTTTAATCTGCCCGTGCCGGAGGAGAAAGCACCGGATCCCGGCCGCAAACGCGGATGGACGCACAAACACGTCTCCAATGCCCGGCTCCGCGCCACTGGCTGGACCCCGGCCTACCCTGGTTATTTCGAGGCTTTGCATCACGATCCCGCTCTGGTTCCTTCCATCTTAAAACAGGTGATGGACGGCGGCGAAGCTGCCCTGCCGCGTGCAGAAAACATCGTCCTTATCGGCCTCATGGGCAGCGGCAAATCCACCGTGGGCCGCATGGTGGCGCACATGCTAGGTTTCCAGTTTGCCGATACCGACCACCTCATCATCGAAAAAGCGGGCTGCTCGATCCCGGAGATTTTCGCCAGGGAAGGGGAGGCCGGTTTCCGGGAGCGCGAGTCCGCTGTCCTGCGCAGTTTGTTAGGCTGCCGCCACTGCGTCATCGCCACTGGCGGCGGCATCATCACCCAGCCGCAGAATCTGCCTTTGCTCCAGCACCTCGGGTTCATCACCTGGCTTGAAGCGGATGTAAAGCTGCTCGCACGCCGCACCGCCAATAACAACGACCGCCCCCTCCTGCGTGGTGAAGAGCCGCCCCAGGTCAAGCTGGAGCGCCTGCTCACGGAGCGCAAACCTCTCTATAAACAGCTCGCCGACCTGCGCATCCAGACCGACGAACTCAGCCAGCAGGAAAGCGCGTATGGCGTGGCGGAAAGCGCCCGCATCTTCTTCGCCCAAAGGCGTGCGTGACGTTTTCTAATAGAGAAGCACTCCCGCACGGCGGACTTCAAAAGCCGCCGTTTCAGCCTCCCACATGACGCGCATCTCCCGCCAGCTTTTGCCTGTGCGGATTGTCTTCAACAGGCCCGCATGATTCAGCAGCGTATTTACCTTTTCCAGGTTGAATGACTTTGGATAGAACCGCTGAAAAACGGTAGCGATTGCCACACCAGTTTGCACCGGCCTGAGCGCCTCCCGATCAGTGATCTGAATGCGTACGCCACCGCACTCTTCATCCTTGAACACACTCGCCGAGGGCTTGAACCGAACGGGCATGAACCGCAGCCCAGGCAGGCCCAGTTTATTCAGCTCATAGCTCAGCACCCGGTCATTCACATACGGCGCTCCCAGGATCTCAAAGGGCGCATCCGTGCCACGCCCCACGCTGATGGAAAACTCCAGCAGGCCAATGCCCGGATACAGCAGCGCCGCATCCAGCGTGCGCATGTTGGGGGAGGGATTCACCCAGGGCAGGCCGGTCTGGTCAAAGAGCAGTTCCCGCCGCCAGCCTTCCGCCCGGATGACCTCCAAGTCCGCACCGATGTGGCGTTCCGCGTTCATCATCTGCGCCAGCTCACCCACCGTCATGCCATGGCGGATGGGTATGGCATGGGTGGCTGTAAAGGTTTCCTTGTCCACCACCGCAGGCCCTTCTACAGCCGTCCCTCCCACCGGATTCACCCGGTCCAGGACGAAAAACTTCTTGTTAGACCTGGCGGCTGCTTCCAGGCACATCCGCAAGGTGGAGATATAGGTGTAAAAGCGGCAGCCGATGTCCTGGATGTCAAAGACCAGCGCATCCAGCTCCTCCAGTTGCTCCACCGTGGGGGCACGCCTTTCCCCATACAGGCTGTAGATCGGGCGTCCGGTTTTGCGGTCCACGGAATCGCCGATCTTTTCCTGGTCCAGCGCTCCGCGGATGCCATGCTCCGGGCTGAACAGCGCCCGCAGCTTCACCTTGGGAGCCTTGGCCAGCAGGTCAATCGTGGCCGTGCGCTGCGCATCCATTCCCGTCTGGTTGGTGATCAACCCCACACGCAGTCCGTTCAGCGGTCCGTAGCCATCCCGCTTCAGAACATCAATGCCGTTCAGCACCGTCGGCACTTCTTTCTCTCCGCGTTTCACCAGGGCTCCGGTCACCTGTGTAAAGTCATACCCGGGAATGCATTGTGCCGCCGCTGTGCCAATCTCCTCATAAAGATCCCTCACACTGCCGCCGCCGTTGGGATGCAGACGGGAGCTCAAAAAAATGACAAAGCTGTTCGAGTACGGATCCATCCACAGGCTCGTTCCGGTGAATCCCGTGTGCCCAAAAGACCCTACGGGAAACAATTCTCCTCGAGGCCGGCTGTAGGCGGAGTCGATGTCCCAGCCCAGGCCGCGCCTTTCATAAACGGTCGCCGCTGTCTGCACCTGCTTCATTAGGTCCAGCGTCTCCCCCTTGAAAATCCGCACTCCGTCCAGCTCACCGCCATTCAGGATCATTCGGGCAAATTGGGCCAGGTCCTCCGCGCAGGTAAACAGGCCCGCATGGCCGGCCACGCCACCCATTCGCCGCGCGGTCGGATCATGCACGTCACCGCGCAGCATCACTCCGTTTGCATCCTTCTCCGTGGGTGCAATCCGGCCCTGCCATTCAGCGGGCGGCAAGTAGCGGGTGGAGATCATCTTCAGCGGCAGGAAGAGATGCTTTTGCACAAAGACATCCAGCTTCTCACCGCTCACCCGCCGGACGATGTCGCCTAACAAAATATAGTTGATGTCGCTGTAGCGGAAAAACGTGTCTGGTGCCGCATCCGGCACGGTCTCCACTGCCAGGCGGATGCCCGCTTCATAGCCGGACCAGGCGGGCTCTCTCGGGAGCCCTGGTTTCAAACCGGATGTGTGTGTCAGCAGATGGCGCACCTTCACCAGTTCCCGGCCCTCCCCTATAAACTCCGGCAGATAACGGCTCACGGGAGTTTCGATGTCCACCTTGCCCTGCTCGCCCAGCAGCAGGATGGCGGGGGCTGTGGCCACCACTTTGGTCAGTGATGCCGCATCGAACACCGTGTCCAGCGTCATCGTTTCCTTCGCCGGACTGAGTGCCCGTGCCCCTTTCACCACGGTGTGGCTCGTACCCGCATGCTCCAGCCAGACCACCGCCCCTGCAGGGCTCTTTTTCGCCACGGCCCGGTCCAGCACCGCATCCAGCTTTTGCAGGCCTTCCGGTTTGAACGCCTGTCCCAATAAAACAGCGGGCAGCAGCAGGGCAATGAGAAGATGAAAACGCATGGCCCCAGCAAAGGGGACAGCCTGGCAAGAGTCAATCCTGCTCCGTTCGCGGACTGGCCTTTTCAGAAAGTCTTCAGCGTCTTGGCCCCTTCATCAATCAATTGCCAGAAATGTTTTGACTGGCTCAGCGCCTCGTCCTCGCCTCCGCCCGGCAGGTTGCTTCGGTAGAGGAAGTCCGTGAGCGTGTTCTTGTGCAGCACGCGGTGGATGCGCACGTCCCCCTCGTTGACGGCAAAGTAGATCCGGTAGTCACCCGCCCGGCAGCGGTACAGCTTTTTCTTCCCGCGCTCCAGCAGGCCGAATTTCTCGGCCAGCGTCTGTTCCCCCAGGTCGCCGGACTGGATGTTCAGCGCCTCCAGGATTTGAAACTGGATCTGGGTGGGCAGGTGGGAAAGCTCCGCTGCGCTGATGTCATTGAAAACGATCTGAAGCATGATCTCGCAGAATAGGGATCAAAATCCGGAGTTCAAAGGCTAAAATGAACCCAGGCCAGCGCTGTTGAATTCCCCCATACCTTTGCCCTCAGCAGTCGTGGCTGGGGCAGGACACTTGAAAGGGCACATTCAAAAGCGCCGCCACTTCCCGTCCCTTCTTCTCGCACCATTCCTGCAGTTCCTCGCTATAGACGGCACACATCAGAAAGTCGTGGGATTCAATCTGGCCCTTTTGGGCGATTTCAAAAAAAAGCATGACCATGCCGCTCCCCTTAGCCGGCAGCACCGGGTGCAGGCTGATCTCCTGGATGCCTTCCCGGTCCAGCTTGCAAAGGTATTCCTGCGTCTGCACCAGCACGCTTTTTTCATCCGCCGCCACCAGCATAAAGGCTTCCGGGCCCTGCCGCTTCAGTTCCTGGGCCAGGACCGAGTCAGCACTTTTCTCATAACAGTGGGAGGCATAGGCATATGGCGACATCGGCGGCTGGGTGAAGACCACATATCCCAGGGAGCTGGCAGGTACCTGTTCCGGCTTGGCCACCGGCACAGGCGCATCTGGGTCAGGCGTCAGCGCAGCCTTACCCTCTGAGGAAACCTCACTGCGCGAAAACCACCGGAAGGGAGAGAAGTTCATGCTAGTTAAAAAAACGGTCAACCTGTCTCGATAGCTCCTGGCATCAGTGGTCCTGTCAGGCGATATCGGATTTGGGGGGGAAGCAATCTCATGGCCTCCGTTACATTAGCAAATACGTTTTAAATTCAGATTTATTATGCTACATAATCAAGACAAACACGACATCATCTCCTGCCCGCTTTGTGAGGCATCCTTTGTTTGTCTGTGCAACCGCGCCACCGCCTGCCCATGCAACCGGGTGAACCTCTCCCCGGATGAAACGGAATGGATAAGCTGGCAGACCCAGGGAGACTGCGTGTGCATCTCCTGCCTGCTGAGCTTGAAACAGGCCGCCAGGCTTGCCCTCGCCTGATCCGCAGGCTTCCATCATTGCAAGAACGGCCAACCGCGCTCTTTATAAAATATGACTGTTGAAACTCCTGCCACACCTGACCGCTGGTCGCTTGAATCCTGGTTCACCGCCTTTGGTGCGCCGGACTACATCGCCTTCAAAACGGACCTCGTCCGCGATATCGAAGCGCTGAAATCCGTCGCCGAATGCCTAACAAACAGTGTTCCAGAAATCGTCCGCGTGACCTGCGATTTTGAATCTTTAGGTGACCGCCTGGGCCACCTGTCAGCCTACCTCGGCTGCCTGTCTGCTGATGATGCTAACAATGAGCCTGTCAAAAGTGACGAGGCCTGGATCTCCACCCTGGAGGCCGAAAGTGCCAAGCTCCGCGCGGCGCTCCAAGCCAGGCTCGCCGCCCTGCCTGACGACGCGTTTGCCAGCCTGCTTCAGGATCCGCAGCTCCAGGGTGCGGAGCATGCCGTGACCCGCATGCGGGAAGAGGGCCGCCAGCAGATGCCCGGTGAGTTAGAATCTCTGGCCGCCGATCTGAATGTCAACGGCCTCCATGCCTGGGGCCGCCTTTATGACACCCTCACGGGCAAGATGGTCTTCAGCATGACCTTCCCGGACGGTCATGTGGAATCCGTTCCCATGGCCCGCCGCCGCGCCCTCATGTCCGAGCCGGACCGCCGCCTGCGCGAGGCCTCCTTTCACGCCGGGCAGCAGCCCTGGCTGGACCATGCGGACACCCTGGCTGCCGCGCTGAACGGCATCGCAGGCACCCGGCTGACCCTCTATGGCCGTCGCGGCATTCCGCACTTTTTGGACACCCCTTTGTTCGATGGCACCATGAGCCGTGCCTCCCTGGATGCCATGCTTCAGGCCATCCACACGCACATCGAGCTGCCCCGCCGCGCCCTCCGCACCGCCGCCCGGTTGCAGGGCACACAAGCCCTTCACTACTTTGATCTCGAGGCCCCTCAGGTGGCCGCGCCGGATGAAAAACCGCTTACATGGGACGAAGCCTGCGCCACGGTGGAAAAGGCCTTTTCCTCCGGCTACCCGCGTCTCGGCAGCTATTTCCGCGACATGCTGCAGCAGCGCTGGATCGAGGCCCAGCCGCGCCCCGGCAAGCGCCCAGGCGCCTTCTGCACCGGCTCGCTTCTGCGCCATGAGGAACGTGTGTACATGACCTGGCACGGCACCGTGCATGACATGGTCACGCTCGCTCATGAGGCCGGCCACGCCTGGCACTCCTGCGTGCTGCGCCCGGCCCGCTCCTTCGCCGCCAGCTACCCCATGACGCTGGCCGAGACCGCCTCCAATTTTGGCGAGATGATCCTCCTGGACGGCCTGCTGAGCGACCCTGCCCTCACCCCCGCCACCAAGGCCTATCTGCTGGATCAGGAGATGCTCCGCGCCCATGCTTACCTGGTCAACATTCCCATGCGCTATGAGTTTGAAAAGGCCTTCTATGCCGAACGCGCCAGCGGCGAGGTCTCCGTGACCCGCCTGCGCGAGCTCATGACCTGTGCGCAAAATGATCTCTATGGAGACACCCTGCTGCCGGATGGGACGGACCCGATGTTCTGGGCCTCCAAGATGCACTTCTTCATCAGTGGCGTTTCCTTCTATAACTTCCCCTACGTTTTTGGTTATCTGCTCAGCCAGGCCCTCTTCGCCCGCTTCAAAACGGAAGGCGCCAGCTTCCTGCCACGCTATGAGGCCTTCCTCGCCGCCACCGGCAGTGCCACCTGTGAAGAAGTCGCCCGCCAGACCCTCGGTGCCGACCTAACCGATCCTGAGTTTTGGGCCACCGCCCTATGTGCCATCGAGCCGACCTTGCAGGCTTATGAAAAACTGGTTTGAGGTGAGTCAAATTTCCGGTTCTTCCGGCCATTAAAATCCCTGCATCTGCCCTTTTCTCCATGAACCTGGTACTGGCCAATGTCGTTATGTTTGGGGCTTGGCCTTATATCGTTTCCTTCTGGCTGTCTCCCCTCATTTTTGGAGTGGAATCTTGGGTGGTCTGGGGGCGTCACCGTCAGGGTGTTGGCTTCGGCCAGGCGTTTGGCACTGTGTTTGTGGCAAATCTCGTATCAGCTTTGATTGGCCTGATGCTGGCAGGATGGGGCGTCTGGGGACTGCAGAATCTCTCCGATTGGGGCTTTGATCTCGTACTGGTCATCTGGAGCTGGGCCATGTCCTGCATGATTGAATATGCGGTTCTGCGGCTGATGCTGCCCAAGGTGGGCATTCGGGGCATCGCTATGACATGTCTCTGGATGAATACAGTGACGTATGTGCTTATCTTCGTGGCTCTCAGGACCCTGGTTTGACGCAGCTTGTGGCAGTTCAAAGTCCTGGCTTGCCAGCCTATCCGCCATCCATGCTGCGCTGCGTTTGATCCCTCACCGCTTCACTATCGGAAACTGCGCAAGCAGCAGCTTCGCGGCCACGGCCTCTTCCTTCGCCAGTTCCGGCGCTCCGGTGCGGTTCTTCAGCTCCGCCGAATCGGTGCGGTGGTCATACAGTTCCTTGGCCACGACCTCACCGGTCAGCCAGTCGCGCCACTCCGTGTAGCGCACACCGCCAGTGCGCACGCTGTAGCCCATGGCCTTGGGCCGCTTTTCCGGCTCGCGATCAAAATACGCCGGGCGCGGATGCTGGGTAAAGGCCGCCGGTTTCACCGAGACCGCCGGGTCTGCTACCACGGCCGCCAGGCTGTCGCCCTCCAGCCCTTCCGGTATCGGCAGGCCGCACATCTCCACCAGCGTCGGGAACAGGTCCACCAGCTCCGCCAGGGAGTCCGTCTTCGCACCACCGTTCTTGCCATCCGCCCGTGCGATCATGAAGGGCACCCGCGCATCGTAGTCAAAGGTGGACGTTTTTCCCCACAGCGAGTGCTCCCCCAGATGATACCCATGATCCCCCACAAAGGTGATCACCGTATTTTCTGCCACACCGCTCTTCTCCAGCGCATCCAGCACCTTGCCAAGCTGCGCATCCAGGTAGCTGATGTTGGCAAAGTAGCCGTGCCGCATCTCCGCCACCTGCTCAGGAGTCGGTGGCACCTGCTCACCCACCGGGCCCAGCACCTCCGTGCTCGCATGGAAGGCCAGCTCCGGCGCGCCCTCAGGCCGGGCCGGGTTCAGCGGCGGCAGCTTGTCGCGGTCATAGAGATCCCAGTACTTCTTGGGTGCATTGAAGGGCGCATGCGGCTTCCAGAAACCCACCGCCAGGAAAAACGGCCCGTCCTTCACCTCCGCCAGCACCTTCACCGCCTCCGCCGCGACGCGTCCGTCAAAATACGCCTCGTCCGGCACATCGCGGCACTCGCACAGCGGCACCTCGCCATAGTTCCGCAGGCTCGGCGCGGTGATCTCATTCGGCGGCAGCTCACCCGCGATCTGCGGCGTGTCATTGCCATGGTTCGCATAGTGCAGAAACTCATCCGCACTCCAGGAACGGCGGTCGCCCTTTTCCGCCGTGTGCCAGTTATGGAAGATCTTGCCCACGCAGCGCGTGGTATAGCCCTGCTGCTTGAACCACAGCGGCAGCGTCATCACGCCCGGCTTCAGCTCGCGGAAATGCGTACCGTTATTCCACAGGCCCAGTGTATCCGGACGCAGGCCTGTGAGCATGGATGAGCGGGACGGATTGCACACCGCCTGCTGGCAGTAGGCACGGTCAAACTGCACACTGCGCCGCGCCAGCCGGTCCATGTTCGGTGTGATGGCGGGTGATCCATAACTGGCCAGCTCCGGCCGATAATCATCCGTCATGATGAACAGGACATTCGGGCCCGCCGCGTGCAGGGCGGATGCGATTAACAGCGGGAGAAGCAAGTGCAAAAAACGCATGCTCCCACCAACGGCAGCCGGGCGTCTTCCTTGCGCCAAATGCCGGGTTTTGACAGCAGATTCAGAGCATTCTGGTAAATAAAAGAGCACGCCGCTTTTGCCTTTTTGCAAAGGCTGCCCCCCCCAGCTTCCATGGCTCCCAACCGTTCAACGGAACCCAAAACCCAGGAGATGCCTGTACCCGATGCTAAGCCCATGCTGCCTTACTTCAGATGCGCTGCAAAAAAGGCATCGCAGGCCGCCATGCAAATGTCAAAGGCCCGCTGGCCGCCCAGGAAGGCATGAGGCGCTTTGGGAATCACCGTCAGGCCGGTGGCGATGCCCAGCTTCTCCAGATCCGCACGGATCTCATCCGCATGCGTGCTGGCATCATCCAGCTCTCCCGTCATGAAGGCCAGCGGCGGGTCACTTTTATCCAAATGATGGCGTGGCGACGCCAGCGCATACACCTCCGGAATGTCCTTCTGACTGCCGCCCAGAAACGGCCGGTAGTGCGGGTTGTCCGGTGCCGATGATAGTGTGCCGATGCGCTCCGTTTCAAAGTCGGTCTGCGCCCCCATCGCCACACAGGCCTGTACCACGCTGGACTGTTCGGCATGGCCCCCAGCGCCCTCCAGTTCCTTCACCCCGCCACTCGTCGCCAGCAGCGCCGCCAGATGTCCGCCAGCGGATAAACCGGTCACGCCAATCGCATCCGCCTGAATGCCATACTTCTCCGCATTCGCGCGCAGGAATCGCACCGCCGCTTTGCAGTCCTGGATCGCCGCCGGGAACTTTGCCTCGCCGCTCAGCCGGTAGCTGATCGTTACCGTCACATAGCCCTTCGCCGCCAGTGCCTGCGCGAGGTTAGCCATCGATCCCCGTTCCCCTTTGAACCACCCGCCGCCATGGATGCAAACGATGGCCGGAAGCGGCTTTTTCGTCTGCTTAGGCCGCCAGAGATCCAGCTCCAGCTTACGCTCACCATAGCTCGCATAAACCAGCCCCGGATGGCTTTCGAGACTGGCGGCGGTTTCAGGCGCGATCTTCGTATGCAATGGGTTTGCCTTCGGCTGCTGCGCAGACAAAACCGATATCAGGAAAAGCGGGAGAAATAGCAGGCAATGGAGGCGGTTCATGGTAGTCAGCCTTTAACGTGCACGCTCACGCTGCCTTTCCTCGTTCCTCCTCATTCCACCCTCCCCGCCTCAAACATCCTCTTCACCTCATCTTCCGCCAGCACGGTGCTGAAGATGGCAAATTCATCAATGGCACCGTTGAGATTGCGGATGGGGAACTGATGGCCGGCGGTGGGGAGACCCCAGTTACCAATTTCGCAGGGGCCGAAGGCGATCTCGCGGCCGGGCTGGTGCAGGGCGGAGACTTCACGGCTGACCTCCTGGCCGTCGAAGTACTGGATGACCTCGCCGGACTGGTTGTCATAGGTCAAGGCCAGGTGATGCCAGCGGCCCAGGCTGTCGGCTGTGAAGACAGGTTTGGAGTAATACATCTGGTTATACTTGCCGCCTTTTGAATCGTTGTCCGGGCGGTACATGATGGAAAACATCAGGCTGCCGTCTTCATAGATCTGCCAGTGCGGCTCGCCGTTGTCGTAGCCGTCGGTGAGCAGCAGGGAGTTGTACTTTTTGTCCACGCTGTCCACCTTGACCCAGCAGGCGAGCGTGAGCGCTTTGTAGCTGCCGTCCAGGTTCATGCGCACGCGGTCACCGGGACGTTTGAATTCCAGCGCCTCCTTTTCCGGCCAGCGGCCCTTCGTCCAGCGGGCACCCACCGCCCCGCCATGGCGCTGTTTTTGCAGAGGTCGGGCCATGTTGTTTACCATGCGGTCCCAACGGTCATCGGGCCAGTGCTTGAAGGTATAGTAAGCGATGAGACGCGGATCTTCCCGCAGCTTCAGGGACCAGGCCTGCCAGCCGGTATAACGAAGAGTTTGGCGGTCTTTGACCAGTCCTTGAAGCTCGTTGATGCGGAGAAATTCCTTCTGGGTGCTGCCCAGAGTCATGCCTTCGGTCAGGCTGGCCGGGGCTTGGCCGGTGTGGGCAATGACCTCGCCCTCAAAGACATGCACGGCGCTGCTGCCGTCCGCCACATTGAGGGCAAATTCCGTGCCCAGATCCTCCAGCTTCATGCCGGGCGCATGCATGAGAAAACCCTTCGCCGCCGGGGGCACATGCACCCGCACACGCCCGCTGATGCAGCGCGCCTCCCAGGCGGAAATGACCTCGATCTCCGCCGCGCCTTCCACCAGCGCCGTGGCTCCGCTGAAGAACTCGATCTGCGCCAGCCCCTTGCTCAGTGTGATCGTGCCCGGCGTCAGGGTATCGCCGCTGCGCAACGGGCTTTGGGCAAACTCCGCATCCAGTGTCTGGCTGACCATGGCCACACCATTGGAGGTTGCTTCCGGCATCGCCTCATCTCGCGGCCACAGGCTGAAAGCCAGCGTAATGACCGCCGCCGTGGCGAGGGCCGGTAACAGACTTTTCCAGCGCCATGCCCCCCGCTTCACCGTGGCTTTCTGCGGCAGCCTGCCCGTGGCCACCTGCGGCTGCTGGAGCAGGCGGGCGTGCTGGTCCGCCAGCTCCAGGTAAAGCCGCCGCGCCTGCCAGTCCTCCCGCAAAAGCGCCTCCAACTGCTCCTGCTGCTCCGGGGTGATTTCACCCTCCAGGCGGGCGTGGATCAGGGATTCCAGTTTCATGCCAGGCCCTCCGTTTCAAGCTGGCGCGTCACACATTCATGCAGGCGCTGGCGCAGCAGCTCCAGATTGCGAAAGAGCGTGCGGCGGCTCAGGGAAAAGCGCTCCATCATTTCCTCCGCGCTCTGGCGCAGCGCATAGCGGCTGGTCACCAGTTCCTGGTCCTTCGGCGTCAGTTTGGCCAGGCAGGTGTCCAGCGCGTGGAGGCGCTCGTCAAGCTGTGGCTCGATGTGGCTGCGCTCACTGGCCAGCAGGTCCATCACATCCTCGCTGAATAGCAGCGGCGACCGCGCATTTTTTTCCCGGTGCTTCTGCGCTTGCAGATAGGCAAACCGGTACGCCCATGGCAAAAACGGCCGTGTGGGATCATACTGGTCGAATTTGCGAAACAGCGCCAGGCTCGTCTCCTGCAGTGCATCCCGTGCATCCGCCTCATTCGCCAGCAGCGAGAACAGATAACGGAACAGCCGGTCCTGGTGCTGGGTCAGCAGCAGGATCATTGCTTCCGTGGGGTTAGGCGGGGCGTCCATGTCTCACCTTGTATCCGGCTGTAGGCTGGCGCAGTGCCAAAATAATCGGAAACCTTTGTTCGCCAGGCTCACTCCGTCATCAAAATCTGGAACAGATTGTGATAGCGGTCCGTCCACAGCGGCACATCCAGTTTCGGTTCATCCTCGGGTTCATCGGCGGGCGTCGCGGTCAGGAAGGCGCGGTTCTGCGTCACCAGCACATAGTCGGTGGAGTCATCGTCGCCGTCCTCATCTGTGATGATGCGCGTGGTGCTCCAGCCCATGGCGGCGGCCTGTTTTTCAACTACGGGCGTCAGGATGAGATAACTGTTGGTCACATGCACGGCGATGATGCCGTCCGGTTTCATGTGGCGGTGGTAAATTTCAAACGCCTCGCGGGTCAGCAGGTGCATCGGGATGGCATCACCGCTGAAGGCATCCAGCAGCAGCACGTCCAGTTTTTGATCCGGCTCGCGTTCCAGCATCAGCCGTGCATCGCCGACGATCGTCTCCACCTTGGCCCCCCGTGCCTCGGCATCGGACAGATAAGTGAAGTGTTTCCGCGCCAGCCGCACCACATCCGGGTTGATCTCATAAAAGCGGTATTCATGCCCTGCCTGTGCATAGCAGCCCACCGTCCCCGCACCCAGCCCCACCACGCCCACTTTGGCATCCTTCACCTCAGCCAGTCTGTCCAGCGCCCGACCGATGCCCGTGTGCCGGCCGTAATAGGTCACCGGTTCCCCACGGTACTCATCCCCCAGATTCTGCATGCCGTGAATGATGCCCCCATGCGTCAGCGTGCGGTATTGATTTTCCAGGCCGGAGTCATAGTCCTCGTCAATGAAGACGGTGCCGTAGAAATTGCGCACCCGCTCCAGCCGGTCCTCCACCTTCAGCGTTTTCATCAGCAGAAAAAGCAGCGCAGGCAGCAGCAGGCTGAGCAATCCCGCCTCCATGACCAGATGAAAACCCGCGCGGCCACTGCTCTTTACGACCCGCAGCATTAAAAACACGCCATACACCACCACCGCCAGCGCCACGGCCCATCCCACCGCCCACCAGACAGACTCCATGCCAGACCAGGACTCCGGCCAGTCCAGCCACTTCCTCTGATAAAAAGCCGTGTCCAGGTGATTGAAGACCAGCTTCAGGAAATGCAGCACCCAGCTTTCTTTTTCGTAAGCCTGTGCGATCCAACGGTCCGATCCGAAGATGACCAGCCCCAGCACGCCGATGACCGCAAGCATCCGGGGAAACGGCAGCTTCCAGAGCGACAGGATCAGGGCCACGCCCGCCACCAGCAGGCTCAGCGCCAGGCCCAGCGGCCACTCCATGAAAGTCACAAAAACACGCGGTGCCACCAGGCTCACCAGCAGGCCGCCGACCGCCCCGCCGGCGGACATGAGCAGATAAAATTCCGTCAGCCGCGCCGGGGCCGGTTTCAGCCGTGCCAGCTCCCCGTGACACACCATGCAGGCCAGGAACATGGCCCCAAAGCACCAGGAAATCTCCGCCACATAGTCCGGCATCAGGTCCACTTCGCCGCCCAGGTGGCTGTGCCCTGCCGTGACAAAAATGGCCACCAGCGCCAGCAGCGACCACAGCCAGCGCACATACCACCGCTCATGCTCAAAGCAGATGATGAAGGTCAGCAGATACAGGCTCAGCGGCACCACCCACATGAAGGGCACCACCGCCACGTCCTGGCATACATGGTTGGTCGTCGCCAGCAGCATCACACTGGCCAGCGCCGGCAGCGCCACCCACAGGATTCGCTGCCACCATTTCGGACGGGGGGCAGGGGATGCAGCCGTGGCTTCAGGCTCCACTTTTGCCTCAAGGGCCACCTCCGTTTTCCGCCCGCTCACTTTCCAGGCCATCGTCGTGGAAAGCAGCGCAAAAATCACAAATGCCCCGGACCACAGCCAGGTCTGCGCCGTCACCTCCAGCCTCGGTTCGAAAAAGAACGGATAGCTCAGTAGCGCGGCCAAGGAGCCGATGTTCGAAAGCGCATACAGCCGCCATGGCGTGCCCCCGGGCACCGCCCGTGTGAACCACACCTGCGCCAGCGGACTCGTGCTGGAGAGAATAAAATACGGCAGCCCCACCGTCCCCAGCAGCAGCAGCAGGATGCGACCGGCCGGGTCCTCATCCCCCGCCGGTTTCCAGCCATCCCCTGGGGCGATGGGTAAAAACAGCAGTGCTGCTAAGATGAGCCCGCTATGGACCATCGCCTGCGTGCGTGGCCTCAGTTTCGTCAGCAAATGCGCATAGGTGTAGCCCGCAAACAGGACGATCTGGAAAAACACCATGCACGTCGTCCACACCCCCGGACTGCCGCCGAACCACGGCAGGATGAACTTGCTGATCACAGGCTGCACCTGGAACAAAAGAAAAGCGCTGAGCAGGCTCAGGCACCCCAGCAGAAAAAACACGGACACACGGGAGGCGGTTGGAGAGGACATTCGGGAAAATTGGGAGCTGGCGCTGGAAACAGGGACGACCGGGTTGGAACCGCGAAAAGGCCGGGCAGTCGCAACGTTCCATAATCTCCGCTCTAACAAATCTCTTCCCCGCGCGTTACAAAAGACGCAAAGTGAACACATGTCCGTCCAGCCTCATCAAGATGAAGCCTCCCTCCTTGTCAGGCGGGCGCTGGACCAGTACGAGAGCAACCTCATCGCCTACACGGCCGGCATCCTCAATGGCGACTACGAGCGCGCACGCGATGTCGTCCAGGATTCCCTGCTCAAGCTCTACCTCACCGACCCGGAAAAAGTCCGTGACAACCTCAAGGCCTGGCTTTTTACCGTCTGCCGCAACCGTGCCCTGGACATCCTCCGCAAGGATCACCGGCTGGATATTGGCAACGAAGATGCTCTTACCGGAGCCGTCTCCTACGATCCGGACCCCTCTGAAAATGCCGACTCTCATGAGCTTCACGCCCGCATTTGGGAGCTTGTGGACAAGCTCCGCCCGAACCAGCGTGAAGTCATCCGCCTCAAATTCATGCATGACTGCTCCTACCAGCAGATTGCCGATGTCACCGGACTCACCGTCGGTAACGTCGGCTTCATCATGCATGTGGCCATCAAGAAACTCCGCGAACACCTGAACCGCGAGCTGGCCACCCGATCCAACTGACCCCCCTTTCTTATGAAACCGTCCCCTCACGAAAACCCTGACCTCACCGCCTATGCGCTGGGAGAGCTGCACGCCCGTCAGGCCAAGGACATCCATGCGCTGCTGGCAGACTGCCCCTCCGCCACGCATGAGCTGGAGCAGGTGGAAGCCGTCACCGATGCGCTCCGCCAGGGGGCCCCCATACCCCAGGAGCGCCTCCGCCCGGAGCAGCGTCATGCCGTACTTTACCCGGCCAACCTTCCCCGCCGCATGGCCCCCATGGCTCCGCGTCCGTCTCAGCGTCGCCCTTCCGTCTTATGGCCGGTGATAAGCTTTGGCCTGAAAGCGGCAGCCGTAGTCGCCCTTACCGGAGCCGCCTATTTCATCGGCCGGAGCGGCCTGGGGGATGCCGGGGACATTGGCGGAGTTGCCGCTGCACCCTCCTCCCCCGCTGTGCAGTCTCAAGAGCTCAGCGCCCCTCCCGTCGTGGAAAGACCGTTCACGCCAGCTCCCGCCCTGAAGCCCCGGCCTATGGTAGCCGCCCCGGCCCTTCCCCTGCCAGATCCGGCCCCTAAAAAGGAGCTGGCTGTGGCTGCCATTCCTCTTCCAGCAGAAAAAACTGAGCCCGTCCTCACGCAGAACAAACCGAAGGTCCTGGAGGTCCAGGCCGCTCCCGTCCCTATGGTGGCCAAAGGACGGCCAAAAAACCAGCGTCCTCTGCCCATGACCACACCCGGCAGGCATGTGGAGTTTGTCAACGCCAGCCGCCACCCGGTGGACCAGTTTGCCCTGACTCCCGCCCAGATCCGGCCGCTGCCGGTGAAGGTGGACAAAAACCAGCTCCTCGCCGCCCCGGCCCCGCTCAAGCAGGCCCCGGAGCCTAAAGAAACCCCGCGCAGCAACCGCACCCCTGATTTGTACATCCATTCCTGGCAGGCCGATGTCGCTTCCTGTCCTTGGAATGAAAACCACCGTCTGCTGCGCGTGACTATCCAGCTCCCCGCTGACCAGCCAGCCGCACGCACAGGCTCCACCTATCCGCTTCGCGTCAGCTTTGATCCCAATAATGTCCGTGAATACCGCCAGCTTTGTGAACGACACCAGCCTGCTGCTGAGTTGCGCCAGGCCGGTACCCATGTCGTCTGGTATGAATACCAGCCCAACGGTCTTTCGGATACCGCACGCACCGTCGCCACGGTCACCCTGGACAAAGGCCACTTCACCACCCAGACCGTCGGCCCCTTTGACAGCACCCGCCTCAGCATCCAGGACCGGGGCCTGACCTGGTCCTCCGCCAGGGAAGATTTCATCTTCGACAGCGCCGTCGTCGGCTTTGGCCTCCTCATGCGCGGCGTGCCCAGCACTCCGGAGTTGGACCACGACCTCGTGCTCCGCCTGGCTGAAAAATCCAAAGGTAAAGACGCCACCGGTGAACGCGCCCGCTTCATCAAGCTCGTCCGCGAAGCTGCTGATGCCGCCGGTTTGTGATTGATCAAGGAGCGTGATTTGCCAAGTCCCGGCTTCCAGGAGCTTACAGCAAGGTCCTCTGGAAATTGAGGCGGAGGGCATTCGAAAATTGCCCTGAAGCAAGATGCAGGCATACACTGCGTTTCAGCGCCCAACCATGCGCTCTCTCCTTGCCTCCCTTTTGTGCCTGCTCTCTGCGGCGGCGGCCCATACGGCCCCGCCTAACATTGTATTCATCATGGCGGACGACCTCGGCTACACGGATGTGGGTGCTTTTGGCAGCGAGTATTATGAGACGCCGAACATTGACAAGCTGGCGTCCCAAGGGATGAAGCTGACCAGCTACCACCACTGCCAAAACTGCCAGCCCACCCGCGCTGCGCTCCTGAGCGGACAGTATGCCCCGCGCACCGGCACCTACACCGTCGGTGACATCGGCCGCTTTGAATGGCAGACACGGACCTTGCGCCCAGTAGAAAACGTGGCGGCCCTCTCCCTGGACAAGATCACCTTTGCCCAGTCTCTGAAAAAGAGCGGCTACGCCACCGGCATGTTCGGCAAGTGGCATCTCGGCAACGGGCCGGACTATCACCCAGGGCAGCGCGGTTTTGATGAAGCCATCGAATCCAATGGCAAGCACTTTGACTTCCAAACCAGTCCCAAGACCGAATATCCCAAAGGCCAGTATCTTGCCGATTTCCTCACCGACAAGGCCGTGGATTTCATCCAGCGTCACAAGGACCATCCCTTCTTTCTTTACGTGCCGCACTTTGGGGTGCACTCGCCCATTCATGCGAAGGAAGAGCTGATTGAAAAATTCAAAGCCAAGCCCGGTGTTGGCGGTCACAACAACCCTGTTTATGCCGCCATGATCGCCAGCGTGGATGAAAGCGTGGGCCGCGTGATGGCCGAGTTGGAAAAACAGGGCCTGGCGGAAAACACGGTGCTCATCTTCACCAGCGATAACGGCGGCGTTGGCGGATACGTCCGTGAAGGCATCAAGAAAAAGGGCGACACCACCGACAACACTCCTCTGCGCAGCGGCAAAGGCAGCCTTTATGAAGGGGGCACCCGCGTGCCCTTCATCGTCCGCTGGCCAGGAGTCATCCCGCCAGGGGCGCAAAATGGCACCCCCGCCATCCATGTGGACATGTACCCCACCTTCCTGGACCTCGCCGGAGCGCCAGCCCCAGAAAACTACACTCTGGATGGCGAGAGCCTGGTCCCGCTTTTCAAGGATGCCCAGGCCGGCCTGAAACGCGACGCCATCTACCAGCACTTCCCCGGCTATCTCGGTGCCGATCCAGGTACCTGGCGCACCACCCCTGTCGGCCTTATTCAGAAAGGCCCCTGGAAGCTCATGGAGTTCTTCGAAGATGGCCGCCTGGAGCTTTACAACCTGGACCAGGACATCGGCGAAACCAAAAACCTGGCCTCCGAGATGCCAGAAAAAGCGCAGCAAATGCGCACCCAGATGGTCGCCTGGCGGAAAGAAGTGGGCGCCAAAATGCCCACTCCCAACACCCCGACCGATGCGCCCAAGGCAAAGGGGAAGGGCAAAGGGAAGGGTAAAGGGAAGAAGAAAAAGGCTGAGTGAGCAGGCTCAATTTCAACCGCTGACCTTTGGTCCTGCTCTCTAAACCAGAGGGCCGCCGAACGTATCCCTATCGAAAAGTTTGACACGGGGGCGGAATGCGTGCCCTTGGTTGCCCCCAATTTACGTTTCCGTCCCCTACCATGCCCAAGGCCCTCATCATTGCAGAAAAACCCAGCGTGGCTACCGACCTTGCCCGTGCCCTCGGCAAGGCGCCGGGCATGACCCCTTTCACGAAGGAGAAAGACTATTTCGAAAACGAAACGCACGTCATCTCCAGCGCCGTCGGTCATTTGATCGAGCTGGGCATGCCGGAGGTGAACGGCAAAAAGATCGGCTGGGGCTGGACTCACCTGCCCATCATGCCGGATGAGTTTGAGCTGAAGCCCATCGAGGACAGCGCGGACCGTTTCAAGCTGCTGAGCCGCCTCATGAAGCGCAAGGACGTGGACAGCCTCATCAATGCCTGCGATGCCGGCCGTGAGGGGGAGCTGATTTTCCGCTACATCGTGGAGGCTGCCGGAATCAAAAAACCCGTCAAGCGCCTCTGGATGCAATCTATGACCCAGGGGGCCATCTTGGCCGCGTTCCAAAAGCTGCGCAGCGATGACGAGATGCGCCCGCTGGCCGATGCCGCCAAGTGCCGCAGCGAGTCCGACTGGCTGGTGGGCATTAATTCCACCCGCGCCCTCACGGCACTGAATTCCCGCAATGGCGGCTTCCGACTCACCCCGGCGGGCCGTGTGCAGACGCCGACGCTGACCATCCTGGCCAAGCGTGAACTGGAGATCCAGGCCTTCGTCCCGCGCACTTATTTCGAAGTGCACGGCCTCTTTGGCGTGACCGCTGGCGAGTATGAAGGCCGCTGGTTTGACGAGTCTTTTAAAAAGGACGAGAACGACGAGCACAAGAAACCCGAGCGTCTTTGGGACCTGGAAAAGGCGCAGGCCATCGTCCAGCGCTGCCTGGGCAAGCCTGGCAAGATCGAGCAGGTCACCCGGCCTACCAAGCAGATCGCGCCGCTGCTGTACGACCTCACCAGCCTGCAACGGGAGGCCAGCAACCGCTTTGGTTTTTCCGCCCGGCGCACCCTCCAAATTGCCCAGGCCCTGTATGAAAAGTTCAAGGTCCTGACCTATCCCCGTACCGATTCCCGCTTCCTCCCGGAAGACTACGTCGGCACCGTGAAAGAAACACTGGGCACCTTCGCCAAGCAGGATACCCGCAAGCCCGGAGCCCTGCCGCAGGATCTCGGCAGCCACGCCGCCACCGCCCTGGACAACGGCTGGGTGCGCCCCTTCAAGCGTGTTTTTGACACCTCCAAAGTCAGCGACCACTTTGCCATCATCCCCACCGGCCTCATCCCGCCCAAGGAGCTCCCGGAGGCTGAGCAAAAGCTCTTTGACATGGTCTCCCGCCGTTTTGTGGCCGTCTTCTTCCCCCCGGCGGAGTTCGAGGTCACTACCCGCATCACCCGCATCGAAAGAGATGCCTTTAAAAGCGAGGGCAAGGTCCTCGTCGCTCCGGGCTGGCTGGCCGTCTATGGCAAAAAAGCCGCCGAAGAAGCCGCTGCCGAAGGCGACAGCAAATCCAAACTCCTGGTCCTGGCCAAAGATGGCGACACCGCCAAAACCCTGGAACTGCAAACGGAGGAAATGCAGACCAAACCGCCCGCCCGCTTCACCGAGGCCACCCTCCTTTCCACCATGGAAGGTGCTGGCAAGCTCGTCGAGGACGAAGAACTGGCTGAGGCCATGAGCGAGCGTGGCCTGGGCACACCGGCCACCCGTGCGGCCATCATTGAAGGCCTCATTTCGGACAAATACATCGAGCGTGTGGAGCGGAACATCGCCGTCACCACCAAGGGCCTGTCACTCATTGACCAGATCAGCCAGATCGGCATCGAGGCCCTCAGCAGTCCGGAGCTCACCGGCCAGTGGGAATACAAACTGCGCCAGATGGAGCAGGCCAAGCTGGACCGCAGCAGCTTCATGCGCGACATCCGCCGCCTCACCAACGAGGTGGTGGAAAAGACCAAGGCCTATCACAAAGTTGCCAAAGACCGCGTGTATCCGGACTTCGACGCCAAATGCGGCGTCTGCGGCCATCGCGGTTTTGAGCAAAAGGAGGACTATGTCTCCTGCAAAAACCCGGATTGCAAAGTCCGCGTTTACAAGGTTATCGCCGGTCATGAGCTGGGCGAAGACCGCCTGCGCGAGCTGATCGAAAAACGCTTCCTTCCCCCCATGGAAGGCTTCCGCAGCCGCCTGGGCAAGGACTTCACCGCCGGCATCGAGATCAAGGATGACGGCAAAACCGCCTTCGTTTTCCCCGGCGGCGAGAACGATCCCGACGCCCCGCCTCCGTTCGATTTCGACAAGGCCACCCCCATCGCCCCATGCCCTGTCTGCAAGCTCAAGAAGCGCAACGGCCAGATCTACGAGACCACTGAGCACTACATCTGCAACGTCGCCGCCAAGGACGCCAAAGCCTGCAATGGCCGCATCCCTAAGGTTCTCTGCAAAAAGGAAATCAGCGTCGAAAACGCCGTCAAATTCTTCACGGAAGGGAAGACGGATCTCATCGAAGGCATGATCTCCAAAAGAGGCCGCCCCTTCAGCTCCTTCCTGCTCTGCAAGGCGGGTGAAAAACGGCTTCTCGGCTGGGAATTCCCGCCGCGTGAAGCCAAACCGAAGGCTCCGCCGAAGCCTAAAAAAGGCCGTTTTGCTAAAAAAGAAGCAGCGCCAGAAGCACCGGAATCTTGATACCCAATCTCATTCAAGCCCTTCTGCCATGGACATTCAGGCCGTGCTTAAAGCATTTTGCACGGTATGAATGCCTCTTAGAATAGTGTGCCAATATTGGCTTGATTGAATCAGGAGGTTGATTTTTTGCAAACGACTGTCATTAATGGGCTCCGTCTTTTCTTCCTGTGACTAAGCCAGCATTCCAACTCAATCTTAGCGGCATCCTGTTCTTCGGACTCCATGCCCTTGCCATTTCGGCCTTTTTCGTGAAGCCCGATCTCACCGCAATCCTTCTTTGCGTCGGCCTCTTTTTGATCCGTAAATTCGGTATCACCGGCGGGTATCACCGCTATTTCTCGCACCGTTCCTTCAAGACTTCCCGCTGGTTCCAGTTCGTCCTGGCCTGGCTGGGTGGCATGTCCGCCCAAAAAGGCGCGCTCTGGTGGGCCGCTCATCACCGTCATCACCACCAACATTCCGACCAGGAAGATGACATCCATTCGGTCAAGCAGCAGGGTTTCTATTGGGCCCACGTTGGCTGGGTGCTGGCTCCCGATTACAACGAGTATGACGCCAAACGCGTGAAGGACCTCACCAAGTTCCCCGAACTCGTCTTCATTGACCGCCATCACATCATCCCACCTCTCTTCCTCGCCGTCGCCACCTACCTCTTCGGCTTTCTGATGACCGGCACAGCCATGGGTGGCGTGATGTATTTCCTCTGGGGCTTCTGCCTCAGCACGGTGATCCTTTATCACACCACTTTCGCCATCAACTCCTTTTGCCACCTTCTGGGCACCCGCCGTTACGAGACAGGGGAATCCAGCCGCAACTCCTTCATCCTCGCCATCGTCACCCTGGGCGAAGGCTGGCATAACAACCACCACTATTACCCGCACTGCGCACGCCAGGGATTCTTCTGGTGGGAATTTGACCCGACCTACTACGTCATCAAGCTCCTGAAAGTCGTCGGCATCGTCCATGAGATCAAGGAGCCCAACGCCCGCGTGCTGGAAGGCAAAGAAGCCACCGCATCTCTCGGCTGATCGTCTGATAAATATACCTCAATCCAAAGCGGAGGCTAACCCCTCCGCTTTTTTTGTGCCCTGTAGCCGCCGTCGCCAGACAGTGGCCTCTCTCTTTAAAAACCACTAATGCCCAACAATAAGCACTAATCATTAAACCCTCTTATATTAGTGTTTATTGCTTGGCATTAATGGTTCAAAATTCCCCGTCCCAGGGTCCAAGACTGAAAACTGTAAACTGAACACCGTTGATGCCCACCTTCGCCCATCCTCTCGCCCTCTGGGCCTTGCTGGGCATTCCCGTGGTCCTGGCCATTCACTTCCTTCAGCGCCGCAGCCGCCGTCTCACTGTCACCACTCTTTTTCTGCTGCAGCAACTTCAGCGGGAATCGGAAAAGGGGAACCGTATTGAGCGCCTGCGCCTATCCGTCCCCCTCTGGCTGCAACTCCTCATGGTGCTGCTTTTCACCTGGCTGCTGGCCGGTCCGCGTTGGGTGAAAAACGATGCCGTTCACCGCATCGCCCTGGTGCTGGACAGCTCGGCCTCCATGCAGGCCTTTCGCCCCGCCGTAGATAAAGCCGTTCGCGATAGCCTGTCTAAAATCCTCCTTCCCGGTGCCCGCGCAGAGCTCACGCTGCTCAGCACGGACGTCACCGCCCCCAGCCTGTATTACGGAGCCTCCACCTCGGACCTCCTGTCCTCCTTGCCCGCCTGGCAGCCCCTCCTCGGCACGCACGATTTCACCCCCGCCCTGCGCAGCGCCCGCAGCCTCGTCGGCCCACAGGGAGCTGTCCTCCTCATCACCGACCACCCTCTGCCCGCCCCCGCCGCCTTTGACGCCAAAGTCCTCTCTATCGGCCAGGAGACGCCGAACGTCGGCTGGGCCGGCGTCACCGTGGAGGAAAAAGAAGGCCAGTGGTTCTGGCGTGCCCTCGTCCGAAATGAAAGTGCCGCCCCTCAGCAACGCGACTGGCATGCCGAGGCCGCAGGCAAAGCCACCGCCCCCATCCAGATCACCCTCGCCCCCCAAGAATCCCGCACTCTCTCCGGCCCCTTTCTGGAAGCCGAATCCGCCGGTCAGCTCAAGCTCATTCTCTCATCCGATGACTTCACCCTGGACGATCAACTCCCCATCGTCCAGCCCCGCCCGAAGACCCTCACCCTCCACGCCCCCCCCGGCAAAGACCCCTCCTCAAGGGAGATCGCCGACCTCTTCAGCCTCTTTGCCAATACGGCTCTCGAAGGCCAGACCGCCCAGGCCGATGTCCGCATCCTCACCTGGCCCCCCAGCATCGCTTTGGAAAACAACCAGCACGCCTGCATCTTCGCCAGTCCCTCCAAGGCCGACAATCCACCGCCCCTGCGGGGCCTCATCGTCGGCGAGGCCCACCCCCTCATTGAAGGCCTGAACTGGCAGTCGCTCTTCGTTCGCGAAGGCATGGTTATCCCCCAGGACCCGCGCGACCGCGTCCTCCTTTGGCAGGGCGACCGCCCCCTCATCAGTCTTCGACAGACCCCCGACGGGGCCCGCCAGCTTTTCTGCCACTTTGACCTCGCCAGCAGCAACGCCCGCAAGCTGCCCGCCCTCGCCGTCCTCCTGCATCGTTTTCTTGAAAGTATCCGCCAGGAAAAAATCGCCCCCATGAGCGCCAATTACGACGTCCGCCAGCGTCTCGATGTCGCCCATGTAAGGGGTGAAGACGCCGCCCCCCTGGTCCTCAAAACCGATGGCCTCCCCGCCCAAACCATCCCCGTTCACCAGGCCCACCTCCTCCGCGCCCCCGCCACTCCCGCCTTCTTCCAGATCACCCAGGGAGACCAAACCCTCCTCATCGCCGCTTCCCACTTTGCCGATACCCGCGAGGCCGACCTCACCCAGGCCCGCCCCTTCGATGAATCCTCCAGCCTCGATGTCCGCCAGATCGATACCCTCCAGGAGTCCGACCCCAACTGGCGCCTCTGGACACTCCTTCTCCTCGCCCTCCTCCTGGCGAGCTGGTGGTGGGGCCGGGATAAAACGGTGCCAACGGTTCCCCTAAACCTACACCTCAAGCAAGCCTGATGATCCTCCGTCACCCCGAATGGCTCGCCTTGCTGCCCGTCCTGCTTCTGGCCGGGTGGGGGCTGCCGCGTCTCGGGCTGCTGCGGCCATTGCGCATCCTTTTGTTAGGTCTGGTCACTCTCATCCTCGCGCAGCCGCAGTGGCGGCGGCTGGCGGATGGCGTGGACCTGTGGCTGCTGCTGGACAGTTCCGCCTCCGCTGAAAAGCCCATGGCCAAAGGCCTGCCGGAATGGGAAAAGCTCCTGGAGCAGAGCCGGGGTGCCAATGACCGTCTCTTCCAGATCAGTTACGCAGGCGAGGTCATGCGTCGCGGCGCGGAGGGCGCGGCCCTATATGACCGCGAGCGCCAGTCCACCCGTACCGGCCTGGCCATCTCCCAGACCCTCGTCCATGCGCAACGAGAGAGCGCTGGCCGCCCTGCACGCCTGCTCGTTCTCACCGATGGTTATGCCACCGAGCCGCTCACTGGCATCGCCGAAAAACTCCAGCAGCAGGGTATCGAACTGGACTACCTCCTGGCCCGCGATCCCGAGCCCACCGACTACCGCGTGGCCGCCCTGCGTCTCCCCGCCAAGGCCCAGCTTGGCGAGCCATTCCTCATCGAGATCGAGGTGCGCGGCACCCTCGACGGTACCGTTCCTCTCAAAGTCCTCCGCCAGGGCCGGGAACTGAAAGCCGCCGATGTCCAGGTCCGCCTCGGCTCTGGCATCGTCCGTTTTACGGACCGCCTCAGCAGCGCCGGAGTCGCCCATTACGAGGCACTCATCCAGCCTGTCACCGATGCCCATCCCGGCAACAACCGCCACGAGGCCATGATCGAGATCGCCGGCGGACCGCGCGTACTTTTGCTCACCGCCTACACCGATGACCCCGTGGCCACCACCCTCCAGCGCCAGGGTTTCACGGTGGAAAAAGTGACCGATCTCCGCAGCGTCCGTCCCGGCCAGCTTGCCGGGGCCAAATGCGTCATCTTTAACAACGTGCCTGCCTTTGAGCTGCCGGGCGAATTTCTAGCCGCCATGGACTTCTACGTCCGCGAGCAGGGCGGCAGCCTGCTCATGGCCGGAGGCCAGAAAAGCTTCGCCGCCGGCGGCTATTTCGAATCTGCACTGGATCCCCTCCTGCCCGTTTCCATGGAGCTCAAGCAGGAGCACCGCAAGCTCATGGTCGCCATGGGCATTGTCATGGACCGCAGCGGCTCGATGAGCATGACCGTTAAAAACGGCTTCACCAAAATGGCCCTCGCCGATGAAGGCGCCGCCAATGCCATCAAATTTCTCGGTCCGCACGATCTCCTGACCGTCTTCGCCGTGGACAGCGAGGCCCATCAAATGGTCCCCCTCCAGCCCGTCGGGCCCAACCGTGAAAAAATGGAAAGCGCCGTGCGCCGCATCGAGAGCACAGGCGGTGGCATCTTTGTTTATAACGGCCTCAAAGCCGCCTGGGACCAGCTCAAAAACGCCCCCGCCGGTCAGCGCCACATCATCCTCTTTTCTGATGCCGCCGATTCCGAGCAGCCCGATGATTACAAGAACCTCATCGCCGAGATCGTCGCCAACAGCGGCAGCATCAGCGTCATCGCCCTCGGCACTCGCGCGGATCCTGATGCCGCCTTCCTGGAGGACATCGCCACCCGGGGCAAAGGCCGCCTTTTCTTCACGGACCAGGCCGAGGAACTGCCCAGCATCTTCAGCCAGGAAACCGTCGCCGTCGCCCGCAGCGCCTTTCTACGCGATCCGGTCAAAACCCAGCCCGCCAACGGCTGGTTTGAGATCACCAGCCAGCCGCTCACCTGGCTCCCGGAGGCCGATGGCTACAACCTCAGCTACATCCGCGATTGGGCCAGCCAGGCGCTCCTCACCAAGGACGAATACGCCGCCCCGCTCGTCTCCTTTGGCCAGCGTGGCATCGGTCGCAGCGCCGCTGTCAGCTTTCCATTAGGCGGCGAGTTTTCCTCCAAAATCCGCGCTTGGCCCAAGTATGGCGATTTCCTCCAGACCCTCACCCGCTGGCTCATGGGGGAGCAGCTTCCCCCCGGCATCGGTTTAAAACACGGCCTGGAGGGCAGCGTCCTCACCCTGGATCTCCTCCATGATGACACCTGGGAAGAGCGCCTCATGGCCAAAGCCCCCCGCATCCTCCTCGCCCACGGAGCCGCCGCCAGTTCCCCGCGTGAAATCGCCTGGGAGCGCCTTTCCCCCGGCCACTATCAGGCCCGCGTGTACCTGCCAGAAGGCGAGATGGTGCGCGGAGCCGTGCAGATCGGCACCCAGGCACTCTCCTTCGGCCCCGCCATCGTCGGCACCAGCACCGAGTGGGCCTTTGATGAAACCCGCACCGAGGAACTCAAACAAGTCTCCCAGACCAGCGGCGGCCGCGAGCTGCGCGAGCTCCACCAGGCCTGGCGCACCCCCCGCACTGAGCGCTTTGTGGACCTGCGTAACGAGTTGCTCATCCTCGCCCTCATCCTCATGCTCCTGGAGGCCCTCATCACCCGCACCGGCTGGCACCTGCCCCAGTGGGCCTTCGCCGGCTGGAAGCCGAAACCCGCCCGCATCAAAACTCCCGCCTATTCCCGCACTGCGCAGCCCGTGGAAAAACCCGCTGCGAAACCCGCCGCCCCACCCGTGGAACCCACACATCCTCCGCAGCCGGACATCAACCGCCAAAGCCGCTTCAACCGGGCGAAGCGCAAGTGATGGAAAGCAGGCACTGGTATGTGCTGTGTTCCCAGCATTACCACATCTGTGCAATTCCGCCACGCCTGCCGCCGCTTTCACAGCCACGCCCGGTAACCGATATTGTCCCAGTCCCGGTCTTCATTCCCCGATTTTCTGACCAAACATTCGTCTTTCACATCATTCCGATACCGACATTCGTCATTCGGATTCCGTCATTTTCCCCGGTCCTAATTAAAAATGGCCGGTTTCATGCGTTTCTTTCCACCCCCCAATGCCAGCTAAACAACTCAAAAAATCCACCCTTGCCATCGCCGCCCTGGGCCTCATCGGCCTGCCCGCCCTGGCTCTGCACACCAAAAACGCCGGCCCGGCCGAGGTGAAGATCAAGTTCAACCTGCCGCCACCGGCACCGCTTTCTCCTGAAGAAGCGCTAAAGACTTTCAAAGTTGAAGACGGTTTCCGCATGGAACTCGTCGCCGCCGAGCCCCTCATCGAAGCGCCCATGGCCATAAGCTTTGATGACCAGGGCCGCCTCTACGTCGTCGAGATGCGCGGTTACATGCGTGACATGGAAGGCAGTACGGAAGGCGAGCCGACCGGCCGCATCAAGCTGCTTGAGGACACCGATGGCGACGGCCGCATGGACAAGGGCACCGTCTTCGTGGATGAGCTGGTGATGCCACGCTCCGTCATGGCGGTGAATGGCGGCGCTCTCGTCGCTGTGCCGCCTAACCTGTTCTTCTGCAAAGACACCGATGGCGACGGCAAGGCCGATGTGAAAGAGATTGTCGCCACCGATTACGGCACCGCCGGCGGTCAGCCGGAGCACATGGCCAATACGCCCACCTGGGCCCTGGACAACCAGATCTGGAGCGCCGGCTACAGCAGCCGCTTCCGCCTGCGCGGCGGTGTGTGGCAGAAGGATGCCGGCCTGGGCCGTGGCCAGTACGGCCTCTGCCAGGACGACCAGGGCCGCCTCTATTTCAACTACAATTCCGACCTCCTCCGCTGCGACCTGCTGCCCACCGAGGCCTTCTCCCGCAACCCGCTGCTGCGCAATGCCACCAGCGTCAATGCCAAGGTAGTGACCGACCAGACCGTCTGGCCCAGCCACCCCACACCAGGTGTGAACCGCGGTTATGATGAAAAGACCCTGCGCGAAGACGGCACCCTCAGCACGGCCACCGCCACCTGCGGAGCGCTCATCTATCGCGGCGATGCCTTCCCCGCTGAATACTACGGCAACGCCTTCATCCCCGAGCCGTCCGCCAACCTGGTGAAGCGCATGATCGTCAGCGAAAAAGACGGCATCGTCACCGCTGACAACGCCACCCAGGACCGCGAATTCCTCACCTCCACGGACGAGCGCTTCCGCCCTGTGCAGGCCACCAACGCGCCTGACGGCTCTGTTTACATCGTGGACATGTATCGCGGCATCATCCAGCACACCAGCTTCCTCACCCACTACCTCATCGCCAACATTGAGGCCCGCAAACTGGACCAGCCCATTGATCAGGGGCGCATCTGGCGCATCGTGCCGGATAACCAAAAGTCTGTCAAAGCCACCCGCGTTCCTGCAGAGACATCCGAGCGCATCGCCATGCTCAGCCACGCCAACGGCTGGGTCCGCGATACCGCCCAGCGCCTCCTCGTCGAATCCGCCGATGCCACCGCCGCCCCGGCCCTGACCGCCCTGGTTCAGTCCAAGGACGCCAAACCCCTCGCCCGTCTTCACGCACTGTGGACACTGGATGGCCTTGCCTCGCTCGCCCCCGACACGCTGCGCAGCGTTTTAAAAGATGACGATGTCACCCTCAAAGCCGCCGCCGTCCGCCTCGCCGGACGCGACCTCGCGCCAGAACTCCTGGCCCTCACGGGTGAAACCGACGCCCTCGTGCAGGCGCAGCTCGCCATCAAGCTGTCCTCCATTAACCTTCCCGATACCGATGTCGCCCTGGCCAAACTCCTGGCCACATCAGGCAGCAATCTGCTCATCCGTGAAGGAGCCATGACGGGCCTTCGTGGCCGTGAAGACGCCTTTGCCAAGATGCTCGCTGAAGTTTCCACCCCTGAAAATGATACGCAAACTGCCCCTGTGTTTGAGCTGCTCGGCAACCTCATCGCCATGGCCGGCAAGGCCCTGCCTTTTGAGGAAACGCTGACTCTCGCCGCTGCCCAACCAAAAGGCAGCAAGGTTCAGGCCTCCCTTATCAAGGGCCTGGCCAACCCGGCTGGAGGCAGTTCCAAATCCGCCGCCAAACCCAAGCTGCTGTGGCTGGAAAAAGAGCCTGAATCCCTCGCCGCCCTGAAGGCATCCGTCACTTCCAAGTCCTCCACCGGTGAGTTTGCCAAGATCTCCGCCCGCCTTGCCTGGGTAGGCAAACCGGGTGCCCCCCAGCCGCCGAAAATCGTTCCGCTGAACGAAGCCCAGCAGGCCCGGTTTGAAAAAGGAAAGGTCATCTACGCCGGTCTCTGCGCCGCCTGCCACCAGCCTCATGGATATGGTCTCGACGGCCTGGCCCCGCCGCTGGTGGACAGCGAATGGGTGCTCGGCAAGCCGGACATCACCGCCCGCATTGTCCTTCACGGCCTCGCAGGTCCGGTCAAAGTCAGCGGTCGCACCTGGAACCTCGCCATGCCTCCCCTCCCTCACCTCACGGATGAAGACGTCGCCAGCGTCGTCACCTACCTCCGCCGCGAGTGGGAGCACAACGCCTCGCCCGTCGAGCCCGAAGCCATCACCAAACTCCGCGCCGAATTCAAAGACCGCGTCGGCATGTGGACCTCCGACGAGTTGCTGCACAAGAAGTAGGATCTAACTCAAATTGGATGCCCTTCACTTCACATTCGACTTTCCGACCAGTCGTGCCGACCCTTCTCTGCTGAAGGGAAGGCAATCGGCGAAGGCCAGGTCCAGGCTGCCGAAACTGGTGATGGGCCGCTGGGTGGTCCAATGGTAAAGCGCAACCTGGGCATTGGGTGCCAGCTCCAGTTCATAATCCATGCTGATCATTTGCGGGGTCATCAGGCGGAGTTCAGGTTTCAGATCTGCGCCTTGCTGGTGAAAGCCTATCCAGGTCGCTGGCCGGGTCTCCCCGCTGACTTCCACCACCAGGCTGCCATCCGCATACTCCAAGGCTTCTCCAACGGTCATCGGCATCTCTTTACCAGCTCCCGAATACAGCGCCTTGATAGGCTCCGAGAATGTGCTGACCAGGCGTATGCGGGCCTTCACCGGTTCATTGTGGCCATTGCGGATGGTATCCATCAGCAGGTTTCCAAACTTGGTCCGCTTGTGAATCCAGCGGGTGGCCAGCAGCTTCCTGTCTGCCGACCTTCCATAGACAGTTTGCCATGGACGGGGCGACGTGTGTCCGTTAACCTGCTGGCTGGTCTGGCAGTCGAAAAGATGACCTCCGGCATAACCAAGCGGTGCATCATCCATCCATAGTTGCAGCACCGCCGAGGCACCCAGTCCGCCATAAAAGCTGCCATCGCGCTGGACGTCCCAGGGCAGGCCCAGCGGGTCACTCCCACGCTGCCCGCGCCCGCCATGGGCTGCCGCTGGCTCATGGTCCATGTCCACCCCAAAGTTGCCTCCCCGGCTGCGGACGGAATAAGGGACCCAAAGGGAAAAATCCCGCCAGTGCGGATCGGTGAAGATTTCCGGCGCAGTCCCCGCCGCCCGCCCGATCAGGCTCACCCCATGTGCCAGATGCCGCGTCTCCCCTGGGGGGAGAGTCATCAGATGGCGGACCTTCAGGCGGCATTCATCCGGCACCCAGACCAGGCCCGGTATGTGCCCTGAGGATTCCGAACGGAAGGCAATCACAGGCACTGCAGCAGCGGTCTCCTTCCCGACCAGACCGGCAATCCAGCAGGCATCAGGGGCAGGTGTCACCACTCCGTTATCCCCGATCTGCACAGGCTTGAACGAGGAATCCATGAGCCCCGCTGTCCCGGCAGGAAATACGGCGTCCCACTCGATGACCGCCTGCTGGGATTCGGTCCCTGTATTGGTGAATGAATCAGTGAAGACGAGGGATCCGTGGCCAGCTGGCACACCTGTCTGCCGGGAGACCCACACCTGTCCTGCGCGGCCTTCAGACTGGGAGATGATCCCGCCATTGATCTTGCCCTTGTCTTCTGTTTTGAAACGGGTCTGACCGGGTTTGTCCGATTCTACTCCCTGCTGGACATCAAAGAAGTCCGTCAGGTAAGGTGACGGAGTGAGCGCGAAGCCGGAGGCTTCAAAGGCCTGCCCATTGACACTCAGGCGGCCTGTGTCAGGAAACTCGGTCTTGGTCACCCGCCCATCTTCCTGAAAGGCCCAGGACGTGGCGTGCAGATGCATGATGCGGCGTTCTTTGGACAGAGGAACACTGCCTGGTGGCTGGGCAGGTGCTTTGGCGGATGGGCTGCCTGCAGGCCTGGCCGGTGCGGGAGCAGATGTGGCACCCGCTCCTGTCGGGTTTGCCGGCCCCTTGCGCTCCTGTTCCAGAATCAGATCCGCGAGTTTCCAAAGGGAGATGCTTCCGTGGTCATGACCGCAGGCGAGGAGGGAATTATCGGGGGAAAAGGCCAGGCTCCTGACACCGCTGGCCGGGACCGGCCAGGCCGCCAGCAGCCTGCCTGTATCCAGCTCCCAGACCCCGATTGACTGCCGGTGAAACTCGCTTTCTGAGAGGAGGGTGGCAAAACGTTTTTCATCGGGTGACAGGGCGATCACGTCCTTTCCTTGCACCTTGGTTCCCTGTGGCGCGGGATCCAGCCAGCGGGTGAAAGTGGTTCCTTCAAAATTAGTTAGGCAAAGATGGCCATCGAGAGTCAGCCCGAGGCTCAAGCCTGTGGCAGGCAGGGCCATTAACGGGGCTAGGCTTGTCCGCTTCTGGCTGGTAGCAGGTGGGGCACCTGGACGGGCAGGAGCGAGAATTGAAAGCCCACGGCCGCCTTCAGTGATGGATGTCATTTTGCCAGTCTCAAGATCCATGGCGTTCCACGCATCTTTCTGCCTGTCCGCATAGACAAACCGGTTTCCCGGACGGTCCAAAAAACCTTGGGTAATGCGGACATAGGTGGGCGGCTGGTTGGAAAGGGTTTTGGATGCATCCGCCCCCAGACCCTGGCGGAGCACGACGCCAGACTGCTGAATGGTGATGAAGGACTTTCCTTCCGGATCTGCAAAAAGGCTGTTCCCCCATTCACCGGCAGGAGACAGTGATGGCATGCCGAAAGCGGGCTGGGCGGCGACGACCAGTGGCACATCGGGAACGGCACCGGACAGATCTGGCAGCTTCCACGTCACATAGTTTGTGCCTTCATCCGCGACCAAGGCCAGTCCGCCCTCAGCCAAGGCGGGCGTATTGAGCGCATACTCCGGGCAGTAGGGTGCGCTTGCCCGCAAATGGGCCCGGGGTTTGCGGCTGGCGACATCCCAGAGCCAGACGCCTTCCGCCGCCGCCGAAGCCAGCGTGCTGCCATCCCCCAAGAACCGCAGCCAGACGGGAGGCATGACATGCTGATGACGGGGCAGCGTGCCGGCCGGCTTCAAAGTATCCGCACTGAGAATCTCAAACCCGCCATGCCCGGTGACCAGCAGGCGCTTGCCATCTGGCGAGACCGCCCTGCCGGCGGAAAAGCAGCGCTCCACCTTGGCCAGTTCCCTGGCAGAAGACAGCTCGATGACCCGGATCTGGTTGCGCTGGAAGATGACGGCGCGGCGGTTGTCGGGCAGAAACTGGACGTCATAAAAGCCATCCTCCGCATGACCTGAAGAGTTCACCTTCAGCGCATGACCGGAGTCCTTTATGACCCACTTGCTTCCGTTTAGCTGGCAGATGACATAACGGGTATTGTGGCAGGCGGCGAGCCAGCGCCCATCCGGGCTGGTCTGAAAATAGACCTCCCTCATGCCTTCTTCCTCCAGCACATCCATCTTGACCGGCTCAGGATTAAAGGTGGCCAGGGGGAAAGCGACCCACCGGTAGTCTTCCTCCACCTTCCTCCTCAGCCAGACAGCATCCTTGCGCATCATCAGATGGTCTTCGCGGAATTCCCGTTCCTCTGGCAGATCAAAATCATGGCGTCTGAGCTCGCGGCCATCGCGGGCATCCAGCAGGCGGAGGGTCATCTGGCGGGCATGGATGCTGAGCACGGCCACACCGGCGTCCTCCAGCGTGAATGCGGACCCGACGATGGTTTCATCCCGCCGGACCGGCAGGCTCCAAAGCCGCACTCCATCTGCCATGCGGAAGCAGCCAAAGTCACTAGCCACCCAGGCGGGCACGTCTTTGAGCTTGGAGCCGTCGTCTCCTCTGCGGGACTGCGAGCACAAAACATCGCCCCGGTGCGAGAGGCACCACGCGCCGCTGACATTTAAAAGAGCCCGCAGCTGGACCTGCTGGGTCTGCGCATCCGCCTCCCACATGCATAACCGTGCGTGGACGTTGGGCCGGTCAAGGGGCAGGACCCGGGTGAAGATTTTGCCATTGGGATGCCAGATGACCCTGCTGGAGGCAATGGTGGAGGGATTTCCCAAGACCGGGCTGCCGAAGTAACCCTGCAGGCCGGGTGAAGAGTATTTTTCCGCTTCCAGCTTGGGATCAGCCTGCAGAGAACCGGCCAGCAGTGTGCACAGTCCGAGTGTTGATATCCGGGTCGTGATTGAATTCATATCTGTGGAGTTTTCTGAAAGCAGGCTATTGATCATCCCGCTTGACCGAGGGGACTTCATGCTCCTGATGCACGCCGATCATCAAAGTCTCCTTCTGGCGCTGTACGTGCAGCATGAGTATGGGACTTCTAAAGCGTAAGCTGGACTTGGGATCCGGCTGCCTGGCAGCCATCGAAACGTTGCGGCCATTAACTTGGGTGATCAAGTCACCCGCCTGCAGAAGCCGCTTTCCGTCCAGGAGGTAGTCCTCCATGACCCGAAGTGCATTCAAGTGAGAGGGCAGGAGCCACTTGTCCCGCAACCGTTTGTCCAGCAGGGCCACTTTGAGGCCAGATACCAGCTCCCATTCCAGTGACGGAGGCATCACCTGGCTTTCTTTGGGCTCGCCCAGTTGCACATCATAGCGGGCGGACTTTCCATCTCTCAGGATTTGCAGTTCCACCCAATCTCCCTTCTTCAACAGGGTCATACGGGTCATGAGACTGGCAGCACTGGCGACGGAGTGGCTGTTGAGCGTCTTGATAACATCCCCCGGAAGCAGACCGCTGCGGTG
This sequence comes from Prosthecobacter sp. SYSU 5D2, assembly GCF_039655865.1. NCBI lineage: Bacteria > Pseudomonadati > Verrucomicrobiota > Verrucomicrobiia > Verrucomicrobiales > Verrucomicrobiaceae > Prosthecobacter > Prosthecobacter sp. SYSU 5D2. Next base: position 471,179 of record NZ_JBBYXL010000001.1, on the reverse strand, counting down.
TGCTGAACTGCCCGTTTCCACTTGGGCAATGAGGACGCCGCGAGTGCCGGCAGGGAGTGCCATTTTTTGAGCCTGTTCCTGAGTCAAGTTTTGCAACTGCACCCCCATAAAACCCCGTTGTACCCTGCCGTGATCCAGAAGATCCTGGGCCACTTTCAGAGCCAGATTGGAGGGGACGGCGAGGGCGATGTTTTCACTGCCAAAGCGGGCAGCGGTCATCCCGATGATCCGGCCCAGCCCATCCACCAAAGGTCCGCCGGAGTTTCCGGGATGAATGGCGGCATCCGTCTGGAGGAAATCCTGCAAGGAGGTGTTCAATGAACGGATGTCTGAGCGGCCCGTGGCACTAATGATGCCCATGCTCACGGAATGCTCCAGGCCATAGGGATTTCCCAAGGCCAGCACCACGTCACCGGGCTCCACCTGGTTGCTGTCCCCAAAAATACCTGGTGTCCAGGAACCGCTGCGGGCACGCAGGAGCGCCACATCCGTGGAGGGATCCGAGCCGACGATTCCCGCCTCCACCTCCGTCTCCATGCCAGGTGACCGCAGGGTGATGCGCGCGGATCCGGCCACGACATGATGATTGGTCAGGATCAGGCCAGCAGCGGTCAGTACGATGCCGGAGCCGGTTTCTCCCCTCCCCTCCTGCACACGCTGCTTGTTGGCGTCACTGTTCCAGTCGGACGGCGGCAGATCTGGATACCTGGTATTCTGCCACTTCTGGGCAACGACGACGACCATGCTGTTGCGGGCAGCCTTGACCGCATTGCGATAGCTGAACGCCACCTGGTCCGGCTCTTTCAAGGGTGTGGCATCCAAAAGGACGGTCTTGGCCAGATTTTCCACTTCATTGGCGGCCCTGGTTTCCTGATGGCTGCATAGACAGAACACAAGGAGGAGACCCAATGGCTTTTGCTTCATAAATGATTTTTTCAAGACTAAACCAAAGTCTGATTGGAGCTCAAGCTTTCTTATAAGCAGCAGGATTTGCCAGCTGTTAAAGGGATTGCATGGAATGACCGCGAATCTCCGTTATAAATCTCCCTTTCCCATTTCATGAAACTCCTCCTGCTCTCCAGCCTCCTATTGCCCTGCTTCTCGCTCAGCGCCGCCGCGCCTGCTTTTAAGGATCCCAAACCGCAGCGTTACGACATCACCAAGCGCGCCAGCGAGATTGATCCCAAGGCCAAGGAGCATCCGGAGATCGGCTTCGTTTTTGCCGATAAAAAGGGCGCACCCCAGGACATCCAGCATGCCAATGTGGACACCCGCGTGGCTCCGCAGGGGAAGCTGGTGGTCTGGCTGATGGGTTACAACAGCACCCTTTTTGAAAAGGTGAACAGCTACGGCCTGCATGCCATCCAGGTGCATTATGCGAACAAATGGTTCGGCATGATTCCGGGTGACCGCCGCGATGACGGCAAGAGCCTGGGCAACATGCGCCTGGAGGTGACGACCGGCATGGACAGCTCCGACCTGTGCGACATCCCGAAACCGGACAGCATGATGGAGCGGGCCTTCCAGTTTGTGAAATGGCTGTCCAAGGAAAACCCGCAGGGCAAGTGGGAGCAGTTCCTCAATGCCAAGAAGGACGGCCTGGACTGGGAAAAGGTGATCATCTCCGGCTCCTCCCACGGAGCCACCAGTTCCGCCCGTTTCGCCAAGCAGGTGAAGGTGGACCGCGTAGTCTGCTTCTGCGGTCCGCGTGACCAGCTCGACGAATGGCAGGGCTATCCCTCCGCCACGCCGGAGAACCGTTATTTTGGCTTCAGCCATGTGCTGGATACCGGCTGGACGGGCGACCACTACTGCCGCTCCTGGGAGATGATGGGCCTGCACAAATTCGGCCCTATCGCCGATGTGGACATCAGCGCACCGCCGTATGCGAACACGCGCCGGCTCATCACCAACTTTGATGTCAAAGGCGATGCCAAACGCGCCCACAGCTCCGTCACCCCAGGTAAAGCCGCTGCCAAAGGCCCTGATGGCGAGTTTCTGCACGAAGCCGTCTGGCAGTACCTCTTCAATCACCCGGTGGACCAGACCGGCAGCTCCGTGCCGCAGGATGAAGATTGCGTGAAGGATCTGAAAAAATAAGCTGTTCTTTAGCCTGCGATCCGATTCTCATTCGATCCCGTCCCGTCTCACCAAACCAACCCCGTCCCGTTCATGATCACTACACGCCGTCATCTTATTCTTATGGCCACTCTTGGCCTCACCGCCTTTTCCCAGGCTGCTGAAAACCCATTCATTGGCCGCTGGGCTCTGGATCTCGAAGGCGGACGTGCCGGCTGGATCGGGGTGGAGGAAAAGGATGGCGCGCTCAGCTCCAGCGTGCTTTGGGGTGGCGGCAGCGTGGTGCCGACCGAAACAACAAAGCTCGAAGGTGACAGCCTGCTCGTCACCCGCGTCTCCAAGCCCAAGGACAAGCCAGACGCTCCTGTGACCACAGAAACGCTGACCATCAAAGTCTCCGGCGACAAGCTGACCGGCAGCACGGTGAAGACCAAGCCTGACGGCAAGCCCTTTGGCCAGAGCGAATTCACCGGCAAGCGCATCCCCGCCATCCCGGCCAAACCTGACCTGGACAAGGTGAAGTATGGTGAAGCCATCAGCCTTTTCAACGGCAAGGACCTGACCGGCTGGAAGCTCATCAATCCAGAGCATCTGAATGGCTGGAGTGTGGAAAATGGGGCGCTCATCAACCGGGTGGTGAAGGAGAAGGGCAAGCACTTCGGCAACCTGCGCACGGAAGCCGAGTATGAAGACTTCAACCTGAAGCTGGAAGTCCGCACCCAGGAGGCCAGCAACAGCGGCGTCTATCTGCGCGGCATTTATGAAGTGCAGGTCATGGAGAGCTTTGGCAAGCCGCTGGACTCCCACCACATGGGCGCTCTGTACAGCCGCATCACTCCTTCCGTGGCGGCGGAGAAGCCCATTGGCGAATGGCAGACGATGGACATCACCCTGGTGGACCGCCACCTGACGGTGATCCTCAACGGCCAGACCATCATTGACAACCAGCCTGTGCTTGGTTGCACCGGCGGCGCCCTGACCAGCGATGAATCCAAGCCCGGCCCGATCTTCCTCCAGGGTGACCATACGAATGTGGACTTCCGCAACATGGTGCTCCGCCCGGTGGTGAAGTAACCGGACTTGTCCGGCCTGAGGTCAGTTTCCACAGCGGTGCCGCACTCAAGTACGGCACCGCTTTTTTGTGGCCTGCCTGCCGGTCTGACAAACGTGGCTGCAAACAGGGGCGTCAGGCAGGCCGTTGACGGGATTGCGATTGAATCAGGAGCGGGGGCCAGCAGGGCCGCCCGGTCTGCCGCCGCCCCGGCGTTCTTCAGGCTCCTCCGGGGTATGGCCGATGACGATGTCCCAGGTACCGAAGAGTTCGGGACTGCCGGTGGTTTTGGGCTTGAATTCGCGGATGACGGAGAGGCGCTGGGCTTCATCGCCCATGCGGCGGAGCACGCCGTCCTTGTCGTTCTGCGGCACACCGGCGATGTAGAGCTGGGTGGTGAGCATGCGCTTGTCCCCCTGCTTCACGGCCACGTGCCAGTGAATGGTGCGGCCGCTGTAGAGGCCGGGCTTGATGGTGCGAAAGCGGTATTCGCCTTTGGCATTGGTGATGATTTTTCCATATCCCTGGAAGGCGGGATCGCGCTCCTTGTCCTTCTGGGCGCCCCGGCTGTGGATGTAGCATCCATTGTTATCCGCCTGCCACATCTCGATGAGGGCATCCTGGATGGGCTGGCCATCGGCATTGAGAAGGCGGCCGCCGAATTCGGTGACGGTGCCGAGGGCCTGGGCGGCCTGGCCCTGGATCTGCACGAGATCATTGTCCTGGTCCAGCGGCAGGTGGTCCGGGTAGTAAGGCCCTTCCGTGGCCCGTGGAGTGAGCGTGAGGGCTTCGGCATAAAGGCTGCCGGTGAGGATGCCCCCGGTGGTCAGCAGCAGGCTGCGGAGGAGGAGGCGGCGGTCCAGGCGGATGTGGAAAGGGGATGGGTTCATGGCGGCGACGGATGTAACCTGCTAAAGAGACGATAGTTCCGCACGACGGGTCAATCAGCAGCAGGGATTTCGAGAATCTGCACCCCGCCGCTCAGGATGGGGGTTTTGGAGGCGGGCAGTCCGCCTGTGGGGAGCTGAGGCAGGAGGAAGTAGCCCTGGGCTTTCACCTGCCCGGAACTCTGCGGGATGACGATGCCCAGGTATTTGACCTTGCGCTTCACCTTGGAATCCAGCTCGGTGAGGGTGAAGGTGCCGTTGAGGAGACCGGAGGATTTATTGATGCGCAGAGTGGTGCGGGCGGGGTTTTCCAGACTGCCGGAAGCCGGCAGGATGGCCTTGAAGGCGCTGCTGAGCTCAAAAGCAGCGAGGTCAGGATCGGTATCCGAAAGGGCCAGGCCGCCATCCGTAAACTTCACCGCCGGGCTGCCGGGCTGGGGCAGGCCAAGGACGGTGCCACCGGAGGATTTCGGGGCCAGGTAGCCGCCTGAGAGGTTAATCGCCAGGGGGCCAAAGCCGTCCGGGTAGGTGCGGGAGGCATCGGCGGGTTTCAGCCAGGACACGTTCCCAGCGAGTCTGTTTTCAGCGGGGATGCCGGTCTCGTCCAAGGGCAGTTGAATGCGAAAACTGCCCGCTAAAGTGCCCTGGTGTTTGTAGAGGGATTGATAAAGCGCTGTCTGGCCCCCGATGCCGATGCCACCAGAACTGGTGACCTTGTCTCCGGCGGCGGATCGGCCCGCGATGGAGGCGATGCCGGCGGTATTGACCCGGAGGGCGAGGTAACCGGTGCCCTGGGGAATGGCCTCCTGGGCGATGTCATCGGGTTCACTGAGGTTTAAACCGGCGCTGTAATAACCCATTTGGTCCAGTGCGGGGGCCGTCTTGGCATGCCATGGGATGCGCCAGCCGGTGACCGCCGCGCTGCCATGGGTGCCGCTGATGAGCTGCGTGTCTGCATCCAGCGTCAGGTTGAGCACCTGATCAAGAATGCTGACGCTGGCCTGGGTGTCGCCTTCAGTGAGGAAGCCTTTGGCGGCTTTGGTGGACTTGCCGGTGGTGACTTTGATGGAAAAGGAACCGAGAGCGGTGGTGGTGAGGGTGAAGCGGCTGCCGAGGCCGGCATTGGCGGTGGCATCGCGCGCAATGACGCCGGTGAAGCTGCCGACCCAATGAGCCGGCATGGGACGGACGGTGAGGGTGCCGGACCGGGGCTGGCTTTTCCCGGCGGGATTGCTGGCGATGACCTGAACGGTGAAGTCGCCATGCTCTTTGGGAATGCCGCTGATGATGCCGGTTTTGGCGGCCACCTTCAGCCCCTTGGGAAGGCCGGTGACTTTATAGCTGCGAGGGTAATGGGTGGCGGTGAGGGTGGCGGTGTATTCGGCCCCGATGTGGGTGCTGCCGAGGGTGATGTCATCCAGCACGGGGAGGGTATAGATGGTGCGGGTGGAAAGGAGGAAACTTTTGGAGGTGATGACGTTTTCAGCATCCGTCACCTGGATGCGAAAGTCGTAATGGCTGGCCGTGGTGGGCTTGCCGCTGAGGATGCCTTCAGGACTTATCCGGGTGCCTGGAGGCAGCCTGCCGCTGAGCAGGGCCCAGGTGTAGGGGGCGGTGCCGCCTTCTGCGGTGAAGGCCAGGCTGTAATCTTCCCCCTTCATGCCATACGGCAGGGTTTCTTCGTTAACGATGGCGATGGGGGAGAGGGTGATGGTGAGGCTGAGCGGTCTGGTATTGACCAGTTGATGGGCATCCACGACCCGGAGGGTAAACTGGCTGCTGCCGGGCTGGGTGGGCACACCGCTGATAATTCCTGAGCTGCTTAGAGAAAGGCCTGCAGGCAGGCTGCCGGAGGCGAGCGTCCAGGCATACGGAGCGGTGCCGCCGCTGGCAGTCAGCGCGGTGGAGTAAGGGGCGCCTTCGCTGCCTTCCGGCAGGGGGTCGGTGGAGGTGACGAGAACTGTCTGCGCGGCGATGACCAGGGTGAAGGTTCTTTCACCGCTGCGGTCTTCATCATCCGTCACCTCAACGGTGAAGCTGAACGTCCCGGCCTGGGAAGGGAATCCGCTGAGCACCCCACCTGGACTGAGGCTGAAGCCAGGCGGCAGGCTCCCGGCGGAGACCTGATACACAAAAGGGGCCGTCCCGCTGGTGATGGAAAACGTCCGCGAATAAGGAACCTGCAGGACGCCACCAGGGAGGAGGGGTACCTGGGTGAAGGTGAGGATGGAGTCCTGCCAGTCTGGAATGCCATCCTGGTCGGCATCCACGATGCGGTTCAAATTCAGCCTTCCGTTTGTACGCACCTTGCCCTGGAGGGAGGTCTTCACATCCACATTGGACAGGATGCGTTCCTTGCGCTGGGCTACGGTGTCGTTGGGAAAATTTTGCGCAGCAAAGGCGACCGCCCCGGCGACCTGAGGCGTGGCCATGGAGGTGCCGTCGAGATATTTATAGCCCGGTGCCGATGTGAGGGTGCCGCTGGCGGGCAGGCTGGCCAGGATGGACTGGCCGGCCGCCTGGGAAATGGAGAACGCGGGGATCCACGGACCTGCGCTGCCGAGCGTGCCCGCATACAGACCGGCCACGTTGTTATAGATCACCGCCGCAATGGCTCCGGCGGCTTTGGCATTGGCGACCTTGACCGAAAAGTCCAGCGTGCCGCGCGCGATGAGGGCAATTTTCCCGCTCACGGAAGGAGGAAAGTCGGACGGATAACCGAGGCCGCAATGGATGATCTGTCCGGTGAATCCGGAGGTGCTGCCTGCAAAGGCCATGGGCAGGGCATCATGGGTGCCGCTGCCCACCTGGAAAGCATAGGCGGTGGGGGCGGTGGAAAGGATGTTGGAACCGGGGGCGGCGAGGTCCACAGAGGTACTACCGAAGTTGGAGAAACTGGACAGGGTGTCGTTCTGCGTAGAGGAAGCGACAGTGATGATGTTGGCCAGGCCATACGAGGCCGGATAAGAGGGAGTGGTGTTATTGTTGACGCTTTCATTGCCTGCTGCGGCGCAGAGGATGATGCCTTCAACTCCGGCGGTCTGGATGGCCGCGCGCTCAGCATTGCTGTAGCCGGAGCCGCCATAGGAGGCATTGAGGGCCACCAGATTCACCCCGCGCCTTTTCATGGACACGGCGTATTCCATGGCCTCAATGACGGCGGAGGTGCTCATGGTATCCCCGTTGGCAGAGACTTTGAGCGCCATGATCCGCACATGGTCATTGATGCCGATGACACCGGAGCTGTTGTTTCCCTGCGCGGCGATGGTGCCCGCGATGTGGGTGCCGTGGTCGCTGATGTCGGAAGGGTCAGACAGGTCCTCGACAAAGTCATAACCATAGTAATCGTCCACGTAGCCGTTGCCGTCGTCATCAATGTTGTTGTCCGGGATTTCCTGGCTGTTGGTCCACATGCGGGGGGCCAGTTCCGGGTGGGTGACGTCCACGCCGGTATCAATCACAGCCACCACCAGTTCCTCCGTGGGCGGACGGGCTATGGCCATCGCCTCCAGATATTTGACATCCGCCCCGCTGGTGCCGGTGACTCCGTCCACGGTCTGGCCGGTGTTGCGCAGCGCCCACTGTTCGCTGAAACGGCTGTCGTTTGGGATGGCCTTGATGTAGCGCAGATAGTTAGGCTCAACGGACTCGATGCTGGGGTCGTTCTGAAGCTCGGTGATGAGATCCTGGGTCTTTTTTCCACGCTCACGCACCAGGCCCATGGGCTTCCGGCGCAAATGGGAGAGCTCTTCGTAACGACGCTGAAACCGGAGCGAGCGCCGCTGCAAGGACGACTCTGCCGTGCGCTGGGTGACCGCACTCTTGAAGGTCACGATCACCTCACCCTCCACATACTCCGGCGGGGACTGGGCCATCCCTGGCGCAGCCATCCATGAGGCCAGGACAATGAGCAGTCCGCAAAGACGGCGAACCTGGGGGAAAGGAAAAACCATGTCTGGATAAGATGCCTTGCATCCGTGCAGGGTTCATTCTTTTTTTGCCGGCGGGCCTGCTCTTGACTTTTCCCACGCATTTTTCAGCGGGGCAGTGTCATTACTCGATGTTCTGAACTTGCTCGCGGATTTTCTCCAGCTCGGTTTTGGCGCTGACCACGGCATGGGCGATTTCGGCATTGTTGCACTTAGAGCCCATGGTGTTGAACTCGCGGAAGAACTCCTGGACCAGGAAGTCCAGGCTGCGGCCCACGGGCTCTGAGGATGTGAGGTAGGTGCGGAACTGCTTCAGGTGGCTGGCGGCGCGGGAGAGCTCTTCGGAGATGTCCGTGCGGTCGGCAAAAAGGGCGATCTCTTTGAGCAGGCGCTCGTCATCCAGAGGCAGTGGCAGACCGGCCTGCTCCAGCCGCTGGCGCAAGACCTGGCGCTGATGCTCAGGGACGAGCGGTGCTTTGGCCTCGATGACGGCGGCGTAGGCTTCGATGGTCTTCAGGCGCGTCTCCATTTCTTCACGCAGGTGATCCCCCTCAGTGCCACGCATGATGCGAAGCTGGTCCAGCGCAGCGGCCAGTGCCTGCTGGATGGCAGGCCAGGCGGCCTCAGGATCGGACTTGGCGGATTCGCCGGTCAGCACGCCCGGCAGGCGGACGATCTCACTGAGGCTGATCTCCGGGGAGATGCCGAGCTTGCCTGCCAGGTCGCGCAGGCTCTGTACATACCCGGCAGCGATGGTTTCATCCAGGTGAGGAAGCTGGGAGGTTTCGGCGGCATCGCTGCGGATGAGGACATTGATCCGTCCCCGCGAGCAGACGGCGGAGACCTGGTTGCGCACCTGCGTTTCCAGATCGTTCAGATCACGCGGGAGGTTGATGGAGACCTCCAGCTGCTTGCGGTTCACACTGCTGCACTCCACCACCCAAGTGGTGCCTTCCTGCCGCGATTCCCCACGGCCAAATCCTGTCATGCTTTTCATGGCCGCGACAGAAGCGGGTGGAAGGCCGGGTGGCAACCCTGGGTGTTGGGTAAGTTGGGGGTCATAGGTTTAATCCTCTTCATCAGCCAAGCGGAGAACTGAGCTTCTCAGCGCTGGGCTTATCCAAAAGCGTCCCCGAAGACTGAGGTCATTCAAAAGAGGCTTCAGCCTGGAAATCAAGCCGCGAGATTTTGCGTCTAACAAAATGCCTAGCAACCCCATGGTCTTCATTCCGAGTTTTTGAGCGGCCAAACGCCCGGCAGCTTCATCAATCAAAATGATGTCGGCCTCCAGCCACACAGCCAGCTTCATGGCATCGCTCTCGCCGGGATCAAGGGGCGGATCCAAGACGAGATCAGGCCACAACAATGTTGGCCAATGCACTTGTATGAAGGCAGGAAAGTTCAATCCTTTGAAACGGGCGTCCTCGCTTACGAGGCGTTCAAACTCCTGTTTGACCGTTATCGGCGCATGTACTTCATCGAAAACTTTTGCCAGAGACTGCTCTTGGCCAATCAGGCAAAGATTCAGCACAACCGAAGTGTCGGTGATGACGGTCACTTGGAATGCAGTGACTCAAGAGTTCGAAGATCCTCCTTTAACATTTCGTCGGTGTAGGACGAAATTTGTCTGCGATAGAGTTCTTCATCAAAAGCCTGGCGGTCCAGGCCGGCAAGTCTGGCGGCGGCGTTCCTCGAAAGCCGGCTGCCTGCATAAAGGGAGCAGGCCAGTTCCAAAAGCAGGTCACTCTCGTGAAACTCCGCCAGGGCGGGGTCATCTGGTAGAGTCAGTGTCATGGTGGTATGATAAGGGCTGGATTGGCTTCTGCCAAGAACGGCTTTCATCAACTGGCAGGCTCAAAGACAGAGTAAAACGGCCATTCAGGGAGGTCGGGAAGGCCGTGGGTTTCTTGTTCAAAGAGGCCTTTGTCCTGGCGGTGAATGAGGTGCTCGATTTGGGGGTGGACGTCGGTCAGGAAGGGGGAGGTGAGGAGGTTGGGGAGAATCTTGCGGTCGTATTCGGTGAGTGGGACGGGGTGTGATGCTTCCCTCGGAATCATGAGGAAGGGGTGGACTTGGCGGGCGGTCTTTTGGCGGAGGGTGGAGAGGATCAGAAAACCGGCGGGGTCGGTGTCGCCGAAATGGTGGAGAGAGAAGCCGGGTGGAAGGAGTTCGATGAGGCGAAGCACGGCGCGGTTGGGGAAGGAACAGCCGATGAGCAGGGTGTCGCCGGCCTGGTTTTTGGCGGCGAGAGCGGGGAGGGTGGTCTTGGAGTTTTCGACGGTGAGCAGGCGCGTGGCAGGGGTGCTGATGCGGATGGCGCGCTCGAGATCGGGCAGGAGCGGCAGGGTATAAACGCCCTTCATTTCATGGATGGGCTGGCTGTTGCCATCGGCATAATGAAGGGTGAGTTTTCCGGCGACTTCGACTTTGGGTTCGGTGAGCAGAAGGCCGCAGGATTCGAGGGTGGTGGGGCGTTCGTAAAAACTGGTTAGGCAGGATTCCAGGCGTGACTGGAGGTTTTCGAGATCCTTGCTGCCGAGTCCGAGGCTGGTGCTGGCCTCGCGGATAGGGGTGGCTTCGGTCCATGCGATGGAAGTGAAGCGATGGACGAGCGTTATGAGCTGGCGGACCTTGTCCGGCTCTTTCCAGGTGAGCGGCTGGAGGTTCTTTTCCTGCTGGAAGGTGCTTTGGATGCGATCGCACCACTGCTGCCAGAGCTCGGGGTAGAGGGGATGAGTTAGTTGGCGGAGTTCTGCTATGACAGACAATGTTTCCTGATGAAGCTGGGCGGCGGGAATGTGGCCAAAGGTGGCGATGAGCCAGGGTTCGCTTTCGAGTGGGATGATGACCTTCTCGATGAGATACTTGCGGTATTTGTGGGTATGAAACTGGAGCTGGGGCAGTTTTTTCAGGTCCCTTTCAGCGGCCTGGCGATCTTCTACTTTCAGGAGGCCGTTTTCATCGAGCAGTTTGATCCAGTCATACCTGAAGGCGACCTTTCCGGGGGAGAGGCGGCTTCCGCGTGCGGCGTGCCATTTTCGGAAGAGGGTCTGGAGCCAGGCGGGATGCATGGGGTGGCGCTGCGGTTTAGGAGACCCGAACGATATGATTTTCAGTGGCTGCTGCTATCATCGGATACGGGGTTTCCAAAATCAAACCCTCCGCAGTCTCCATCCATTTCATAGCGGGTTTTGTAACCGAAGGCTTCCATGTTCCGAATGAATGCCCCGATGCAGTTCAAGCAGTAGTAGAGGGCTGACATTTCATCGCTGCCGTGGACGGTCTTGACCTGCGGATGAATGATGTCGCATTTCCAGTCGCAAGCCCAGCCGGCATAAGGATCAGGACGAGGTCCCTCCATCGTCAGAACGGCTTCTTTTTCGATGCCGTCCTTGGTGATGAAAAGGGTGCGTTGCATAGCGGGCTGGCCTAACTACCCGGCGAGGGCCTGGAGGAGTTTGTCTTTGTTCCAGGGGACGACCCAGTTTTCGATGTGGATGTCGCGGCCCTGGCCGTCGCGTTTGCGGTCCACGCGGCATTCGATGACGGTGTCGGCGTGGTCAATCATGGTGCCGAGGCGGTCCATGGGGAAGGCGAGGAGGAGCTGGAGGCCGAAGTTGCTGGCGAGGGCCAGGCAGTCATCAATGCGGTCGCCGCTGAGCTTGGAAAAGGCTTCGTCCATGACAACGAGGCCGAGGTTGCGGCGGCTGTCCTTGCGGCCCAGGTCATAGACGCGGTGGAAGGCGGCGAGCATGGAGACGAAGAAGGGGGCCTGGTTTTCACCACCGCTCATTTTACGGGCGTTGTTCTGCAGGGAGATGGCGGCTTCTTCGCTATGACCGCTGGGGATCATGAGCATGTCGTAACGATGATAAAAGCGGTAGTCGAGCAGGCGCTGGGCCTTGGGATCATCGGGGTTGTCAATGGCAGACATGAGCTCCTCCTTGGCCTTGGTGATGTCATCCTGATGGGAGGAGACAAAAAGCTCGTCGGAGGGGTTGAATCCTTCGAGGCCGTTTTCGATGAGATTCCACATGGCGGACTGGGCGCGGTCGCGGGTCTGGGAGATGCGGTAGCGGTAGCGGCCGATGTCCTGGTCGAGGATCTTGCTGAGTTCCTTGGTGGTGCGGGTGGCCTCGTCAATCTTCTCGCGAAGCACATCCAGGACCTGGCTTTGCAGGCGCTCCTCCCACTCGCGGCGGCGCTCTTCGGCGATCTTGCGGTAGTGGTTCAGGCCGTGGGTTTCCAGGTCGTTGCAGCGGGCGTCGTAGCGGGCGTTGTCATCGTCCTCGGCATCGAAGTCCAGGCGGTATTCCTGGTGGGCTTCGGCCAGTTTGCGGCGTTCGTCGTTGCGGTCACGGCGGGTGCGCTCGGCGCGGTCATGGGCAAACTGGCGCCCGTAATCCGCCTGGTCCTTGCGCTTTTGCCAGGTGCCGCCGGCTTCCAGCGCAGACTTGAGGGCGGTGTTGATTTCATCCTGGGCGAGGCCGCGCGGCAGGCTGTTGAGGCTTTCGTGAAGGGAGAGGGTGGCGCTTTGGAAATCCTCGCGGCTCTGATCGAGCAGCTCGATCATCTGGCGCTCATTGACGGCAAAGGCGGTGACGGCGGTGGTCAGGCCGCCGATGCGCTGCTCCAGGCCGCGCAGGCGCATTTCCAGCTCGTCCATTTCCTGAAGCTGGCGGTCCTGCTCAGGCGTGGCGAGGAGCTGGATGGTCTCTTCAAGCTGGCGCTCGTTGGCCTCCATGCCGGGGAGTTGGGAAAGCTCGATGGCGGAGGCTTTGGGTGCGTCTTCGCCCAGGCGATGTTCCTGGCCGCGCTTCAGCCAGCTGCGCACAGCGTGGACTTCCCGGCGGAAGTCGTTCATGAACACGCGAACGCGCTCAAGGCCTTCTTCGCGCTCCTTGCGCATGCGGCGCAGGCCTTCTTCACCGAGGGTCAGCTCCTTTTCCTGGCTGAGATGGCGGCGCAGGCCGGGTTCTTTTAACAGGCCCTCTTTGGTGATGGCACGGTCGTGCGTTTTGAGCTTGGCGCTGCTGCTGACGGCGATGATTTGGCCTAACAGATGATTGATTAAAAGCTGGGCGACCGGATTTTTGGTCTCCAGCATTTCGGCCAGGGAACCGGCGGTGGCCACGGGCTTGAGGGCGCGGAGTTCATCGGCACAGATAAGCAGCTCGGTGCTGCTGGTCTTTTGAAACTGGTCCCAGGCGGCGAGGAAGGAATCATCCTCCACCAAAACGGTCTGGCGATGCGGGCCGAGGACGGATTCCAGCAGGGGCCACCAGGCCTCGAACTCAGGCTTCACCTCGACGACGCGGGCGAAGAGATCCGCCTTGTGACCGCGTGAGCGCAGGTTGTCCAAAAGGGGTGTGGCCTGCGTGCGGCCTTCGCTGAGGCTGACGAGCTGGTGTTGCAGGTCGCGCTCGGCCTTTTCCAGCTCTTCCACTTCCTCCAGCTTGGGGCGCATCCAGTCTTCACCGAGGCGGTTGATGCGGTCGTATTCGCGGGCGAGGCCGGGCAGGGCTTCGAGGCCGACATGGGCTTCTTCATTGCGGAGCTGGGCCAGCAGGTCACCGCGCTCCAGCTTGGCATTCAAACCGACACGCTGGCCGTGTTTCAGCCATTCCTCCCAATGCTGAGCGCGCTCATTCAGCATCTCATGGGCGGTGCGGGAGGCGAGGCGTAGACGCTCGATGCGGGGCATGAGGTCGGCCCGCTGGCGGCGCAGGTCATTGAGCTTGCGCAGGCTGTCGTCACGGCCGGCGACGAGCTTCACTTCATCATAACGGGCCTTGGCTTCGTCACGCTCGCGGACGGCGGATTCCATGCTGACTTTGTCCTCGGCATGGCGCTCACGCAGGACGACGAGGTCGCTGTCGGCACGGTGGAATTTCTCCTCGGCCTCGGCATGATCCAGGGCGGCGCGCAGGTGGCCAAAGAGGGCCTCTTCACGACGGGCTTCGCTGAAGCTGAGGTGATGGGCGCGGATGCGCTGGAGGTAGCTGAGCTGGTCACCCAGGGTGTCCACGCGGCGCTCCGCCTCGCGCAGGGCATCCAGGCTGCGGCGGACTTCCTTCACCTCCGGCAGGCCGGGTTCCAGGATATTTTCGCGGATGAAGCTTTCGAAGTTTTCCACCGGCTGGAAGGCGATGGCCCCCGGCAGGGTTTTGTTCATCTGCGTGCGGTCAAAGAAGAGGTGCTCACGCGCGCCCATCTCATCCAGATACGTATCCAGGCGGCCGAAGTGATCCCCCTGGAGGTCGCGCTTCACACGCACGCGGAATTCATCTTCGGCGAGCATTTGCTGCACCTCCGGCTGGGTGACATCCGGCTCACGAATGAGGTCCGACCAGTGCAGGCGGCAGGGGGTATAGAACCAGACATAGCGTGCATCCGAAGTGGGGCCTTCGTACTCCACACGCACGCCCCAGGTCTCCCGGCGCGGCTCCTCCTGGCCTTCTTCCAAAGGCCATTCAAACTCCAGTGCGGCGACGGTGACGCCGCTGGGGCGCAGGTAGCGAGGCTGGCCGTCCTTGGTCTTGGTATTGGTATCGCAGAGGCAGTAGCCGCGCAGATCACGGTCGCGGCCGGTGGGGCGCTTGCCATCGCCGGTGGCGGCGCGGTTGAAGCGGGTGCCTTTGCTGCCTAACAGGACGAATTGCACCAGGTCCAGCAGGGCGGACTTGCCGGTGCCGTTTTCACCGCAGAGCAGGGCGAGGCCGTTGACATCAATGATGCGGCGGAAGCCATACCAGTTAATGGCGATGATGCGGCTGAGGGTGATGCGCTGGGGGCGATCCATGAGGAGAGGGTCTTGACGTAAAAGTGGTTATTCTTCGAGCGTGAGCGGGGCGGCGGGAGGCTCGGGCTCATACAGCTTGGCGCGGTCCAGCCAGGCATCGATGCTGTCAAAGGGGATGCAGCGGGCGAGGCTGGGGAGGACCTCGATCATGGCATCCCCAGGGCGGGTGCTGTCCTCGCTGCGGATGAAACGGATGAGGCGCTTGCGGCGCAGACGGGCCAGCAGTTCTTCCAGGGCGGTGATGCCGGGCGGCTCGATGTGCTCAAAGAACACGCGCCATTTTACCCACAGATCATTGGCGCTGATGATGACGGTTTCAGCGGCCTGTTCGCTGCGGGATTCGTCATAAACGCGCCAGAGGGCGAGGACGAGGAGGGTTTCATCCTTGGTGAAGGTGGCGAGGAGCTGGCATTCCTCCGGCACGGGGCGGGCCTGCAGAAGGGGCGGCTCGTGGTCAATGATGAGCTCCAGGCCGAGGGGGGAGAGGTAGTCACGGATATGGTCTGTGTACTGGTCCCTAACCAAAAGGTAGGAATCGCGGCCGCTGCCTTCATCCCCCAGGATGACGCCATGGCGGAGGAGATCGGCGAGGACGTCGCGGATGGGGGATCGGTCGCGGTCGGGCACGTCGGCCCAGAAGGATGGCCAGGGAAGGGAACTCATGAGGGGCGGGCAAGGGCAAAACGTTCGACGCGCCAGCCAGCCTGGGCGTCACGGGGGATGGTGTCGGGTTCGAGGCCGTGACCGGCGCTGCTGCTGGCCACCTGCCAGCGCTGCTCCTGGCCGCTGGCGGCATCCACGCCATGGGTGTAGGCGGCAGCGGCCATGAGGTCCAGAAGCTCATCGGTGGTATCCAGATGGAATCCGTCGGTGGCGATGCCGGGGCCGTGATCGCGCAGGAGGCGAGCCACGAGGCGGGCGGCGCGGTGGGGCGTGAGGGCAAATTTTTGACGCTGGCGCAGGCGTTCCAGATCAGCGGCCTCATCCTCGGCGGACAGGGATTGCCCAAGCTCCAGCGCGACGGGCGTGCGGGCACGGCGCGGACGTGCCAGGGAGGCGGTGCCGTAGAAGAAATCCACCTCCGGGGCGGCCAGGGGGAAGTCGGGCTCGATGCGCAGGTCGTTGAATTTGACGCCACGGTGCGCGGCATTCACGGCGTCGCAGTAGCGTTTGATCATGTCCGGGCGGCGGCCGCGCAGTTCGGACTGGTAACGGTAACGCTGGACGGAAAGGCGGTTGAAGGAGGCAACTCGGGCATCAATGGCCTCCGCCCGCAGGCGCAGACCGGCAAGCTGGCGCTCCAGACGCTGGAGGTGTGCATTGGCCAGCTCCCAAGCTTCGTTGACGTCCAGGTTGCGGTATTCGGCGATGCCTTCAGCCAGGTGCTGGATGACATGGGGATCATCCCCGGCCTCGCGTACACGGCTGCGGGCCCTTTGCAGACGGGGCAGCAGGCCGCCGCCACGCAGGACATCGTAGCAGACCATGTGCTGGCCTTCGTGGAACTCGTGATAAAACAGGCGCAGGGTTTCGGCGCCGGACTCGGTCTCCCGCTGGCGTTTTTCAAAGCTGTGCACCAGCTTTTCCACGCCGTGAAGCTGGACGATGGCGCTTTCCATGCGCTGGAGCAAATCATGGATCGTGCCGCGCATTTCCTGGGCGGGAACGATGAAGGGATTCAGAACATCCCGCTGCTCCAGGGTGGTGCAGACACCGCGCAGGGTATCGGCAAAGCTTTTCAGTTCGGCCACCTCGTCCTCGGCGAGGTCGCGCAGGGTGCGCATGAGCGGGCGGAGGGAAGGGGAGATGACGACCCAGCGCTCATTGAGGCTGACGGACTGCTCCTCGATCCAGCGGACCTGGAGCATCTGGTTAAAGAGCTTTCCGGCGCGGGCTCGGGTGTCCTGCAGGCCGCCGCCTTCGTCCTCCTGAAGGGCGATCTGAGGATGCTGGGAGAGGACCTCGCGCAGGATGGCGAGGGCATCCGACTGCGGAAGACGGCCGGCCTCCCCGGCCTCCTGGATGAGGCGGTCGGCTCCGTCCACATACACCGGGGCTGAAGGGCGTACCAGCGGACGGAAGAAGTCCGCCGAGACGCTGGCAAACAGGCGCTGGCTGAGGTGGCTGGCTGGCATGGGGGAACCATCCTGACAGGACAAACGGGGACTGCAACTTTTGTCCCGTCGGACACTGCTTTTTAGAGATGCCCGACGGCGGCGGCCAGGGGATAGGAATCAGAGCAGCATCCACGCCCGGGAGGGTGAGATGCTGTGAGATTGCAGGCAACGCAGACTGGTCTTCAGTCCCCGGCGAGGAGGCGCTCCCAGAGGAGGTCGTTCATGAGGACTTTGGTGACGAAGTCACGGCTGCTGGTTTCGGTGGAAGGAGGGCTGTCGGCGAGGAGGGGGAGGTCTATTTTGAAGAGGGCTCCCTGGCCGGGCGTGTTTTCAGCCTGGATGTGGCCGCCATGGTGATAGACGAGGAAGTAAACGGCCATGAGGTTGAGGCCGAAATCCGGGGCGTCCTCATGGCGGATGGCGAAGGGATCGAAGACGGAGCGGAGGGCTCCCTGGGGGAGGCCGGGGCCGTTGTCCTGAAGGGTGAACTGGATGGAGACAGGCTCATTGGCAAAGCGCTGCGCCTTGGCGGTGAGGGCCAGGCGGGAACCGGCAGGGAGGACGTCAATCTCGTCTTTGAGGAGGAGATGGAACATGTGCTCGAAGCGGCCTTTGTCCGTGGAGATGGGCGGGAGATCGGCGGCAAGATCGAGGTCGAGGCGGATGTCCTTGGCCTGAAGGGCCTCCTGCAGGGAGGTGACGACGGCTTGGATGCTGTCGGCGACGTTGAGGGGGGCCTCGGCACGGATGTTATCGGCCAGGGAGGCGCCGTCCAGCTCGCCGATGAGCTCGGAGATGCGATGGGCCTGCTTAAGGACCTGGGCGTGGAAGTCCTGCCAGAAGGAGGGGTCCTGGAGACGGTCCATGTCCACGCTTTCCTGGCGCAGCTTCGTGGGCGTGAGGTTGAGGAAGGTCTGGACGGCCTCCAGCGGGTTGCGCAGGTTGTTGCAGAGACCGCTGGCGAGGACGCCAAGGGAGATGACGCGGTCGGTAATGACCATGTTCTGGAGGACGCTAAGCTTTTCGCGCAGGAGGTCGTCGCGCTCACGCTGGAGCAGGAAGAACTCCATGGCGCGGCGGAGGGTGTTGCGCATGTCTTCCACCTGGAGGGGCTTGGAGACGTAGCGGAAGACGTTGCCGAGGTTGACGGCATCCACGGTGACGCCAAAGTCGGCAAAGGCGGTGATCATCATGCGGACGATCTTGGGGCGTACCTGGCGGGAGCGCTCCAGGAGCTGGACACCCTTTTGACCCGGCATGCGCTGGTCGGTGAGAAGGACACCAATTTCATCGCCACGGGCTTCGATGAGTTTGAGCCCGTCGTTGGCGTTGGTGGCGGTGAGGATGCGAAACTCACTGCCGAAGGTTTTTTCGAAGTACTTCAGCGCCATTTCTTCGTCATCCACATAAAGGACTGCGTAGCGTTTATAATCGTAGTGGTTTTGCATGGGAGAGTCTATTAGACGGTGGATGAATCAGGCTTCAAGTATGGTGGTGGCGGCGGGAAATTCCAAAGTAAATTCACAGAACTGTCCGGGGGTGCTGTCCAGAAGGATGCGGCCCCCATGCTCGGAAAGGATCTGATGGCAGATGGAGAGGCCGAGGCCCATGCCCGCGCCGACATCCTTGGTGGTGAAGAAGGGATCGAAAACGTTGTTGAGAATATCCGCAGGGATGCCGGGGCCGTTGTCGCGGATGCGGAGGGAGACAATGCCGTCCGCCTCGGACGCGCGGATGTCGAGCGTGCGCTGCTGGTCCTCAGGGTATTCTTTGCCGGCCATCGCATCAAGGGCGTTCTGGATGAGATTGATGAGTACCTGGATGAACTGGTTCTGGTCTCCCATGCCTTCGAGATAGGGAGGCAGGTCGGTCGTGACCTCAACACCGTCTTTGATGGCGTGAGAAAAGAAACGGAGGGTGGTCTCGACGGCCTGGGTGACGTTGAAGTTGGCGGCGACCTGGTGGGTGGTGCGGGAAAAGCCGCGGAGGTCGCTGATGATGCGGGCGACGCGATCCACGCCGTTTTCGATGTCGCCCAGCGTGTCTTCGAAGTCAGGGCGGTCAGCCTCGGTGAGCTTGTTGGCGGTATCCCGCAGGACGTAGAGGGCCTGTTTGGCGTAGTTCAGCGGGTTGTTGATCTCATGGATGAGGCCGGCGCTGAGGCGGCCCAGGGAGGCGAGCTTTTCATTCCGGACGAGCAGGGCCTCCGTTTCTTTGATCTGCTCCAGGGCGGCCTCCAGGCGCTGTTTCTGCACCTGAAGCTCGCGCTGGTAGAGGTGGGAATCAGTGAGGTTTTTGAGCCTGACAGCAAGTTCGGTGAGGGAGAAGGGCTTGCCCAGGAAGTCGCTGGCACCGGCGGTGAGGCAGTCGAGCTTGGTTTTCTCATCGGCACGGGCGGTGAGGAGGACGATGGGGATGGTGCGGGTGGAGGTGCGCTCGCGCAGCTCGCGGCAGACCTGGAGGCCGTCTTTCTCCGGCATCATCATGTCTGAAAGGATGACGTCCGGGAGGAACTGGGCGGCTTTTTCCACGGCCTGGTGTCCGTCCACGGCCTCAATGATGTCGAAGGTCTCGCTGAGCTGGTTGCGCAGGAAGCGGAGCATGTCAGGCTCGTCATCGGCGATGAGGAGCTTGGGCTTTTTACTGCGGCGGCCGCTGCCCAGGCCGACTTCCACAGGCCGCAGCGTGGCCTGGAGGGAGGTCATGGCAGGGAACATCTCCGCACGGCGGTAGAGGTCGGAGATCCATTCTTTCTGCACTTCCGGCTCGAGGTTGTGGGAGTTCTCCTCGGATACCGGCTCCTCCTCCCGGGCGACCTCGTAGGGGAGAATAACGGACATTGTGGTGCCTTTGCCCCGCTCGCTCTCCACGGAAACGGAGCCGCCGTGGGCCTCGGCGATTTCTTTGACCAGGGAAAGGCCGATGCCCATGCCCTGGTATTTGCGCTGGGAGGAGGTGTCCGCCTGCCAGAAGCGGGAGAAAATATTGGGCAGGTCCTCCGGGGAAATGCCGACGCCGGAATCGCGGACGTCCAGGTGGAGCCAGTCTCCCTGCCGGTAGGCGTGGAGCTGGACGGTGCCGCCGGAGGGGGTGAATTTGAGGGCGTTGAAGAGCAGGTTGAGGCAGATACGCTCGAGCTTTTCCGCATCGGCCTGGACGCGGCCGAGGTCCTCCTGGCAGTCAATGGTGAGGTGGATGCGCTTGTCTTTGGCGACGCCACCGGCGGCATTGCCGAGGCCGCGGACAAACTCGCTGAGGGAGACGGGCGCACGGCGGATCTGGATGGTGCCGGACTCGAGGCGGACGAGATCCAGGAGGTCATTGATGAGCTTCAGCAGGCGCATGGCGTTGCTGTGCATGGTGGTCAGCAAGTCATCGCGCTGCGCGGAATCAATGCGGTCGCCTTTGGTGCGAAGGGATTCGATGGGGGCAAGGAGGAGGGTGAGCGGCGTGCGGAGCTCGTGGCTGACGTTGGCGAAGAAGCGGCTTTTGGCCTCGTCCAGTTCGCGGAGCTTCTGGTTGTTTTCGGCGAGCTTGGTGTTGGTTTCTTCAAGCTGGGATTTGGACTGCTCAAGCTGGCCGTAGGAGTCGGCCAGGGCGGTGTTGGAAAGCTCCAGTTGCTGGCTCTTTTCATTGAGGGTGAGCCGGAGGAGGAATTCGTTAAAACGGATGCGAGTGTACAGCCAGGTGCCGACGATGGCCAGACCGCCGGTGACGGTGAGGAAGTAGAGGTTGTTATAAAGGATGCTGTGGTGAGAGGTGAAGTCATGCCCCAGGCAGGCGATGCCATAGGAAAGCAGGGTGAGGCAGACGACGATGACGCAGTCCAGGGTGGACCAGCGCATGACGAGGGCGGCACCGACCATGATGAGATTCATGCCGGCGTAGTAGGGGGATTCCGCGCCGCCGTTGCGGTGGACCATCCAGGCGATGGCGAAGATGGGGGGGAGGCCGACGGTCAGGCCAAGGAGACGGACGGAGGTGACGGAGCGAGCCCAGCCGAGGCCAAGCCAGATGAGGCAGAGGCAGAGGCTGCTGACGAGGCGTGCGGGTAGAAAGAGGAACATCTTTTCCGTGTCGTAGGCGATGAGGTCCAGGCTGGCTCCGGCGAGGATGGCCAGAATGGAGAACAGGCAGCAGATGCGGAAGCTCCGCCGGCGGATGGGTGCCTCGTCTATCTCGAAGGCCTGCCAGAGGTGCTTGTTCTGTTTGGAGAGGAGGTCAGACATGCATGGGCTTGCGAATTTCCATGAAGATGTTGACCCCGGTTTCCTCAGCCTTGATGAGGGTGCTGCCAGGGGCTGCGCGGGACGGGGTGAGAGCGAGAAAGTTTTCGTCGGTGCGATAAACCAGATGCCAGTCCATGACGCACTCCATCCAGTGGCGGGAGGGGTTCCGGGAATGGACGTTGGTGGCGATGAGGAGTCCGCCCGGGGCGACCATTTCATGAAAAATCTCCAGCAGGCGGCGGCACACGCGGTCTGAGAGATAGTCAAAAAGCCCGGCGCAGTAAACGACGTCATAGGTGCCGGTTCCGGGGCGGACGCCTTCCTTCAGGATTTGATGGACGGATTTTTTTACAAACTCCAGCCCCGTGCGGCGGTTGTGGGCCAGGCTCAGGCCGGTGAGGGTCTGCTGGGTGTGCTCCAGGGTTTCATCATTGAAGTCCACCAGGGTGAAGTCCGCCTCGTTGCTGAGCTCATCCCCGGTCATGAAACGCTGCACTTCCTGCGCCGGGCCGCAGCCCAGATTGAACAGGCGGATGCGGCGGCCCAGGGCCTGGACACGCGCGGTTTCATCGTGAAGCATCTGGTTCAGATAGGTGATGCGGTTGCGGTGGGCGATGACCGTGGGAGACTCCAGGAAGACGCGGTTGATGAGCTTGGCAAAGACGGTGCTGCCTTCATACGGGGAGCGCAACATCATGCTGACCATTTCATAATCCCCCGCGTAGCCAAGCGGCTTTTGATAGGTGCGGTAGGTGAAGGGGGAGCAGAGGACGATGGGGTGCAGCTGGCGCTTGATGTAACCGCGGTGGATGGGGATGAGCTCCTGGGGCACCTCCGCAGCGGCTTCTTCAAATTTCAAAAAGAGCGGCCACAGCGCCGGAAGGACAAGTTTTTCGACTTCCTGGATGGCGTAAATTTCGGATTCATGGCGGTCTCCGCTGGGCAGGGACCGGACGCACAGCTCCACCTGCTCCAGCCAGCGTTTCAGGTCGGTCAGCACCGTCTGGATATCAATGACGATGATTTTGAACTGCGGATAGACACGGAAGATGCGGTTCGTGTCCTGCAGCATTTCCGCGAGCTCCCGGCCCAGGCCCTCGCGATTTTGCAGCGGGGCAAACATGTCCTGGTCCAGCCAGTCATCCTCCTCCAGGGAGGCCTCCAGGATGAGCATGATCCCAGTATTCACCAGATTGGTGATGACGGCCCGGCCGGAATAGAGCATCCGGTCATTGACGGTGACACGGAAGTCCGTCAGCACCTCCGAGAGCTGAAGGATGCTGTAAGGATTATAAACCTCAAAAACGGCCAGGTGACGGCTGAGGCGGTGCACCGTCCCCCGGACTTCTGCCCCCTGACTGTTACGGCATACGATGATGCTGAGGTTTTCGCCGACCAGCCCTTGCAGGCTGGAAGTCATTTCGGTGGATTCAGCGGGCATCTTGCAAGATGGTAACTTTGGAACTGGTAGTCACCAGCAGGGATTCTAGAGACTCTATTCTGTTTGCAGACAGTTCATCAGGGCGTCAAGAACATTATTGGAAAGGGTGAACTTAGTTCATGCGATCTTAATACTTAAAATTAAATATAATACATTGTATTGGTGAGTGATTTTGAGCTTTGAATCGACGGCATTGGATAAAAATCGACCTGAATAGTAAAGATTCACATTTTCACATAATTTTCATATCAAATTAAATTCCTTTTGATGGAGGGAATTTTGCTGTTCCACACGTCCCTGACAAGTAGCTTTTACCGACCGCGGTAATTGCAATTTCGTCATAAAATCCTAATCAATAGATTTACATAGATGGCGAAATTAAACAGGATCAGCATCATCAAAGGAATTTAACCGCAGATGGGTGAAAAAAAGGTATTCAAGTCCACCTTCAGAGAGAATCGGGGCGGAAGTAACAGTCTTCATGCGCCGCTCCCTTATGACTGAATATCCGACGTTCCAGGTGGCAATTTCCCAGATTGAACTGGCAGGACGGTCCCACAGATGTAGGATAAGACTAAGGCGGTCTTTCCCATGGACTGCTCCTTTCCCCCCATGAACATTGCTGCTTTTTTGATCCGGTGGTCCCTTGTCCTGCCGATGCTGGCCCTGCTCCCGCACACCCAAGCCAAAACCTTTCCGGCAGGTGCTGACCACTTTGCCGATGCCCCGGCCATAGATGTGCGCAGCGGGATGTCTGCGCCCACGGACATGTCCGGTTTCAGCCTGGAGGCGGGGGAGCGGCCCGACGAGCCGTGGGAGAGTCCCAGGAAAACGGCCTGGTGGAGATGGACGGCCCCGAGCTCCGGCTTCTGTAAGGTGGAGTGTTTTCACATGCCTGGGGGATTTCGTTCTGTTCAGCATGAAATGACGATTTGGCAGGGTGAGAGTGTAGAGGCAATGCAACCAGTCAGGACGAACTACGGCACCGGCCTGCGGTTACAGGCCAAAAACTGGCTGACAGGCACGTCTTTTCAGGCTGTGAAGGGGGAAACGTATCGCATCGCCGCTGATTTGGGCAATTATTGGTCAGAGGATCCCTTCAAAATCCAGGTGAGACTGATGCTCTCCCCGTCCAAGCGCATGCTAAACGGATTATGGAGACTCGCCGATGCCGGGGGCAATACTGTGGACCTGGGCCAAGTGACGCTGGCATTGGCGGATAACCGCCGCTTCACTGGCAAGCTGACCCTGCTGGCAGGAACCCGGGGCTTTACGGGCCAGTTTGATGAAGAGGGGCTGGCCACAGTGACTCTGAAGCGCACGGCTCTTGGGGCGGGCGAGACTACGCTGCGGCTGGATGTCTCCGGCGACGGAGTCTTCAGCCTGGAACGTGACGGCCTGATGGCGGCCGGAAAGCTGACGGAGCGCGCTTTGTTCAAGCCTTATTTTGGCTATCCTCAATACCGGACTTTTGCCTGCGTTTATGAAAATGCTGAATCCGGCCAGACAGGCGCAGGCAGGCTGTTCATGGAGGTGGGCAAGCTGGGGGCCGTCAAAGGGGTGGGCATGGGACTGGACGGTGATGCCTTTACCTTTGCGACGGGCCTGATGGTGTCTGAAACCATGTCTGAATATGAGGTGACCATTCATGCCCGGATCCGGGGCAAAAAAGGTGCGGTGCAAATGACGGTGAAAAACTTCGTGCCCTACGGTTATCCCACCCATGTTGTGCAGGGGCATTTTTTCCGAGCGCCTGATCCAAGGGCGGATTTTTACCCGGACGGAATTGATCTGCAGGTGGGCGGGCATGGCAGTATCGCTCCCATGCAGTCACACAACCCGGCAGGCAGCGCCCTGCTGACTGACTTTGAGGACGGGCGTGTCCTGGTGGTGAACGAGGCCCAGGATGGACTGGCCCCGGGACCGATCCTGGCGGCCGTGAACCTGACAGGGGGCGGCCCGGGTATGTTCATCTTTGCCCCCCACCCGCAAAAGCCCGTGCTGAAGGGCCAGTGGAAGAAAGCCATGGTCAAGGGCAGCATCACCGATGCGTCCGGCAAACGCCGGCCCGTCACCCTCACCCTCACTTATGATGGGCCGAGCGAGCTGAACCGGCTGACCGGCCTGGTTCGTGGACTCACACGGACGCACAAGGCCGAGCTGCTGCCGCCTGACAGGTTGCAGGACTGAGCTGCGCAGGATGCGGCTTTTTTCCTGACAGCCTGGCCTTGATGTGGGACGTAGTGTGGCGATGATGAATGCGATGACGGACCGTTCTTCCCCTGAGGTGGTGATCGTGGGCGCAGGGCCTGCGGGCTGCACGCTGGCCGCGCTGCTGGCGCAACGGGGCGTGGCCTGTGTGGTCTTTGACGATGACAAGCGCCCGGACCTGCTGGTGGGGGAATCGCTGATCCCGGGTGTGGTGCCGGTGTTCCGCCAGCTCGGCATCGAGGATCGCGTGGCGGCGATGTCCGTCCGCAAACCGGGAGCGTCTTTCTTTGTCACGGATGGAGGGCCGCGCATCCATTTCAGCTTCAAGAATGTGGAGGGGCACCTGCCGCCGTACTCCTACAACACACCCCGGCCGGAGCTGGACAATCTGCTGCGGCTTCGTGCGGAGGAGCTGGGCGCACGGTTTGTCCATGCACGGGCGGAGCTGGTGGCGGGGGTGGAGGACGGGGAGCCGGTGATCCGCCTGGGCGCAGCCAGCCTGGAAAAGGCGGGGCTGAAGGCGGAGGCGCGGCCGTTGCTGGTGGATGCCTCCGGCCGGGCGCGGGCCTTCGCGCGGGCCATGGAGATCCCGGCGGTGCGGGGGGAGCGGAATGATGTGGCGTATTTTGCCCATTTTGAGGACTTTGATCACGATGAGGTGGAGCCGGGCCAGGTCATCATCTCGGTGCTGCGGGCAGGCTGGAGCTGGCGCATCCCCCTGCCGGGGCGGCTGTCCGTGGGCATCGTGGTGAGCAAGGAGCATTCGAAGACCCTGGGAGAGACGCCGGAGGAGCGGCTGGAGCAGGCCATCCGCGAGGAGCCCATCCTGGCGGCCAAGGGCGCAAGCGCCCGGCGGGTCAGCCCGGTGATGACCTATACCAACTACCAGCTCCTGTCTGAGCGCGGACACGGGCCGGGCTGGGTGCTGCTGGGGGATGCCTTTGGCTTTGTGGACCCCATGCTTTCCCCCGGCCTGTTCATGTCCCTGGAGGGCGCTCGGCAGCTGGATGCCTGTGTGTTTTCCAAAGGACCGGAGCTTTTGAAAAACCCGGCAGCGCTAACGATGGCCATGGACCGCTACAGCCGCCGTATGGTGCAGTGGCATGAGGCGTGGACTGAGCTGGTCCGGTACTTTTATGACGGGCGCATTTTCCGCATTCATCTGGCGGGCAAGAACCTGGCCATGAAACCTTCCCCCTTTAACATCGCCAGCGTGATGGAGCGGCATTCCACCTTCCACATCGCCAGCATGGCCTCCGGCGGCTACACCCGCTCCCGCTACAGCCGCGGCCTGATGCGCATGCTGGCCCGGCACCTCGTCTGGGGCGTGGCCGAAGCGGAGAACTTCTGCGTGCGTGACGTGCGGCGGCAGGAGCTGGAGAAGGCGGCGTAGGACAGTGTGCCGTTTTCAGTATGCGGTATTCGGTATTCAGTGCTGAAGACGGGTTGATGAGGGGTGAGGTTGTTGGTTAGGCTGTTTTTTCCTGAAGGCTATGAGAATGTCCGAAGTCCTGTTGTATCTCAAATGCATGGCCGCCATGTTCGGACTCAGCGTCGCTAAGGGCTATTGGGTTGCAGCCGGGAAGCTGGACGATGGGCCGGTCACCGAGGGGGGCAAGGCCGCGCTCCTTTGTCTGCTGTTCTGGCTCTTTCACCGCAGCTATCTGGCCGACAAAGCACGGAGCGAAGCGGCCAAGGCTGCCGCTGAGACGGCTGAGGTCAATGACCCGCAGGCCTGAGCTGGGGAAGGCTGCGCAACTGGAAGGCGGCATTTGCTAACAAACGATGCTTCAATGAGTGCGGTCGCGGTCAGTCCTGGCGGGGTGGGATTTCGATGAGTTTTTGCCAGACGAGGCTCAGCAGGCGGCGGAGGGTGCTGTGGGTGAAGAGCAGGAGGGTGAGGGCGTGAAAGGTGAGTAGGGTGCTGAGGTAGCGCAGGAGATGGAGGATGAACAGGGTGTAGGGAGGGGGGCTGGAGGCGGCGGGGCGGAGTGACCAGCGGAAAGTGAGGCCTTCCTTGGGAGGGCGGGGGTGTATGGTCGCAAAAACGGTTAGGCTGTTGGGTCTTCAAAAGCTTTCCGCATGCGGAGTGGTGTTTCGAACCTCAGAAGACTGAGGGTTGAGGGCTGCATTCATTGCGGACTAGGGCGTCCTCAATCATACTCCAGGAAATGGCCGTCGAGCATTTGGTTCATGGGGAAGGGGCCGCCGGAGTGGGGGCCGAAGAAGAAGCGGATCATGGTGCTGGCGGTCCAGACGCTTTCGCCGCCCATCGTGGAGTATTCGAGGCCGGTCATGAGTTTTAAACGATGTTTGGCGATGTGGTAGTTGAGCCCGATGTAGCCGGCCTGGTAAAGATCTCCATTGGGGAGGCCGGCGGGGACTTCGTAGCGGCTTTGGGGTTCCAGGCCGCGGGCGCCATTCGATGCGGCGATCTGGTAGCGGAGGGCGAGCTGCAGGTTGTCGGTCAGGAAGTAGCTGGGCTGGAGGTTGAGGCCGTAGGCATCGCCTTCATCACTGCCGAGGCCGGCGGTGAGTTCGGTGACGAGGGCGGCGGAGCCTTGGGTGAGGATGAGGGCGGTGGAGAAGGCGTTGTCAAAGCGGTCCAGGTTGGTGGCGTTTTCATTGGCCTGGCTGTGCAGACCGGTGATGTGGAGGTGGGCGCTGTCGGCACCGAAGGGCTTGCCGATGTTGATGTAAGCGGCGGCGAGGTAGGAGTAACCGGAGTCAAACTGGGTGAAGGAATCCGCCATGTCGCGGCTGGTGGCGTTGCTGAAGAGGCCGGTGTAATAGGTGACGGGGCCGATCTTTCCCTGGAGGGTGACGGCGGGGGTGTAATCCGCGCCGACCATGTTGGTGAGCATGCTGCGCTCCAGGTAGTTGATGTAGCGGCTGGAGACGTTGCGGTCGTGGGTGAAGCGGTGCTTCTGCTGGCCGACGGTGAGGGCCACCTGCGGGGTGAAGGCCCACTGGGCCCAGAGCTCGGTGAAGCCGTTGTAAAAGGGCTCCGCATCACTGCCGCTGACCATCTGGGCATGAAGGCTGAGCTTGTGGAATAGCTGCGCCTGGGCACCCATGCGGAGGCGGCGGATCTCGTGCCCTTCATCCTCGCCAACGCTGCCTTCGCTCCAGTGATAATGACCGTGGTATCGGCCCAGGATCCACAGTTCCTGGAGGATGTCGTTGGTGTCGCTTTCGTAAAGGCGGCCCAGATTTTCCAGACGGTCGCCGATGGAGCCTGGGGCGGGCAGAGTGGCTGATAGGAGGGGGGCGGCGGCGGGCGGTTGCGCCAGCGGCTCACCGGCGTGGGCGCTGCTGAGCAGGGCCAGGGCCAGGATGAGAGGCTGCTGGCGGAGCAGGGAAAAGGGGCGTGGGGTGGGCATCAGGCAGCGCGGTGCGAGCGCTGGCGGATGCTTACGCGGGGGGAAGGGAAGGGCAAATGGGAATGTAAGAGGGGGCAAGGCAGGCGGGGATGACTGCTCAGTGCTCAGTTGGCAGGGATCCTCATCATGACCTTGTTCAAGACCTTCATCTGGGCTCGCAGTTGTGAACAGAATAACAGATGATAAAATTCATTCATTCATGATGGACAGCATTTTATTCTGTTCACAACTGCGAGGCCGATGAGGACAGGGCATTGGCAAGATGTGTTTCAATCTAATTTCCTTTGACGTCACCGCCCTTGACGTCACCGCCCTTGACATCGCCGCCTTTGACGTCACCACCACGTACGCTGCCATCGATGGAGACGCTGCCTGGAGTCACGACTCCTGGTGTGACGGTGCCGGGGGTCACGCGGCCGATGAAGGTGAGATCGGAGGGGGCTGGGGTTGTTTTTCCCTCCCAGGTGATCATATGGCCAGCTGGGATGGCTGTGGGCTTCACGGGTGTGGCCTTGCCATTGGCAATGATATAGACCTGGTCATTCACCAGGGTGATCCCGGACAGGTCCCTGGCGGAGCGGGCATCTGGAGCCACCGCCACTCCTTCCGGCAGGCCTGAGATACCTGCTGGCAGGGCCTGCAGACGGCCATCGGACAGGACCATCTGTCCTTGGGGCACGGTGCTGGCATCGAGATGGCCGGCTTTTCCCCCGCTGACCCAGAAGAGGCCGTCATCGCGCAGGAGAACGCCCCCTTGAACCAGCTGTGAGGGACTGGCAGTGGCAGGGTTTTGGGCAATCAATAAAGGTGTGGAAGCCGCTGCCAGGCCAAAACCCAGCAGCACAGCAGCGAGACGAATGTGTGTTTTCATACGCAGGAGTTCGCACCCCAACGGGTTTCTGGGCGGTCAGAATGGTTGTTTCAGCCAATCCATTCGATGGCATATTAATTGCTAAGCAAAAAAAGTTCGATAACCCACGGCCTGCCGCTTTAATGCGGATTGCAATTTAGCCTGGGAGAAAGAGTCATTCGCAAGTTGCAGGATCGCCAGAAACTAAAAAAAGGTGATTTTTTTTAGACCCTCATTTTCAAAAATGGACGCGAAGAGTCCATGTATGAAAACACATACCCAACCCAAATTCATCAAAACCACAGCCACTATCATTCTGCTCGCATGCCCCTTGGCAGTAAGCGCACAGAGTTCCAGTGACAGCAAGAAACCTACCTCAGGTAGCACCAGCGGCACCACTTCCGGCAGCACCGGGAGCGCCACCACTGGCGGCTCTGCCACAGGGGGCACAACCACCGGTGGCAGCACCACCGGCGGCAACACGACGGGTGCCACGATTGAAGGCAAGAACTTCAACAAGGCCACCATCACGGCCCCGACAACGGGCGGCGACACGACTGGCGGTAACACAACTGGCGGAGCTACCACGGGTGGTGATGCCACAAGCAGCACCTCCGGCCGCACCAGCGGTTCTACCTCCGGTTCAACCAGCGGTTCCACCTCTGACCGCGACTCCGATGATACGGCCAAGCCGATGCCCGGCAAAAGCGGTGAGGCACCTGGTCGTAGCAAGTCGCCAGGCCGCAGCGGCGAGGCTCCTGGCCGCACCGGTGATACACCAGGGCTGGAGGACAATGACAATGCCCAAAGCACCACTGGCAGCACTACGGGCCGGACCAGCAGCAGCACCACAGGAGGCTCGGCCACCGGCGGTGCCACCACTGGCGGCGATACGACGGGTGGCAACACCACGGGCGCTACGATCAATGGCAAAAACTTCAACAAAGCCACGATTACAGCTCCCACTACAGGCGGCAGCACCACCGGTGGTGATACGACCGGCGGCAGCACGACTGGCGGCAGCGCGGACAGCAGCACGTCGGGTTCAACTTCTGGCACGACCTCCGGCTCGACCACAACCCCAACCAAGCCAAAAAACTAGTCTGCGAAGCAGATATACAGGTAGGCTGCCCGCCTGATGATCCGTGATCCTGGCTCCGCTCCCGGAACTTTCCGGGGGCGGGGCTTTTTTTTACCTCATGCCGTGGACATTGAGCTGGTGGGTGGGTAAGGCAGTGCTCAACTATGGACTTCCAGCATAAAGTTTAGGTGAAGGAAGTTCTCTAAAAGGTGGTCACATGCACGGGGGAAATGCAGCCGTGACGCCCCGCACGAAGAGTCGCTGCAAGGGTAAGATGAAGGTCTTGATGAAGAGCCGGGGTGTCATCACCATCTGCAAACTTGTTCTGTTCAAGGCATACATCTTTGGTTTGGGACGCTGGATGGCCTAACAGCATGTATAACCTGGGGTGTCGTTTGGCCAGGGGCTACGGCGAAAGCGGCACTACGGGGACGACGGTGACCTTGCAAATGGGGGTGGAAGGACCGTGAGTGACGTCTGCCATTGCACCGCCGCCCTCGGTCTTCTACTTCTCTGAATCCTGCTTCTTCAGTGTCAGCACAAAAGCAGTTCCGCGCCCGCTGACGGGGAGGTGGGTGAGGTCTCCGCCCAGCTCCCGGGCGAGCTGGCGGCTGAGGGCCAGGCCGAGACCGACGCCGGGCGCGCTGTGGGCGGCCTCGGTGGCGGATTTGCTGAAGGGCTGGAAGAGACGCTTCATCTGCGCGTGCGGCAGGCCTGGGCCGTAGTCGCGAAAGGTGATGCGCAGGGCCTTGTGGCTGTCCTCCACGGTCAGGTCCAGGCGGCGGGGATCGCAATCCGGGGCGGCGTATTTGCAGGCGTTGTCGGTGAGGTTAAAGAGGATCTGCTCCACGGCCATGGCATCCACCCGCAGGCGGGCGGCCAGGGCGGCGGGTGCGGCATCCAGATGCAGCTCCAGCCCGGCAGGAGCGGTGCGCTGGCGCAGGCGCGGGAGAATGCGGTCTAACAAACTTTGCACCTGGGTGTCCTCCGTCCGCCCGGCGGTGCGGCCGCGCTCGATGCGGGAATAGGCCAGCACGTTTTCCACCAGGTGCATGAGGCGGGTGGATTCATCACAAAGGGTCTGCAGGTAGCTGCGGCGCTGGGCCGGCTCTGGCACCATGTCATCGGCCAGCATTTCCGAATAGAGACGGAAGGTGGTCAGCGGCGTGCGCAGCTCATGGGTGACGGCGGAGACAAACGCGCCCCGGCGCTCGCTCAGCAGCATGGCCCGGTGCAGGACGTAGGCGATGGCCACGGAGGCGGCGATGAGGCAGGCCCAGGCGATGAGCAAGGCGGGCCGCAAAGGGGAGCGCGTGTCCAGGGGCACGGCCACGGGACCGGCCAGCAGCCTCACCGGCAGGGTAACGAGTGCCGCGGCATCCGTGCGGGCGGCCTCCGGGCTGATGGGCTGCAGCGTGGCGCCGGGCAGGAGGTCCCGCACGGTTTCCAGGAGCCGGGTTTGCAGTTGCGGCCAGTCCACCCACACCCCCTGCACGCGGGCGGTGCCGTCCAGCGTGGCCGGGCGGGTCAGCAGCAGCTCCTGGCCCAGCCACTGCGCGCGGAGATCTCCTGCGAGTGCGGGCAGGGACTGCCTTTGCGCCGGGGAGGAGGCCGGTGCCATGGCGGAGGCTGTGTCTGATTTCTGTCCACGGCTCAGATAGCGGGTGCGCACCTCCGCCAGCAGGGAGGAGCCGATGGAGGGCTCGTCTGCGGTGGGGTCGGATTCTGCAAGGGATTCCGCGGCTTTCGGGGCCTCTTTGGCTCCCGCAACCGCGGACTGGGCAGCAGTGGCTGGCGGCGGCGTGGGCGCGGTTTTTTTGAGCTGCGGTTTCGCCAGCTCCTGCTTCTCCGCGTAAAGATTGTTGCTGAGCACCATGGCACGCTGGCTTTGCTCTACGCTGTTGGCCAGGACCTGTGAGTCCAATGGCATCTGCCTGTCAGCAGCAGCCGTCGCCGCTTTTTGCTTCTCCAACGAAGGCAGCGGAGGCAGGGTGTTGGCAGGCGCGGTTTCCGTTACAGGCGGAGCATCCTTGGCCGGAGTCTGGACGATGTCCGGGTGCTGTTTCAGCAGGGTCTCCAGGGCGGTCAGCTTTTGGGCGGCCCGGGCGGTCTCCGGGGAGGTGTCATACCAGCTCGTGGCCAGGGTCTGCTGGCTGCCGGTGGGCACCTGCGGGCTCTGCAAGGCCGCCTGTCCGGACAGCCGCTCAAAGTGAAGCTGCACCAGATCCGGCAGGCTGCCGAACAGGGGCGATGGCATCAGCGCCTGGCCTTTGGGAATGCTCTGCGTGCGGCTGGTGAAGAGGTCTTCCGGCGCATAAAAGGCCTGGTAATGGTGCGGCGGGCGGGAGTTTTCCCGAATGAGCAGGGCGCTGGCCATGGAGTCCATGCGCCACAGCGCCAGGCGCACCTTTTCCTGCACCTGCGCCTCCTCCGCCGTGCGCCGCCGCTGCGCCTCCAGGTCCAGCATGCGCAGGCTCATCCAACCCATCGCTCCGGAGAAAACCAGGAGGCAGAGGGTGAACAAAAGCCAGCGGACGAGGGAGGACATATAAAATGACGAATGACGAATACTGGAGCGCACGCGTCTCGCGGAAAACCGTTGAGAGACTCGCGATAGCTTATAGAAAGAAGATCAAAAGAAAAGTCACTTGGCAGGCGTCTTTGAGGTGTGAGTGAAGGATTAAATATGTTTTTAGTTAGGCCGTGCCCACATGCGCCTCCTGCTGCAGCATGTAGCCTTTGCCACGCACCGTCAGCAGAAACTGCGGCGCGCTGCCGTTGTCGCGGAGCTTCGCCCGGAGATTGGCGATGTGCATGTCCACGGTGCGCGTCTCCGTGTGGCGCGGCTCAATGCGCCACACGCGGCGCAGCAGCTCCTCCCGCGAGATCGCCCGGCCCCGGTGCGCGGCCAGATACTCGATGAGGCTGCATTCCTTGTCAGACAGCTCCTCGCGGCTGCCATCGGTGAAGCGCAGCTCCAGCCTTTCGATGTCCGCCACACCCGCCGGGAAGGGCACCTGCCGCACCTGCCTGGGCCGCTCCGGCGACCGCCGCAGCACGGCCTCTACACGGGCCAGCAGCTCCCGCACGCTGAAG
This sequence comes from Prosthecobacter sp. SYSU 5D2, assembly GCF_039655865.1. Taxonomy (NCBI): domain Bacteria; kingdom Pseudomonadati; phylum Verrucomicrobiota; class Verrucomicrobiia; order Verrucomicrobiales; family Verrucomicrobiaceae; genus Prosthecobacter; species Prosthecobacter sp. SYSU 5D2. The sequence goes on along the minus strand of NZ_JBBYXL010000001.1, from coordinate 438,023 downwards.
GGTTTCACCACGTAATCATCCGCGCCCAGCTTCAGGCCCTTCACCCGGTCCGCCTCCTCTCCGCGTGCGGACAGGATGATGACGGGCGTGCCGGGCCGGTGCTCCTTCAGCGCGCGCAGGATTTCGAAACCGTTGTGGTTAGGCAGTACCAGATCCAGCAGCAGCAGGTCAAAGGTGGCCGTCAGCGCCAGCTCCATGCCCGCCAGGCCCTCCGCAGCCTCCAGGACTTCATAACCGGAAAAGCGCAGCGCATCCGTCACACCACGCCGGATGGCGCTGTCGTCTTCAATGACAAGGAGGGTGGGCATGGCGGTTTCGGTTTAAAGCCTTCAGTCTTCAGTCTGCGGTGTCATCCTTGTGCAGGTCAAGACCTTCATCAAAAGCGGTTTTCCGCATTTCAGTTTCCTATCTTCGGGGTTTTCATCTTGGCCTGCACTTCACTGCCCTCAAACGGAAGCCGTGTCGTGTTCACGTCCAGCAGAGGCCCCAGTTCATACACGTGGGTATAACCATAACCTTGCAGGCTGACCAGCGTATGCAGATTCAGCGCCGTGCTGAAGGACTTGGAAATAAAGGACACCGGGCTGTTTTCAAAGTTGTTGTTGCAGTAAATGAGCACGGTGGTGTCCTTTCTGGGGATCACTTTGGCGAGATCCGCTTCATTGAAATCCGGCAGGCTAAGGTTCACGGCTCCGCGAATGTGGCGGAGGGCAAATTTGGCGGCACTGCGGGCATCCAGCATCACCACGCCAGGCCTCTGCATCATCTGCAGAAACTGGTCCTCAGTGAGGCGGTGCGATTCCCGTTGGCCCTCCACCGCCAGGACATTTTCCTGGAAGCCGGAGAAGGAGATCATCCGGTTGGGGATCACAGGGATCGTCGGCGGTTCAGCCATCGTGACCGCCAGGACGCTGCAAAAGGCTGCGGCAATAAGATGCGTTTTCATGGGATAAAAAGGTGGGGATGAGCAATGGGAGACATTATTTAAAAATGATCGCCTTCTTCTCCGCCTGCTCGCGCACCGCTTTCACGATGGCCTTGTCCAGCGTGTCGTCCTGGCCGCTTTCTTTGGCTTTTTCGGCCACGTATTTCTGCCGTTCTTCGTTCAGCTTCTGGATCTGCGACTGGATCTGGCTGCGCTCAGCGGCCTTCTTGTCCAGATAGGTCTGGCGCTCTTCAGGCTTCAGGGCTTGCATCTCAGGGGGCAGGTCGCCTTCCTTCAGCTCTTCCAGTTTCACGCCCGCCTTTTTATTGGCGTCCACCAGGTCCCAGCTGTTGTTGCTGTAACTGGGGCTGGCCTTGGTGAGCGCGCGCTGCACGGCGGCTCCGGCTTTTTCAAAGAGGCTGGCATTGCTGTCCTGACGGCTCATGTTGGATCTGCCGCGCCCGCCGTCTTTGCCATACTGGATGTAGGTCTTGTTCAGCTCGATGCTCAGGCGGGTGATCTCCTTGTCCTGCGGAGCCTCGATGTGAACGACCGCCTTGTCCTGGTCAATCGTCAGGAAGCGGCCCTCGGCCAGAGCCGCGCCGGTGCGCCAGCCGCCGTTCTCGCCATCCGCCTGGTTGCCGCAGTGGATGGTGTTCACGACGACGCCCTTCTGGATGGCCGCCTTGCACGCATCCTGCGCATTCACCGGCCCCTGGGTGAAGGGCTCATTGCCGGCGATGAAGATGACCTTGTAGGTGGAGCCCTTGGCATCCCAGGCCAGGCTGTCCAGCGCATCGCGGATCACGGCACCGCAATATTCGTTGCCGCCGTTGGTGGTCAGTTTGAAGAGGTTTTCGGACACCCGGTCCAGGTCCCGCGTCAGCGGCAGCACCTTGCGGATGTAGTTGCTACCGATGCTCAGGTTGTTATTGCCGTATTCATACAGGGCCACCTGCACCACGGGTATTTTGTCGCCCTGCCTGGCATCGTTGAATTCATTGACGATGCGCCAGAGCTGGCTCTTCGCCTGCTCGATGAGACCGTCCATGCTGCTGCTGGTATCCAGCAGGATGGCGATTTGTACCAGCGCTTCATTGTCACGGATGGCATCTGTTTTCGCGGGCTCTGTGGCCTGACCCAGAAGGGCGCTGCTGAGGATGAGACCAAGGATGGACTGCCGGAGGGTAGGTAATGTTGTTTTCATGGCAGACCCAGCCTGCACGCAGGCTCCGGCGGCGTCTGTAAAGCGCGTGTAAAAGAACGGTGCGGAGGGGCGTGCAGGGGCTGGGGGGCTGTCACCGCCAGGGAATTGGAGGGTCTAAATGCTTAGGCGGGCGACAAGCATGTTCTCTATAGAAAGGTTAGATGAATGGAACTGCCTCAACAAAATCGCCCATTCTAATCACATGACATTCAATCGCGTACAAACGAACATCCCCAACGGGGGAATTGATTTTCATCCTCATTTCTCGCCTGCCTACCAAGACACCTATGCAAATAATCAATCATAAGTCGTAAATCATAAATCCCCTCTCCGCCTCTCCCATTGACCCGCCGCGTTTCCTCGCCAAATCCATAGGGTAACCAAACCGTCCTCTGACCTTGCAAGCCAACTCCTCCTCCGCCCCCCGCACTGAACGTGCTGTTTTCCGCACGATCTCTGTTCGCGATCTCGCCGCTGACCAGCTTCTTGACCTGTCCAAGAAGATGAAGCTCTCCCTGTCCAAGGCGGACATGCAGGCCGTGCAGCAGATCTTCAATGATGAAGGCCGTGACCCTACCGATGTCGAGCTGGAGGTCATCGCCCAGACCTGGTCAGAGCATTGCAAGCACCGCATTTTCAACGCCAAAATCTCCCATACTCTGGACGGCCAGGACGAGGTCGTGGACAGCCTTTTCAAGACCTACATCCGCAGCGTCACGGAGAAGATCATGGAGCAGAAGCCGGACTTCGTGCTCAGCGCCTTTGTGGACAATGCCGGCTTTGTGAAGCTGGATGATGACAAGGCCGTCTGCCTGAAGGTGGAGACTCATAACCACCCGAGCGCCATCGAGCCCTACGCCGGTGCCAATACCGGTCTCGGCGGTGTGATCCGCGACATTTTGGGCGCTGGCAAGGGCTCCAAGCCCGTTGCCTCCATTGACGTATTCTGCTTCGGCCCGCCAGACACCCGGCAGGAAGACCTGAAGGCCAAAGACGTCATTCACCCCCTCGGCGTCATGCGCGGTGTGGTGCGCGGCGTGCGCGATTACGGCAACCGCATGGGCATCCCCACGGTCAACGGCGCCATCCAGTTTGACGATACCTTCATCTACAATCCGCTCGTCTTTTGCGGCACCGCCGGCATCATCCCGATCCATGACATCGCCAAGGAAGTGAAGCCCGGCCACCTGCTCATCGCCGCTGGCGGCCGCACCGGCAAGGACGGCCTCAAAGGCGCGACTTTCTCCTCCGCCGAGCTGACCACCGATTCTCATGAGGAAGACCAGACCGCCGTGCAAATCGGCAATCCCATTGAGGAAAAAAAGGTGGCCGACTTTGTCCTCGCGGCCCGTGAGGCAGGGCTCATCGAATTCATCACCGACTGCGGCGCAGGCGGTTTCTCCAGCGCAGCTGGGGAGATGCTCAGCGAAGTGGGCGGTGAAGTGTGGCTGGAAAACTGCCCGTTGAAAGAGCCTGGCCTGGAAAGCTGGCAGGTCTTCATTTCCGAATCCCAAGAGCGCATGGTCATGGCCATCGAGGAGCACAACCTGCCCGCCCTCCAGGCCATCGCCGATACCTGGCAGAGCGAGATTTTCATCCTGGCCAAGGCCGATGGCAGCCAGCGCCTCAAAGTCTGGCATCATGGTGAATCCGTCTGCGACCTGCCGGTGGACAAGCTCCACGGCGCACCCCGCCGTGAGATGAAGGCTCACTGGCGCCAGCCTGTGGCCGCCACGCCAAAGATCGTCGTCCGTCCCGAGTCCTGGACGCAGGTGCTCAAGACCGTGCTGGGTGATTTTTCCATCGTCTCCCGCGAGCCCATCATCCGCGAATACGACCACGAAGTGCAGGGCAATACCGTCCTCAAACCCCTGGCCGGTGCCAGCGGTGACGCGCCCCAGGACGGGGCTGTCATCAAGGTGGACGGCAGCAGCCAGCTCGTCGCCCTCGCCTGCGCCCTGCTCCCTGAATGGGGCAAGACCGATCCTCATGCCATGGGCCGCGCCTGTGTGGACGAATGCGTCCGCCAGCTCGTCGCCATGGGAGCGAATCCGGAGCGCATCGCCATCCTGGACAACTTCTGCATGGGCAATCCCGACAGCGAAAAAGAGCTAGGTGCCCTCGTCGAATGCACCAAGGGCATGGCCGAATCCGCCCTGGCCTATGGAGCCCCGTTCGTCTCCGGCAAGGACAGCTTTTACAACTATTTCATCACCGATGAAGGCCCCGTGTCCATCCCTGTCACTCTTTTGGTTAGCGGCTTCGGCGTGATCGAAGACGCCTCCCACGTCATCGGCTCCTCCCTGCGCCGTCCCGGCAGCAAGCTGGCCATCCTGGGCAAGACCACCCCCGGCCTGCGCGGCAGCGTCTTCGCCAAATACACCCAGGGTGCCGGTCTCAACGGAGCCCCGACCTGGAGCGAAACAGACACCTGGTCTAACTACAACAAGTATCACGAGCTGGTGAAAAAAGGCGCCATCCTCGCCACCCACGATCTCTCCGAAGGCGGTCTCGCCATCGCCCTCGCCGAGTTCGCCTTCAGCGGCAAGGCCGGCATCAAAGTGGAGCTGGAAAACTTCCCCGCCTCCAAGGACTGCACCATGGCCGAAATCCTCTTCGGCGAGACTCCCGGCCGCTTCCTCATCGAAGTCGCCCCCGAGCACGTCGAAACCGTCCGCGCCGCCGGAGCCGTCATCATCGGCGAAAGCACCGGCGAACGCTGGCTCCACGTCACCAACCGCGGCACCACCCTCATTGATGCCTCCATCGCCGACCTCAAGCCCATCTGGCAGAACGGTCTGGTGCAGTATTATTGATTCTTGTTCGACCTGTAGATTTTCCGACCATGCCCCACGCCCTTCTCATCAAATTCCCTGGCACTAACTGCGATCTGGAAACCTCCCGCGCTTTGGAAGCGGCCGGTTTCACCGCAGAAGTCCTGCCCATCGCTCACCTGGAGCCGGATTCGCTGGACCAGGCGCAGCTCATTGTTTTTTCCGGCGGCTTCAGCTATGGTGATTACGTCATGAGCGGCCGCATCGCCCAGCTCATCACCAAGCACAAGCTGGGGGAGCGGCTGAAGAAGTTCGTGGCCGATGGCGGTTACGTGCTCGGCATTTGCAACGGCTTTCAAATTCTCACCCAGCTGGACCTGCTTCCGCGTGGCAGCCTGATTCACAACGACACCGGCCGATTCATCTGCCGCTGGGCTCCGCTGAAAAAGAATGGTAACACCAGCCCCTTCCTGAAGGCGCTGCCGGATAACTTCGAACTGCCTGTCGCCCATGCCGAAGGCCGCTTCGTCGGTGAATCCGGTGATGCGGAAAAGTATGTCAAGGACGGGCACGCGGCCCTGCTGTATGGCAAGGACGTCAATGGCTCCAGCGCCCAGATCGCCGGGCTTCAGGATGATACGGGCCGCGTGTTCGGCCTCATGCCCCACCCAGAGCGTTTCATCGCCAAGAATACCCACTACGATCCCGATTGGAACGGGGCCGAGCAGGGCTGGGGTTATTACCTCTTCAAAGGCGTGGCCGAGGCCATGGCGGCGTAAGCCGTGATTTCACTCTGCTCAGTTCCAGCCTCCTGCAAGCTGAAACTAAATTGTCAGCAACATTCTGGATCCTGCACTACTGGGAGAAGTGTTTGCATGATCGTGGTCATCGTGGAGTCAATGAAGTCAAGAGTGCGCTGCTCCATCTGAATATTGCGCATCAGACTTTCCAGCGCTTTGGCCAGATCCGCCTGTGGTGCCATTGTAATGGAGAAAATGGAGGCAAACTGAGGATGCTGCTCACCCAGAAAGCCCAGAAATCCCACAGTCATATCAATGGCGCGGAAATGCTTGCGATAAAAATCAGGAGAACATTCCCGCACGTTTTGGAAACGGCTAAAGGCGGCGAGAGTCTCAAAGGGGGTCGGTGGCGGTTTGAGTTGCTGCCGTCGAAAAAAGTCAAAGAATCCCATGAAATGAAAGGCTGGCAGGAGTGGTCATTTTTATTCTCTTTCACTCACAAATCCCCTGCGGGACGCCTAACTCCTGCGGCCAGTCCAGGTAGGGGCGTCTGATATCGCCCCCAAGGCCGCAGGGAAGGGCTGCGGCATTGTTACGCCGCTTTCACCAGCAACTCTTTGGCGGCTGTTTCAATGCCGGGCAGCAGTTCATCCGGAAGTTCCGTCAGCAGCGGGAGGGCCGGACCGGTCTGGGCGATGCCGGCCAGGGAGACTGCGTGGTGCAGCACCAGGATAGGACTATGGGCATTGCGCTGGTCTTCCAGCGGCAGGAAGATCTCGCGGATCTCCTCGGCACGGTCATATTCCTTGGCATCAATGGCGCGCAGCAGGTCCATGCTCAGGCGCGGGGCGATGCACACGCAACCGGCGGTGAAACCGGTGATGCCGAAATCACGCAGGTGGATGATGGCGGGCTGCTCACCGATGCCGCTGACGATGAGTTCAGGATTCACCATGTCCACCAGCCGGGTGAGGTAAAGGTCATCTGCCGGATTCGGTTTCACCACGGCGTATTTGATCCAGGAAATCAGGCCGTCATTGACCAGGGATTCCGCCAGTTCCGGGGTGATGTAGGACTCGTCCTTGATGTAGAGCACCAGCTTCATGCCCGCCTTTTCCGCCAGATGGCGCACCGCCGTGGCCACGCCAGCAGGCTTGGAGGGGAACAGCGTCGGCAGCAGCATGGCCGTGGGAAATTTGTGCTCCGTCAGGATGGCGGCCTGGTCCATCGCCGTGCCATACATGGGGCCGATGCTCGGCACCATCCACAGGTCTTCCGGGGCCAGCTCCTGCAGCATGTTCAAAAGGGAGTCATACTCAGAGAGGGCGATGTTATAGAGGTTCGCATTGCCGCCATAAAGCAGGGTGCGAATGCCACCGGCATACATGTGGTCAATGAGCTTTTTGTTCTCCGCCGCGTTCAGGCTGAGGTCTGCATTCCGGCACAGCGGCGGGACGGCGATGACGGAGCTGCGGAGATCGGCTGGGGTGACGGGAGTGGTCTTCATGGGATGTCGCGCAGGAAAGAGTTGCAAAGCGGCAGGTCAACAAGAATCACCCGAGGTTGCAGAATCCCCGTTTATGCAGCATGAAACGGCTCCTATGGCCAAAAAACCTGTTGTTCTGATTATCCGTGATGGCTGGGGCATCAACCCCGGCGGCAAAGCCCAGGCGGAAGCCAATGGCGATGCCACCCTCCTCGCCCGCACCCCTTTCCATGACCACCTTTACGCCACCTACCCGCGCGGCACCGTGAGCGCCAGCGGCGAGGACGTGGGCTTGCCGGACGGCCAGATGGGCAACAGCGAAGTAGGCCACCTGAATTTAGGAGCAGGCCGCGTGGTTTATCAGGACCTGACCCGCATCAATAAAAGCATCCGCGATGGCGAGCTGGCCTCCATGCCCGCCCTGGTGGAAGCTTTTGAAAAGGCCAAAGGCAGCCGCCTCCACTTCCTAGGCCTCATCAGCGACGGCGGTGTTCACTCGCATCAGGAGCACCTCGTGGCTCTCTGCAATGCCGCCAAACAGGCCGGTGTGGAGGACATCATGGTCCACGCCATCACCGATGGCCGTGATACCGACCCCAAAGGCGGTGCCGCTTATGTTTCCAAGCTGGAAACCGACCTCACCTTCAGCGGCGCGAAGATCGCCACCGTCATTGGCCGTTATTACGCCATGGACCGCGATACCCGCTGGGACCGCAACAAGCTGGCCTGGGATGCCATTGTCCTGGGGCGCGGTGAATTCCGCACCGATGCCCCTCACGCCGCCATCCGCGCCGCCTATGACCTGGACCCTCGCGGCGATGAGTTCATGCAGCCGATGATCTTCTCCCATGCCAATGAGCCGCGCATCCGCGATGGCGATGTCATCGTGTGGTTTAACTTCCGTGCCGACCGCGCCCGCCAGCTCAGCGATGCCTTTTTGAAGACCGGCTTCGAAGGTTTCGACCGCGAGGTCCACCCCATCGTCAGCTACTACACGCTCACCGAATACGACTCCACGTATTACAGCCTCGGCTGCCGAGTCATCTTCGGGCCGGAGAGCCTGCAAAACAATCTCGGCCAGGTCGTCGCTGCCGCCGGGCTCACCCAGCTCCGTGCGGCGGAGACAGAGAAATATCCGCACGTGACCTTCTTCTTCAACAGCGGCATTGAGGAGCCAAATCCGGGCGAGGACCGCTACCTGGCCATCAGTCCGAAAGAGGTGCCCACCTATGACAAAAAGCCGCAGATGAGCGCTCCGGACCTCACCTTTGAGGTGCTGCGCCGCCTGGACCAATACGACCTCGTCATCATGAACTACGCCAACCCCGACATGGTCGGCCACACGGGCGTCGTCGAAGCCGGTATCCATGCCTGCGAGACCATTGACCTCGGCGTTAAGCTTATCGTCGAAAAAGTCCTCGAACTGGGAGGGCAGCTGTTCATCACCGCCGATCACGGCAACTGCGAGCTCATGCGCAACCCGGACGGCAGCCCGAATACCGCCCACACCACCAATCTCGTCCACGGCATTTATGTTTCTGCAGATGCAGGTGGCGTATCGGTTAAAAACGGGCGTCTGGCCGACATCGCACCCACGCTGCTGGACATGCTGGGAGTGGAAAAATCTGCTGAGATGACAGGGGAAAGCCTGCTGGTCAGGAATTGAGCAGAAGCGGACGCAGACGGCACTCATCTTGGAATAAGAGACTTGTTAAAAACCTTCCCCGGCACTGCCAGATTTTGCGGGCAGTCCGCATCGGCCAGCTTGGTGGCGCGCCTGGCTTGAAAGACTGTGGCCCGGGGAGTTGACGAATGGATGAGGCAGACCGCAGCGCCCGCCCCATCCTGACATTCTTTGTTTGACCGCAGCCCATGCCACCGCCTCTGTCGCGGAATCTATGGGTTCACGACGTTCCTTTCTTCTTTCGGGTGCGGCATTGCTGACTGGCTGCCAGACGGGGCAGATGCCGTTTCAGCAATCCATGCCGATGGCATCGGGAGGGCCGCCGCAGGGTGGGCCGTTCATGCTGGGGATTGATTTCCTGGCTTCGCGAAATTTTGATCTGCTGCGGGGGAAGCGGGTGGGGCTGATCACGAACCATACGAGTGTGAACGGGCGCGGGGAGATGACGCGGACGGTGATGCAGCGGGCACTGGGATCATCCCTGACGGCGCTGTATGCTCCGGAGCATGGCATTGATGGCACCATCGGCGCGGGCATCCATGTGAGCACGCGGCGGGATTCGGTGACGGGGCTGACGGTGTATTCGCTGTATGGGCCGACGCGCAAGCCGACGCCACAGATGCTGGCACCGATTGATGTGATGGTCTTTGACCTCCAGGACATCGGCTGCCGAAGCTACACTTACATCAGCACGATGGCGGTGGCGATGGAGGCCTGTGCGGAGAATGGAAAACACTTTGTGGTGCTGGACCGGCCGAATCCGATGGGCGGCTGGCGGGTAGAAGGGCCGCCTTTGGAGCCCAAGTGGAAGTCTTTTGTGGGCCAGATCCCGGTCCCGTATGTGCATGGTATGACGACGGGGGAACTGGCGATGATGACGTCAGGCAATAAAGGCTGGATATCGCAGTCACCGCGTCTGAATGTGGTGAAGATGCAGGGCTGGTCCCGCAGCATGGTGTGGCAGGACACGGGGCTGCGCTGGTATCGTACATCGCCTAACATTCCGCATGCGACGTCGCCGCTGTATTATGTGGCGACGGGCATCCTAGGAGGGGCCTCGGCGGTGGACATCGGCATCGGCACGGAGAATCCCTTTGGTTATGCGGGGGGCAGCGGGGTGAATGCACAGGCGATGCTGGCGGCCTGCCAGCGCTGGAACATGCCAGGGGTGAGCTTCAGCCTCTACACTCGCAAGGACTTCGGCGGAGTGCGTTTAAATATTCATCCACGGGCGCAGGCGGACCTGACGGCGCTGGATGTGATGCTTCTGGGGGAGCTCAATCGCCTGACCGCAGGCAAGGCACTGAGCCGCATGAGCGGGTCCAAGCTGAATCTCTTTCATAAGGTTTATGGTAGTGAATCCCTTTATAACAACCTAAAGCGTGGAGTGTCTGCCAGTCGCATTGTTTCCGGCTGGGGCGGGTGGGTCAGTTCTTTTCGCAGTGCACGTCAGCGTTATCTGCTGTATTCATAACGTTTCTTCCCCATACAGCGCCTAATTCAAAGAATGTCTTGACCATATTGCTGAGGGCAAGATATTCACCTCTTCTCAGCCCCACCCCGGGCTGCCTCTTACCCCCAAAGGAATTCACGGCGTCTCTATGGCCGTCCCCAAAAAACCAGCTCCCGGAAAGTCAACCATCGCCAAGACTGCTTCATCTCCCGCCCCTGCGGCCGCCTCCAAAAAAAGCGACCAGGAAGAGAAACGCAGAAGGGGACGTCCACGCATTCATCCCGTGGACGAAAGGCCAGCTCAAACACCCGTCGTGGGCCCAGATGGACTGCCCGTAAAACGCAAACGCGGCCGCCCACCAAAGTCTGGCAGTGCGCCAGCCGCCCCGGCGGTCATTTATGATGACATCAATGCGCCGGAGGTCCAGGCGCGTCTGCGCACGCTGATCCTGCTGGCCAAAGAGCAAGACCACCTCACCTGGGATGATGTGAACGAAGCCCTGCCGCTAGGCATCGTGACCACGGACCTGATGGATGAGGTCATCAGCCGGCTGCGGGCAATGGAAATCCGCGTGGTGGAAGATGCGGACCTGACCGGCCAGACAGCCATGAAGCTTCTGGCCCGTGTGGTGGAGGAATCTACCACCAACGAGCGCGCCGACACCAAGCAGCTGGACAGCCTGGACGACCCCGTGCGCATGTATCTGCGCCAGATGGGCCAGGTGCCGCTGCTGACGCGCGACCAGGAAATCCAGATTTCCAAACGCATCGAGAAGGCGGAAATCAGCCTGCAAAGCTGCCTGCAAAACGTTGGTTTTGTGGCCCGTCACTTCCTGCAGTTTGCTGAAAGCCTGTCCAATGGACTGGAACGCTTTGACCGCCTGGTCATTGACCGCAAGGCCGAGGAAAGGGACAACTACTTCAAAAAGCTGACCCCGCTGCTTGACCAGGCCCGGGACAGTTATCAGCGCACATCGGACCTCTACATTGCGCATACCAAAGCCGTGGACAAGAAGAAGGAGTCCAGCCGTGAGGCCTTTAACAACGCCCGCAGCGCCTTCTTCAAGCTCACGGCCAAGTTTTTCTTCAAGCAGAAGATCAATGAGGATTTTGTGGCTCTCATCCAGCAGAAGCTGCGCGAGATGGAGCAGCTGGAGCACGACATCCGGCTGCATCCCAAAAAGGAATCAGCCCTTGAGGCCCTGAACCAGTTTCAGCTCCAGGCCTGGCAGACCGCCGAAGGATATCGCCAGATCGCCGCCGATGCCCGCCGCTGTGTGGCAGAATCCACCCGCGCTAAAACGGAAATGATCGAGGCGAACCTGCGCCTGGTCATCTCCATTGCCAAAAAATACACCAATCGCGGACTCTCCTTTCTGGACCTCATTCAGGAAGGCAACATGGGCCTGATGCGGGCGGTGGAGAAATTCGAATACCGGCGCGGTTACAAATTTTCCACCTACGCCACCTGGTGGATCCGTCAGGCCATCACACGCAGCATTGCGGACCAGGCGCGCACCATCCGCATCCCGGTCCACATGATCGAGACGATCAACAAGCTGATGCGGGTGAACAAGCAGCTCGTCCAGGAACTGGGGCGTGACCCCACGCCGGAAGAGATCGCCGAAGAGATCCACCTGCCGGTGGAGCGCGTGAATGCCGTGCTGCGCATGGCCCAGCAGCCTGTCTCCATGCAGGCCAAGGTGGGCGACAGCGATGGCGACACAGAGTTTGGCGATTTCATTGAGGACAAGGAAGCCCATGATCCCATGGAGCTGACGGCGATGAATCTCCTGCGCGACAAGCTGCGCGATGTGCTGGACACCCTGAACCCCCGCGAGCGCGAAGTGCTGGAGCAGCGCTTTGGCCTGGTGGACGGAGCCGGACGCACGCTGGAGGAAGTAGGCAAGCAGTTCCAGGTGACCCGCGAGCGCATCCGCCAGATCGAGGCAAAGGCGCTGCGCAAGCTGCGCCACCCAACACGCATCCGCAAACTGGGCGGGTTCTTTGGCGGCAGTTGATAAGCTCTCCGGTGGGGTGATTGATTGCTTGCGAAGTCATTTTGTGATTGCCCCTTTTCCGGCAGTTTCACAGAATCATGTTCGCATGAAATACACCCCCCTTGTTACCCTGCTGGCGCTTGCCCTTTCCACCGGCCTTTATGCCCAGACATCGGCTCCAAAGACGAAGGCTAAAGATGCCTCGCCTGCGAAGCCCACAACGCCAGCCGTTACCCTGCCGTCGCAGCCACCGGATGTGCCAGCCATTAAACTGGGCCCCGATGGCAAACCCAAAGCCGGATTCCTGCCCGCTCATGAGAAGTTTGTGAAGATCACCCAGGAAGGTAAAGCACAGCTCGTCTTTCTAGGCGATTCCATCACCGCCGGCTGGGGGGGCAAGAAGGAAATCTGGGACAAGGCCTTCGGTGGCTACCAACCCGCCAATTTCGGCATCGGCGGGGACCGCACACAGCATGTGCTGTGGCGCATCACCAATGGTGAGCTTGTCGCCCCTCTGAAGCCCAAGGCCGTGGTGCTCATGATCGGCACCAACAACTCCGCCTGGGACAGCGCGGAGGGTATTGCCAAAGGTATCACCCGGATTGTAGAAACCATCCGCAGCCAGCAGCCCCAGGCCAAGATCCTGCTCCTGGCCGTCTTTCCCCGGGGTGAAAAAGCCAGCCCGAATCCGCAACGCGACAAGCTGAAAGAGGTGAATGCCACCATCGCCAAACTGGACGACGGCAAGCACATTCACTACCTGGACATCGGCGAAAAATTCCTCGAGCCCGACGGTTCTCTGACCAAAGAAATCATGCCCGATTACCTCCACCTCTCCGCTGCCGGCTACCAGATCTGGGCCGATGCCATCAGCCCCAAGCTGGCTGAGCTGATGAAGTGAAAAGGCGAAGAGTTGAAGCCTGCTTCATCAATGAAAAGCGCGGATACATTCCGCGCTTTTTTGTGGGGGGTGGTGGAACCTCAAGGCTGAGGACCGTGGGTGGTTTCTATTCTGGCTTGGCAGCTTCCACAGCAGGGCTCTCTGGAGCCTCTGCTTTCACTTCCAGAATGATGTTTTCAGGCACGGGTTGCCCCAGGCTCTTCAAGGCTTTGATGGCCAGTTTTCGAAGAATATATTCCCGGCTGTTCTGATTCTTTGCACCAAACGGATCGCTGCCAGACACTTGATACCCACGATTGGTCACAAGCTGTTGCAACAGCACGATCCATTGGCCTCTGGATGCATACTCATCCTCTGCATACCGATAGCTTGATGAACCATTGAAATTGATACGCGGCATCACAAAATCCAGCGTGTCATCCAATTCGTCCCCTTCGGACTTCAGTTCAAAATCCTCCTTTCTCTGATCCCAAGAAGATATTTTGGACTTCCAATCGTCTAACAAATATTGATTTAACTCTTCTGCATAAGGCGGCACGGTATTCATTTCACTGGAAAGCCGGTGCCAGGCTCCGGCAACGCGGGAGGGAGACGTCTTCATGCAATTCTGCCAGAACTTGCCCTCCGGGCTGGCCATTTCAGGATAACGCAGGCCACCATGAATATCCATGAAGGTATTTACTTTCGATTCCTGACCTTTGGCCAAGGCGTAAAGCACGGTGACCTGATCCTCTGCGGACAGTTTCGAACCCAGTTCCACCAATCTGTCCCATCGGGTGCGGCGGGAAATAGAGGTGGCTGCCAGTTCTACAATTCGCTCAACGCCGCTTAACAAAAGAGGCTCCCACTCTGCATCGGTCAAGAATTCATCTGCAAGACGATCATATTTCAAAACCTTCATAGCCATTTCGCGACTGCGATCATCCAGGGTCAGCAACCGTTGAGCGGCCAGTTTGATCACCGGTTGCCATGCCTCCACTGGTATCCTCTTCCGTGGAGGATATTCCAGCATGGGTCCTAACATGGGCTCCATCATCAGCTCCCAAAGCACTTCCCAAAGCAAGCTGGGAACGTTTTCAGGAGATCCAAACACAGTTTTGTCCTTTGGTGGTGAGACAAGGAGTTCAATGCAGTGCCTGAGCAGTTTTTCGGGATCTGTAACGTCCGGCCAAGTACCAGCAAGCAAGACAGGCAACGCAGCCAAGGCTTCGGATTCAACAGTTGTAAGTGTATCCTTTGCGCTCAGCTCATCTCGCCATTTTTCCACCTCTGCCTTCAAACCAGAGCGACCTCCTAAAACTTGAACCAAGCGTAAAGCCGCGATGCGATCTGTCCAGGAGATGTAACGAGGATCCACATCACCCAAACCTAAATGCTGATTCAATGCTGAGGGAGTCAAACTGTTGGTCAGGGTATCATTCTGACTGAATGCAATATCCTCAGGCTGGTAAAAACCCTGGGCGGCATTCGAAATGAGTACTTCAGTCCCATAGCAGGCATATCGGATCTTTGCAGGAATGCCTGTCGCAGGATGGTAGCCCGACATCTTCATATGCTGTCCGGGATCCAGATGTCTTGCCCCAAAACTATGGGCGCACCCACTGCCGATATGCCCCTGCGCCCGCTGCCATGTTGCATCCTCGCGGAGGAACTCGAGTTTGAGATAAATATCGCCATCCTGTGAGTTCAGCGTCAGGCGTTCCGAGGAGCGGTTGACCAGATAAAGCGGCACGCCCTTTTCGCTGGCATTGGCAAAATCTGCGAAGAGAGTTACCTGCCCCATCGGAGCGATCACATGCGCGGGCAACTCCACATTGGGCAGAGCCCAGCTCGAATAGGAATGGAAACGGGCAGATTCATTCAGATCCTCCTTGTTCTCCTGTCCATATGCAGGCCAGTAAAGCAGGAATAGAGAAACGAGGACAGCCCGCTGAGTCATGCAAGCAGGCTATGGATGGGTGGGGAGGGAGTCAAGATTCATCGTCCGCTTTACCAGGCTCGCTGGCAGAACTCAGGCCGGGAAGGCCATGTGCATGGGTGAGTTTATGAAGTTGAGCCTTGGGTTTGAGTCTCAGGACTGCTTGAGGCCGGACCGCGTCACTGTTAAACCTTAGCGGCCAGCTAACGGGGTTGTTCAAATCGGATTTAGCCGAAGCCCTGACCACCAGTCTCGCCGGGAATATTCTCCATCGCGCCAAGGGCCTCCAGTTTACGCCTGTGGAGAAGCCAAGCCCGTACGCCGGGGCGCTCCTGGTGTCCGGCATCGCCGCCTTTAAAGAGTGAGGTGGTCCGCCACTTTCCCGCCACAATCTTTCCCTCCCTTCACTCCCAGGCTTGACCAGCGGATACCGTTTACGGAATACTGAAATCTCCACACGGAAAACCGAAAACTGAATACTCCCTTCCTCAGCCTGTCCAAGAATCCCTGATGACCGTCACCCCGACCCGCACTGCCCCGGAGATCCGTGACCATGAGACTTTGCGTCTCATTGGCCGGGGCGCCTATGGGGAGGTCTGGATGGCGCGTTCCGTCACCGGAGCTCTGCGGGCGGTGAAAGTGGTCTGGCGGGAGGATTATGACCAGGCGGATTCCTTTGAAAGGGAGTTTGAGGCCATCAAGCGCTACGAGCCCATCTCCCGCCGCCATGTCGGCCTGGTGCCCATCCTGCAGGTGGGCCGCAGCGATGAGCAGGGCTTCTATTATTATGTGATGGAGCTGGCCGATGACCTCAAACAGGGCCGCGACATCCAGCCGGACACTTATAAATCCCACACGCTGGGCCTGCAGATGCGCCGGGAAAAGCGCATCCCGGCGGAACGCTGCCTGCAGATCGGCTCCAATGTGGCCGAGGGCCTGCACTTTCTGCACCAGAACAAACTGATCCATCGGGACGTCAAGCCCTCCAATCTCATCTTCATTGATGGCGACTGCCGCCTGGCGGACATCGGGCTGGTGGCCCTGCTCGGCCAGCGCAGCTTCGTTGGCACGGAGGGGTTCGTCGCCCCGGAAGGACCGGGCTCGCCAGAATCAGACATCTTTTCCCTGGGCATGGTGCTTTATGAGGCCAGCACGGGCAAGGACCGGCTGGACTTCCCCGACATCCCCTCCTGTACGGAAAGCGGGGACCGGCTGGATGTCTGGCAGCGCCTGCACCGCGTCATCTGCACCGCCTGTGCGCCGAAGGCGAAGGACCGCTACAGCAGCGCCTATGAGATGGCCCTGGCCCTGCGCGGCCAGCCTCTGCCCTCCCGCCGCCTCTTCTGGTACTGGGCCACCGCCGGCGCGCTCACCCTCACCCTGGCCGTCGGCTTTGGCATGTGGCTGGCCCAGCGGAATGCGGCCCCCGTCCTGGATGTGCAGAAAAGCCTGCCCATGCTCACCATCAAGACCGAACCCGCCGGAGCGGATGTCTTTTCCGGCGAGGACCGCCTGGGCGTCACGCCCCTGTCGCTAAATCCGGAGGAAGGCGTGCCCGTCATCTACCAGCTCCGCCTGCCGGGGCATAAGCAGCTGGAGATTGAGCACAGCGCCAACCGCAGCCGCCCGGCTGAGTACGACCTGCGGCTGGAGGCCACCCGCCTGCCGCAGCCGGGGGAGCGCTGGGCCAACAGCCTCGGCATCGCCTTCAAGCCCGCCCCCACCGGCCACATCAGTGAGCAGCCGGTGGAGATCAAATATTTCAAACGCTTCCTGGAGGCCACCGGCCGCTCCTTTGAGGGCAAAGTGGTCCGCGCCTCCCTGGGGGATACCGCCAAAGACGCCTCCTACTTCGTCGTCGTCCCCGTGGGGGATGCGGAGGCCTTCCGCTTCTGGATGACCGATGCCGACCGCACCGCCGGAGCCCTCAGCCAGGAGCACCACTATGAGGTGGAGCCATTTTATTACGTGGAAAGCGCCGATGCCGGCAATGAAGACATGCCGGAGGACACCGACACCGCTGCCACCAACGATGAAAAGGACTGGCAGGCCTTTCACCTCCGCGTGGAGCGGCAGACCTATGGCAGTGTCGTCATCCACACCACGCCGGAAAAAGTACGCGTCTTCCAGCATGATGAATTCCTGGGCTACACCCCGCTGGAGCTGCCGCGCATTCGCAGCGGCGCCGTGGAGTTTGAGCTGCGGGAGGAGGGCTTTTCCGATGTCGTCCTGGAGGGGGAGGTCCGCCCCGGTGCCCTGCTGGAGCTGTTTTCAGACATGCAGACCCGCCAGGCCGTCACCTTCGGCCGGGAGTGGAAGGCCAACGGCCTGGGGCTGCGCTTTGTCCCCCTCGGGGATGTCATGATTTCCTCCGTGGAGACCCGCCGCCGGGACTATCTGGAATATGCGAAGGCCACCGATGCCCGCCGCCCGGGCAACATGGACGCCGACGGTCGGGGCGGCACCCAGCCCATCGTCGGTATTGACCGGGAAGAAGCCCGCGCCTTCTGCGCCTGGCTGACCGAGCGTGAGCGCAACGCCGGCCTCATCGGCCCCAAGGACCGCTACCGCCTGCCCACCGATGAGGAATGGAGCCGCGCCGTCGGCCTGCCCCTGGAGCGCGGAGCCACCCCGGCGGAGCGCAACGGCCGCATCCGTGGCATTTACCCCTGGGGTTTTGACTGGCCGCCACCGCCCAATGTCGAAAACCTGGCCGACATGAACGCCGGCCGCCGCAACAATCTGGAAAGCTTCATCCCCGGTTACGAGGACCGTTTTCCCCAGCTCGCCCCCGTCGGCGCCTTCCCGCCCAATGAACGCGGCATCATCGGCCTGGGCGGCAATGCCTCCGAATGGGTGGACACCGACTACGACTCCACCGCCAGGCCCGATCCCAAAACCAAAAAAATCCTCGGCACCCTCCGCGGCGGCAACTGGCAGATGGCCAGCCCGGATGAGCTCCTCTCCTCCGCCCGCATCCCCGCCCCTATTGACACCCGCCGCCCCACCGTCAGCTTCCGCATCGTGCTGGAGCGCAGCAAATAAGGCCCCCACCTTTCGCCCATAGCACGTAATCCCCCGGAAAGCGGCGAACGCAAAATCTCTTGCCCCAGGGGGCAAAGCGTGTTCTCTGAACTTTCCCAACCCACCCCATTTACCACTCACATGACCGAACGTCGCGTCGTTATCACCGGAATCGGAACCGTTTCCCCCCTCGGGAACAACAAAGACGATTTCTGGAAAAATCTCCAGGCTGGCAAGAGCGGCATCCGCCGCATCCAGAGCATGGACACCACCAACTATGACTGCAAGATAGCCGGTGAGGTGGTGGACTTCGATCCGACCCCCTACTTCAACAACCACAAGGAAGCCCGCCGCGCCGACCGCTTTTTCCAGCTCGCCATGGCCGCCTCCAAAATGGCCGTCAAGGACAGCGGACTCAACCCCGACGGCCTGGACCCCCACCGCATCGGCGTCATGGTCGGCAGCGGCATCGGCGGCCTCAGCACCATCGAGACCCAGTATGAGATCCTTTTGAACAAAGGCCCCAACCGCGTCTCCCCCTTCCTCATCCCCATGATGATCACCAACATCGCCACCGGCATGATTGCCACCGAGTTTGGTTTCATGGGGCCGAACATGTGCATCACCACCGCCTGCGCCACGTCTAACAACAACATCGGCGAAGCTTGGCGCATCATCAAATTTGGCGATGCCGACGCCATCGTCTGCGGCGGCTCCGAGGCCTCCATCCGCCCCTGCGGCCTTTCCGGCTTTGCCAACATGAAGGCTCTCTCCATGCGTAATGATGATCCTGAAGGCGCCTCCCGCCCCTGGGATACCGGCCGTGACGGCTTCGTCATGGGTGAAGGCTCCGGCGTCGTCGTCATTGAGGAGCTGGAGCACGCGAAAAAGCGCGGTGCCACCATCTATGCCGAGCTGGCCGGATACGGCGTCACCGCCGATGCCTACCACCTCACCGCCCCGCACCCGGAGGGCCTCGGTGCCTCCAAGTGCATGGAAATGGCCTTCCGCCATGCCAAAATGAATCCGGAAGACTTGCAATACGTGAATGCCCACGCCACCTCCACCCCGGTGGGTGACATGTGCGAGCTGCGCGCCATCAAGCGCACCTTTGGCAGCTATGCGCAAAAAGGCCTCCTGGTCTCCGGCACCAAATCCATGACAGGTCATTTGTTAGGCGCCGCCGGCGGCATCGAGCTCGCCGCCTGCATCCTCGCCATCCGCGACCAGGTCGTCCCGCCCACCATCAACGTGGACAACCTGGACCCCGAAGTGGACGTTGACATCGTCGCCAACGAAGCCCGCCCCGCCAAGGTCAATGCCGCCCTCAGCAACAGCTTCGGCTTCGGCGGCCACAACTCCGCCCTGCTCATCAAGAAATTCGTCTGAGTTAAGACTCCTCCCTCTCCGGCCCGCACAGCCCGCCTGTGCGGGCTTTTTATTATCCCTCAGCCTAACAAACAGTCTAATAAAAGGCCATGGCCCATTGGTCACTCCCTCCTCCTCCAAAAAAAATCCTTCACGCTTGAATACTCCTCACAGGCCTCCGTCGAAATGAGCGAACCCAAGTTCACTCCTATGAAAAAAATCATCGCCATCCTCGCTGTTGTAACCGGCATCGGTTTCCTCGCCCCTGCGGAATCGAGCGCCCGTGATTATTGCCACAATGACCGCCGCGTCGTCAGCTACCATTCCTGCGGCACGCCGGTGTACTCTGTTTATCAAGTCTATGGGCGTGACCGTTATGGCCGCCCTCTGGGCCGGTGGGTCACCCAGAGCGCCGGCCACGGCTCCTGCGGCCGCTGCTACTCCCGCTCCAGCCACCGTGGCCACGGCCACGGATATCACTACAGCGGCCACCGGCCCGTGCTTCCAGTGCCTCCGCATCACCGCGTGGCCAGCAGCTTCTTCTTTGGTTTTGGCCGGTAACTGGTCATCCATCTGAGTCCGCTTCCCATCACCGCCGCAGACCTCAGGTTCTGCGGCGGTCGTGTTTTCTTGATTTGCATTTGCCGGACATCTGCCTCCCGTTCTGCCCATGCAGCCCCATCCGCTCCGCCTCCGTCTGGCCGCCCTTTTGGGCCTGGCCGCCATCATCCTCGGCTCCCTGGGTGCGCATGGAAAGGTGCATGATGCGCTGGTGGCCTCCGGCTCCCTGGATAACTGGAAGACCGCCCTCAGCTACCACCTGCCGCACACGGTGCTGCTGGTCCTCCTGGCACTCGTGGGGAGCGCGGGCGGCCGGGGCGCCACCTGGGCCTGGCGCTGCGTCTTCGCCGGGGTGCTGCTTTTCAGCGGCTCCCTGTACATTCATGCCCTCACCCACATCCACGGCCTGGTTTACGTCACGCCTTTTGGCGGGGTCACCATGATGGCAGGCTGGGCCTGCCTGCTTTTTTCCCGCTGGCAGCGCCCGGCATTTTAAACCGGCCCATGCAAGCCTGTGATTGAGTCCTGAACCGTTGGCACGTATTGTTTGGATTAACGAAGAGATGTCCCGCCCAGCCGCCGACCCCTTTCCCCCACCGGGCCCCCCCGGTGGCAGGAAGGCGTCCCCAGCGGACTCCCAGGCCGGCATCCAGCTTCCCGCCCCCCCGCGTGGCCCCCGTGGCCCACGGGACAAAGACGGCCCGCCCTCGCACCGCGATGACATCCTGATCCCGGACTACACGCTCATCAAGCGCATCGGCTCCGGGGCCTATGGGGAGGTCTGGCTGGCGCAGAGCGTCACCGGGGCCTACCGCGCCGTGAAGATTGTGTGGCGGGAGGACTTCGAGCTGACCCGCACCTTCCACCGCGAGTTCCTGGGCATCCAGCAGTTTGAGCCCATCTCCCGTGGCCATCCCTGCATGGTCCACATCCTGCATGTGGGCTGGAATGAAGACCGGGGTTTTTATTATTGCGTCATGGAGCTGGCGGATGATGCGGAGGAAGGGCCTAACTTTGAAAGTGTGCACACCTACGTGCCCCGCACCCTGGGCACGGACATGAAGCGCCATGGCCGCCTGGACCTCATCTTCTGCCGGGATGCCGGGGTTTACCTGGCTGACGCCCTCTATTACATGCATAACCGCGGCCTCACCCACCGCGACATCAAGCCCTCCAACATCATCTTCTGCGGCGGCGTCTGCAAACTCGCGGACATCGGCCTCGTCGCCGGTTTTGGTGAGCGCACCTTTGTGGGCACCGAGGGCTTCGTCCCCCCGGAAGGCCCCGGCACCGCCCAGGCGGACATTTACAGCCTGGGCAAGGTGCTCTATGAAATGAGCAGCGGCAAAGACCGCATGGAATTCCCCGAGGTGCCTGTTAACCTGGGCGATGATGAATGGCCCTTCTGGCTGGACCTGAACCGCGTCATCTGCAAAGCCTGCGCCCCGGACCTGAAAGAGCGCTTCCAGACCGCCGGTGAATTTGCCGAGGCCCTCCAGCGTGTTGGTGAAAAGCGCCCGGAGCGTTTCCTGCGCCGTTTTTCCCGCGCCGCCATCTTCACCCTCATTGGCTCCGCCCTCACCGCCGCTGGCCTCACCGCCGCCAAGTATCAGCAGGAGTGGGCTTACGAGCTGCCGCTGCCGGTGAAGGCCGCCCCGCCCCTGCCCCAGCCGCCGCAGAAAGGCCGCCCCTGGCAGAACATCTACGGCCAGTGGTTCACCTTCAGCAAGGACCGCCACATTGCCGATCTCCCTGTGGAGGTCTCCCTCTTCAGCGCCTTCCTGGATGCCACCGGCCGCGCCGCTGAATTCAGCGTCGGCCAGTTCACCAAGCCGGATAAAAAGGTTCTCAACTGCGCCATGATCCCGGCCGCCGATGCCGATGCCTTCGCCGCCTGGATGACCAGCCGCGACCGCCAGAGCGGCCGCCTGGACATTGACCACGAATACTCCTGGCGGCCCGCCGTCCTGCCCAAGCAGAAAGGCAGCACCCCCCGGCCCGACTGGCAGGCCATCCGCCCGGAGATCGTCCGCGTCCCCTACGGCCGCCTCAGCCTGGACAGCAGCCCGCGCGGAGCCGAGGTCTATGATGGCGAGTTGCGCGTCGGCCGCACGCCCCTGCAGCTTAACAAAGTCCGCGCCGAAAAATTCGAATACGAGATCCGCCTTCCCGGTTACAAGAGCGAGTTTGCCCGTGGCAACCTCAAGGAGCGCCAGGCCATGAGCTTTAACCTCCGCCTCCGTGCCAGCGGCTCCGTCGTCTTTGGCAAGCCCTGGGAAAACAGTCTCGGCATCCAGATGGTCCCCATGGGCCGCGCCATGCTCGCCACCATCGAGACCCGCC
Organism: Prosthecobacter sp. SYSU 5D2; assembly: GCF_039655865.1. Classification (NCBI taxonomy): domain Bacteria; kingdom Pseudomonadati; phylum Verrucomicrobiota; class Verrucomicrobiia; order Verrucomicrobiales; family Verrucomicrobiaceae; genus Prosthecobacter; species Prosthecobacter sp. SYSU 5D2. Next base: position 415,640 of record NZ_JBBYXL010000001.1, on the reverse strand, counting down.
GCCAGGACTTTGCCGAGTTCGCCCGCAGCGCCAACCTCCCGCTTGCGGAAGGCCGCATCCTGGATGCAGAGCCCAGCCTCCCCGTCACCCACATCACCCGCGCCGAAGCCGAGCAATTCTGCCGATGGCTGACCGACCGCGAGCGCGCCAAAGGCCTCCTTGAGCCTGACCAGGAATACCGCCTGCCCACCGATGACGAGTGGAGCATGGCCGCCTACCTTCCCCGTGAGCTCGGTACCACCCCCGCCGACCGCAGCAACCGCATCGAGCGAATCTACCCCTGGGGCTTCAGCGACTCACCGGATTCCAAGGTCGCCAACCTCCTGGACAAATCCGTCCCCGACGCCGGCAAAAAATCCGTTCCCGGTTACGATGACGGATTCCCCGGCCTCGCCCCCGTCGGCAGCCTGCGTCCCGACAGCCGCAAGCTCCACGACCTCTCCGGCAACGTCTGGGAATGGATCGCCGATGACTGGGACGCCACCGGCAGCTCCCACGGCGTGGCCCGCGGTGCCGCCTACACCACCTGGGAGCGCAAACAGCTCGAAGCCTCCCACCGCCGCCAGGTCCCCCTCACCGCCCGAGAGGCTGACCTCGGTTTCCGGCTGCTTCTGTCGCCTTCGGGGCTGAATGCCCGGGATGATGAGTGACCCGTATCCGGCAAGGGAAGCCTTAGGCTTGAGAGACAAGATAGCGTCAGAGAAAGGCCGAAGGTGAAGATTTTTCAGGCTTCAGTTTGGCGAAGTTTTTGACACACGGCCTGTCAAGTTTGATCACGCCCGCTCGGCCCGGCCCGGGGTGATGTAGGAGGCTGTTTGATTAGAGTCCAGATCTGTAAAAAACGGCAATGGCAGATTGAAAACCGGCTTTACCAAATCTCCCGTGATTAATCGCGGCATCCGGTTTAAAGACAAAATCCAGTGATGCAAAGAGTTTGAAGTTGGCCGGAAAGCGGCTAGGAAAGGCGCGGTCTGGGCTTTGACGGCGAAATTTTTGGGGATGCTTTTCTCCAGGATGCGGCGGCCAGGGCCTGGATGTTTGTTGTTACCACCCCCCACTCAGCTATTTAAAACTCCCCATGCTTACCATCGGTCATCCGTTCCCTGAATTTCGTTCCAAGGCCTGCAATGGCGTCACCAATGACGACATCATCGAAATCACCCACGAGTCCTACCCGGGGAAGTGGAAGTTTTTCCTGTTTTATCCGAAGGACTTTACTTTTGTGTGCCCGACGGAGCTGGTGGAGTTTGGCAAGCGGGTGCGGGATTTTGCGGACCGGGATACACAGCTCATCGGCGGGTCCACGGACAATGAATTCTCCCACCTGGCGTGGAAGCAGTCGCGTGAGGACCTCTCGGCGCTGAAGTATCCGCTCATCGCGGCGCAGAAGCTGGCGGGTGACCTGGGCATCCTGGATCCGGTGGAGCATGTGTGCCTGCGCGCCAGCTTCCTGGTGGACCCGAACGGCGTCATCCAGTGGGTGAACGTGAACAACCTGTCCGTGGGGCGCAGCGTGGAAGAGGCTCTGCGGGTCCTGGATGCGGTGCAGTCCGATGAACTGTGCCCGTGCAACTGGAAGAAGGGCGAGAAGACCCTGAAGGTCTGATTTCACGCTGCTTTTTTAAGCAAACTTTTGCGGGGCTGGAAAATCCGGCCCCGCTTTTTTCCTTTTCCCTTTCTATCTCCCTCTATTCTTATGTCCCAAATTGATGCTCTTCGTGATCTGTTGCCTGAGGCGGCCAAAGATCTGCGGCTGAATCTGCAGGCAGTGCTGCGGCCGGAAAATCTGACCTCTGACCAGGCATGGGGCATTGCGCTCACGTCTGCCTACTTTATGAACCATACGGCGCTGCGAGATGCGGTGCTGGCGGATGGGCAGGCAGCCGGGCTGGGCGAGGCAGTCATTGATGATGCCAAGGCGGCGGCCTCTATCATGGGCATGAACACGGTGTATTACCGGTTCCGCCATCTGGTGGAAAAGGAAAGCTATACGACGATGCCGGCCCGCCTGCGCATGCTGCGGATGGGCCAGCCGAAGACGGACAAGGCGACCTTTGAACTGATGTCCATGGCCTGCGCAGCCCTGGCCGGGTGCGGCATGTGCCTCCAGGCCCATGAGGCGACTCTGACCCAGCATGGGGTGAGCGAGGCGGCGATCCATGATTCCGTACGGATCGCAGCGGTGATGCAGGGTACGGCGGTGGGGCTGGGGATTGGGGTGTAGGGACTTCCAAGCGATGCGGGCATTCGCTTCGCGGCTACGCAACGTGCCTGCAACGAAGGCCCGTGCGCATTCCAACACCTCAAAGAATTGCAGGCATGAGTGCCCACATCACCTACTGCACTGTCGCCTGAATGGCTTCGGGGACGGATTTGGTGCCGATGAGCTGATAGTCGTTGAAGGGGCCATCGGCGCTGGTTTTGGGCCAGGTGGCGGAGTCTGCGAACTGTTCGTCGTCTTGGTACTGTTTTTTCAAGCGGGTGAGTTCGTTCTTCAGCTCGATGAATTTGGCGGCGATTTCAGGTTTGTCGGCATCGCTTTGGGAGTGGAGGAGGTTGCGCTGCTCAGTGGGGTCGGCGGTGAGGTCGAAGAGCTCGTAGGCGTCCTGTTTCCAGTAATGGATGAGCTTGTGGGTGGCGGTGCGGACGCCCAGGTGGGCGACGGTGTTGTGGTGGCCGGGGTCGTGATAATAGCGGTAGTAGAAGCTGCTGGGCCAGTCTTTCGGCATTTCGCCACGGAGAAGGGGGGCGAGGGAGCGGCCCTGCATGAAGGCGGGGACGGGGAGGCCGGCGAGGTCCAGGAAGGTGGGGGCGAGATCGAGGTTGGAGACCATCAGGGACGGGACGTTGCCGGCTTTGATGCCGGGGCCTTTGGCGAGGAGGGGGACATTGAGGCCGGGCTCATACATGAAGCGTTTGTCGTAGAGGCCGAGGTCGCCAAGATACCAGCCGTTGTCGGCGGAATAGATGACAATGGTGTTTTCGGCCAGGCCGGTTTCATCCAGGTAATCCAGCACCTTGCCGACGCCGTCATCCACGCCCTGGACGCAGGCGAGGTAGTCGCGCATGTAGCGCTGGTATTTCCATTTCACGAGTTCCTTGCCGGTGAGGAGTTTGCCTTCCACCTCCAGTTCCATGGGCTTCACCTGCATCCACTTTTGCAAAGCCGGGCCTTTGAGATCGGCGGGCGGGGTAAGCTTTAAATCGCGGCGGGTGAGGTCCCGGGCGACGGTCTGCTCATTGATAGGCAGGGCGGTGGGTCGGGTGGCGTAATCGTCCCAGAGGGTTTCGGGTTCGGGGATGACCTTGTCCTTGAACATCGCCTTGTGGCGCTCGGCGGGCTCCCAGGCGCGGTGGGGGGCCTTTTGATGGAGCATGAGGAAGAAAGGCTTGTCCTGCGGGCGGGTCTTGATCCACTCGATGCCGAGGTCGGTGGTGATGTCGGTGCAGTGGCCTTCGATGCTGAGCTTTTTGCCGTTGACGAGGAAGGTGGGATTCCAATAATTGCCCTGGCCTGGCAGGACGATCCAGCGGTCAAAGCCGGTGGGATCGGACCCGAGGTGCCACTTGCCGACCATGCCGGTGTGGTAGCCGCCCTTTTGCAGGTGCTTGGCGACGTGGTCGCGCGAGCCGTCGAATTTATTGAAAACGGGCACGCCATTGAGGTGGGAATACTGCCCGGTGAGCAGGGTGGCGCGGCTGGGGGTGCAGATGGAATTAGTGACGAAGGACTGGGTGAAACGGGTGCCGCCTTTGGCCAGACGGTCAATGTGCGGGGTCTGGTTGACCTTGGAGCCGTAGGCGCTGATGGCGTGCTGGGCGTGGTCGTCCGAAAAAATGAAGAGGATGTTCGGCTGGGCCGCTGGGGCGGTGGATACAGCCACAAGAAGGGCGGCGAGGAAGAGGAGGCGGCGGATCATGTATGCGGTGGTAACGCGCGGGAGGCGGGGATATTTCAGGATGATGTCGGGGCGGGACGCCCCAACGCCTTGGTCCAAGCAATCAGGTTAAGACTCGAAACGCAGACCGGCGGGGTAGGAGCCGACACTGCGGAGAGTGGCACCGTCGGTGCGGGTCTGGTCCAGGGCGGCCTGGACGTGAGGGTCGGCGGGGGAGCCTTCGATCTCGATGTAGAAGCGGTATTTGTTAGGCTGGCCGCGGATGGGGCGGGATTCCAGGCGCTTCATGTTGATGGCGCTGTCGCTGAGTGGGGTGAGGAAGCGGCAGAGACTGCCTGCGCGGTCGGGCAGCTCGACAACGAGGGCGGTGCGGTTGTTGGCCGTGCTGGCGGCGTTTTCCTGATGACCGAGGAGGAAGAACTGGGTGATGTTGGGGACCTCTCCGGCGATGGGGAAATGCAGGATGTCCAGGCTGTGGCGCTGGGCGTTTTGACGGGGGCCGATAGCGGCGGCACCTTCCTGGCTGGAGGCTTTTTCGGCGGCTTTGGCAGTGCTGGCTTCGACGATGCGCTTCGCATCCGGGTAGTTGCTTTTCAGCCATTCATCACAATGGAAGAAGGGCATGGCATGAGAGTGGATGGTCTTGATGTCTGAGCAATGGCGACCGAGGAGGGCGAGTTTCACGTCGAGGGTCAGCTCTTCGAGAATGTGCAATCCGCAGCGCTCATCCACCAGCCGGTCCACGGTATCCACGATGAAACCACCGGAGGAGTTTTCGATGGGGACGATGCCGAGGGCTTCCGGATGGGTGCGGATGAAGTCAAAGACCTCGCCAATGCCCGCCATGAGCTGCACGGGGACATCAGGAAAACGCATCTGGGTCAGCAGGTGCGAGAAGCTGCCTTCCGGGCCGAGGCAGGCGAGGGTCTGGGGGTGAGATGTGTTGGTCATCCGTGCGACCCATGCTCTACCGCAGGGGCGGGGAGGTCAAGGGAGCAACGGGGGGAATGCAGAATGACGAATGCCGAATGACGAATGCCGAATGACGAAGGAGTCCGGTGAGGGGCAGTGGGCGGAATGCTTTAAGCGCCGAGGCTGAGGTATTCGCGGACGGTGTGGTTCATGGCGCGGCGGGCAGGAGGGTAGGCCTGGGCGACGTGGGAGAGGGTGTCATCAAGGGCGAACTCTTCAGCCAGCGCATGTTTGCCGGCGGCTTCGAGGTGGCTGACGACGACCTGCTCATAAAACTCGAGATCCGGTGCGCCACGGCGCTGGGCGCGGCGGCGGAGGAAGTCGGGGTAGAGGCTGGTGAGCACCAGGAACTGGTTCGCACACTGCACATGGATGAAGAAGCGCTCGTGGCTGCCGGCGTTTTCCAGGGCGGTGATGTAGTCTATGCTGTAGAGGCTTTCCAGCTTTCGCTCGGGCAGGTTCTGCTCGGCAGTGGCGGGCAGTCCAAAGTCGGCACAGACTACGGCGATGTAATCCGCGATGGCGATGTCATCCACGCCGACACGCTTCAAGGTGTGGCGGACGGTGACGTAAAAAAAGAGCTCCGGTGAGAGGAAGGCCGCCTGGCGGCTAACCAAAAGCGCTTCAAAGAGCTTGGGGTGGTCCAGGATCATGCGGACGGCGTCCGGGTCATCCAGGAGGGAGACGAGGCTCTCCTTTTCCCGCTGGGTCAGGGCCAGTGCATCCCTGATGAACTGCCAGTCGGCAGACGTAAAACGATACCAGCAACCGGGGCGAGGGAACCTCATCATAGTATTTTGGAGTTTAGGATTCGGAAGACCTTAAAGCATTGGTCGTGCCATAAATGTCTGCCGTGTTGGATGCGGGCATGAGGATTTTTGTTCGACGTGATTTCACAAAAAACGAATGGCGGCAGGTCCACGCCTGGAACGCGGATCTGCGACTGGTTGCTCCTGAAGTTGAGTCCGGGAAGCCGGACCGGAAATCACTGGACGGCCTCGCCTTCGGACTTGGCGATGAGGACGGCGCCGACGGTGTCGCTGAAAACATTGACGGTGGTGCGCAGCATGTCGAGCGGGCGGTCAATCGTGAGCACAAGACCCAGGGAGGCCTTGATCATGTCCTCGCTGAAGCCGGCGTTCTGCATAATGATGATGATGGCCACCAGGCTGGCGGCGGGGATGCCGGCCACGCCGATGCTGGATACCAGGGCCAGCAGTACGACGATGAGCTGCTGGGAAATGCTCATGTCCACGCCGAGCACCTGGGCGGCAAAGACAACGACCACGCATTCATAGAGGGCGGTGCCGTTCATGTTGACCGTCGCACCAAGCGGAATGACAAAGCTGCTGACCCGCTCAGACACCTTGGAATTTTCACGCACACAGCGGAGGGTGACGGGAATGGTGGCGGATGAGGAGGCGGTGGAGAAGGCCATGAGCATGGACTCGCGCATGTTGCGGAAATGGCGGATGGGGGAGACGCCCGCAAAGAATTTCAGGATGAGGGGCATGATCACGACAGTGGTAAAGGCAAGGGCGGCGAAGACGGTCAGCACATAAGGCACCAGATTCTGAATGACTCCGATGCCCACCTCCGCGATGGCGGGGATCACCAGGCAGAAAATGGCAATGGGGGTGAATTTCATGATCCAGGTGGTGATGACGGTCATGACGTCAGCGAGCTGGTTGAAGAGATCCTGCAGCGCCCGCGGGGGGCCACCCGGCACCAGGACCATCGCCACGGCAAAAAGAATGCTGAAAAAGATGAGGGCCAGGAGGTCCCCCTCGGCCGCAGCCTGGATGATGTTGGTGGGAACCATGCGGCGGACGATGTTGAGCAGGGAGCTGGCACCGCCGTCGGCCCGCTCCATCACATCGCCGATGACATCGGCCGTGTCACTTTTAAGGGCGGAATCCATGGCTGCCCGGAGGGTGGGATTGGGCTCGCCATTGAGGAGGCCAGGCTGGACCAAGTTTACCATCATCAGGCCTACGCAGACCGCCAGCAAGCTGCTAAGAGCATAGTAGCCCCAGGTCTTTAAACCCATGCGGGCAAAGCCCTCCAGAGACTTCAGACCTGCGATGCCGCTGATGATGCTGGCGACGACGAGGGGCACGATGATCATTTTAAGCGCCCGCAGAAACAGGTCGGCAAAGAAACGGCAGGACTCCAGAAAGACCCCGGTCCAAGCGGGGGCGGCGCCTTCTGCCGGATGCGCAAAATACTGCAGTACCAACCCGGCGAGGACGCCCAGAATCAGGGCAAAAACGATGTGCTTGTGGTTGCCATGTCCGGAGGACGCAGGCGGGGAGGAAGGCTCGGAGTGAGGCATGGGTAGCCTGCATGTAGCCACTTCTGCGCCTGCGGGGAAGAAAAAATCATCTGGGAGACCGTCTTTCCTGCAGTCTTTTCTAACTCTTTGGGCCATCTGGCACACAAAGACTGGGAAGGGTGACGTTAAGCCCTTGGAAACGGTCATTGTTATCATGGAAGCCACTGCCACCCAAGCCTGGAAACACTGCTTCGACCATGTCGCGCCGAAGCTGCTGCTCTATGCCTGCCAGCTCTGCCCCAGCCGGGCGGATGCGGAGGATGTGGTGCAGATGGCGTTTGTGCGCTGGTGGAAGCGTTTCCCCGAGGGCAATGAGGAGCATATCCCGCTGCTGTATGCGGCGGTGCGGACCATCGCCCTGGATCAGCGGCGCAGTGACACGCGGCGCTCGCGCCGGGAGGCGGTGTCAGAGGTGGCGCTGCCCATGGGAGATGCGCCGGTTTTTGATACCACCCCGGAGCAGAAGGAGACGGCGCTCATCGTGCAGGAGGCATTGCAAACCTTGCCCGAAGAACAGCGAGAGGTGGTGACTTTAAAACTGTGGGGCGGGCTGACCTTTGCCGAGATCGCCGCGACGATGGGGGAATCCATCAACACCGTTTCCGGGCGCTACCGTTATGCGCTGCAAGCTTTGCAAAAACGCCTGGCACCCCGCCGGGAGGATCTGGTGATGCATCCTGACCCCTCGCCAGTGACCAATGTTGTACCTTTTTACCCTGCCAAGGAGGCCTGACATGAACGACCACGAACTTGAAACCCTGCTCTCCGGTCTGCCTCCGCGCGGCCCGTCCGCCGCCCTCAGCCAAAGAGTGGCCAAGGAGCTGGTGACTGACCGCCAGTGGATGCACACGCCGCTGCCGGATGTGAAGCATCGTTGGTTAGGCTCCGTCTCCTGGGCGGCGGCAGGCGCGGCGGCTGCTCTGCTGACCATGAGTCTGTTGTCAGGCCCCGGCGAGGCGGACACAGCTCCTTCCTTCGCCGCGGTCCCTGCTCCTGCGGTGATGCCTGTGACGACGATCCGTGAGGTCGTGAGCGCGGAAAATGAAGGCATTCACTACAACGCCAGCTCCCGCCTGCCTGAGCAGCGCGTGCGGCTGTTGTCTGTGGAGCGCCACGCCTGGACCGATCCGCGTGACGGGGCGCAAATCATCCTGGAGCGGCCGCGCGAGGAGAGCGTGGTACTGCCCGTCTCTTTTCAATAACCCCCCAAACTTGAACGACCATGAAACCTATCCATGCGGCTTTGATCGCCATGGCGGGACTGCTCGCGCTGCTCAACAGCCCGGTCCATGCCCAGGAACGTCCGGAGGCGGCCCCGCCGCCTGCCAGCCAGGAAAACGAACCCGCTCGGGAGAAAGCGGCTCCCGATAACCGTCGTAACACCGACCTGACGCCGCCATCGCGCCGCCTGTCTCCGCCGCCGAGGGACCGGACGCGCAGCCCGCGCCCAGGTGCCGAAAGCCCCACCGCCTACATCGGCGTGATGACCTCCGCCTTGCCGAGAGATCTGCGGTCGCACTTCGGCCTGCCGGAAGGTTTTGGCCTGCTGGTGCAGGAGGTCATGCCGGATACTCCGGCCAGCGCGGCGGGCATTCAGGCCAATGATGTGCTGATCCGTTTTGAAGACCAGAAGCTGGTGAACATGGAGCAGCTCCAGACGCTGGTACGCAGCAAAAAAAAGGATGACCAGGTCCCCATGACGCTGCTTTCCAACGGCAAGGAAAAGCAAGTGACCGTGAAAATTGACGAGCGGATGATGCCAGCCATGGAAGGAGATATGCGCCGGGACTCGGGGCCTTTTCCACCTTTCTTTGGCAGCCAGCGCGGCTCCCCGGACATCATGAGAGAATGGCGGGATTCTTTGGAAAAATACCAAAGGCAGATGCAGGAATATGAGGAACGGATGCGTGAACTGGCCCGCGACTGGAGCCGCGACAATGGCTTCGACTCCCGGCCCATGCCGCCCTCCAGAAATGGTCCTGACCGCCGTGATGGCTTCAGCTTCCGTGACAATGCGCGGGGCCGTGAACCCGAAAGACCCTCACGGCAGAACCGCGAAAACGCCAACGTCACCCGCAGCGATGACAGTGGCGTTTACAGCCTGCGCCAGGAGGATGGCCGTACCGTTTTCACAGCCAAGCCCAAGGATGCAGGTGAGCAAAAGTGGGAGGTCAACAGCGAGGAAGACCGCCGCTCCCTTCCGCCCCTGATGCAGGAAAAGCTGCGCCAGCTGGAAGCCATCCGGGATGGTGAAATGCCTCTCGTTCCGGACGCAGAAAAGCCATCCACGAAAGGCGAAGGGGCCATTTGAGGGCGGCCGCCTGTGGCCTCTCCCCCCAAAGCCCCCCATAGCAGGCTTTTTCCCCGGCTCTGAATTTCTATGGAAGACAGTTTGCCCCAAGCGGCGCTCTGGTGCGTAACTCTCCCGCATCAGCGCCGCCTTATGGACGAAACCAGCCAGAGCCATTGTTCCTTTCCCCTCCCGGATACCATGCCGGTCATGGTGCTGGGGGACTGTTATCTTTTCCCCGGCTGCCTGCTGCCCCTGTTTATTTTTGAAGAGCGTTACCGCCTCATGCTGGCGGAGGCACTCAGGACCGACCGCATGTTCTGCATCGGCACCCGCGTGCGCAATGCGGATGACCGCTATGAGATTTTACCAGTCAGCACCGCCGGACTGATCCGGGCCTGCAAAAAGCAGGATGACGGTACCTCTCACGTGATGCTGCAGGGCATACGCCGCATCCGCTTCAATGATTATAAACAGGAGAAGCCCTTTGTCATGGCCAATATCGAGCCTATGCCCACGGTCATCGAGACGGAGACCGGCTACATCAATGAGCTGAAGGACCGCGCCCTGGATTTGCTGCCCGATGCCAATTCCTGCGCCGGAGAGGCGATGCGCAATTTGCGAACTGCCCTGCTGAAGATCGAATGTCCGGACCTCGTCTGCGACATCCTCGCCTACCATTTCATCCGCCGCGCACCCGCGCAGCAGAGCCTTCTCGTCGAGCCCGTATTAGAAAAAAGGTATGATATTCTAATTGCGGAGCTGGAAAAGCTGCAGGCGGAGAGTTAAACGCGCAGCCTCGCTCCATGCCGTGTGCGGGCCTCAATCCTCTTCTGCAAATTCTCCTCAGAAGCCAGGTCCAGTAGATCTTCCGAAAGCTGCTCCAGATCGCCTTAACCCTGGGATCCGAATCCCGTAAAAAAGTCCAATGTGGATTTCAGTCATGCGAAGGAGCCTTCCTGCACGCAGGACACAGGACTTCAGCGCGTTTTCATTCGCATCATGACCAAGTTACTTCTGACACTGCTGATGCTCGGGTCATCATGCGCTGCCGAGCCGACGCGCCCCAACATCGTCCTAATCTTCGCCGATGACCTCGGCTACGGCGATCTGGGATGCTACGGCTCGGGAAAAATCAAGACGCCGCATCTCGACGCACTGGCCCGTGACGGTCTGAGATTCACCAGCTTCTATGCCCAGGCCGTCTGCGGCCCATCGCGGGCGGCGCTGATGACCGGCTGCTACCCGGTGCGCGTGGGCGAGCCGGACAACAAAAAGAACGCGCACACGGTCCTGCATGCCAAGGAGATCACGATGGCGGAGGTGCTGCGCGATGCGGGCTATGCCACCGCCTGCATCGGAAAATGGCATCTCGGCGCGCACTCGAAGACATCGCCCACCGGGTTTGATCCCGCCACGATGCCAAACGCGCAAGGCTTTGATGAGTTCTATGGTACCCCGCTCTACAACGGCTACACCGTGAAGGTCGCCGACGCGAAGTTCCGCAGTACCATCCTGCGCAATGAGGAAGTCGTGGTACCGGCGGTTGAATCGTGGGACCAAATAACGCAGGACTACACGCGCGAATCGCTCGACTTCATCCGGCGTCATCGGGAGAAGCCCTTCTTCCTCTACCTCGCGCACAACATGCCGCACATCCCAGTAGGCGCTTCGGAGCGCTTCAAAGGCAAGAGCGCGGGTGGTCCCTATGGCGATGCGGTGGAAGAGATCGACTGGAGCTGCGGCGAGATCGTGAAGATGTTACGCGAGCTCGGTCTCGCGGAGAACACGCTGGTGGTCTTCACCTCCGACAACGGCCCTTGGATCGAGACGACGCATGGGATGAAGCCGAACGGAAAGCGCTTCATCCCTCGCGATCATTCTGGCAGCGCCGATCCCCTGCGCGGCTACAAGATGCTGACCTGGGAGGGCGGTCTGCGTGTGCCCTGCATTGCCTGGTGGCCGGGAAAAATCCCCGCTGGCACGGAGAGCGACGCGATCACTTCCACCATCGATTTGATGCCAACCTTCGCCGCGCTGGCTGGCGGCAAGGTCCCTGATGACCGAATCATCGATGGTCGTGATCTCAGAGCCTTGTTGCAGGGGCCAGTGAAGGCAGCCTCACCTCACGATGCTTTCTTTTATTACTGCCACACGCATCTCCAGGCCGTGCGCAGCGGGAAATGGAAATTCGTCAGGAAGCGCCCTGAGCATCCGCCCTGGGTGGGCTTCAGCGGGCGCTTTGCGGGCAATGCGGTGGAAGAGCTCTCGCTCTATGATCTCGACAACGACATCGGCGAGACCACCAATGTCGCCGCCGGACATCCCGAGGTTCTCGCCCGCTTGCGCCAGCTCGCCCATGAGGCGCGCATGGACCTTGGCGACTACGACCACACCGGCAGCGGTGCGCGCTTCTTCGATGGCCCCGCCCCGGAGAGGAAAGCAGGTGGCGGCGGAGCGGCAAAGAAGATGCAGAAAAAGAAAAACCAATGAATCCACCACACACCACCTTCTTTTCTCAGCTCGCCGCAGCCGCCTTCGCCGCTGTGGCTGCAACCATCGGAGCCGAACCTGCCACCACACTCAAGGCGCAGTCGGGCGCGTGAAGTCGCCGTCACTCGCACCGCCGCGAAAGCTGGCAAACCTCCACGACTAGTAACAAAAGAGAAGATAGCATCGCCAAGCCCAGCCTTCCCTCCAATGCCACGCTGATCAAAACCTTAACGAATTCCCAATGAATACAAAGACCCGAGCACTCTCAAGAATCAGCCTTCCGCCTGCAGTTGGGGTGCTCAAAGAAACTGAGAACCTATCTGGCAAGGGCCAGCATAGCGTAGTGTCAGCCAGTTTCTAGAGCGGCCCAAAGCCTGTGGCGTAAGCCCTGATTCACTCCTTAAAGCCCCGAAAAACCCTGTTGACCCCGCCCCGGGCTGTGGCATTTTCTCTGCCCTCACGCTCCGGCGAAAGTGACGCTTCCTGTCCCTCGTCGGCTCCACGTGGATCTCTGACCCCTACCCCAAATGAAAGAAGAAGGCCACCCAACGGTTTACGAAACCACCATCACCTGCACCTGCGGCGCAGTTTACCAGACCATCTCCACGGTGCAGAACCTGAAGATCGGTATTTGTGCAGGTTGCCACCCCTACTTCACCGGTGAGCAGCGCTTCATTGACACCGCTGGCCGTGTGGACAAGTTCGCCCAGCGTTACGGCAGCACCCGCGTCCGCCGTGCCGCTCCGAAGCTCAGCGACGTTTCCGCTTAGCCTCCAGACTCCTTTTTACCAGAAAACGGTGCCCGTGCCTTCGAGCTCGGCACCGTTTTTTGTTTCCTCCGGCCCGCCCGCTGACGCCCTGCCTCCCGCCTTTCTCCCTTCATGGACTACGCCCCAATCATCGCCACCAAACGCACCCGCTTTGAGCTCCTCGAAGAATTGATGGGACAGCCGGGGTTTTTTGACGATCCCAAAAAATCCGGGGAGCTCACCCGTGAGCACCGTACCCTGGGGAACCTGCTGCAAAGCTGGGACGAATACCAAAAACAGCTCACCGAACTGGCCGAAAGCCAGGAAATGCTGAAAGCTGGCGATGAAGAATTTGCCGCCATGGCCGCAGCGGAAATCCCGCTCATCGAAAAACGCGTGGAGAAGTTGGAGGAGCAGGTGCAGTTTTCCATCCTGCCGCCGGATCCGCTGGAAGGACGCGATGCCCTGGTGGAAATCCGCGCCGGCACCGGGGGGGATGAGGCCTCCCTTTTCGCCGCCGACCTGGTGCGCATGTACAGCCGCTTTGCCGAAACCCGCGGCTGGAAGGTGGAGACGCTGGAGTCCAGCCCGTCCGATGTGGGCGGCTTTAAGGAAATCGTCATGAAAGTGGCCGGGGAGGATGTCTTCCGCGTCATGAAGTATGAGAGCGGGGTGCATCGCGTGCAGCGTGTGCCCGCCACGGAAGCCCAGGGCCGCATCCACACCTCCGCTGCCACCGTCGCCGTGCTGCCTGAGGCGGAGGAAGTGGACTTTGAACTGAAGACCGATGAAGTCCGCATCGAGGTCTGCCGCTCCTCCGGGGCGGGTGGACAGGGAGTGAATACGACGGACTCCGCCGTGCAGGTCATGCACATCCCCACCGGCACCATCGTCCGCTGCCAGGACGGCCGCAGCCAGATCAAAAACAAAGAAAAAGCCCTCACCATCCTGCGCTCGCGCCTGCTGGAAAGAAAGCAGCAGGAAGAAGCCGCCAAATACTCCGCTCACCGCCGCAACCTCATTGGCAGTGGTGGCCGTGAAGAAAAAATCCGCACGTATAACTATCCCCAAAACCGGGTGACGGACCACCGCATCGAAATGACGGTGTACAACCTGGACATGTTCATGGAAGGCCGGGTGGATCCCATCCTGGACGCCCTGCTGGCCAGCGATCTCCAGGAGCGTCTGGCCGAGGCAGGACTGAAGTAACGTGTTGTGGAGGCTGCCCTGTTGTCCCGTCTTGATGGGCCGGGAACCAAGGGCAGCCGGTTCAACGATCACGCATTTACACCCGCTGGCCGATCTCAGCCAGCTTGGCTTCACCCTCGCTCCAGGCCACTTCATGCGGCAGCGCTTCGGACACCGAACTTTCCCGCATCCCCGCTGCCAGTGACCAGGTCATTCGTGTCGTGGGCCTGCAAAGCATGGTGTGAGGTCTTAGCCTTTAACCTGGCGGCCTAATACGCGAACTCGCGTTTCAGATCGTTGAGTGCCGCCCCAAACTCCAGACTCAAGGTATGGCCAGATAATCGGCAAGGGAACGACCAGTACATGAGTTCGGATGATAGGTGCTGCAGAAAACCCACTCTCTAACCTCCTGATCGTCAATCATGATCCGAGGTTTGGGGAGATAGGCGATAAAACAGTCGGTGAGGCCAAGCTCTGCAGCAGTCTGTCTGCAATACTCTGCCCCACCCGCACTCCAAAGGTAAAGTTCGGCACCATCTGCTTTGAGTTGTCTTACATGGTCGATCACTGCCGTCATCGGAATGCGGGTCGTTCCTACAGTGCGAACCAAGGTGTCATCGACATCAATGTAAACAATCATTGTCTAGAATGCCGCATGTTTTCCAACAAACATTTGGTTACACCCGCTGGCCGATCTCAGCCAGCTTGGCTTCACCCTCGCTCCAGGCCACTTCATGCGGCGGGCGCTTGGACTTCGCCGCGAGGGCGGCAATGACGCCGGCGGCTTCGCCCATGGACACGGCGTTGCCGGTCACGCGGTAGCTGGAGTGGGAGATAAAGTCACCGCTGATGCAGCGCCCCGCCATCATCAGTCCGTCCACGTCCTTGGCGATCAGCGCCCGCAGCGGGATATCATAAGGCTTCACTTTGATGTTGGTGGCATGGATGGGGGCCTTGTTTTGGTTATGATCCGCCGTCGTCGCATGCACATCCACACCAAAAGTGGCGCGGGTGACGCCGTCGTCATAACGCGCCCCCTTTTCAAGGTCCGCCTGCGTGACCGTGAAACGGCCACGGATGCGGCGGCCATCGCGGACGCCAATCTGCTCTGCTGTGGCGACAATCTGGATGCCTTCCCAGGGGCCGCCAAGGCTGCGCAGGCCGCTGACCATCTTGTTCATCTCCGCGCGCGCACGCACCGTTGCGGCGGTGATTTCTGCGGCGTCCCAGGGCTTGATGCCATACTCATGGTTCAGCATCGCAAAGACCAGATTTCCCCGCACATGCCATAGGGTAGAACCCGCATAGGAGGGAAAATGACCGGTGCTGACGATGGCCTCTTTGATGCGTTTTTTCTTCTCGCTGTCGGTGTTTTCACCCTCATTGGGTTTGCCAAAACGGACGAATTCCCGCAGCGCTTCGACATCCTTCACCATTAGCAACGCATTCAGGGACATCGGCTGGCAGGGGCAGTCTGCTGCTTCGCCGATCTCAAATTCGCACCCGGCATGGGCGCCCAGGTCGCCATCGCCGGTGGTGTCAATGAACACGGGTGCGCTCCAGGCCTGGCGGCCAGATTTGGACTCGGTGACGACTGTGGTCAGCTTGCGCCCCTCGCGGTAGGCAGCGGCTACCCGCGTGTGAAGCTGGAACTTCACCCCGGCCTCCACGCACATTTCCTCCAGCAGCATTTTCAGCGCTTCAGGGTCATAGCAAAAACGTCGTGCGCTGGTGGAATTGGCCCGCGCATCGCGCTCATCCAGCTTGTCCCGCAGCTCCTTGGCGAGGCCCGGTTTTTCAAAGTCCAGGAAGTAGCCCAGCAGGCCCGCCGTCCAGATGCCACCCAGGCAGCCGCGCCATTCAAACAGGCGCACCCGTGCCCCCGCCCGTGCCGCCGTGATGGCCGCAGCGATGCCCGCAGGCCCGGCACCGCAGACGATGACATCCGCATCCTCCACCAGTGGCAGGTCCCGTCCTGGCTCATTAAAAGTGTCGTTACTCTCCGCGATCACTTTTTCTACTTCGGCGGCAGACATGATGCCGGGGGTAATGACGGCACCGGTAAAGGCGGCGCGGAGAAAGGAGCGGCGTTTAAGATCAGGAGATGCTGGCATGGATTCGTTTGGCATAAAATGAAAGTCTATTTGGTTAGGCGATGATTCAGGGGCGCAACCCAAGCGATTGCAATTTGGCCAGCCCCTCGCCCCAGTCCACCTCGTGTGGAAGCTTGCCGGTCCGGGCGGCGATGGCTGCCACCACGCCCGCCGCCTCGCCCATGGCCACGGCATTGCCGGTCACTCGGTAGCTGGAATGCGCGATAAAATCACCACTGATGCAGCGCCCGGCCATCATGAGGCCGTCCACATCCCGGGCGATCAGCGCCCGTAGCGGGATGTCATACGGCTTTGCGCGGATGCCGGCATTGTGGTAGCCTTTTTCTTTGTTCGCTTCTTTGCTGGCGGCATGGATGTCCACCGGGAAGGTCGCCCGGGTGACCGCATCCGGCTGGCGTGCACCTTCCACCAAGTCCTTCTGCGTCATCACATAACGGCCCCGGATGCGGCGGCCATCGCGTACGCCGATTTGCTCCGCCGTTGCGGCGATTTGGATGCCCTCCCAGGGTCCGCCAAGCTTGCGCAGTCCTGCGATCATGAGGTTCATCTCCCGCCGTGCGCGAACTGTGGCCTCCGTCACCTGAGCGGAATCGAAGGGCTTCACGCCATACTCATGGTTAAACATGGCGCAGACCAGATTGTCCCGCACCTGCCACAGAGTCGGCCGGCTGTAGGATGGGAAGTGGCCAGTGCGCTCGATCTCCGCGCGTATGCGATCCTTCTTTTCACTGTCGGTCGGCTCGCCCGGCAGCCGGTCGCCCAGGCGGACAAAATCGCGCATTGCCTCCACATCCTTCACCATCAGCAGCGCGTTCAGGGACATCGGTTGGCAGGGGCAGTCCGCCGCCTCGCCGATTTCAAATTCGCAACCCGCCAGCGCGCCCAGATCACCATCGCCCGTGGTATCAATGAACACCGGGGCCCGCCAGGCTTGGCGGCCGGATTTGGAATCCGTCACCACCGTCGTCAGCCGACGGCCCTCCTTATACACCGCCGCCACTCGCGTATGATATTGGAACTTCACGCCCGCCTCCACACACAGTTCCTCCAGCAGCAGCTTCACCGCCTCCGGATCATAGCTAAAGGCCCGCACATTGGGGCCCCGCCGCGCATTCCGCTCATCCAGGTGGCGGATCAGCTCCTGATTGAAGCCCGGTTTGTCAAAATCCGCAAACCACCCCAGCAAGCCTGCCGTCCACACGCCGCCCAGACAGCCGCGCCATTCAAACAAGCGCACCTGTGCCCCGGCCCGTGCCGCCATGATGGCCGCGCTCACCCCCGCCGGTCCGGCACCGCAGACGATCACGTCCGCATCCTGCACATAGGGGATGTCACGCGCCGCCTCATGAAAAGATCCTTCCTGTCCGGCGATCACCTTTTCCACCTGCTCCGCCCCCATCACACCCGGTGTGATGACGGCTCCGCTAAAGGCCGCACGCAAAAAAGCGCGGCGCTTCAATTCAATGGAGGCTTGGGGGGAAGCAGGCATGACTGGAATACAGAAAGAAGGTAACGCAGCCACATGCCGTTTTTCACCATCCAAATGCGCCTTTAAGCCATTTCGAAATTGGAACTCCCTCGCTCATCTGCGTATTCTGTGTTTTTTACTGTGCCTGCCTACTTTGACCACAACGCCACCACCCCTCTCCATCCTGCCGCCCGCGAGGCCTGGCTGCAGGCCAGTGACCGGCATTGGCACAATGCCTCCAGCCTTTACCGCGAAGCCGGCCTGACCAGCCAGGCGCTGGAGGCCGCCCGCGAGGCTCTGGGCGACCTGCTGGGCGTGGAGCCTGAGCGTGTGGTCTTTACCTCTGGAGCCACGGAATCCAACAACGCTCTGTTTGCAGGCCTGTCCAAGTGCCTGCCGCCGGATGCAGTGGTGGCCATTTCTGCCATTGAGCACCCCAGTGTGCGGGAGGCCGCGCGCGCCTGGCTGGGGCGGGGCCGGGTGTTGGAAATCCCTGTGGATCCTCAGGGCATCGTGCAGCCCGCCATCTTGAAAGCCTTGATCCTCCAGCACGGGCCTGCACTGGTCTCCGTGATGGCGGCCAACAATGAAAGCGGCGTCCTCCAGCCCTGGCCGGAACTGCGGGAACTCTGCCGGGAAAATGGTGTACATTTCCATACCGATGCCGCGCAGTGGATGGGCAAACTGCCGGCCGAAGCGCTGGGCACCTGCAACTACATCACCGGCAGTGCTCACAAATTTGGCGGACCCAAGGGTACCGGGTTTTTGGTTCTTGCTGATGCCGCCGAAAGCTTTCCTCTGCTTCTCGGCGGACCTCAGGAGCACGGGCATCGCGCGGGCACGGAAAATTATCCTGGCATTGCGGCCATGCTGGCAGCTCTGAAAGCGGCGAACCAAAACCTGGGCGAAACGTCTCTGAAACAAAGCCGCTACCGGGATGCTTTCGCCGCCCAAATGAAGCAGACCTTCCCCGGCCTGCGCATCATTTCAGCGGGCGCTCCCCGCCTGTGGAACACCGTCCTTATGGTCATGCCCCGGCACGACAACCTGAAGTGGCTCACCCGCCTGACCCGCCGTGGCTTCGCCATCTCCACCGGCTCTGCCTGCAGTTCCGGCAAAGAAGGCTCCTCCGTCGTCGTTCAGGCCCTCGGCGCCAGCTGGGAGGAGCTAAAACGCGTGGTCCGCGTCAGCGGCGGCTGGGACACTTCGGAGACTGACTGGCGGGATCTGGCAGGGGCATTTGCAGAGGTGGGCGCGGAGCTGGATGAGGGAGGCAAAGGGCGGGCTGGAACTTCTTCAAACCCTGTCATGCCGTCTCAGTTCTGGGATTGAAAAAGCCCAGCGGCTGAAGGTTTATGTTCTCGATCGGTCGTTACGGGGCCATTTTTGAGAAATCAGGCCGTTCCAACATTCAGACCGGCCTTGAATGAACTGCGGACGCCCGACGTTTAAGGGCCGGACGGTCCTGCACGTTTCGTCAGGACCTTGACCGGCCCGCCTGCTTCCTCATGAAACGTCTGCTATTTCTCCCTGTCCTTCTTCTCCTGACCGCCGCCCTGCATGCGGAGCGGCCTAACATTGTGTTCATCTACGCGGATGACTGGGGTTGGGGAGACCTGGCGTGTCATGGGCATCCGCATTTGAAGACGCCGAACCTGGACCGGTTGGCAAAGGAGGGGACGGATTTTCAGCAGTTTGTGGTGTGCAATCCGGTGTGCTCGCCCAGCCGCACGGCCATCGTTACCGGGCAGTATCCGGCGCGGCATCGGGTGCATCAACACTTTGCGGGCCATGAGGAAAACGTCGCACGCGGCATGCCGGACTGGCTGGATCCAAAGGCCACCCTGCTGCCCCGGCTGATGAAGGAGGCGGGTTACAAAACCGCTCATTTTGGCAAATGGCATCTCTCTGGTGGCGGGCGTGGAATGACCCCGCCGCTGCCAGCGGAATATGGGTATGACGATGCTGCCGTATGGACGGGTCCGGGGAAAAGTGTCTTCGAAGGAACGGACATGGCTGATGCCGGCAATGCGGCCCACGACAAGCACAAGGCCTCTTTTCTGACCACTGCCGCTACGGAACATGCGCTGCGGTTTATCCGCGAGGCAGGGGAGAAGCCGTTTTTCATCAACTTGTGGCTCCACGAAACGCACCATCTGGTCTCTGCCACGGAAGAGGACAAGAAGGCCTACCCGGATACGGCGGAACCGCAGCGCACTTATTACTCCGCCATCACGCGGGCGGACAAGCAGCTCGGCCGGGTGCTGGCGTTGCTGGATGAAAAGGGGCTCGCGGATAACACGATTGTGTTTTTCTCCAGCGACAACGGCCCCGAAAACTCCATGGCGGAGCCAGGACAAAAGTTCTACTACAGCCAGGGCGTGACCGGCGGTCTTCGTGGTCGGAAACGCAGCCTGTACATGGGCGGCGTGAATGTGCCCTTCATCGTCCGCTGGCCCGGCGTGGTGCCTGCGGACCGGGTAGATAAAACGAGCGTACTCGCCGGTGTGGACGTCATGCCCACTGTATTGGCCGCAGCCGGAATCCAGCCACCGGCTGGCTGGCAGCCGGACGGCACCGACATCACAGCCGCTCTGAAAGGAGAGACCTTTACGCGCCCCTCACCGCTCTTCTGGGAATGGCGCGGGCCGAATTCCAAAGAGGCAGACTGGCCGCAACTGGCCATGCGCGACGGCAACCATACGCTGGTGATGAATTACGATGAAAGCAGCGTAGAGCTTTATGACCTGGCCCAGGATCGTGCCCAGAAGACCAACCTGGCCAAAACGGAGCCTGACCGCGCCGCCCGGATGCTGGGTGCCATCCGCACCTGGCAGAAGACCCTGCCAGTGCCCACTCCGCCTGAAAACGTCCCCACGAAAAGAAATGCCGCGCCAGCTACCACTAAACCGCCCCAGGCAGGGAAGACATCACCCAAGGATCTGCACGTCGCTTTCAAACGCTGGGACAAAGATGCTGACGGCAACCTGACTCTGGCCGAATACACTGACGGCCTGTCCAAAAAAGACAACGCCGCAGGCCGCTTCAAAAACTTCGACCACGACGGTGACGGCAAGGTAAGTGTGAAAGAATTTACCGAGCGGTAACTGGATGAGAAAACCGGTTTGACCTTGATGGTTGATACAGAGGACCTCTTGGGCCCCTTCACTCCATTTTGGACCTGCGCCGCCGAAGCAGCAGTGTGGCCAGGGCAAGTCCCAGCAGGCTCATGCGGCCTGGCTCAGGAATGGCGATGGTGATGAAGCCGGTGGTGTAGAGTTGGCTGATGTCCCACTGCAGGCCGTTGGCCAGGCTGGGCAGTTCGTAGTCTGTGAAAGTTCCTTCATATCGCGGGCTGCCGCCATCCGTGAAGATGCCGTACCAGTCAATGATCTGCCAGGAATCTCCCGCCTCCCAGGAATCGGTGGAGAGGCCGGTGGAGTTGGCGACTTGCAGCGTGCCGCCGAGGATCACAGGATTGCGGCTGCTGAGAATAAGGAGGTCGTTGTTGGCCGTAGCGGCGGCCACTGCCAGGCTTTCGCCTGAGGGCGGGCGGTTGAAGATGTCAAACTCGACGGTGCCTAGCAGCGTGAGGGTGCCGCTGGTGCTGCCATTGCCGCCGGTTTGCAGCGTGAGAGTCGAGGCTGTGCCGCTGGCCTCTCCGTGTGTGTCGCCGACTCTGAGATGACCACCGGCGATGGTGATGGAGATGTTGCTCACGGGAGTGACACTGGAGCCCGCGAGGCCCACCTGGCCGGAGCCTCCCAGCCGCGCACCGTCTTCCACCCAGACGCTGCCCGTGCCTGTGGCCGAGCCGGGAAGGGTATTGGAGGCCAGTAGAGTGCCGGAGTTAACGAATGTGCCGCCGGAATAAGTATTGCTTCCTGTTAGGCCGGTGACGCCTGCGGGCGCATTGTTGACGATGAGCCTGCCCGCGCCCATGATCTCGTTGGCCAGGGTCAAGGTGTTGCTGCGATGCGTGACCAGGCTGCCTGCCGCAGCGATGTCAATGATCCCGGAGCCTACTGTGCCGGAAGTGCCGCCGGTGCCCAGTTGCAGGATGCCCTCGGTAATGGTGGTCGTGCCGGTGTAGGTGCTGTTACCGGTGAGTGCCCAGGTGCCGATGCCATCTTTCTTCAGCGAGACAATGCTTGCTGCCTGGGTGCCGTCGGTGATGCTGACCATCTCGTTGAGCCCGGTGTTCGTGCCGCCCAGGCGAAACTGGCGCGTCCGGGTGGTGCTGCCTTCGACGGTGAAAGCGCTGGTAAATTTGACCATGCCCGTTCCCACATTTTCCACCGCCGCCAGGATGGATGTCATGGCATCACCATTGGTGAGGAGGCGGAGGGCGCGGTTCGTACTGGAATCGGCGTTGCCGACGTACCGCAGGATGGACTCGCTGGCCACGCTGGAGGAGGTGTTGTTGATTTCGATGGCGGGGACCAGGGAGCCAGTTCCGAACGAACTGGGCTGCCCGGCATCCGCCAAAACGCTGGCCTCGAAGATGGCCCGGCCGATGTTGGTTTTCCCGGCATAAGTGTTGGCCGGGCCGAACTGCACCGTGGTGTTCAAGGTGGCGGCGAGGGAAAGATTGTTCTGGCCCGTGCCGCTGCCACCGATCATCAGCCGTGTGAGATCCTGGATGCCGCCGCCGTTGAAGTTGATCTCATAAACCGCCGTGCCATTGCCCACAAGTGAACTGCCGGTGCCTGGGACGCGGATCGCATTGAAGGTGAGTGACCCGGTCGAGCCACCATTGCCAAAGGAGACCGTCGCGGATGTCGTGGCCGTGCCGATGGTCAGGTCCGTATAAGTGGAGGAGTTGCTAAAACGCGAGTTGCCCAGGACATTAAACGTGCCCTCCAGAACGCGTAGGTGCATATTGGGGGTGAGTGCGGTGGCCCTAAAATCCACCATACCCACGCCGGTCTTGGTGATGGCCTGGGTGTTGGCAAAAGAGATCGTGCTTTCCAGAGTGAGCACCCCGCTGCCGTGATGATGGATGTTCAGGGTGGTATTTGAGGTGCCGAGGTCGAACGTGCGGGCAGTCGTGGTATCGCTCTTGAAGGTGATGTTCCCAGTGTTGTTTTCAGTGATCAGGATGCCTCCGCTGAGGTTGGTCAGCGTGCCGCTCAGGCTCAGCACCGTGTCAGCGCCGCTGTTGTCATTAAAGCGCAGGGAATTGACGGCCACAGCCGGGACTGTGGTGCTGGCCGCCGCCACATCCACATTGGCATTTTCCGCAAAGGTGGTGGCATAAGAGCCAGCCGCCAGGCCGGTGATGGCCCCGCCCCGGTTCATCGCGGCGGTGGTTCCATCATTGGTTAGGTTAATGGCGGAGCCTCCTGGTGTAGTGGCGACTTTGAAGTTGGAGCCCGTGGCATTAACGACGTAGTAAGCCGTGTCCACAGCCAGCCCGGCAGGAGCGGTTCCTGTGAAGGAAACCTGGGTGCCATTGGTGAACCCGCTGAGGTTGATCGTATCTCCGGTGTTGCTCCAAGCGACGTCCGTGGTCTGCGTGGCGGCGGAGGTGGCCCAGGTCGTTTTGTCCACCGTCATGCCGCCATTGAGGATGCCGTTGATGTCCAGCGTGGTGGTGGTGACCATCGCCCCTGCAGCGGGTGTGACCAGATTGACCGCGCTGCCGGATTTCGGGGCGCGCAGCAGAACACCCAGATCCAGCCGCGCCGTGCCTCCGGCTCCTGGATTGACCTGAAGGGTGGTGATGCCGCCGCCAAAACCACCGGAGTTGTCAGCCACGTTAAAAGTCGTGAGCGTTGCCCCGGTGGAGCCCGTACCGATGGCGGTGCCAAGCTGCGTGGTGGCGAAGCCTTGTTGGTTAGCTGCACCCGCCTTGCCGGAGACCTGAAGGATGCCGTCGGAGAGAAAGAGTGCGTTGCTGCCAACGATCAGCGAGGAGGTGGGCGTAGCATTGGCGAAGTCCAGGTTTAGCCTCCCACCCTGGAGCACTGTCGAGCCTGTGTAGGTGGTCGCAGAGCGCATATGCAGCGTTCCTGCCCCTTTCTTGACGAGAGTGGTCCGTGCGCTGGTGGCACCGTTGATGATGCTGCCCGTGAGGATGATGTCTCCTGCACCCCCGACCATCGCCGCGCGGACGCTGGTCCCGCTGGTGGCACCTGTGCGCAATGTCCCGGCGATCGTCAGGGAGGTTCCTGCATCTGCATAGACTGTTCCCGGGGTGGTGGCGATGCTCAGGGTCCCGCTGAGAGTGTTATTACCCTGGACGTTACGGATGGCCCCGCTGGTCTGGTTGCCCTCCCTCCCGATGGGAAACCCGTGGCCCGAGAAGATGATGTTTTCCCCCACCGTTCCACTACTGGCAAAGCCCAGTTCCAGGGTGGAATTGGCATTCACCGTGGTGCTTCCCGCTGTGGTGCCCAGCCCGTTGTTGTGGGCCACACGCAGGATGCCGCCACTGACGGTGGCGGAGCCGGTGTAAGTGTTATCCCCTGCGAGCGTCAGCCGGCCATTGCCAGTCTTCGTCACCGTTCCCGTGCTTGTGGCGATGCGGCCATTGACCGTGATATCCCCCAGGCCGCCCAGCGTCAGGTTTTGGGTGCCTGTGAAGCGGTTGGTCGTCGCTGCGCCGGCAATCGTCAGGCTGCTGCCAGCATCCGCCAGGACGCTGGCCGGACTGTAAAGCGTCGTGGAGGCATTGAGAATGTTGTCACCGTCCAATATGCGAATCGCACCATCATTGTTCGCGCCCGTGCCATTGATGAAAAATGGCTCGGCCAGGGTGATGCCGCCGCCGATGCGGATCGAACTACCGTCATGCACATGCGTACCGCTGCCCGTGGTGCCCAGCGCATTGTTGTGGCGGACTTCCAGCGTGGCTCCACCGTTCACATGCACCAGCCCGCTAAAGGTATTGGGGCCATCGAGCACCGTGTTGCCCGTGCCGTTCACACCGACAGACAACGTCCCGGTGTTATTGGCAATGACGGAGGAGATTCGTAACTGCCCCAGTTCTGAAACGTTGGTTAGGTAGAGCTGGCTGGCCGACGTATCGCCAGTGATTGTGCCTCCGCTGACGTGGAGATCTCCGCTCCCCGCTGTGAGCTGAATGCCGCCCATCGTGCCAAAGCTCAGAAAATTCCCGGCGCCCAAATCCAGCGCACGGTCCACCGGGCTGCCCTGCGTGAGCGTGCCGATGGTGACAGTCTCCCCCAGGCTGAGAGTGGTGTCTAAGTTGGCCAGCCCCAGGGCCAGATGACTGTCGCTGGTGAGGTCCGGTGTCGCTGCGAGGGTGGAGCCGCCCGGCACCTCCAAGTCTCCTGTAAAGTGGGTTAGAGTGCCATCTTTGACCGCTGCCCAGCCGCTGCGGTTTCCAGCATCCGTGTAGGTGGCCCAAGGACCGACCAGGCCATCGGCCATGGTCGTGGTGATGGAGCCGCCCGGCGCGTTGGTGATGCGCAGCGCGCCCAGGTTCCCCGTCTGGGTGAGGCCTGTGAATGACAGCTCCATCATCCCACCGTCCGCACCAGGCTGCAGCACGATGCGGGAATAGGAGGTATTTACGGAGAGGGTATCAAAGTGCTGGCTGTTGCTGCTGCCGCTCTTCCCCAGCAGTGTCAACGTGGTCTTGCCTTGATTCCGCCCCCACAGTTCCAGATCCCCCGGCGTACCCTGATTGTACAAAATGTTGGATGCAGGTGCGGCGGCTTCTGAAAAATCCAGAACCAGCCCAATCGAGGTGGTTCCCTTCACTCCCAGGAGGGTCGCGCCACCATAGGTATTGGCACCGGACAGGCGCATCACGCCGTTCGCATTGGTGGAAAAAAGCTCCAGATTGCGGGCCAACCCTCCGTCTTTAATGGCACCGTTAACGATGCCGGTGGTCGCATTGTGGACAACAATGGCTGTGTTCTCCGTGCCCAGGGTGATATCCCCCGTGAAGGTCGAGTTCGCAGCGATGCGCAGGGCTCCATTGACGCCACCCACCCCATTCAGGGTGAGATCCATTTCGTGAACCAGATTGGCTCCATAGACCCCGAAAACACTTCCATCCTCCACGATGACGTGATCCAGGCCGGATGTACTGCCGTACAAAAGCGCGAAGACCCCGACAGTGGAGTCCAGGGCCGCCACCGTCAGCGTGCCTGTCAGATTATGCGCACCTGCAGCAGCAAAGCTGACCGCTGCCTGGCTGGTGGATACGTCGGATGCGTTGCGCCTCAGCGTCAGATCCTTCGCCGTGACGGTTGAGTTGAAAATGATGCTGTTGTTGGTGATCGTGGAGTTGTCGCCAAATTCGATAAAAGCGTTGTCAGCAAAGGACAGGTTGCCGCCGTTGAAGGTGTGCAGGCTTTTGTTCGGAACAACGGACAGGGGATTGAAGATCAGGCCGGCCAGATTGATCGTGCCGCTGACGTTAATGGTGCTGGCGGCGTTGTTGGATGGCATGACACCAAAAGCCGCGATGGCCGAACCATTGTTCTGCCAGGCCCCATAAGGATCGCCATTCAGCCACCAGTTGGTGGTGGTTGTGTCCCAGGTGCCGCCGCCATTCTGAATGCCAGCGGTCGTGGTATCACCATCAAATTGCAGGGTTTGAGCCGGTGCTGACAGGCAAAAGGCCAGCAGCGCCACGGCAAGAGTAGCAGCAGTTTTTTTCATGGGGGGGATGATCAAGACTGCTTAAAATACAGCCAATCAAAGGGGGACCTTACACTAAGCAGAAGGGGTGCCAAACTCCCGCCAAGTTGCTAGTCCGATGCATTAGACCAAAGGCTAATTTATGACTTCACATCTAACCCTTTTGCACACGGTCTTGGACTGCCAAATTGACCCTCAGAGCAGCAGGCATCTTATCCTCGCCGTCATCCTTCTTCATGCATGAACTGGCGAAGGTCCGAAGCCATGGATTTTAAGAATTCTGGTTCCGCCCGTTCACCATAGCGCCGCCATCCAAACGCGTCATCGGTGCATCTGGGGATGACATGAAAATGAGCGTGAGGCACCTCCTGGTCTGCGGCCTCGCCATCGGCAGCGGAAAGAGTGATTCCTTGGTACGATGCTGATGCAGATTTCAGCGCGTGTACCAGCTGCCGAATGAGCTGAAAAACCGCTGCCGTCTCACGTTCTGTCAAATCCACGAACGAAGTGACATGACGCCGAGGCACCACCAGGGTGTGCCCAGGATTCACCGGACACAGGTCCAGAAAGGCCATCGCGAACTCGTTTTCACCAAGCTTCGCGGTCTCCAGTTCCAGCAACAGAACCCGGCAGAAAGGGCAGTCATTCATTCAATGAAATGGTTTTTGTTAGGCTTTCAGGGTTTAAGTTGAATCTTCTTTGCCGGGCTGCCATCGCCTGGATCAAAGACCCAGTGCGAAGATGAAGTGGTGTGAACGTAGATGAGGCGCGGATCCCAGCCCAGACTTTGGTAGAGCTGGAACCCTTCTGTTTCATTCACATAGGCCCATCCATACAGTTGGCCTTCAGTTGGAAGGTCGCTGGTCAGGAAGGGCAGCAGATCTTTGCCCTCCATCGGATATTGATGATGCTTGGCGTAGTACAGTTCCGCTGCCTGTATAACCGGGACCGCTGAGCTTGCCTGCACGGTGAGCCGTGGGTCATAGTCCTCAGCCGGATAATTCGAAGGAAAGCCAGGCCACTCTCCGAAGATGGAAACAAGCAGAGGCTTGGCACCTGCAATGATGATCACCGCAACGATGCATATCAAAAGGATGGTTTGCCATTTTTTCATAAGCATTCTCCCGCTTCACAGCAACGCCAGACTCGCCAGCTCCCGGTAATACGGCGAGCTCACCAGCAGCTCCTCATGCCGGCCATGCGCCAGCACCTCCCCCTGGCGCATTACGTAGATCACATCCGCGCTCACCACCGTGCTCAGCCGGTGCGCGATGACCAGACAGGTGCGGTCCTGGCGCAGCGTCTCCAGCGCCTGCTGGATGAGCTGCTCGGACTTCGTATCCACGGCGCTTGTCGCCTCGTCCAATAACAGGATGGGTGCATCTTTCAGGAAGGCGCGCGCCATCGCGATGCGCTGCCTTTCGCCCCCGCTCAGCATCACTCCGCGCTCACCCACCGCCGCATCCAGGCCATCCGCTCCGCGCCGTACAAACTCTCCGGCACAGGCCAGGTCCAGCGCGCGCCACATCTCCTCATCCGTCGCATCGTGTTTGCCCAGGCGCAGATTGTCCCGAATGGTCCCGGCAAAGAGAAAGGCATCCTGCGTCACATAGGCAATCGCATCGCGCAGGGACACACGGTTGTATTCCGTGATGGGGCTGCCATCCAGCGTGATGCTGCCGGAGGTCGGATCATAAAACCGTGTCAGCAGTTGAAACAGCGTGGACTTGCCGGATCCCGTCGCGCCCACGATAGCCACCGTCTGGCGGGGCTCCACCCGCAGGTTCAGCCCCTGCAGCACCGGTTTGCCCTCATGATATTCAAAATCCACTTCCTTGAATTCGATGGCTCCTTTGACCTCCTGCAGTGTGCGGCCTTCCTCCAGGTTTTCCTCGCCGGCCTGGTCCAGGATTTTAAACACCCGCTCCGCACTGGCCAGCCCTGTGACCATCGTCTGATTCACCCCATGCAGCCGGGCGATGGGTTCAAAAAAGAAGCCTAACAAAAAGATAAACTTAAACAGCTCCCCCGTCGTGATTTCCCCCTGGATGGTCCCATAGGCCCCTGCTCCCAGCAGAAGCACCAAACCAAAGCTGCCAAAGAAGCCCATCAGCGGACTGTACACCGCCCAGGCCGTCATGAGCTGCTGCTGGCTGCGGCGCAGATGATCGCTGGCCTTGTTAAAATCCTCCTGCTTGGTGTCCTCCGCCGTGTAGCTCTTGATCTGGCGGATGCCCGTGATGGTGTCATGCAGCAGCGAGTTCATGTGGCTGCTCGCCTCCCGCGCCCCCTTCGCCCGCGGAGCGATCCACCGCGCAAACAGCCATCCCCCCGCCGCAATGAACGGCGTCGGCAGCATCACAATCAGCGCAAAGGTGCTGTTCGTGTAAAACATCACCATCGCGCTGATGATGATTTGCAGCACCGACGTCACCCCCTGCTCGATGCCTTCCAAAATCACCCGCTGCGTCGCCGGTACGTCATCCGCCATGCGTGTCAGGATGTCCCCCGTGCTCTGGCGGTCGAACCACGTCAGCGGCAGGCGCGCGATCTTGCGATGGAGCTGCCCCCGCAGGTCAAAGATCATCCTTTGTTCAAACACACTGTTCAGCCGCGTGCGGATATAAAAGAGAAACTCGCGCAGAAAGAACGCCCCAATCGCCAGCCCCCCAGCCTTCCAGATGCCCGGAATGTCCTTCTTCGGGATGATGTCATCCACAAACCACTGCACCACTCCTGGGAAGACCACGATCAGCGACGTCCCCAGCACCGCCAGCACCAGTTGCACCGCCGCCATCCGCCAGTGCGCACGCGCAAACACCAGCAATCGGCTGGCCGTCGAGCGCAAAGAAGTCGGTTTGTCTGGCATAGTACAGTGCTCATCACTCTCCGAGTGATGCGATCCAGAGCAAACCCTCTTTCTACCCTCCAATAAACTTCCTCCAATATTCCAGAAGGGGCGACCCTCGCCCCTCCCAAACCCCATCACTCGGAGAGTGATGGCTACTGTACTCAGCACACCGCCCGGTCCGTCTGGAAGATCCCGGCATTGGCCAGGAACATCTCCCAGTCACGCACCTGGTAAGTATTACGGATGAGCAGGGTCACCGGCACTTCACGCGGGGCAGCAGGGCGGCGCAGCAGTTTCAGGCCGGCTTCTTCAGGCAGCTTGCTGCCCTTCTTGCTGTTCACCTTCTTGTCCGCCAGCACGCAGTTGTCCCAGGTGCTTTTGCCACCACGGGAGACGGGCACAATGTGGTCAATGTTCCCCTCGTTAGGCTTCAGCTTGCGCCCGGTGTACTGGCACACGCCGCCGTCACGCTCCCAGATGGCCTTCGCACAGAACTTCGGACGGCGCTTCGGCACCCGGTCAAACCGGGCCAGTACCAGCACCGTGGGAATGCGGACAGGACCGTGCACCGTGCCGATGGAGTTGTCCCCAGGGTTGACCGGCAGCTTCATCCAGTCCTCCCAGGTCACAGGCGTCATGTCATCATCCGCTGAGATTTTCAGCGCTGTCGCATTCCCGGCAGCCATCATGCTAAAGGCATCGGCGGGCGATTTCACGCCGATCGCCTGCCAGTTTCTGTTCAGAACCAGGACGGTAGTTTTGTTCAACACATCATTCATGCTTTGTCTCCTTAAAAACGGGAATTGACGGCACGAAGGAACGGAAGCGGTGTTCGTTCCTTTATGTTGGGCACTAATCGTGCCGCAACATTGCCGTTTGCCAAGTGCCAAATTTGCCAGACGTCTGGTTACGCCTGCCAGGTGCCTGCTGGTGAAGCCTAGTTTTAACACCTCCAAAATAGGAGACTGCCCCAGGGAGGCTCTCGCCAAAAAGGAGGATTAAAATCAGTCCTCCGCCTTCTCCCCGGCCGGGCACATTTTGACAATGCGCGGCTGAAACCGACCCACCCCTTCCACCAGATCCTGCTGGGCCGCCATCACGCTGTGGATGTCTTTATAGACACCCGGCACTTCGTCAATGCCCGCGCTCAGCAGTTCCACCCCGGCCGCAGCCAGCTGCTTTCGCACACTGCCCCAGGTGAAACTTTGTTTCGCCTCGGACCGGCTCATCAGCCGCCCCGCCCCGTGGGAGGCACTGTTCAGCGACCCCGCCTGGCCCTTGCCGCGCACCACAAATCCCGGCGTGGCCATGGAGCCAGGGATCACCCCCATCTCTCCTGCCGCTGCCGGGGTCGCGCCTTTGCGGTGCACCACCACCTCACGCTCCTGGCCATCAATGACATGCGTTTCCTTCCAGGCAAAGTTGTGATGGTTCTCGATGTCCAGGATCACATGCGCACCCACTTTCTTGGCGATGTATTTGTGAATCAACGCATGGTTAGCCGCCGCATACCGGCCCATGAGATTCATCGCAGCCCAGTATTCCTGGCCCGCTTCTTCCTCAAAGGTCAGCCAGGAAAGATGCTTCATTTCCTTCGGCAGATCATAGCGCCGCTCCGTGGCGATGTGGCTGTAGTGCAGGCATACCTGCGCCCCCGTGCCACGCGATCCGCTGTGGGACAGCAGCGCCAGGTATTCCCCCGGTGGAATGTCAAAACCCGATTCCTTCAGCGCTTCCGCCTGATCGGCATCCACGTCAAAGGCGCCAAATTCCACAAAGTGATTCCCCGAGCCGCTCGTGCCAAGCTGAGCCCACGCCTTGTCTTTGAACCGCCGCGTAATGGGGGAGACATTCCAGTCCTCGTCCATCACCTCATGGTTCCGTTTGTCTTTAAACGCACCGCCCATACCGAAGTTGGTCTCGCGCTCCAGAATGTTGGCCAAGCGGCCCTTCTGTCCGGGGATCACGCTGGCTTTGCGGTCATAAACGCTCAGCCTCATGCGGCAGGCAATGTCCACACCCACCGCATACGGGATCACACAATTGTCAGTCGCCAGCACCCCGCCAATAGGCAAGCCATACCCTTGATGCGCATCCGGCATCAGCGCCCCCGCCACTGCCACCGGCAGCGCACAGGCATTCGCCATCTGCTGCACGGCCACCGCCTCCAGCCCAGAGCCCCATTGCTGCCACGGGGCCAGCCTGTCACGCTGTTTATAAGCCGGCGCATAAAGATCCCGCGCCAAAGCTTCGCGCAAAGGATCTCCAAGATACGCCGCCGGATCAGCGATAATCGCCCCGACCTCCTCCTCCAGCCTGGAGGCATCGCCGCCCTCTTGTACATAGCGGTTGATAAACGCCATGCCGGAACAAAGCGCCGGGCCATCGGGAATGCCGAGGCCAGTAAGTAAGGGGGAGTTCATAAAATAAGTGTGTGTTGAAATGAGCGAGTAAAATCTTGAAAAGTTAGATGCGAAGCCGGCGACGGCTTCAAATTGCGGTTGGTTACGCGGCCCTGATGGGAAACCTCGAGGCGGAGGGGAAAAGCCAGAAAAGCAGGTTCCTCTCCTCCGCCTCGATGTCCCCAGTCAGGGCCGCTTGAAGACGTTTCCGGGCGATTTTTTCGCGCAGCCGACTTCTCGTCTGATTCTGTCCGTAGGAGCGGCTGCAATCGGTCAGCTTGTCCAGCCTGTATCTGCCAGATCCTTCCAAATGCGCTTCGATCCAGGCAAGCCGGCTTTCAGTTTCCGGTTCAAGAAGCTTCGCCTCAGTTTGCAGATTTGGGACGACTCGCAGTTCAAAGAGTTCCGGCTGATTAAATTCCATCACCCGCTGCGGATAACCTGCCCACAGAGCCTGTGCAGGCTTAAAATAGGAGATCCATTGGGCTTTCAGCCGCTTGCGAGGCCCGAAATCCGTTGGCCATCGCCACGCGAGCTGGTGATCTGTGATATGCAACTGCTGACGGCGTTTGCTGTTGGTTGGCTTAAAGTTCCGCCGCCAATGATATCGGATGACATTGATCTCTTCAAGGATGGCCCTGAGGATGTCTGCGTCCTCCCTTTGTTCGGCATCTTTGGTTAGAAAATAGAGTCGTTTCCATCCTCGGCGGATGGGTGGTTCTAGCGGAGCTGTTTCCAGTCGCATTCGCCAGAGTTTATTGCACTCCCGATGGAGGGAGAGCAGCTTTTTGTCGTGGGTTTTTCGGGTGTCGGGTTTCATGCTGAAGGGTGAAAGTTAAATCAGTTAGGCTGCATCAGGCGGAGAGTGGCTCTTAGCGCTGCCCTCAGGGTGGCTTCTTAAAAAAAGGAGGGCTCTGCTTCAAGGTAAATAGGACCGGAAAAGGCCACGCGGTCGAAACATGGGTGAACGCTTTTTTAAGTGCTCGAAAACCTAACCACCTGTTAGTCAAGCTTCATCAATCACGCACATGGCTCTTATCTTTGAACGCATCCAGACGGAAGGCATCGCTGAGCTTTCCTATTTGCTGGGCGACGACAGTGTCGGCGTGGCGGCCGTATTCGACCCCACGCCGGATGTGGAGAAATACGTGAAGCTGGCTCGTGAAAAGCAGGTTTCCATCACCCACATCTTTGAAACCCACATCCATGCGGATCTCGTCAGCGGGTCGCGGGAACTTTGTGCCAGAGTCGGCTCGGCCAAAATGTTCCTCAGTCATGAAGGGGATGCGTGTTACGGCTTTGAGCATGAAAATCTGGCTGAAGGAGACCGCTTCACCTTTGGGAAAACGATTGTGACGGTGAAGCACACGCCCGGCCACACGCCTGAGCATGTCAGTTTTGAACTCACGGCGGAAGAGCATCCGGAAACACCCTGGGGTGTCCTCACGGGCGATTCCCTCTTTGTCAGTTCCGCCGGGCGTCCTGACCTGCTGGGGTCCGGCCAGACGGAGGAACTTACCCGCCAGCTCTTCCATACGCTTCGGGATTATTATCTAAGCCTGCCGGACGGCACGGCCATCTTTCCTGCCCATGGTCACGGTTCACCCTGCGGCGCTGACATTGGCGACCGCCTGGACAGCACCATTGGTTACGAGAGAAAACACAATGCCTGGCTGCAACTGCCGGAGTTTGAGGCCTTCAAAGAGCATGCTCTGGGCAATGCCCCACCGGTGCCTGAATACTATCCCCGGATGAAGAAGATCAATGCCAGAGGCCCGGAAATCCTTGGCGGTCTGCCTCAGGCACCTGGACTGCCGGCTCCGGTTTTTCATCAGGCGGTACAAGAAGGGAAAGGCATTCTGGTGGATACCCGGATGATGCTGGCTTTTGGCGGCGGCCATGTGCCAGGAGCACTGAACATTGCCGCTTCTCCCATGCTGTCCATCTGGGCTGGCTGGCTGCTCAAGCCTGAAGAGCCTCTTCTCCTGGTCCTGGATGATGATGCCAGCCTGGACAAAGTTTTGAAACTCTTCCTTCGCACAGGATATACCCGGATTGCGGGTTATCTTGCTGGCGGCATGAAAGCGTGGAACAACGCCGGCCTGCCGCTTGATCATGTGGGCCAATGGAGCGTTCATCAGGTGAAGGATGCCGTCTCCCCCTCGTCCTTGCAGATCGTGGACGTGCGAACCCCGGATGAATGGGGCCAGGGCCACATCCCAGGAGCGTCACACTTTTTCCTTCCTGACCTGCGCAAGCGCTGCGGGGAACTCGACCGCGACGCTCCAGCAGCCGTCTATTGTGACAGCGGCTACCGAGCCAGCATCGGCACCAGCATTCTGAAGCAAGAGGGTTTCCATCTGGTTTATAACATCCCAGGTAGCTGGCAGGCCTGGAAAAGCGCCGGTTATCCGGTCGCAGGAGGGAATGGCAGCGAATGAAAGCAATCTTCACCATCAGCCTGATCACACTTCCCAGCCTCTCACAGGCTGCAGATCTGGGGGCCAATGCTCTGGATTATGGAGGCGGGGCCTGGTCGCCCTTTGTGGTGGGAGCAGGCATCGGCATCCTTTCCTGGCTGACTTTCGCATTGGCTGGAAAAGCCATCGGAGCCTCGTCTTTCTATGCCACGGTGGCCGGATTTATTGGCATGGTCGTGGCTCCCGGTCACACCCGGTCGCTAAAATACTATCAGGATAATCCGCCTCGTCTGGACTGGGGTTTTGCTTTTGTCATCGCCACTGTTCTGGGCGGGTTCCTTGCCGCCTGGTCAGGGGGCGAAATCAAAGATGAATGGCTGCACCCCATGTGGACCGACCGCTTTGGCGACAGCCTCCTTCTCCGCGCTGCCATCGGTATGGCCGGCGGCCTGCTCATGGCCTTTGGAGCCCGCCTGGCAGGCGGCTGCACCAGCGGTCATGGCATCAGCGGCACCTTGCAGCTCAGCGCGGGCTCCTGGCTCACGGTCATTGCCATGTTCATCGGCGGCATTGCCACCGCCATGTTGTTATACCTTTGGTTATGAAAGATCCGGGTTCAGTTGTCAAAGCTTCCAGCACACCCAAAAAAGGTCCTGCTGGCCTTGGCCGTTTGCTTGGCGCTGTTGCCTTTGGACTGTGTTTCGGCTTTCTTTTGCAGAAGGGCGGCGTCGCCAAATACAACGTGCTGGTCGGCCAGCTCCTCTTGCAGGACTTCACCGTCGTTAAGGTCATGATGACCGCCGTCGTCGTCGGCATGGCAGGAGTTCTGACCCTGCACCACTTTGCCAAGGTCAATCTTCATATCCAGCCGTTGCGGATCGGGGCCAACCTCATTGGAGGCCTGCTGTTTGGGGCCGGTTTCGCCCTGCTGGCCTATTGCCCAGGGACAGGTGCTGCCGCTCTCGGTCAGGGAAGCTGGGACGTACTCTTCGGCATGGCCGGTCTTGTGATCGGCTCATGGATCTACGCGGAACTCTCCACCCGGCTTCAAGCCACCGTCGAAAAATGGGGAGATAAAGGCAAGGTCACTCTCCCCGAACTATTTCATCTGCCGCGCAGCTTCTTTATACCCGGCTTCATTCTCGTGCTGGGCGTATGCCTTTATATCTTGGATCTTTATACCGTGCGCTAAAAGTCGGTCCACGGGGACATGCACCCCGCTATGCCGGTTAAAAGCCGGCTGCTTCGCTGTCTAAGCTTTGGACCGTATATAAATTGGCGACCCTGACGGGATTCGAACCCGTATTGCCCGGTAGAAAGCCGGATGTCCTGAGCCGTTAGACGACAGGGTCTGAATGGAAAATTGGAGTAACGCGGAGGGCATGCTCCCCATGCAGCCACAGCAGCACGATCTCCTTAGCAGTGAGTCCCGGGCTCTTGTCCGGTTCATGTTCCATACTGAGTTAGGCGAAAAAAGTGTCCCCGGCAGGATTCGCACCTGCGGCCCTCGGCTTCGTAAACCGATGCTCTGTCTGCTGAGCTACGGGGACATAAATGGGTGCCACACCTTGGATTCGAACCAAGATCCTCTGAGGTCTGAGCTCAGCGCCTCTGCCAGTTGGGCTAGTGCGGCAAAACAAGGAGTGAGGCCATCCTGGCCTCGTCAATGACGGCCTGCCGTCACTCCTGAATGGTTGATAAAGTCGGTCCGGCTGGATTTGCACCAGCATCTTCCGGGTTATGAGCCCGACGCTCTTCTGTTAAGCTACAGACCAGTGAATGGTCGGATACCCCGGTGCTGCCCCGGGCCTTTCTTGTTCCCAAAACAAGCGAGTACGCTGGCTCTCTCGTATCCGTATAAAGTGGACGCGTGCCCCGGACTCGCACCGGGTAAGGCGGCTTTGCAGACCGCTGACTCGTCTCTTGGTCTTGCACGCGTGATATAAAATGAATAGCTGGTTCCCTCAGCCGGATCTGCCCCGGCACCGTCTCCGTCACAGGGGGGAATGCTGCTGTTACACCATGAAGGGAATGATTGGAAAGAGTGCGGCCTGCCGGTGCTGCCCCGGCGCGCTCTGTTTGGAAGACAGACATGCTGGCTGTTACATCAAGGCCGCGAAATGGATGGCCGCTGGAGCTGGTATCGCACCAGCCTGGGCGGAGCTTCAGTCCGCCGCTCATCTGTCTGAGCCATCCAGCGTTTATAATAAGAGTTGGTCCCTCGGCGTGGTGACGCTCCACGGTCTTCCGGTTATCAACCGGGTGCTCTGCTGTTGAGCTACCGAAGGGGATGGAAAGAGAAATGACGAATGACGAATGACGAATGACGAATCTAAGACTGGCAGATAGCGGCTCCCAACATTCGTCATTCGGGTTTCGTCATTCGTTGTTTGATTGGATGCAGGGACCGGAGTTGCACCGGCCAAGCCAGGCTTATGAGACCTGGCAGAGCACTGGCTCGCCCTGCGTTTATAGGATGATGAAAGGGTGGACAAGGACGGTAACGCTCCGTCACTTGCTGGATGCGAGCCAGCCGTGCAAACTTCTACACTACAAGCCCGATGGGCATGGAGCGTGGGGACGGACAGCCTGCCCGTGACCTAACCTCCTGGTGGCGATCCTGTGTCCCCCGGAAGGTGGCGGGCGGTCCTTTGCTGCGGGTCCTCACGCTCCATGATGATTGGCTTGTGCGGCCATTCAAGGCGTGACGCATATAGCTAGTTAGGTCTGACCGGCTGAAGCCGGGACTACAGAACGGCTGATGCGTCACGCATGAATAGAACGAACACCGCTGCCACGCACTGGGATGGGGGTATTAAGCACATCGCTGGCGTCGCACCCGCAGGGTTTACACGGCGGATGTTCAGGTGTTTATGGCACACCTTCCGGGAAGCCTCTTCGTGATGTCAAATGGGGCGCGGTTGTCCCTGTATTCCGGCTTATGAGCTTAGGAATACTTACGCGGTTAAAGGTTGCCCAAATAGGCTATTAATGGGAGGCAGGAAATTCCTGCGGCAGAGGTTGATGGATGGCTTGAGAGGTGGCCCGGTGAGAGGGTCTAGAAGGTGCTTGTGTACTTGGTTGAAACCAGCAAAGCTGCTTTGCGATGAATCAGTTGGTGCCCAACTGAACTGCTTTGGAAAACAAAAAGCCCTGCTGCCTTTTGAGGGCGAGCAGGGCTTGGAAATGCCGGGTTCTTGGTAAAACCTGCGGGCTAGCCGCGCTGCTCGTTGACCTCCTTGGCTGGAATGTTCAGTTCCATCTCTTCATGGCGAAGGGCCGTAAAGTCGGTGCCGGGTCGTGCACAATAACTTCTCAACTGGAACCCTGCGAGGGTCCCGAGTATTGAGGAGGTTGTGAAGGTCCGGTTCATGGAAGGTCGTGTTAAGTGTGCGTAGAATTTGACACACCTCTTGTGAGGCGTCAAATATAAATAATAACTATTTTTAGCCGATGGCTGCTGAAATGCAACTTGGGTTCTTAGGTTGCCTAATCCTCACGGAAAGGCCTTTTCGAGAGCTTCGACATTGGCAGTCATGACGGTCATGAAATCACCGTTTTCGGGGGTGTTGCCACAGGGGTCAATGACCAGGCTCTGGATGCCGAGATTGGCGAGGCGGTCGACGCTGCGGGCTGCTGGGGTGCCTTCCCAAAGCATCCATTTGGCACGGTGACCGGAAAGCAGACGCACGAAGTTTTCCATATCCTTGTTGTTAGGCACGGTTTCGGGTTCCCAATGCATGGACTGCAGGTTCAGGTTGTAACGGCGGGCGAAGTATTGATAGACTGGATGAGAGGCGACGAGAGGTGTGTTACCGATGCGCTTGCTGACGCCTAACAAACGATTATCTAAAGATTCCAGCTCTTTTTTAAGTTCTTCAAAACGCTGCTGGATGGTCTTGGCTTCCGCAGGCACCACGGCCTGGAGGGCGGTGGAGACTTCCTGGGCCTGGAGGATGGCCTGCTGGAGGTCCATCCAGGTGGTAAAGGCGGTGCCGCTGTGGCTGTGCTCGCCCTCAGGGCCGTGGCTGTGGGTGGTGGCTTCTTTGACCTCGATAAAGTCTTTGGAAAAGGCGCTGGAGGTATTGATGACCTTGTCATCAGGCAGGGTGGTGTTGTCCACCCACTTGGAATAGCTGGCGCCGTTCATCAGGATGAGACTGGCTGCCTGGTATTTGGCGATGGTTTCATCATCCGGATTCCAGAAGGCCGGATCTTCATCCGCCGGGGCAGGGAAGTGGACGTCCACGGCAGCGCCACCGAGGCGTTCGGCAAAATATTTGAGCGGATAATTGGCAGCATAAACCTGGGGTTTTCCACCCTGGGGTACGGCAGCCGCCGGTGCGCCTGGCTGTGGAGCGGCTGCGGGGGTGGATTCAGAGGCGGGTTTGCAGCCTGCGATCAACAGTAGGAGGGGCAGGATGAGGAGGTTTTTCATAAGGATTGAAGGGTTTAGACCATGCAAGCGGACAAAGGTCCCAAAATTAAGCAACAAAAAACCCATGCCGGAAGGTCTTTCTGGCATGGGCGAAAAAAAGAGCCGAAAAAGGCTATTCGCGTTTCTTCTTTGCGGCGGCGCCCTTGTTTTTGGCCTTGCCCTTTCCTTTGCCTTTTGGAGCGCCGGGGGCGACTTTTTCGCCGGGCTTGGGCAGGGTGGCTTTGGCGGTTTCCCACTCTGGATTGAGGGTGGCGTTGCGGATGGTAAGGTTGCGGAAGTCCACAGACTGGCCGCCGACGGTGAAACCGGGGTTCATTTTGTCAGTCTTGAAGAGGTCGTCGCTGCCCCAGGCGGTGAGGCCGTTGACCTGGCCGAGCATCAGGTCGCCGACCATTTCCAAGCGCACTTTGTTCCAGGTGCCTGGCTTGAGCTCAGCAGGGAAACGGGCGAAGACGACCGCCTTGTCCGGACCTTCATGGTCGTTGTCGTCCTTCTGGACGGTCACACTTGTGGGCGTGATGTTGATGCGGGCCATGTGGTCCTTGACGGCATTGATGGACAGGCTGGTGGTGCGGGCGCCTTCAAACTTGAATTCATATTCGATGATGAAGTCATTCAGTTTGTTAGGCAGGCGGGCGACGGCACCGTGCTTGTCGGCCTCCAGTTCGGCACCGCGGACAACGCCGTCCTTGAGTTCCCACTGGCCTTTGGCGATCTTCCAGGGGGAGGCGGGGGCGGAATCGAGTTTGGATTCATAGATGACCTCTCCTGGGATGGCGAGCATGGGTTTTTCGGCAGCGCTGACCAGGGAGGCGAGGGCGAGGAAAAGAAGGGACGGGATTTTCATGGGCCGCTGAAAACGTGGCAGCGGATTCCATATTGCGGCGATTTGGATTTCTTGCGCGGTGCGGGAGTCGCATGCAGTCTGGCCGGGATGCGAATTTTGTCCCGAATGCTGCCAGTGGCGGCCTGTGCGGTCTGCCTGGGTGCGTGTGCCCCGGAGCGGGAGCGTGCGGACCTAGTCTTCATCCAGAGCGCGGAGCCGGAGACGCTGGATCCGGCGCTGACCTCGGACCAGGTTTCCATGCGGCTTTCCACCGCACTTTTCGAGGGGCTGTGCCGGGTGAACCAGGCTGGCAGGCCAGAGCCGGGGATGGCGGAGCGGTGGGAGATCTCACCGGACCGGAAAACTTATACCTTTCATCTGCGGGCGGGCACGGCCTGGACGGATGGGCGTGCGGTGGTGGCGGAGGATTTTGTCGGGTCGTGGAAGCGGGCGCTGGATCCGGCGACAGGGGGGGACTACGCTTCGCTGATGCATGTGATCCGGGGGGCCAAGGCGTTCAGCGAAGGTCAGGACCCGGATTTTTCCAAAGTGGGTGTGAAGGCTGTGGATGAGAAGACACTGCGGGTGGAACTGGAAAACCCGACGCCGTATTTTGTGGACTTGACGGCCTTTGTCACCCTGGCTCCGGTGCCGCTGGGGACGATTGAAAAACACGGGACGGCCTGGATCAAACCGGCGAACATCGTCACCAACGGGGCCTACTTCCTGGAAGAGTGGCTGCTGGATGACCGCATCCGCCTGCGCAAAAATCCGCATTACTGGGATGCGGCAAACGTGGGGATGGAGACCATCGAGATCAAGCCGGTGCAGGATGCGAATACGGCGTTGAGCTACTTCCATACCGGCCAGTGCGACCTGATCATGGACAAGGGCATGATCCCGCCGACGCTGACGCAGAAGCTGAAACAGCAGCCGTGGTTTCACACGGGACCCTTTCTGGGGACGTGGTTCATCCGCATCAATGTGACGAAACCGCCCTTTGATGATGCACGGGTGCGGCAGGCCTTTGCGCTGGCGGTGGACAAGGCTCGGATCGTGGAAAAGATCACGCAGCTTGGTGAATTGACGGCCTGGGGCCTGACTCCGCCTGGAACTGGGCAGGACTATCAGGCTCCGCCGGGGCTGGACCTGAATGTGGAGGAGGCGCGGCGGCTGATGGCGGAAGCGGGATATCCGGGGGGCAAGGGTTTTCCGCGTGTGGAGTATCTTTACATTCCGCTGGGGGTGGAAAGGAACATCGCTATTGAGCTGCAGGCGATGTGGCAGGAGGCCCTGGGGGTGACGGTGAACCTGACGAAGCAGGAGCAAAAAGTGTGGCTGAAATCCATGCGTGAACTGGACTACCACCTGTGCCGGTCGAGCTGGGTGGGGGACTACAACGATCCGAGCACGTTTCTGGACATGTTCATCACGGGCAGCGGCAACAACCGCACAGGCTGGTCTAACGAGAAGTATGACCGTCTGGTGACGGAGGCGGCGGGGGAGGCGGACATCCTGAAACGCAACGCCATCTTCCAGCAGGCAGAGCAGACGCTGATTCGCGAGGAGTCAGCGATCATCCCGGTTTACTATTATGTGGGGGTGCAGTTTTACCATGCTGACCGGCTGGAGGGGGTGCAGGGAAACCTGATTGATGATCATCCGTTCAGGTGCATGAGGTGGAAGAATTAGGGGATGGAAAAAAGGTGGAGAGCCGTCTCTAGCGGAGCTTCCTATCCATAGTTTCCACACTGCGATATCGGGCTAAATCGTGCATTTTGCTTTTAGGCCGGTTTGCGTGATGGTTTAAGACGGGCTGGGAGGTTTTAAAGATTGGAAGAAGGTGCTTTACGTGTTTGTTAGAGGATAACATGGATCATTTGGAAAACAGCAAGAGTGAGGATGATGCAGCCTCGGCTGTGCAGGATTCCGAGAGTTCACAAACGGAGATGATCCCGGAGAGCGGAGCGAAGAAGGAGGGGATGATCCAAGGGGCATCGAACAGTACCCTGCCGATTGTGGGGCTGGGCGGATCGGCGGGCAGCTTGAAGCCGATGCAGACGTTTTTTCGCTGATGCCGGAGAACTGCGGGATGGCGTTTGTGGTGGTGGTTCATCTTTCCGCAGATCATGACAGTGTGCTGGCAGACATTTTGCAGCGGTCCACGGCGATGAAGGTAATTAAGGTGGTAGGGCTGACGGAGATCGAGGCCAACAGCGTGTATGTGATCCCGCCCGGACATCACCTGGTGGTTCGGGACGGGCACATTGACCTCAAGACCATTGACCAGCCGCGCGGGCGCCGGATGCCAGTGGACCTGTTTTTTCGCTCGCTGGCGGATACCCATGGGCCACAGGCGATGGCGGTGGTGCTTTCCGGGGGGGATGGGGACGGGTGCATCGGCATCAAAAGGATCAAGGAGCGGGGCGGGCTGACCATTGCGCAGGATCCCAATGAGGCAGAAATCCCGCAGATGCCGCGATGCTCCATCGCCACCGGAATGGTGGACTGGGTGCTGCCGGTGCGGGAGATGCCACAAAGGCTGATGGAATATCTGGAAAGTGAGCGGCGGGTGCGGCTGCCGTTGGAGCCTGAACTGGAGCAGGAGGAGGAAGAGGCTAAAGCGCAGGCACCGCAGGGAGATGCGAAGCTGCGGGAGGTGCTGGCCTTCCTGTGCATGCGGACGGGCCATGACTTCAGCGCTTACAAGCGGGCAACGATGTTGCGAAGGGTGGCGCGGCGGATGCAGGTGAACAGTGTGACGAGCCTGACTGAGTACCTGGCTTTTTTGCGCACCCATCCAGGGGAGACTGGGGCTCTGCTGCAGGATCTGCTGATCAGCGTGACGAATTTTTTCCGCGACAAGGAGTCCTTTGAGAGGCTGAACAGCTCTTTGCCGGACCTGTTTGAAGGTAAGCGGTCAGGGGACTTGGTACGGGTGTGGGTGGTGGCCTGCGCGACTGGGGAAGAAGCGTATTCCGTGGCGATGCTGATGTCCGAGTATGCGGACCGGCTGGAATCCAAACCGACGATCCAGATCTTCGCGACGGACATTGATGAGGAGGCGATCAGTGTGGCGCGGGATGGACGTTACCCGGAAACGATCCTGGCGGATGTATCCGAAGAACGGCTGAGGCGGTTTTTTACCCATGAGCAAGGAGCGTACCGGATCCGGCGTGAAATCCGTGAGATGGTGCTGTTTGCCTCTCACAATGTGCTAAAGGATTCGCCTTTTTCACGGTTGGACCTGATTACCTGCCGGAATTTGCTGATCTATTTGACGAGGGAAGCGCAGAGCCGGGTGTTTGATATCTTCCACTTTGCGCTGGGGCAGCAGGGCAAGCTGTTCCTGGGCTCATCGGAATCGGCCGAAGAGGCGAGGCTGCTTTTCGGGCCGGTGAACAAGGAACACCGGATCTTCGAAAAAAAAGCGACGGGCCGGCTGGCGCTGCCGATTTTTATGAGTCCGCATGCGAGCTTCCAATCCATGCACGCGCGAATGGGGGAAGGCCCGGTGATTCCGCAGGCGGCGACCCTGATTCCGCTGAGAAGTCCGGCTCGTGGCGAAACGGAAGAGGGGGGGCAGTTTTCCTGGGAAGGGCTGCACTTCAAGCTGCTGGAGGGTTTTGTACCGCCATCGGTGATTGTGAATTCGGCCTATGACATCATTCACCTGTCAGAAGGGTGCGGGCGGTTTTTGCAATTTTCCGGCGGGAAGACAACGGTGAACCTGCTGCATCTGGTGCACCCGGCGTTGAGGATCGAGCTTAGGGCGGCATTGTTCAGAGCAAGCCAGGGGCAGGAAACGGTGCAAATGCGGGATGTCCGCATGGAGGTGAACGGGCAGCGACTGCTGGTGGACATCAGCGTGCGGCCGGCGAAGGACCGGGCGGTGGATTTTTTCCTGGTGGTGTTTGAGGAAAGGGCGGCTGCCAGCGGAGAGGAGGAGGCGCCTGTGGCCGTCCAGGGGGTGACGCATCATCTGGAGCAGGAGATCGAGCATTTGAAGCTGCAACTTCGGCAAACAGTGGAGCAGTATGAGGCCTCCAGTGAAGAACTGAAGGCCTCCAATGAAGAACTGCAGGCGATGAACGAGGAGCTGAGGTCCGCGACGGAGGAGCTGGAGACCAGCCGTGAGGAGCTGCAATCCATCAATGAGGAGATCACGACGGTAAACATGGAGCTGAAAAGCAAGGTGCATGAGCTGAGCTATACGAACAGCGACCTTCAAAACCTGATGGCCTCCACGCACATAGCGACGATCTTTCTGGACAGGCAGCTCTGCATCAAAAGATACACGCCTTCGGCGGTGAAGCTGTTTAACCTGATCTCCACGGATGTGGGACGGCCGCTGGCGGACCTTCGTCACCGGCTGGACTATGAGGGGCTGACGCGGGATGCGGAGGCGGTGCTGGACAGGCTGCTGCCCGTGAGCCAGGAAGTGTGTGACCGCGATGGGCGGTGGTTTTTAACCCAGATGCAGCCGTACCGGACAACAGAGGACCAGATCGCCGGGGTGGTGCTGACGTTTGTGGACATCACGGAGACCAAGCAGGCGCAGGAGGCGCTGCGCAGGAGTG
The DNA here is from genome assembly GCF_039655865.1 of Prosthecobacter sp. SYSU 5D2. NCBI lineage: Bacteria > Pseudomonadati > Verrucomicrobiota > Verrucomicrobiia > Verrucomicrobiales > Verrucomicrobiaceae > Prosthecobacter > Prosthecobacter sp. SYSU 5D2. The sequence goes on along the minus strand of NZ_JBBYXL010000001.1, from coordinate 371,996 downwards.
AGGAGCGGCTGGTGGCGATCTTTGAGCAGGCGGCGGTGGGTCAGTCTGAGATTGACCCGGAGGGAAGGTTCTTGCGGGTGAATGATGAACTGTGCCGCATCCTGGGCCGGACGCGGGCAGAGCTGCTGAGTCTGACGGTGAGTGATGTGACGCACCCTGATGACATTGAAGCCTGCATGCAGGCCTGGACAGAGCTGCTGGAAGGCGGGAATTCCCTTTCCATCGACAAACGATATGTGAGGCCGGACGGAAGCGTGGTGCCGGCGAGCAGCAGCCTGAGCCGGCTAGGAGACAGCGGTAACCAACCCTCCTCCGTGCTGGCGGTGACAGTGGACCTGACGCAGAGGGTGGAAGCTGCGAAGGCGCTGGAAATCTCCCGCCGGGAGATACTGAACGCACTGCATGAGACCCGGCAGGCGCGGGAGGCGGCAGAACAGGCGGACCAGGTGAAGAACAACTTCCTGGCGGTGCTGTCCCACGAACTGCGGACACCTTTAACCCCGGTGCTGATGGCGGTACAGGCGGCGAATGAGGAGCCGGATCTGAACGAGGAGCTAAAGGAGCTTTTTCAGATGATCGAGCGGAACATCCTGATGGAAACCTATCTGATTGATGACTTGCTGGACATCACACGCATCACCCGGGGAAAGATGGAGATCACCCCGAAACGCATGGACCTGCATGCGGCAGTGAAGGAGGCGGTAAACATCTGCCAGAGCGAGCTGGCCTGCAAGGAACACCGGGTGGAGGTGGCCCTGGAGGCCGCTGAGCATGAGGTGGAGGGCGATTCTGTGCGGCTTCAGCAGGTGTTCTGGAACCTGGTGAAAAACGCCTGTAAATTCACGCCGAAGAAGGGTTCCATCCGGGTACGCTCTTACAATGAGGGTGGCCGGATCGTGGTGGAGGTGGAGGACACTGGCATCGGCATCAGCGCTGAGGCGCTGGCGCATGTGTTCAGCCCTTTTACCCAGGCGGATGCCACCATTAAAAAGAAATTTGGCGGCCTGGGCCTGGGCCTGGCGATCTCCCAGGCGACGGTGCTGGCGCATGAGGGGACGATCCATGCGGCCAGCGAAGGCCGGGGCAAAGGGAGCTGTTTTGTGGTCACACTGCCATTGATGATGGAGGGAAAATGACGAATGCAGAATGATTCCGTGAAGCGGAAATCCGGTGGGAGGGAGATTGAGTTTTCTGCACTCATGAGCCGGCGCAGATACGATTTGCAGGTGTGAGTGACGCTTTGAACAGTTCTTCCGACAATACCCTCTGCATTTTTGTGGTTGAGGACAATGCGGACACCCTGAAGTATCTGACCCGGCAATTGGTGAAGCAAGGCCATCAGGTGCTCTGTGCGACGAGCATGAGGCAGGCGCTGGAGGACCTGCCCGCTGCCGGCTGCGATGTGCTGATCTCTGACATCGGGCTGCCAGACGGGGACGGCTGGCAGTTACTGAAGGAAGTCAGGCTGAAGCAGACTGTGTATGCCATCGCCATGAGCGGCTATGGGATGGCAAGCGACCGGGCCAAGAGCCGGGAGGCTGGGTTCAGGCATCATCTTTTGAAGCCGTTTTCCAAGGAGACGCTGAGGGAGCTGCTGGCGGAGGCGGTGAGAGAGAAGGGGGGCAGAATGACGAATGACGAATGACGAATGACGGAGGACGGAGAAGCGATTGAGCGCCACACCGCTTTTCTTTGGAGGCAGTTGATGGCCTAACGGGTGGTGTGACCAAGGGAGGTCGTTTGGCCAGGGCCTTTCAGGCGGATGGGGGGGAGGAGGGACATTATCCGCTCCGGTGAAAGCGGTGTCGCCGAAGCCCGATGGCTCCGGGCTTCTCTTCCCCCGCACTCAGGGATGCTTCGCAACTGCGAGTGCAAGGATTGGCGGGCGGGGTCACCTGGCGGCAGGGTAAGAGGGCGCTTGGCAAGGCATCTCCTTGCTGGATCAGCGGATTTTGGCGTCGGGGAGGGCGGTTTTGATTCCTTCGTCCAGGGGCATCTTGTCGGTGGCGGGGGTGAGGCCGGTGGCGGCCATGAGCTTGGCGAGCTCTGCCTGGAGCTTGGCGACTTTGCTGGCGAGTTCGGGCTTGCCGATGAGATTTTTGGTTTCGCCGGGATCGTCCTTCAGATTGTAAAGCTCGGCGAGGTGGCGGTCGGGGCTGCCGTTGCCATGGGGGTAATGGATGTATTTCCACTCGTCGGTGCGGATGGCACGGACGTTGGGGGTGTAGGGGAACTGTTTCTCGTAGTTGTAGTGGTAGAACCAGCTTTTGCGCCAGTCGGGGTCGCCTTCTTTGACAAGTTTGGCCCAGGATTTGCCATGGATTTTGGGGAGGGCGGGAGCGCCGCAAAGCTCCAGAACACTGGGGGCCATATCCACGGTGAGGACCTGCTGGGGGATCTTTTTGGCCGCTTTGGTGAGGGCAGGATAGCGGGCTACGATGGGAATGCTGAGGCTGGCCTCGTGGGCGGTGCGCTTGTCCACCATGCCGTGCTCGCCTTCGAGCAGGCCGTTGTCGCCCATGAAGACGATGAGGGTGTTATCGAGCTGGCCGGTTTCTTCTAAATAGGCGCGCAGGCGGCCCATACTGTCATCCACGCTGAGGACGGTGCCCCAGTAGCCGTGGACCATGTTTTCGAAGTCCTTCACAGCTTCGGGACGGTCATCGGGGAATTTTTTGCGCCAGTCGAAGAGGGGGCCGTAAATGCCGTGCCAGGTGTAGAGGCGCTCTTTGATCCACTTGGGCTTGTCATCCAGCTGGAAGGCGGTGGCAGGGTAGGGGACGCGGACGTCGTCAAAGGTGTGCTCGTATTTCGGCTCCGGGGTGTAGAAGCTGTGGGGGGCCTTGTGGCCGAGGAACATGCACCAGGGCTTGGAGGCCTTCTGTTGCTTCAGCCAGTCCAGCGTCATGTCGGTGACGACGGTGGTGTAGTAGCCTTTGACGACCTCGCGCTTCTTGCCGTGGAAGTTGAACTCGGTATCGAAGTATTTGCCCTGGCCTTTGTGGGTGACGAAATAATCATAGCCGGGGCGGGGTTCATCGTTTTCCTCGCCCATGTGATATTTGCCGATGTAGGCGGTGGCATAGCCGGCCTTTTGCAGCACCTGGGGGAAGCTGTCCATGGCGGCGGGATACTCAGTGAAGTTATTGGTCACGCCATGCGTGTGGGCATAAAGTCCGCTGAGGATGGAGGCGCGGCTGGGAGAACAGAGGGAGGTGGTGCAGAAAGCGTTCTGGAAAAGGACGCCCTCATTGGCCAGACGGTCAATGTGGGGAGTCTTGACATGCTTGGACCCGTAGCAGCCGAGGGCGTCCTGACGGAGGTCATCGCAGAGAACGAACAGGACGTTAGGCCGGTCTGCGGCGTGGCAGGCGGCGGCCAGGAGGAGGAAGCAAAAGAAGGAGCGTAGCATGGCGGTGGGTAACGATGGTGCGGCAGGCCTTTTGTCAAAAAAGGATTCGGGTTTTGTGGGGTGATCACGAATGGAGTGTCACGGCTGCCTGTTTGCCACTGAGGCTGTCATGGTTGGCTGCGGCCCAATGGTGGATGTGCATGATGATTTCCATGACATTGCACCCCCACTCCGTGAGGGAATACTCGACCAGTTTCACACGCCCTTCGAGAAAATCCCGGCGCTGAATGAGGCCGTCGGTTTCCAGTTCACGGAGGCGCTGGGTGAGCATCTTCTGCGTGATGCCGGTGAGACTGCGGAGGAGCTGGCCGTGGCGGCGGGGGCCGTTTTCCAGCTCACGGATGAGTACCACCTTCCACCTGCCGCCGATGAGGCGCAGCAGTTCCTCTACGTCACACTGAATTCTGGTTTCCTTCATAAGGGTGTATGAGCACAGAGCTAAGGGTGCCAGCAAGCAGGCACTTTTTTGTGCCTAATTGTGCGGATCTTGTTCTGCGTCATTATGGAAGTGCAGTCAGTCAAATCAAAACAATTCGATTCACCGTCCTATGAGCCATTATCACCAACTCTATACTGCTGAAGATACCGCCGTGGTTTTCATTGACCACCAGCCGCAGATGACTTTCGGGGTCGCCAACATTGACCGGGCGACACTCATCAACAATGTGACTTTGCTGGCCCGGGTGGCCAAAGAATTTAATGTGCCGGCAGTGCTGACAGCGGTGGAGACGGAATCCTTCAGCGGCTACATCTGGCCGCAACTGCTGGATGTGTTTCCAGGACAGCCGATTGTGGAGCGCACATCCATGAACTCCTGGGATGATGCGGGATTCCGTGCGGCGATTGAGGCTACGGGCAAGAAGAACATCCTGATGACCGGGCTGTGGACGGAGGTGTGCGTGACCTGGCCAACAATTGAGATGATCGGTGCAGGGTATAACATTTATGTGGTGGAGGACTGCTGCGGGGCGACATCGCCAGCGGCGCATGAGGCGGCGATGAGCCGGATGGTGCAGGCGGGAGCCACACGGGTGACGAGCATCCCGGCGCTGCTGGAATGGCAGCGGGACTGGAAGAACCGTGAGCATTACAACAGCCTGATGAGCATCCTGAAAGAGCAGGGCGGGGCTTATGGCGTGGGCGTGGAGTATGCCTACACGATGGTACACAAAGCGGCGCAGTCTGCCCAGGTGCCGCAGGTGGTGACGGGCGGTTTGAAGCATTGATCACGTTTCGAGGGCGCGCGGAATGCGGGGCTGTCTTGACTGCTGCCGGATTCTGCGCGCCTGCCGTTTTTCCATAACTCTAATTATATATGAGCATCCATGTCGCCATCACCCGCCGCGTCCGCCCAGGAAGTGAGGCGGAGTTTGAAGAAAGGCTGAGTCATTTTGCCCGGCGGTCTCTGGATGTGAAGGGGACCCAAGGTGTGCAGATGCTGCATCCGGCACCGGGGGCGAAGCATCCTGAGTATGGAATCCTGCGCACGTTTGCCACGGCGCAGGACCGGGATGCGTTTTATGCCTCGGCACTTTATTTGGAATGGGAAAAGGAGATCGCCCATCTGACGGACGGGGCCCCGGATTTCCGGGATCTGCATGGGCTGGAGGCGTGGTTCCGCCAACCGGATGCGCCGCGACCGCCACGGTGGAAGATGGCCCTGGCGACCTGGGCTGGGGTTTATCCGACGAGCCTGCTGCTGGGCATGGTCCTGGCCCCGCAACTGCACAGTCTGCCGAAGCCGCTGGCCGCACTGATCATCTCCGGATGCATGGTGGTGTGTCTGACTTGGCTGGTGATGCCGGCAGTGACGAAGCTGATGCACTCCTGGCTGCATCCGAGTGAATGAATGATGATGACCCGTTACCATGAAACTGCGCATACCCGCACGAATCTGCAGGCCTCTTTGGGCACTGCTGGGTGCTGCGGTTACCGTAGGGACACAAGGGCAAACGGTTATGCTGGAGCCCTGGGACAAGGTGCCCCCACCGGCTGAATCTTTATTTGTGCAGGAATGGAGCCCACTGGAAAGCAAAAGCTGGCAGGCACACCTGGCCGGGCATGCGAGGACAATGGCCGAGGCCTATCGGAATCCAGACTTTGGGTTTGTTGGATTGAGCAAGGATGCCTGGGTGCATCATCGGATTCAGGCGTTCATGTCGTTGGCCTATGAGCGGGAGTTTACGCTGGCGGCTGAGCTAACGTGGGGGGAGATGCAGGGGAAACGGGCAGCACTGGCCCCGGTGGATGAGGACGGGCTGGATCTGCTGCAAATGTATGTACAGACAAGGTGGGAACTGGGAGAAGGTGAGCTGGTGATGCGGGCGGGAAGACAGGTGCTTTATTATGGATCAGGCCGGCTTCTGGCACACCGGGAGGGTGCCAATCAAAGGCTAAGTCATGATGCATTGAGGCTATCCTGGCGGTCAGAGGGCTGGCGGGTGGATGCTTTGCTGGCCTCGCCAGTGAAGATCTCCCCAGGAGCGTTTGACAACAGCTCCTATTTTCACCAGACCCGGCTCTGGGGGCTGTATGCGACGGGGCCGTCTCCGTTTGGTCAAGGTCACGAGGTGGATTTGTACTATCTAGGACTGAGACAGGACGATGCCCCGCTGAGTCCGGGCATGGCGGAGATCCGGCATACGTTTGGCATGCGCTGGGCTGGCAGTACGGAGCGGTGGCGGTATAACAACGAGTTCATTTTTCAGGCGGGAAGAAGCGGAGAAAAGGAAATCCTGGCCGGTGCGGCCAGCCTGGGCGTGGGGAGGATTTTCAAGGAGGCAATGTTGAGGCCGTTGCTGGGCTTTAAGGGAGACCTGATAACGGGTGGCCAGGGCGGCGGTCACAGCCACACCTTCAATCCGCTTTTTCAGGCGAACAACTATTTCAACGAAGGGGGATTTGTCTCGCCTTCCAATCTTTGGAACCTGAACCCTTATCTCATTCTGGAGATTCATCACACGCTGGCCCTGACCGTGGGGGTGAACTTTCTTTGGCGGTATGATTCCGATGATGCGGTTTATGGACCGCCGCTAAACGCTCTGGCGGGTGCGGCTCCCCAGGGGGAAAGGTATCTGGGCACTGCCTACAATCTGGCCCTGAGCTGGGATCCACACCCGGCTTTTAATGTGGCGATAGGGTACACTCATCATGAGGCCGGGCTCTCGCTCACGGCGGTGGGCGGTAAGAGCGTGGACTATCTGCAGATCGCGGCACGGCTGGAATTTTGAAAGTCTTTTAACCATACAACCTCCACACATTATGTCCCTCGATACCACAACCCAAGCTGACCTCATTTTATACAATGGACGCATCACCACGCTGGATCCAGATTATCCGGAGGCAAGCAATCTGGCGATTGGTGGAGGGCGTATTTTGGGGCTGGATGAAGGGGAAGAGTACGCTGACATTTCAACACCGCAAACAAGGCGTATAGACCTGAAAGGACGCCGTGTGGTGCCTGGGTTATACGACAGCCATCTGCACGTGATCCGGGGAGGGCTGAACTACAACCTGGAGCTGCGTTGGGATGGGGTGACCTCTCTGTCTGATGCGCTGGCCTTGCTGAAGATCCAGGCAGAGCGCACGCCTGCGCCCCAGTGGGTGCGGGTGGTGGGCGGGTGGAGCGAGTTCCAGTTTGCGGAAAGGCGGATGCCGACGCTGGAGGAGATCAACAAGGCGGCGCCGGACACGCCGGTTTTCATTCTGCATCTGTACTGCCACGCGATGCTGAACCGTGCAGCACTAAAGGCGGTGGGGTATGACCGGAACTCGCCAAATCCGCCCGGCGGTGAAATCCAGCGGGACAAAAATGGCGACCCGACCGGGCTACTGATCGCGCGGCCGAATGCGATGATCCTGTATGCCACGCTGGCGAAGGGGCCAAAGCTGCCGATCGAGTATCAGTACAATTCCACGCGTCATTTCATGCGGGAACTGAACCGGCTGGGCCTAACCAGTGTTTGTGATGCAGGCGGCGGGTTTCAGAACTATCCCGATGACTACGAAGTGGTGACGGAACTGCACAAGAGAGGTGAGCTGACGCTGCGCATCGCTTACAATCTGTTCACGCAAAACAAGGGGCAGGAGAAGGATGACTTTGCCCGCTGGATTGGGATGACCAAGCCGGATGCGGGAGATGATTATTACCGGGTGAACGGTGCCGGTGAGATGCTGGTGTTTAGCGCGGCGGATTTTGAGGACTTTTTGGAGCCACGCCCGGACCTGCCGCCGACGCTGGAGACTGAATTGAAGGACGTGGTGGCGCTGCTGGCCAGGAACCGCTGGCCATTTCGTCTGCATGCCACGTATGACGAGAGCATCACGCGGTTTCTGAATGTTTTTGAGGAGGTGAACCAGGAGGCACCACTCGAGGGGTTGCACTGGTTCTTTGATCATTGCGAGACGATCAGCGACAAGAATATCGAGCGGGTAAAGGCATTGGGTGGAGGTATTGCCATCCAGCACCGCATGGCGTTTCAGGGGGAATATTATGTGGACCGTTACGGGGCGGCTGCGGCGGAGCGGACACCGCCGGTGCGGCGCATGCTGGAGATGGGCGTGCCGGTGGGAGCGGGGACGGATGCCACCCGCGTGGCCAACTACAATCCCTGGAATTCGCTATACTGGCTGGTCACGGGCAGGACGGTGGGAGGGCTGGGTCTGTATCCTGAAAAGAACTGCCTGAGCCGTGAAGAGGCGCTGCGCCTTTATACCCAGGGCAGTGCCTGGTTCAGCCGGGATGAGGAGAAGAAGGGCACTCTGAAGCCTGGGCAACTGGCGGATCTGATTGTGCTCAGTGGCGATTTTTTCAGCGTGCCTGACGAGGAGATCAAAGGACTGCACAGCGTGCTTACTTTGCTGGGTGGTCAGCCGGTTTGGGGGGAAGGGGAGTTTAAAGACCTTGCCCCGCCAGAGCTGCCGGTGACCCCAGACTGGTCACCTGTGGCGAAGTTTGGCGGGTATGGAGCACCGGGTTTTATCCGCAATGAACGGGCGATCTCGTTTGCACCCTGGGCCACCCCGAGGGTGATGCGGAGAAGCGGCGCTGCGACCGAACCCAAGCCGATGGGACAGCTGTGGGGATCAGGCTGCGATTGTTTTGCGTTCTAGGAACAGGTCACCAGGACGGTGCTTGGGCTGGATGCTCACTCACTCCATCCCCAGCACCTCATGCAAAAACGCCCATTCATCGGCGGTTTCTTCGATGACCTTGGTGAGGGCGGTTCCGGCACCGTGGCCGGCGCTGGTCTCGATGCGGATGAGCACGGGCGGGCCGTCATTGGCCTGGCATTCCTGGAGGCGGGCGGCGAATTTAAAACTGTGGGCGGGGACGACGCGGTCGTCATGGTCGGCGGTGGTGACCATCGTGGCGGGGTAACGGGTGCCGGGTTTTAAATTGTGCAGCGGGGAGTAGGCGTAGAGGGCTTTGAACTGGTCGGCGTTTTCGCTGCTGCCGTAGTCGCTCTTCCAGGCCCAGCCGATGGTGAAGTTATGGAAGCGCAGCATGTCCATGACGCCGACGGCAGGCAGGGCCGCGCCGAAGAGTTCCGGACGCTGTGTCATGCAGGCACCGACGAGCAGGCCGCCGTTGCTGCCCCCCATGATGGCCAGTTTTTTCGGGGAGGTATAACCTTCTTTTTGGAGATGCTCCGCACAGGCGATGAAGTCATCGAAGACGTTCTGTTTGGTCAGTTTGGTGCCAGCCTGGTGCCAGTCGGCGCCGTATTCGCCGCCGCCGCGCAGGTTGGCCATGGCATAGACTCCACCCATTTCCAGCCACACGCTGCGGCCGATGGAAAAGCTGGGCGTGAGGCTGATGTTGAAACCTCCGTAACCGTAAAGCAGGGTGGCGTTGTTGCCGTCCAGCTTGAGGCCTTTTTTATGGACGATGAACATGGGCACGCGGGTGCCGTCTTTGCTGGTGGCGAAGACTTGTTTGGTCTCGTACAGACTGCCGTCGAAGTCCACCTTGGGCTCGCGATAAAGGGTGCTCTTGCCGCTGTCGATGTCGTAGCGGTAAATGGCACCTGGCGTGGTGAAGCTGGTGAATGCGTAGAAGGTGGTTTTGTCGCGGCGGCGGCCACCAAAACCGCCGACGGTGCCGATGCCGGGCAGCTCGATGTCGCGGATGAGTTTGCCTTCCAGATCAAAGGCGCGCATGTGTGAGCGGGCATCCTTCAGGTATTCGCAGAGGATCTGGTCGCCGACGATGGAGACTCCGTCGAGTTTGTCTGCCGTCTGAGGGAGGATCTCGCGCCAGTTTTCACGGGCGGGTTGGGTCACGTCAATGGCGATGACGCGGTAGCGGGGCGCGTCAAGGTCTGTGCGGAAATAGAAGACCGTGCCGACGTTGTCAATGAAGCCATAAGAGGCATCGAAGTCATTCAGCAGCTCAATGACCTTGCCATCGGCCTCGGTGAGGTCTTTGTAGAAAATGCGCTTCTTCGGGTCTGTGCCTTCGGTGACGGTGAAGGTAAGGTAATGGCCGTCATCGGTGACGTAAGCGTGAAGGCCCCAGTCGGGCTGGTCCGGGCGTTCATACACCAGGCGGTCCTCGCTCTGCGGTGTGCCGAGCTTGTGGAAATAGACCTTCTGGTTTTTGTTGGCCTCGGTCAGGGCGGCGCCTTCGGCAGGCTGCGGATAGCGGCTGTAGTAAAAACCGCTGCTGTCCTTGGCCCAGGAGGCTCCGCTGAACTTGATCCACTCCAGCACGTCCTCTCGGTCCTTGCCAGTATCAATGTCCTTGACGCGGAACTCCTGCCAGTCGCTGCCGGCTTTGGACAGACCATAGACCAGCAGTTTGCCATTCGGGCTGGGGGCGGTCTCGGTCAGGGAGGTGGTGCCGTCTTTGGAAAGCGTATTCGGGTCTAACAAAATGCGCGGTTCGGCATCCAGGCTTTCCGTCACATAAAAGACGCTCTGGTTTTGCAGGCCGGAATTGCGGTTGAAAAACCAGCGTCCGCCTTCTTCAAAGGGGGCTCCTACACGCTCGTAGTTCCACAGCTTTTCCAGACGGGCGCGCAGCTCGTCGCGCTTGGGCAGCTTGTTGAGGTAACCAAAAGTGACCTCGTTTTGTGCCTTCACCCAGGCCTTGGTTTCCTCGCTGTTGTCATCCTCCAGCCAGCGGAAGGGATCGGCCACCTCGGTGCCGTGGTAGGTGTCCACCACGGACTTGTCCTGGCGGGTTTCAGGGTAGGTCAGAGGCTGGGCGAGTGCGGTGGCGGACATCAGGCAGAAAAAGAGCGTTTTCATAACTACGGTCACTGGATAAAAAGGTAAACGCACGAAGCGGCGTCCACTTCGTGCGTTTCCAAATAGAAAGCGGACAGGGGATTACCAGACGGGCTTCAAATAGCCCAGGTAACCCATGAAGGCACCAATCATGGCGGCGACGAAGACCACGACCACAGGTTTCACCACTCGGCGCTTGGCCAACACCGGCAGGACGCCCAGCACGAGCCACAGGCCCAGCTTGATGTATACCCACACGGGCATGGCACCCATGATACCCATCTTGGCGAGCATGCCGAAGCCGGAGACCAAGCTGAGCAGCAGGCCGGTGCCGTGCCATTTCATGGAGGACTTGGCTCCTTCAGAAGAAAGCAGCGCTCCGAAGCCGATGAAAACGAGGATGAGACCGACGATGTGGAGGATGTGATAAACAGCGAGTGGCATGGTGGTGGGCGAATCCTGCCACGTTACGAGCGCGGCGACAACCTTGGTTTGGTGATTCGGCAAATTCAGTGCGCTTTATCAGCCGGACCAGCCTAGTTTTTGAGACAGAGTCCCGGCATGGCGTTGCACGATGCGGCCATACTTGACCAGCGAACGAATCGGCTGGCGGTCCACCGGTCCTGAAATCCACGGCACCGCCACGGGATGAGCCTTTTTTCTGAAAACAGATCGGTTTGTCGCGATATATCTTTTCAACCATGAGCTCAATGAACAACAAAACAGTCATCGTCACGGGTGGCTCACGCGGTTATGGAGCCGGCATTGCGGAAGCCTTTGTTAAGGCGGGGGCGCGGGTGTGGATCACCGGGCGCAATGAACAGGTGCTGAATGCGGCTGCCGGGCGCATCGGTGCGCAAGCCTTTGTCGCCGATGTGGCAGATGGAGCAGCCTGGGACCGGCTAATGGAAACGGTGATGACTGAAACGGGCCGGCTGGATGTGCTGGTGAACAACGCCGGGGAAGGGGTGCAAATAGGCCCGGTAAGCGGCCTCCAGGATGGGAACATCGTCCAGTCCATCGCCAGCAATCTGACCGGGGCCATGCTGGGCTGCGCAAGGGCGGCGGGCATCATGCAGAAGCAGGGGAGCGGATTGATTGTTAACATTGGCAGCGCCTGCTCCAAACATGCCTGGCCGGGGTGGAGCGTGTATTCGGCTGCCAAGGCTGGATTGCTCATGTTTAGCAAATGCCTGCTCACGGAGTTGCGCCCGCATGGGGTGAGGGTGACGAGCATTCTGCCCTCCTGGGGCCAGACGGACTTCACGGACGCCGCCGGTCTGCCTCCGCGAGACGCGGACATTCTGGCGCGCTGCATCTCCCCGGCGGACCTGGGGCGGGTGATTGTGGATCTGGCCGATGCACCGGATCATCTGGTGACTGAAGAACTCACCCTCTGGCCCATGGTGCAGCCCATGACACAGCTATGAAACCCGTTCTATTTTTTCTATTTCTGCTAACCACCGTGGCTCGCACAGAGATCGTGCAGGCGGATCTGCTCATCGTCGGGGGCAATGAATCAGCCTGTGCGGCGGCGGTGCAGGCGGCGCGGTTGGGGGTGAAGAAAATCGTGCTGGTGAATGACATCCGGTGGTTAGGCGGGCAGTTCAGCGCGGAGGGAGTGGGCTGCCTGGATGAATGGACCACGGTGGAAGGCAAGCGGGTGAATTTTCCTCGCAGCGGCCTGTTTGCTGAAGTGGTGCAGCGCATCCGTGCGCACAATTCCGCCACCTATGGAAAGGCAACCCCTGGCAATGCCTATTGCGGAACCGATACCATTGAGCCTGCGGCGGCGGCGGCTATTTTTGAGGATCTTCTAAAGCCGTATGTGGAGAGCGGGGTATTGCGGATCGAGCGCGGCTGGGAGCCGGTGAAAGTCCATGTCGCGGATGTAAAGGTGACCGGGGTGGATTTTCAGCACACAGATGGCAAGCGGTCACCACTGACCGTGAAGGCGAGCCTAACCATGGATGCGTCAGACTGGGGCGATGTCATCCGCCTCAGCGGGGCTCGGTATGGAGCCGGGCCGGATCTGCGTTCACGCTTCAATGAACCGAGTGCGCCGGAGGCCTTTGATGAAGCGGGCCGCCAGGAGATGAACCCGCTTTCCTGGTGCGTGGTTTTGCGTGAGGCGGGAAAGGACAGTGTCATACCGGCACCTGCCACTTATGATCCGCGTTCATTTGCCGCCGTGGACAGAACACCGCCGTGGGTGGACAGCGACATGAGCGCGGGCATCTATGCGAAAAGCGGCTGGAGCATTTACACTCACCGTCGGTTGGTGGACCGCTGGCACAACGAGTTCGCCCCGGGGACGGAGGCCACTTTTTTAAACTGGCCGGTACAAGACTATCCGTTATGCCAGCTCCCGCAACCGGTGGTGGATGCGCTGGAAAAGACTGAAAAGGGAGCATCGAAAAAGAACATCGTTGAGCTCACACCCGCTCAGAGGAGGATCATTTTTGACGATGCCAAAGCTCATTCGCTCAGTTTTCTGCATCATCTGCAGACGAAGGTGCATGAGCGTGTGGGCGACTTTTCCCAGTCTTTCCGCTACATGGAGCTGACGGATGAATTTGGCACCGCCGACCGGCTGCCGCCGAAACCCTACATCCGCGAGGGACTGCGGCTGGAAGCCCTGGCCATGCTCAGTGAAACTCACATCCGTGCCGATGCCAAAGAGCCGAAATGGGCCAAGGTGCTGCCGGTGGATGCCATCCTGGGTTTCCAGTTCAATATTGATTTCCACCCCACCCGCCGGAAATTCCTTTCCGATGACCGCAGCGGGGCCTGGCAGTATGTGCATACGGAATCCCGTGGCTGGCATACGGATACGGACCGCGCCGTGTTTCCGCTGCGCGGCCTGGTGCCGGTGGAGATGAACGGCTTGTTAGGCGCAGGGAAAAACATCGGCGTCAGCAGCGTGGTGCAGTCGGCCCTGCGGCTGCATAACCAGATGATGCTCATCGGGCAGGCCAGTGCCACTCTGGCCTGGATGTCCCTGCGGGAGGAACGTCAGCCGCGTGAGGTGGCGGCCTCCATGGCGCAGGTGCGTGAACTTCAGCATAAACTCGTGTGCGGCCACGGCGGTCCGGGTGTGCTCATTTTCCCCTGGCAGGATGTGCTGCCGGATGATGCGCATTTTGAAGCAGCCAACCTGCTCGCCGTGCGGCGCGTCTGGGTGCCGGAGGTGGACAGCGTATTTTTCAAGCCTGCCAAAACCGTGACCCGCCGTGAACTGGCCTGCACCCTGACCAGGCTGCACCGGGCCACCCGCCAGGCGAAAGACTGGCCAGAATTAGCTGACGCTAAGTTTAGCGATGTGCCTGTCAATAAACCAGATCGCGTGTTCATTGAAGCCCTCATTTCCTGGGGTGACTTTGGCCCTCAAAAGTCTTCCTTTGATCCTGACGCAGAAGTCACCTGGAGCACGCTGCATGGCTGGCTCACGGCGCTGGGGCTGCCTGCATCGCCAGGACTGCTGGACAAAGACCGACGCGACCATCCGCTAACGCGGGCGGAATGCGCCCAGCACCTCTGGCGTGCTCTTTGTCTCAGCGAAGAATGGATACCAAACGCCAGCCCCGCTGCCGATTCTGAAGATATGCTGCCCTTTGACCAGGAGGATGACAATGTCCCGGACCGCCTGCAGCCTCCTCAATAAACCATTTCCGCCCGTCGCCTCTCCAGCCACGTAAAGGTGACATGCATCTCCGCGAATTCCGCCAGTCCCAGGTCCTTCCCATCCCGCTGGAGCAGGCCTGGGCCTTCTTTTCCAATCCGGCGAATCTCAACGAGATCACCCCGCCGGACATGCGGTTCCAGACTCTGGGCGGAGATTTGGGGCCCGTGCATCCGGGCCAGCTTATCTGGTATCGTTTACAGCTCGCACCCTTCATTTACCGGACCTGGGTGACGGAAATCAAGCAGGTTGTGCCTCGCGAGTACTTTCTGGATGAGCAGCGCTTCGGCCCTTATAAACTGTGGCATCACCGGCACAGCTTCCGGGCTGTCTCAGAGACCCACACGGAGGTCTCCGATCATGTGGTGTATGCACTGCCCTTTTGGCCATTTAGTGAGATCGCCCATGCGATGTATGTGCAGCCGATGCACGAAAAAGTGTTTCGCTACCGCCAGCAGGAACTGTTAAAACGTTTCGGTAACTGAGCTATGAATACTGTTCCTGTCACCTGCCCCTCATGCTTTGAGGAGTTCGAGGTCCCTGCGCCTTTCGTCACCGAAACGCCCTGCGATGTGGATTATGACTGCGAAGTCTGCTGCCGCCCCATGCGCATCTCCTTTGATGAAGAGGATGGCGAGGTCGTGGGCCTGGCCTATGGTCTGAATGACTGAGCCACGTCATGAGGCCAGGTTGGCCTAACGAAGGGTTTTGAGCCACTCTGCCAGCAGCTCCGGCCACTTCGCCGGAGGGAAGCCGTTTTTCACACGTTGCGGGATCAGGTTGCCCACGCCGTGCGCGCCTTCATCAAAGACCGCCATATGCACTGGCACACCCAACTTTTCCAGGTCCGCTTTGATCTGTCGCGGCAGCTCAATCGGAGCGCCGCCGGTGATCCCGTCATTGGTGGCGTGAACGAGAAACACAGGGGGGCCATCTTTGCGGAAGACGAATGGGGAGGTCTTTTGCCGCCAGTGCCAGATGGCCAGGCCCACGGCAAAATCAGGACGGCTGCTCTGGCGTTCGATGCGGTCCGCCGCTGCCGGGTCGCCAATGTCAAAATTAGCGGCGAGGTTCATGCTGATATTCCCTCCTGCGGAGTAGCCGGCGATGCCGACCTTTTGCGGATCAATGCCCCAGTCCTTCGCGTGGTGCCGTACGGTGCGGATGGCGCGTTTTGCATCCAGGAGAGCGATGGCCTGAATGTCCTCGTTTTTGCCCATGTTCGGCGGACGTGTGCGATACTTGAGTCCGATGACGGACACACCCATGGGATTGAATACCTGCGCCGCATACACCACATGCGTGCGCCAGTCCATGGCACCATATCCGCCGCCCGGACAGATGATGATGGCCATGCCGGTGCGCGATTCTTTGGGTGCCAGATAGGGCGTGATCGTGGGCACGGAGATCATCGTAATCTGCGCGTTTTTATTCACCTTTTCCGGCGGCGCCTTTTCAGTGAAACGCGGTGGTTTTTCCGGCCAGAGAGGGATGGGATCGGGAGTGTCCTCGCCGAGAAGCTTTTTCAAAGAAGTCTCCGCCGGAGTGAGAGCCGCAGCCTGAAGAACCAAGGAAAACAGCGCCAGGCTGGTCAGACACAGAAGATGCCGCAGGATCCGCCGATTTTTATCAGCGCTCACGGATGCAACTCAAAGATGCCTTCGATCTCCACGGCGATCTGTCCGGGCAACGAGCCCATGCCCACGGCACTGCGGGCACCGATGCCGTTTTCATCGCCCCAAACCTGGGCAAAGAGTTCGCTGCAGCCGTTGATGACCTTGGGATGGTCGGAGAATTCCGGGGTGGAATTGACCATGCCCAGCAGTTTCACCACCCGCTTGATGCGGTCCAGGCTGCCCAGTTCCTTTTGCAGCGTGGCCAGCATGGCGAGTCCTGTTTGACGTGCCGCTGCATTCGCCTCGGCCAGGTCAAGGTCCTCGCCCACGCGCCCGCGGATCATCCCGCCATCCGCCAGATAAGGTCCATGGCCCGAAAGGTAGGCAATGTTTCCGACCACGACGACCGGCTTATAAATCCCCCCCTTCGGCGGAGCAGGAGGCAGCGTGATTTCCAGGGCAGTGAGTTGGGCTTCGGCGGACATTTCCTGAAAATAACGAAGTCCGTCAATAATCTCAAGACCACAATCCAAGCCGCCGCTGAATCTGTGAACTGTCGCCACTTAGGAAGGTGATCGCGTGGACAACGATTCGCCGTCCTTCGATGGCATAAAAGAGGCCTATCCCACGCTTGCCGATGAGCAGCCTCCGGAAGGGGTGAGCATACATGGGTGCCATTTCGGGAAAAGAGCGTAGCAGTTCAAGGGCGCTGTCCACCACGACAATGAAATGGTCTCCCGCTCCATCGGAGTGGTCTTCCATCCATTCCTAAAGCTTTTGAAGATCGGCCTCTCCATCCGCTGTCCAGATCAGCTCAGGTCGTGTCATTGAGCCGCAAGTCTGGCTTTGACCTCAGCCCACGTGGAAACGGCCTCAGGACGCGTCTGATAACGTTCGAGCCGCTCGCGAAGCATGTTGACGATTTTCGGATCGGCTTCGTCATCCGTGGTGACGGCATTTTCCCGCCAAAGCTCCGCCGCGAGGATGAGGCGCTCGTCAGATGTCAGTTGTGACAATGCTGGAATGGATTCCACAACCATTACTGAATACCTAGCATATTTCTACCTGTGTGTCACGCATCGTTAAACAAGTGCCGGTTTTTCCAAAAGTAGCTGAACCCGGAAACCAGCGTCAGCGCCGTAGTGAAATAAATGATGAAGCCGCCGACCCAGTCATGCACGGCGGAAGGGGCCAGGACGGGTTTCAGAAAGCCAAACAGGGGCTCGTTGGAGGCGGCGGTGAGCATAAAGAAGAGGACGGTGATGATCTGCCAGACCATCTTGTGCTTGCCCAGTTTTTCCGCTGCCAGCACAGCCCCCTGGCCGGCGGCGATCTGGCGGATGCCGGTGACGAAGAACTCCCGCGAGAGGATGGCAATGGTTATCCATGAGGGAATGGTCTTGTCCACGGACAGCAAAATAAAAGCCGCCGCGATGAGGATCTTGTCCGCCAGGGGATCAAAGAGTTTGCCAAAATTGGTCACCAGATTTCTGTCCCTGGCGATTTTGCCATCCAGATAATCCGTGTAGCTAGCAATGCCAAAAATGATGACCGCAATCGAATACGAATTCGCCCATGGCAGATAGAAACAGGCCACAAAAAACCCCGTCAGCACAAGGCGTGCGAGGGTGAGCTTATTGGGCAGGTTCATGATGGGCGGGAGACTCCCTTGAGTTACCGGGGACTGGCCCCCTCTGTCAATGGGCGGCTTGGGTTTGTGACGGAAACGTCAGCCATTTTCAGGCGCTTTTCAAAAAGGGCTGCAACAGCTCCTTCAGGTGCTTCCTTGCCCGGTACAGCCGCATTTCCACCACTTTTTCAGTGGTGTCCATGATTTCGGCGATTTCCGCATGGCTCATGCCTTCATAGGTGGAGAGGATGAGCGTTTCCTTTTGTTCCGGGGGCAGTTTAAGAATCGCATCCCGCACGGCGGCGGCGCGCTCCTGCTGTTCCAGGCTGCCGCTGGGGCAGGGGAGTTCGCATTCTAGCGGCAGGCCAGAGACCTGCTCCGGCTCCATAAGCGTTACGGGATGGCGTTTTTGCCACCGTGCATGGTTGCGTGCTAGGTTTGTGGCGATGGCGAAGAGCCAGGTGGAAAACTTCTGCGCGGGGCGGAAGCGGTGCCTGTGTTTGTACACCCGGACGAAAGTTTCCTGTGCCAGGTCGCAGGCCGTGGCATGGCTGCCGCAGAGGCGGTCCAGGTAGCCGGTGAGGCGCACGTGCCAGCGGCGCATCAGGACGTTCAGAGCAGGGTCATTGCCTCCCGCCAGGGCGATCATGAGATGGATGTCCTCGTCGTCCTCGGGTGCAGTCATTGAAGGGGGTTCACCTGGGAGCGCAGTTTTTGCAGCTCGGGAGGGTTGATGACTTCAGGCAGGATGTCTTTGAGAAAGCGCTCGCCCTCGGCAGGGGGCATGAGCGCGGCCACCGTGTTTAGATGGAGAACCATGTTCTCCAGGCAGTTTTCGCACACGGCTTTTTCGCGCTTTATCGCGGCGGCCTGCATCTCCTGGGAGACGGGTTTGCGGCTGCGCTGGAGCAGCGGGCGGTGGGCGCGTTCCATGGTTGCGCACATCTCGTCACAGCGGACGAAATACTCCTGGTGCAAAGCGGCGATTTTTTCATACGCCTCATCTGGGATCTTGTACTCCTGCCGCAGCCACTCCAGGCCGATCTGGCGCGGGGAGGGGGGTGCGGGCCTCAGGTAGATCACCAGTTCATGCGTCCCATAGGCCAGGATAATGACGGCCAGGGCCATGAAGAACAGTTTTTCGCGTACTTTCATGCCATGCCTCAGTGCGATGCCAGATGCTGGGAGGCAAAGGGGCTGATGGACCGCACATATGCCTCATGAGGGTTCAGCCCGCTTGGCCTTGTCTCCATCCAGGCTACGCTGGCTCCGATGAGCACTGAGGCTGCTGCCGCCACCATCCAGCCGCGCGGCTGGATGAGAAATGCGGCCAGCCTGTCCCACAGGCCCGGATCCGCCTCCCCGGCGGCGATGCGCGCCCATACCTTCCTTTGAAAAGAAGGCTGGGCCTCCCCATGCACCTGCCATTGCGACAGCAGCTCGTCGAGGGGATCGTCGGGTGTGTTCATGGCAGGTGAAAGGGGATAAGCATCACACAAGTCGGCTAGGCTCAGGGCGCAAGCACTTAGCGGCGGGCGATCTGGAGCCCAGTTTTGCTGGCGATCGGCGCAGAGGAGTGGTGATAGCGCACCTGGCTGTTTTGGTAAGCCGGTGTCTGGGTGCGCGTGTCCGTCCAGCTGATGCCTGTGCGGTTTTTGATCGGGATGGGAGAGGTGTGATAGCGGCGGCCGCCAGAATCCGTGTTCGGGGTGGAGCAGCTCACGCCGGTCATCATCAGGGCGGCAGCGGCAAAGGAGAGGGTCAGTTTCTTCATGGTTGTAGTTAGGTGGTTTAGTTTGTTTGGGTTGGTTGGTTGAAGCCGCCGGTTGGTGCGTCTTCATGGGGTGCTACCCCGCCGCCTCGTTGACCCCTCAAAGTTTTTCACTTTTTTTCCACCACCCTTGAAAACCAGTCCCGCAGCCGTTTCCGCTCCGGCAGATCCCGCAGCACCCAGGCATCCGTGTGATTGCGAAAGGGCAGTGGCACAAAAGTCCAGTCTGCCGTCTCCCGCGTGCTGCGCAGCCAATTCTCAGTGGCCTGCACACTGCCCTCATGGCTGATGAACTGCGGCCTGCCTTTCAGCCGCTTCAGCCGCACCAGCGCTGCCTCACGGTCCGCCCCTCCATATGGCCAGCTTGTAAGCACGCCGTCGTAATGGCTGTGACAGATGAATCCGCACCAGAGTTTCGCAACCTCATCATCATGCAGCCCAATGTAATTGCATGCGATGCTGCCGCGCGAAAATCCCGCTAGCACCACCCGCTCCGGGTCGCCGCCATACTTGGCGCACACGTTCTTCAGTGTCGCATGGCAGTAACGTTTCGTCTCCTCTACATCCCCCCACCATTTGATGGCATTTTGCTTCGTGCCTTCCGTCTTTTCCACATACGGCAGGCACAGCCACAGGCAGCCTTCGCCCCCGCTCACCCCATAGCCCAGCCGGCTGCCATCCACGGTGCCATGGCTCACGTCTCCATGTTTGTTGCTATACCCGCCATTGCCCGCATACTCCACAATGACCGGCCACGTCTTTCCCGCCTCCCAGTCGCGGGGCAGATACAGCACATGGTGGACCTCCGTGCCCTCCCAGCCTGCGGTGGTCTGGCGCACCCGGTGGCCTGCTGACGGTGCTCCTTCTGTGACGGGTGGAATAACCAGATCCTCAGGTATTGCGTAAAGGTCAGGCAGGGGTGGCGTCTGGGCAAGCAGGCTGGAGGTCAGGAGCAGGACGGTTCCAATATAAAATTTCATCCGCCCTCTAACGTGGCGAAGAGCGATTCCCATACAGCCGTCGTGCGTATTCATCCCGCCGCCTAAGCCATACGTAACATAGTCCTTCTCCATGTCTCCCCTCCTCACCGTCACTCACCGCAAAGGCATCTATCTGCCGGAGGCGGACTTGTGGCTGGACCCGCATTTTGGCGTGGAGCGGGCGTTCATCTCACATGCGCACAGTGACCACGTGGCGCGACACCGGCTCACTTTTTCATCGGAGCTGACGCTGGAACTGATGAGGGCCCGGTATGGCGTGAGCGATAGCAGTTCCTTTCAGGCGCTGCCCATGCGGCAGGTCTTTGAGTGGGAGGGCTGGCAGCTGCGACTTTTTCCGGCGGGGCACATTGTCGGGTCCGCCATGCTGCACCTGACCCGTGTTGCGGATGGCGCCACGCTGCTTTACACCGGGGATTACAAGCTGCGCCAGGGCCTCAGTTCCGAGCGGTGCGAGCTCCTTCCGGCGGACACCCTCATTATGGAGACCACTTTTGGCCTCCCGCAGTTCCATTTCCCGCCGACGGCGGAAACCGTGGCCGCCATGCTGAAGTGGGTGCATGAAACGCTGGATGACGGCGGCATTCCGGTCTTGTTAGGTTATTCGTTAGGCAAGGCCCAGGAGATCCTCTGCGCCCTGGGGGACGCCGGGCTGCCGGTCATGGTCCACAAAGCCATCCTGGAAATGACTGAAGTTGTGGCACCCCTTTTGGGCAAACTGCCCCGCTACCGCCTGTTCGATCCCGCCCAGGCCGCGGGCCATGTGCTCCTCTTTCCCCCCAGCGGCGCGCGCAGCCTGGCCCTGCGCAAGCTCAAGACCTGCCGCACCGCCATGCTCAGCGGCTGGGCCATGCAGCCCGGGGCCAAATACCGCTACCAGGTGGATGAAGTTTTCCCCCTCAGCGACCACGCCGACTACCCGGAACTCCTGGAAACCGTGGAGACCGTATGTCCGCGCCGGGTGTATCTCGTCCATGGTTATACCCAGGAGTTCGCCGCCGATCTCCGCGCCCGAGGTTATGAAGCCTGGACACTCGAACGCGCTGACCAGTTAGAGATACCATTAGAAAACATTGTTCAAAAAACGGCTCTGGCTCCGGAGTCATCGCAAATGCCTGAATCCGGCGAAGAAGTCCCGGAAAGTTTCGCCCGCTGGGCCCAGGTCTGCGCGCTCGCCGCTGCGGAATCATCCCGCTTAAAAAAGGTGACCGTGCTGGCGGATTACCTCCGCGCCTTGCCGCAGGAGGCCGACTTGCCATTGGCGGTCCGTTACTGCGCTGGCCTGCTGTTTGATCCCGCTAGCCCGGAAGGTCCCTTGAACACCGGCTGGGCCATCATCCGCCGTGCCTTGCAGGAGCTCTCCGGCCTCAGCGATGCTGAATACCGCACCCTCTCCCGCAGCCAGGCCGATGCCGGCCGCACCGCCTTCCTCGTCTTGGGCCGCGTTCCCCTGACGCCTGAGCCCATGGACCTTCAGGCCACAGACCAGTTCTTCCGCGCCTTGCGTGAGGCACGCGGGCCCGTGCCAAAGGCAAAACTCCTGCGCGAGCGCCTCGTCACCCTCAGCCCGCACACCGGCTCCTGGCTCGTCCGTCTCATGACCGGGGAGCTGCGCATGGGATCCAAAGAAGGGCTCATTGAAGAAGCCGTCGCCGCCGCCTTCCAGCAGCCTGCGGATGCCGTCCGGGAAGCCGCCATGCTCACCGGTGATATCGGCCACGCCGCCCTGCTGGCCAAAGACGCCCGCCTGCATGAGGCCGCCCCGCGCCCCCTCGTGCCGCTCAAGGTCATGCTCGCCTCCCCGGAAGAAACCGCCGCCGACATCTGGCAGCGTCTTACGGCCGCAGAGCCAGGCGCTCCCGCCCAAATCTGGCTGGAGGACAAATACGATGGCATCCGTGCGCAGCTTCATCGCAGCGCCACACAGATAGAAATCTTCACGCGCGATTTAAAACTCGTCAGCGCCCAATTTCCGGAAATCCTCCAGGCCGCTGACCGGCTTCAAGATGAGGTGATTCTCGATGGCGAGATCATCGCCTATGCTGAGGATAAAAAGCTCTCATTTTTTGATTTGCAAAAGCGGTTAGGCCGCCGGGACCAGGCGGACCTCTTCCTGCCTAGCGACATCAGCGTCCGTTACGTCGTCTTTGACCTGCTTTGGAAAAATGGCAGCTCCTTGCTGGAGCAGCCTCTCACCCAAAGGCGCCTCGCTCTCGAATCCCTCGCCTTGCCTGCGGGCCTGTCTTTGATCGAGGTCCACCAGGCATGTTCGGAAGTGGAGATCGAGGCCGCCTTCATGGCCGCCCGCCGTCGCAATAACGAAGGCCTCATTGCCAAAGACCCCGCCAGCCCTTATTCCCCCGGCCGTCGCGGCAAGTCCTGGCTGAAGCTCAAAAAAGCCTTCGCCACCCTGGATGTCGTCGTGGTTAAAGCGGAGCAGGGTCATGGCAAGCGCAGCCATGTGCTCAGTGACTATACCTTTGCCGTCCGCGATGAGCACGGTGCCCACCGCATCATCGGCAAGGCTTATTCCGGCCTCACCGATGCGGAGATCGAGACCCTTACCGAGCACTTCACTTCCACCACCCTCGCGCAGAAAGGCAGCGTGCGCACCGTCATCCCGGACACCGTCCTGGAGATCGCCTTTGATTCCATCCAGGCCAGCACCCGTCATGACAGCGGTCTCTCCCTCCGCTTTCCCCGCATCAAGGCCATCCGTACAGACAAGGGGCCCGAGGATATTGACACCCTGGCCTATGCGCAAAAACTGGCCGGCGTGCTGCCTGCATAAGAAAATCTCAGACGGATGATCCGCTTCTTCCATCGTCCACGCATGAGGAGGCATGAACCTCGAAACCTATACTGCCGCCTCTCCGCGCCTGGCCCGTGATCTCATCACCAGCCTGCTCCTTCTCACCCTCTCCCTGGCCGGCGGCTGGCTGGCCTGCCAGTCTCTCTTTCTCACAGGATTTGAAACCGTCCATCATAGGCTGCTCATGATCCTCCTCGTCCAGCCCTTCGCCCTCGCCGCCTGGCTCTTTTGCGGCCTGCCCGGCCTCGGTCTCGCCTTGCAGAGTCTCGTCACCGCCGTGCGGCAGCGTCGTGTGGCCGTCTCCCTGCTTAGTACTGGTCTGCTCGGTTTGGCCTTGGTCTCCGCCTCCCTTTGGGTTTGAATGCCGCCGTCATGAACCAGATTACCCTCCTCCTCCAGTCCTGCCAGCAGGGCCATGCGGATGCGCCTAACCAGCTGCTGGCAGAAGTCTATGCCGAGCTGCGCCGCGTCGCCGCCGCCAAGATGGCGCGTGAGCTGCCAGGCCAGACACTGCAGGCCACTGCTCTGGTTCATGAAGCCTGGCTCCGCCTCGGCGATGCCAGATTCCAAAACCGCTCCCACTTCTTCGGAGCGGCGGCGGAGGCCATGCGCCGGATTTTGATTGATCGTGCCCGCAAGCGCCAGGCCGTCCGCCACGGGGCAGGGAAGGAGCATGTCGAGCTGGAGGACTCTTTGCAGATCGCCGCCCCCGCCGTCCAGGATGATGAACTGCTGGCCGTGCATGACGCTCTGGACAAGCTCGCCGCCGAAGATGCCCGCAAGGCCGAGCTGGTGAAACTGCACTATTTCGTCGGTCTCACCTTTGCCGAAGCGGCGGAAGTTCTCGGCGTATCGGAGCCCACCGCCAAGCGGGACTGGGCGTATGCCCGTGCCTGGCTCCACCGGGAAATCAGCGCCACACGCTGATTTTTCTGCCTTCTTACAAAGCGGAGGTAAATTCTGCGAGGGATTCCGGTTGCCATTTTTACCAAAGCACTTCACTATCCGCGCTCTTTTCCGCCCGTAACAAGACTGGCGGAATGTTAGCGAAACAACGCCACCAACCTCACGAGCCATGCCTGCGAAAAAGAAGCCAGCGCCCAAAGCTCCGGCCAAAGCTGCGAAAAAAGCCCCTGTCAAACCAACCTCCAAAAAGGTGGTCAAGGGCGTCAAATCCGCTCCCAAACCCCCGGCCCAGCCCGTGAAGAAGGCGGCGAAACCCGCGCCCAAGAAATCTCCCCCTGTGAAGAAAGCCCCTGCCAAAACTGCCTCGAAACCTGCTGCCAAGACGGCTGCGACAAAAACTGCTCCGGCCAAAAAAGAGGCTGTGAAAAAAGCCCCTGCCAAAAAAGAAGCTCCGGTCAAAGCTGAGGCTCCGGCAAAAAAAGCCGTTGTAGCCAAGCCTGTGACTGCCAAAAAAGCCGCCCCGGCCCCCAAGCCTGAAAAAGCTGCCGCACCTGTCAAGAGCAAGGCCGCGCCGCCAGCTCCGAAAATCACCAACGTCCGCCGCACCGGCCGCGCTGAGGATGAAGGCATCACCATGGAGTCTCCGCCGAAGAAACCGGTTCTTCCCGCCGCCTTCCTCAAAAAGCAGCGCCAGCGCCTCGCTGAACTTCGCGATGCCTACCTCAATTCCGCTGAAGGCGTGACCAAAGAAAACCTGCGTGGCAATGAAGGCGGGGATTCCTCCGCTTTCGGCATGCACCAGGCGGATGCCGGCAGCGATGCTTATGACCGCGATTTCGCCCTCAGCCTCCTGGCCAAGGAGCAGGACGCCATTTACGAAATCAATGAGGCCCTAAAGCGTATTGATGTCGGCATGTATGGAATTTGCGAAATGTCCGGTGAGACCATCTCCGAGGAACGCCTCGAAGCCCTTCCCTTCACCCGCTTCACCGTCGTCTGCCAGGAACGCCTTGAGCGTGAACAGCGTGGCGGCCGTTGGAACCGTCCCGTCCGCTCCCTTTTCGGCCTCGATGAGGCCGCCGACGACGCCGACGACGACCGCGACGAAGAGGAAACCACGACCTCTTCCAGCGGCAATAGTAATGAGTCGCTTGACTTCAGCAAAGAGTAGTCTAGTCTCCCGACCCCAATTTTATGGCACGCGAAATCATCATCCTCGAATGCACGGAAGCTAAGGCGGAGGGCATGCCCACGTCCCGTTACGTCAGCACTCGCAACAAAAAAAGCCCCCGCACTCCCGGCCGTCTTGAAAAAGTGAAATTCAACCACTTCCTCAAGCGTCGCACCCTGCACCGCGAGATCCGCTAATCTGCTGCCTTCCCTGTCATGCAACCCAAGACTACCGAACGCCTCATCTCCCTCCGCAAGAACAACCGCCGGATGCCCCGCCGCCGGATGGACATTCCGGTCGAGAAGCTCATCTACACCAACCCTGAGCTGCTTACCCGCTTCCTCACGGAAACAGGCAAGCTGATCCCCCGCCGCACCACCGGTCTCCCGGCCTGGCTGCATCGCAAGGTCACCCGCGAAGTGAAGCGTGCCCGCGCTGTGAACCTGCTCCCTTGAGCAGATCCATAGCCGTTTCATCATTCATTTCCCACTGTTGCTCGCTGCGGCAGTGGGAAATTTTGTTTCGTATTACCCCGGATGCCCAATCTCAAAGACACCCAGAACGAGCGGGACGACCGCAAGATCGCCATTGACCGCGTTGGCGTGAAAAACCTGCGCTTCCCTCTGCGCATTCGGGATCGCGACCAGGCCCAGCAGCACACTGTGGCCACCGTGACCATGGCGGTGGACCTCCCTCATCACTACAAGGGCACTCACATGAGCCGGTTTGTGGAGATTCTCCACGCCCATGGCCGCGAGCTCACCGTCGCCAGCATTGCTGCCATGCCCAAGGAGCTGCTGGCCCGGCTCAATGCCCGCAAGGCCCATGTCGAGATGCGCTTCCCCTACTTTCGGGCCAAGCGCGCGCCCATCACCAAGGCTGAAGGCCTGCTGGATTATGGCGTGATCTTTGCCGTGGATGCCGAAGGTGATGAAATAGACTACGTGGTCACCGTCGAGGTTCCCGTCACCACCCTCTGCCCCTGCTCCAAAGCCATCAGCGAGCGCGGTGCCCATAACCAGCGTGGCACCGTCACTTTTTCCGTCCGTTTCCGCCAGCCCATCTGGATTGAGGACATGATTGAGCTTGTCGAAGCCAGCGCCAGCAGCCAGCTCTACAGTGTCCTCAAGCGTCCAGACGAAAAATACGTCACCGAGGCCGCCTACGACAATCCCGTTTTCGTCGAAGACCTCGTCCGCAGCATTGCCCAGAAGGCCTCTGCGCACAAAAAGATCAAATGGTTCCGGGTGGAGGCTGAAAACTACGAGTCCATCCACAATCACAACGCCTGGGCCGTCATCGAGAGCACCAATACGGTCGAAAGCTGATCATCGGGGGCATCTTCCCGTCTTGCGCAAAATCAGGCCCAGAAGCTGCGTAGGTTTCAGTTGTCCATGCCAGTTCCGCTATCATCATTGCGTCTGTTAACCTTGCTTGCCCTCGGGGCAGTCGCCGCTCATGGAAAAGACGCCCCCTCCTTTCGCAATGATGTCATGGCCGCCATTTCCAAGGCCGGTTGCAACCTCGGCACCTGTCATGGCAATGCCACCGGCAAAGGCGGCTTCAAGCTCTCCCTGCGCGGTCAGGACATGGACTATGATTTTACGGCCCTCAGCCGCGACGTCTCTGGCCGCCGCGTCAATGCCTTCTCTCCGGATGACAGTCTCATCTTGGTCAAAGGCAGCAACAAACTGGCCCACGAAGGCGGCAAGCGTCTGGACCCCAAGGGTTGGGAATATCGGGTCCTCCGGGATTGGATTGCCTACGGCATGCCCCCTGCCAGAGCCAAGGACCTGCGCGTCAAAAAACTAGAAGTCACCCCGCCTGAAGCCATTCTTGATGAAGCCCAGGACACCGTCCAACTGACCGCCAAAGTCACTTTTTCCGATGGCAGCCAGCGCGATGTCACCGCCCAGGCCGTCTATGAACCTTTGCAAAACGGCCTCGTGGAAGTCTCCCACGGCGGCCTCGTCAAGCGCCTCGAATTTGGCGAGCCCACCGTCCTCGTCCGCTTCCTGGACCAGAGCGTCCCCGTCCGCCTCACCTTCCTCCGCGCCAGTCCGGACTTTGTCTGGGCCCGCCCTCGCCGCGATAACTATGTGGACGGCCACATCTTCACCAAGCTGAAGACCCTGCGCATCAATCCTAGCGCCGTCTGCTCCGATGATGTCTTCCTCCGCCGGGCCTCGCTGGATCTCCTCGGCATGGTCCCCACTGCCGAAGAAGCCCGCACCTTTGCCGCCGACAAGCGCCCGGACAAACGCGCCCGTCTTGTGGACAAACTTCTGGTTCGCCAGGAATTCGCAGACTTCTGGGCCCTCAAATGGGCCGATGTCCTCAAGGCCGAAGGCCGCACCCTGGATGACACCGGCCTCAAAGCCTTCCATGGCTGGATCCGCGACTGCATCGCCCAAAACCGGCCTGTGGATTCCATGGTGCGGGACATGGTCGCCGCCCGCGGCAGCACCTACAAAGAAGCCCCGTCTAATTTTTACCGCGCCAACCGCACCCCCGCCGCCCGCGCCGTCGCCGCCGCCCAGGTCTTCCTCGGCACCCGACTCCAGTGCGCCGAATGCCATAACCACCCCTTTGACCGCTGGACCCAGGACGACTACTACAACTGGTCCGCCGTCTTCAGCCAGGTGGATTACAAAATCATTGGGGATAACAAAAGGCGTGACAAAAATGACAAGCACGAGTTCAACGGCGAGCAAATCGTCTTCTTGAATCCCAAGCTGTCCGTGGACAATCCCCGCACTGGGGAAAAAGCCAGCCCCCGCTTCCTCGGTGCCGATATGCCCAAGCTCGCCGGAGGTCAGGATTCCCTCCAGGCCGCCTCCGTCTGGCTCACCGGACCGGAGAATCCCCTTTTCGCCAAATCCCAGGTCAACCGCATCTGGTATCATCTCATGGGCCGTGGTCTCGTGGACCCTGTGGATGACTTCCGACTCACCAACCCCGCCAGCCATCCCGCTCTGCTGGATGACCTCGCCCAGGATTTCGTCAAAAGCGGTTTCGATCTCCGCCACCTGATCCGCACCATCATGCTCAGCCGCACCTATCAGCTGGACAGCAAGCCCAGCAGCACGAATGCCGCCGATGAGATCAACTACTCCCACAACCTCCCCCGCCGCCTCAGTGCCGAGCAGCTTTTTGATTCCCTGCACCTCGCCCTCGGCGTCCGCCCCTCATTGGATAAACAGGGCACCCGTGCCGGGCAGCTCGCCGGCCCCAAAGGCGGTCGCGGCAGCCCCGACCCCATGTCCCCGGAGGCTTTCCTCGTCCAGTTCGGCCGTCCCAAGCGCGAGCTGAGCTGCGAGTGCGAGCGCGCCAGCGATACCAATCTCGGCCAGATCTTTCAGTTCATCAGCGGCCCCATCGTGGGCCGGCTCCTCAGCGACAAGGACAACCGCCTCGCCTCCCTCGACAAAAACAACGACTCCGCCGCCGTCGTCCGCGACCTCTACTGGGCCCTCCTGACCCGCGCCCCTAGCCGCGATGAGTCCACCGTCATGGAGTCCCTCCTCTCCTCCGCCCAAGATCGCCGCGCCGCCCTGGAGGACATCGCCTGGTCCCTCATCAACGCCAAGGAATTCGTCCTCCGCCGGTGAGGGGCGGCAGATTGCCCCCACTCAATCGAGAGAAAACACCGCATCTACCGGCTGAGACCGTGCCGCCAGCACCTGCTCAATCAGCCCGTTTTCCCGGATCACCGTTTGGTTGAATTCGATAAACCGCTCATAGTGTTCCGTATTCAGACGCGGTGTTTCAAAGTCAGGTCCTGCACAATCAGGAAGCTCGAAATCGAAGTCAATTTTCATAAAAACGCCGCCAGTCGGATGGCCAGTTCAGGTGTGCCTAACTGTTCGCACAGTTGTTTCAGTTCTTCACGGGAAACTTTTCCTGGATTGAGAGTCAGGAATTACCTCACCTGCCCCGCCCCCTCAACCCACGAAAAAGCGCGATCCCTTTTGGAATCGCGCCCACTTTTTTCGTTCTCAGTCAGCGGAAAAATCCGCTTTTAGATTACAAGTTCGCTTCGATCAGCTTTTCCAGCTTCACGATGTCCTTGCCAAAGTTGCGGATGCCTTCGGCTGTCTTCTCCGTCGCCATCGCGTCTTCGTTGAACAGCCAGCGGAAGGTCTTCTCGTCGCTGCCGATGCGGTCAATCTTCAGGGACTTCGCGTTTTCCACGTTCAGCTTGGCCGTGATCGGCTCTTCAGCCGCCGCCAGCTCACCCAGCAGACCGGGGCTGATGGTCAGCAGGTCGCAGCCGGCCAGTTCGGTGATCTCGCCCTTGTTGCGGAAGCTGGCACCCATCACTTCCGTCTGGTAGCCGAAGTGCTTGTAGTAATTGTAGATCTGCGTCACGGATTCCACACCAGGGTCTTCGCTTGGTGCGTAGTCTTTGCCCGTGCTTTTCTTGTGCCAGTCCAGGATGCGGCCCACAAAGGGGGAGATGAGCTTGATGCCGCCCTCTGCGCACGCCACTGCCTGCGCCAGGCTGAACAGCAGCGTCAGGTTGCAGTTGATGCCTTCCTTCTGCAGGATCTCCGCCGCCTTGATGCCTTCCCAGGTGGAGGCGATCTTGATCAGCACGCGCTCGCGGCCGATGCCTTCCTTTTCATACATGCCGATGAGGTGGCGGGCCTTGTCCACATTCCCCTGGGTGTCAAAGGACAGGCGGGCATCCACTTCCGTGGAGACGCGGCCTGGCACGATCTTCAAAATTTCTGCGCCAAACAGGATCAAAATCCGGTCCATGATCGCTTCCACCTTCGCCGCTCCGGAAAGTGTGCCGCCTTTGTATTCAGCGATCGCCTGGTCCACCAGCGATTTATACTCCGCCTTCTGGGAGGCCTGGAGGATGAGGGAGGGGTTCGTGGTCGCGTCCTGCGGCTTATAGGCCTTCATGGCCTCAAAGTCGCCAGTGTCCGCCACAACGGTGGTGTGCTGCTTGAGCTGATCGAGCTGGTTCATACTTGGTATTTTGGGCAGGCAGAATACGTCCATGCCGCCCGGATGCAAGTAGTGGTGAATACGGCCTCAAATTGAGCCGGCTCAGCTCACGTCCCGGTCCGTCGGCTCCTTGCCCAGCATCAGCGCCAAAACCACCCCCGCAAGCGTCCATTCGATCACACAATCCGCCATCCCCACGACCACCTCCCGCAGCGGCAGCTCAAACCAGATCCGCTCCGGCACGATGCACACCACTGCCGCAAACAGCCCCGCGCCCGCACAGAAAGCCAGCCGTGCCGGGAAAGCCAGCACCGTCTGGTGCAGCAACGCCCCCAGCAGAAGCGCCGCCAGGAAGGACCGCCCAAAGCTCCACCCCAGGCTTTCATACAAATTCGCCTCCAGTTTCCCTGGCCGCACCGTCGCATACACATACGGTCCAGCCTCTTTGCGTTCGATGAGGGTGTCATTTAGCCGCTCCTTTTCAGCCGGGTCCGCATAGCTTACCGGCTTGCGCGGGAAGGGCAGGGTATAAATGCCCGTCCCATGGGTCGCATTCGCCTTGATCACCTCCGCCACCGCCGCTTCGTCTTTAAAATCATGCAGCCCCTGCTCATGCCAGTCCATGACCATCCAGGAGCAGGCACCCCAGGCAAAGGAAACAATCGCGGCCAGCAGTGCAGCAAGAATGACTTTCATGGGTTTATCCTGCAACGCCCCGGCAAATCTGACAACCTGCCATTTTCACACCACTGGCGTCAGCAGCGCCTCTCCCGCGAAGTGCGCTGCCACATTCCCCACACACAGCCGCGCCATTTCCCGCCGCGTCTCCTGCGTCCCGCTGCCCACATGCGGCAGCAGCACCACCCGCTCACTTTTCAGCAGCGCCTCCGGCACCGCCGGTTCATGCTCAAAAACATCCAGCCCCGCCCCTCTCAGGCTCCCCTTTTCCAGAGCCGCCACCAGTGCCCCTTCATCCACCACGCTCCCGCGGGCGATGTTGATCAGCGTCCCGTCCGGCCCCAGCGCAGACAAAATATCCGCATCCACCAGGTGCCGCGTCCCCGGTCCGCCCGGGCAGGCCACGATCAGGAAATCCGCCACCTCCGCCAGCTCCTTCAGGCTGTCACAAAACCGGTATGCCACCGCCTGCGCCTTCCGCCCGTGATAGGCCACCTGCATCCCATGCGCCCTCAGCCGCTCCGCGATTGCCTTGCCGATCCTCCCCAGGCCCAGGATCCCCGCCGTCTTCCCCCGCAGCGCATGTGCCAGCGGAAAAGCCCCCTTCATCCACTCCCCGTTCCGCACAAACCGCTCCGCCGCTGCCAGCCGCCTGCTGGTCATCAGCACCAGTGCCACCGCAATGTCCGCCACATCATCCGTCAGCACATCCGGCGTATTCGTCACCCGGATGCCGCGCTTTTCACAGTAGCCCACCGGCACCCCGTCATAGCCCACGCCAAAGACGCTGACGATCTCCAGTGCAGGCAGCCTCTCCAGCATCTCCACCGGTGCCACACTTCCCCCCGCCATCACCACACCTCGGATTCGCGGCCCCGCCTCCGTCAGCAGTGCTTCTTTGTCCGCATCATCCGCCTGCCAAAAATCATGACATACCGCCACCGCCCTCAGCGGCTCCATCAAAAAATCCGGCAGCGCCGCCAGCACCAGTACGTCTGGTTTCATGGCTGCTCCTCCCGGTTCCGCATGAAGTCCGCCGTCTGCGCAAAAAACGCTCCCACCACCGGCACCAGTTCCACCGGCATCTCAACCTCCCGCATCGCCGCCCCCATCAGGTCCAGCCACCGGTCCCTCTCCGCCACCCCGATGGAAAACGGCATGTGCCGCCCCCGCAGCCTCGGATGTCCCCGTTCCTCAATGTATGTCTGCGGCCCGCCAAATCGGTAGATCAAAAAGTCCGCCAGCCTCTTCTCCGCCCCCTCCCAGTCATCTGGCGGATACATCTTGCCGATCAGATCATCCTCCCGCACCCGTCTATAAAACGCCCCCACCAGCATCCGCAGCCGTTCCTCGCCCAGTTCATGATATAAATTGCCTACAGCATCCATGCCCCTATCCATGGCCAGCCCTGCCTTCATTTCCAGCATCGGATGGATTTTGCACAAGCCGCAGTTATAAAATCCCCGCCCCATGCCCCCCTTCCTCCTCTCCACCGATCCCATCCCGGATACCACCTCCCCCTTCGGCCCCGGTCTCGGTGCAGAGGTACGATTCCTTGGCGTCGTCCGCGAGCTGGAGGCTGACCAGGAAATCACCGGTATAGATTACACTGCCTACCTCCCCATGGCCTCCCGCATGTTGGAAGAGCTCATCGCCCAGGGCCAGCAGGACCACGGCTCCCACCAGGTCTTCATCCAGCACCGGCTCGGCTTCGTCCCCGCTGCCCAGCCTTCCATTCTCATCTGGGTGCGTACCAAGCACAGTGCCGCCGCCTTCGACCTCTGCCGCTGGTACCTCCATGAGATCAAGACGCGCGTCCCCATCTGGAAGCGCCCTGTAGCTCAGTTGCGCCGCAACTGACATCCCGGATATCCGCAGCACTTTTGCAAATTTTCGCCCGCAGCATCCCCAAACCTCAGTTGGAGCCCAACTGAGCCACGTAGCACTGCTGCGCCGCAACTGATTTTTATCAGGGAAAAACAGCCCATTGCCCGCAACCAACTCTTCCCCTCATTCCCATAAACTTCACCTCCGGCTACACCTGATGATCAACCAGCCTAAAAAAATTCCATCGAATTACCACAATCACCAAACTCACTCGAAATAAACGCACCTTCCTCCTTTAATCGTCAGTTTCAGAAGGCACACCTCTTGTTACATTTTCAGGCCTATGCTGCCTGAATTCACCCAACGCACGCTCCTGCTCTCCTCCTGCGTCGCCCTTTTGCTCAGCAGTTGCCAGCTTCCTGAGGAAGGCATCACCACCGTCCGCCGGGCGGAAGCTGCAGGCCGGACCAGCCTCTACACGGGTGCCGCGGCCCTCAACGTCCCCCTGCGCGCCTCCGCCATCAATGACGTCGCCCGCATGCTCGCCGGGCTGGAGTCATCCGGCCGCCAGTCCTCCGCCTGGCCTTACCACCAGCAGCAGATGAATGCCATGTGGCAGCGGCACGAGCTTGGCCGCGGCCAGCGCGTCCGCACCTGGGCCACTCAGGAGATCAGTGATTTGCAACGCTACCGAGCCCTCTTCTACCCCTTCAGCGGCCCAGATTATCTCTTTGCTCACCAGCTCTTCCCGTCAGCGGAAACCTACATTCTTTGCGGCCTCGAGCCCGCCGAGCCTCTTCCAGATCTCCGCACCCTCACGGAAGGGGAGATCGCCATAGGCCTCAACGGCCTACGCCAGTCCCTCGCCAGCATCCTGGGTGCTGGTTACTTCATCACCAAGGACATGCGCAGCGACCTCCAGTCCACCCGCTTCCGGGGCACACTTCCCGTCCTCCTCGCCTTCCTTGCCCGCACCGGTGCCTCCGTCGAGAGTGTGGACATTGTCCGCCTTGACGGCACCGGCACCCCAGTTCTGACGACCGTCAGCAATGGCTCCGCCCCTGGACTGATGATCCGCTTTCGCTCCGGCTCCGGCGGCATGAAGCGCCTCTTTTACTTCCGGCAGGACCTCTCCAATGGCAGCACCAAGCCCGGCGGCCCCTTCCTCACCTTCGTTGCCAAGCAGGGCACCCCGCCCGCCCTTGTCAAGAGCGCCTCTTACCTCATGCACGACAGCGGCTTCTCCAACATCCGCCACTACCTCCTTCATGGCACTCCCGGCATCGTCCAGGACCCCTCTGGCATCCCCTATCGTGATCTCATCCAGGCCGGCCTCACCGTGGATCTTTACGGCAACTACCAGGGCACCCTCGGCATCTTCGGCCAGCAGCAGCCCGACCTAATGGCCGCCTACCGCAGCGGCCAGCATCGCGTCCAGCCCGTGGATTTCGGCTTCGGCTACCTCTACAATCGCGCCACCACCAGCATCCTCGTCGCCCGCCGCAGGTAGCCCAGCCTTGGAAAATCCATAAAATCACCATTGGCTGATTGCCCTTGCCGCCTGGGATGTTAGCTTTCCGTCCGCGCGCCGGTTTGGCGCGTATAGATTTCTCTTTCCTTATGCAATGGCTTTCCTCTCTTGGCACCGTCGGTGAAGTGCTCCGCATCATCATCCTTATTTTTGAGGTGCTCCTCGTCTTCAATTTGATGATCCTCGTCCACGAGTGGGGGCATTTCCTCGCCGCCCGCTGGCGCGGCCTCAAAGTGGAGGCCTTCTACATTTGGTTCGGCAAGCCCCTCTGGAAAAAAACCATCAACGGCGTTGAGTACGGCCTCGGCAGCATCCCAGCCGGCGGTTTCGTCAAACTCCCTCAAATGGCTCCCATGGGTGCTATCGAAGGCGAATCCACCTCCGAGGAGCCCCTCCCGCCCATCAAGCCGCTAGACAAAATGATCGTCGCTTTCGCCGGTCCCCTCTTCAGCTTCGGCCTCGCCTGTGTCTTCGCCCTCCTGGTGAGCTGGCTCGGCAAACCCCAGTCAGAAGCCTTCGTCACCACCACCATCGGTTACGTCGCCGAGGGCAGCCCCTCTGCGGAAGCAGGTCTCAAGCCCGGCGATGTCATCAAGACCATTGACGGACTTCCCATCCGCCGTTTCGAAGGGTTTGTGGACAGCGTCCGCTGGGGCGTCATCGCCAGCGAAGGCAGCGAAATCCTCTTCGAAGTCGAGCGTCCGGGTGAAGGCATCAAAAAAATCCCCGTTGCGGCCCAATGGCCCGATGTGGACAAAAAACCCAGTTCCTGGTGGAAAAGCATCTTCGAGCGTCCCGTCCTTCGCGAGGTCGGCATCATGGGCAAGTCCACGCCCATGGTTGGCAAAGTACAGGAAAACAGCCCCGCCGCCGATGCCGGACTCCAGCCCCTTGACGAAGTCCTCAGCGTGGACGGCACCCCCCTTCTTGGCCCCATCCAGCTTTCCAAATACCTCGAAGACAAAGCCGGACAGCCCGTTCAGCTCCTGGTGCGCCGGAAGGATAAAAAGGCCACGACCGCCACCACCAACGAGATTTCCGTCACGCTGACCCCGCGTTTTCCTGACAAGCGTCCCGAAGGAGAAGCCTACAACCGCCCCATGATCGGGATTGAGTGGCACGCCACGGGCGAGCGCAAGCTGGCGTACCCCCCTGTCTCTGAGCAGATCTCCGATGCCGCTCGCAGCATGTTCAGCATGATCAGCAAACTGGTGTCCGGTAATTCCGACATCAGCCCCGCCCACATGAGCGGCCCTGTCGGCATTGGACGGGTGTATTACAATCTCCTTCAGGATCCCGCAGCCCTCCTGCAGATCCTCTGGTTCAGCGTCGTCCTGAACATCAACCTCGCCATCATGAACATGCTGCCTTTCCCCGTGCTGGACGGCGGCCATATCACCATGGCCATTGCCGAGGCCATCCGCCGCAAGCCCCTCCACTCCCGCGCCCTTGAGTGGGTCCAGACCGCCTGCGCCCTCACCCTTTTCGGATTCATCTTCTTCGTCACCTTCAAGGATCTCGGCGACATCTTCATTGGCGGCAATAAAAAACCTGCCCCTGCTGAAGAGCTCAAATGGCTCCCCAAAGACCAGCGCCCCGTGCAGTAATCAGCACTCCCCGAAGTACAGTATTCATCACTCTCCGAGTGATGCGATTCCCCTGCGTCCACCCCGAGCCCATGAATGCTTAACCACTCCAAGCAGAGGTGAAGCTGGCATTTCAACCTGCCATCTTTAGACCCGCTCCGCTTGTTCACCCGGCACCAGCCCTTCAAAAAGCTCCCGCACCGCCACCCTCACCCCCGGAAGGCTCTCGCAAACAACCGTTCCCTCCAGCGGAATGCTTTCAACCTTGATGTATCCCGCCGGGGTCGGCTCCCGGTAAACCTCAATCGCCTGCTGCCGGACATTCACGATCCAAAACTCAGCCACTCCGGCCTCAGCATAAATCAACGCCATCTCCCGGTCCTCCTCCAGCGTGGAAACGGAGACCTCCACCGTCAGTAGAGCGGTGGCAGGATGAGCCACATAATCAGTTTCGTGTCCTGACACATCTGATTCCGGCTCCGAATCGGTCAATGTGAGCGGGTCTTCCTTGCGCACCCAGTGAGTGCTGCCCACCCAAGTTTGCAACAACTGCAGCAGCCGCCCGACCAGTTTCACATGCAGAATGGATTTAGGCGTCTTCTCAACAATCATTCCGCGGATGAGTTCAGACCTCTTCGGCACCAAGTTCTTGGTGATTAATCCATGCCACGCCGCCACGGATAATGGCAAGGCACGCTTTTGAAAAGCGGGCTTGGTCAGCAAATCAATCATACCTCTAAATTGCTTCTTCTCCCCCATCTCGCAAGCCGTACAGGTATCCATCACTCCCTGTCCCGCGACTGCGGCGATCCGAGTGATGTGCCCCCCCGGGTCGGCCCCATACCCATCACACCCCACCGCCCCAATCCCTCTTCGATCCCCAATCCCCCATTGCACACGTGCCACCTTGGGGGTTTCATACCCGCTATCCCATGACCGCCACCAGCCTGCTCCGTTACTGCCCTGACCTTTACCATTACCAGCGCCGTGAGACGCGCCTGGTGACCGTGGGCAATGTCGGCATCGGCGGCGGCAACCCCATCCGCGTGCAATCCATGATCACCAGCGATACGCGCGATGTTGAGGCTTGCGTCCGCCAGTCTTTGGATCTGGCCGCCGCCGGGTGCGAGATCGTTCGCATCACCGCGCAGACCCGAGTCATTGCTGAAAATCTCCAGCACATCCGTGACGGCATTCGCGCCGCCGGTTGTGATGTCCCTCTCGTCGCCGACATCCATTTCAAGCCCGATGCCGCCATGGAGGCCGTCAAGTGGGTGGAAAAAGTTCGCGTCAATCCTGGCAACTACGCCGACAAAAAGAAGTTCGCCGTCAAGGAATACACGGACGAGCAATACGCCGAAGAAGTGGCCTACATGGAGGCCCAGTTCGTGCCCCTGGTGCAGGAGTGTAAACGTCTTGGCCGCGCCATGCGCATCGGCACCAATCACGGCAGCCTAAGCGACCGCATCATGAACCGCCATGGGGACACCCCCCATGGCATGGTGGAAAGCGCCCTGGAATTTGCCCGCATCGCCCGCGCCAACGATTTCCATAACTTCCTCTTCTCGATGAAGGCCAGCAACCCCAAGGTCATGATCGAGGCCTACCGCCTCCTCGTCGCCCATTTGAATGACCTCGGCAGCGACTGGAACTACCCCATCCACCTCGGCGTCACCGAGGCTGGCGATGGCGAAGACGGCCGCATCAAGAGCGCCATCGGCATCGGCTCCCTCCTTTCCGATGGCATTGGCGATACTATCCGCGTCTCCCTCACTGAGGACGCCATCTATGAGATCCCCGTGGCCCAGGCCCTGGTGAAATCCGTGCTCGCCGGTGTTCGCGATGGCCATTGCGGAGCCACCAGCACCAGCCTGCCCATCAGCTACGATCCCTTCACCTACAGCCGCCGCGCCACCGACCGCCTCACTATCAACGGCGTCGAGATCGGCGGCGGCGCGACCGTCGCCGTCTTCACCTCCCGCCGCAAATGGGATGCCGTTTCCCACAAAATGGACAAACTGGGCGACTTCAAACCCGAGGTCATCCTCGAAGACAGCGGCGTCATCGCCATTGACCCCCGCCAGGACAGCGCCCTGCACGACCTCAATGCCTCCGTCGGCCCCGCCCTCGTCACCATCGCCGACGGTCTCGATCTCGCCCCCATCCACGCCTTCCGCCTCCTCGCCGCCAAGCTCGACGCCCGCCACTCCATCCTGCTCAAGGATACCCTGTCACAGGCAGAGCCCTCAGAACTGAAAACTGAAAACGGAACACCGAATACGGACTCCGACTTCACCGCCAATCTTCTCACCGCCGCCACCAACATCGGCTCCCTCCTCTGCGACGGCATTGGCGATGCCATCCTGGTCCAGGGTGAGGAAGCCCCTGGCCAGTCCCTCCGCCTGAGCTACAACATCCTGCAGGCCGCCGGTGTCCGCATCTTCAAGACCGACTATGTCGCCTGCCCGAGCTGTGGCCGCACACTATTCAATCTGCAAAGCACCACCCAGAAGATCCGCGCCTCCACCGGTCACCTCAAAGGCGTTCGCATCGCCGTCATGGGTTGCATCGTCAACGGCCCCGGCGAGATGGCCGATGCCGACTTTGGCTATGTCGGCGGCGCACCCGGCAAGATCAATCTCTACGTCGGCAAAACCGCCGTCAAATTCAACATCCCTGAAGAGGAAGCCGTTGAGCGCCTTGTGGACCTCATCAAAGAGCATGGCCGCTGGTTCGATGCACCCCTTGCCGCCTGAAATCGCAGGTCGCAGATAATCAATGACTGTGCCTAACGTTCTTTGACGAAAAGGAGACGCAGGCTGTTCAGGCACACCACCACGGTGCTGCCTTCATGGGTGAGCACGCCGAGCGTCAGCGGGACGATGCCGAAGAGGGAGGCGACGGCCATGATGACGACGGAGCCGAGGGAGATGGCGAGATTTTGCCGGATGATGCGGCGGGCCTGCTGGCTGATGTGGCGGGCAGAGAGGAGCTTTTCAATCTTGTCCTGCATGAGCACGACATCCGCCTGCTCCAGGGCCGCATCACTGCCGCGCGCGCCCATGGCGATGCTGACATACGCGGCGGCGAGGCTGGGGGCATCGTTGACGCCATCACCCACCATCGCCACTTTTTTACCCTGGAGGGTCAGCTCGCGGATGGCGCTGACTTTATCCTCCGGATGCAGTCCGGCGCGGACATCCGCTACGCCCAGCTCCTCCGCCACCTGGATGGCAGCGGCGCGACGGTCGCCGGTGAGCATGATGGTGCGGACGTTTTGCTCCGCCAGGGCGGCAAGCACGGCCTTACTGCCGCTGCGGATCTCATCCTTCAGCAGCACGCGGCCCATGGTTTGGGCATTCAGCACCCACACTTCAGAAAAGCCCAGCGGGGCATCCGGCACATCCTTCAGCCATTTGGCGAAGTCGCCCTGGTCCATGAGTTCGCGGCGGCCCACGTAGGTGATGCCATCTTTGGTTAGGCCGCGCAGCCCCTGGCCGGGGATGGAGTGAAATTCGAGCAGCGTGCCAGGCTCGATGCCCTGTTCCTTCGCATGCCGGGTGATGGCGTGGGCGATGGGGTGGTTAGAGTTCGCATCCAGGGTCACACATAGGCGTAGCACCTCCGTTTCCTTGCCCGGAGGGAAACTTTCCACCTGGGCCACGCGCAGGTTGCCCTCGGTAAGTGTGCCGGTTTTATCCATGGCGATGACGTCCACCTCCGCCAGTTTTTCAATGGCCGCTCCACCTCGGAAAAGGATGCCCCTGCGTGCGCCCCAGGCGATGGCCGCGAGGATGGCCGACGGGATGGAAAGCACGAGCGCACAGGGGCTCATGACCACCAGTAGCGTCATGGCACGGTAAAAGGAGGATTTGGAAACCTCTGTGTTTTCAAACGGGGGGATGCCGATGACCAGCCACCAGACGAAAAACATGAGCAGAACGCTGGCCAGGGTGAAGAGGGTGTAGCGGGTGCCGAATCGGTCCGTGAAGCGCTGGCTGGGCGCACGCAGATGCTGGGCGGTCTGGATCATGGTGATGATCCGCGCCAGGGCGCTCTGAGTGGCCGGGCGGTCCACACGCATTTGAATCAGGCCCCACAGATTCAGCGTTCCGCCGAAGACCTCCGCGCCAACGCCTTTGTCAATGGGCACGGCCTCGCCCGTGAGGGTGGATTCATCTGCTGCGGACTCGCCGGTCGTGACGGTGCCATCCACCGGGAAAAGCTCCGCCGGACGCACCTGGAGGACATCGCCCACACGCAGGCCGGAGACGGCTCGTTCCTCCGTTTTGCCATCCGGCAACACGACGCGAGCGAGCTTGGGTGCGGCCTTGGTGAGGGCATTGATTTCACGATGCGTGCGGTGTAGGACGTAGTGCTCCAATGCGCCGGAGGTGGAGAACAGGAAGAGCAACAGAGCACCCTCTTCCCAAGCGCCGATGGCCACGGCTCCAGTCGCCACGGCGAGCATGAGGAAGTGCACATCCAGGCGCTTTTCTTGGATGTTTTCCCAAGCGTCCTTGGCCGCATCCCAGCCGCCGCTGATGAGCGCCACACCATAGAAACAGCGCACCATCCACTCCGGTACGGCGAATGCATTTTCGGCCACATATCCCGCCACCAAGGCCACCCCGCAGATGGCGGCCTGCACGGCCATCATTCGCCATTCCTCGGCGCTTTGACGCTCCAATTCCTCGGCCTCCGGCCATTCGAAATCGCGCCATTTCCAGAACTTCGGTGCAGTAATGCAGCTTGGTTTTTGCAGGGTCAGTTCGCCATCATGGCTGCTCATTTTCAGACCGCTGACTGTGCTGCCTGGGGACTCCGTCAGCAGGCTGGCGTCCAGGGAGCGCAATACCTGGTTAAGCTGCGCCTGCAAAAGCTCCGCATCCACCTGCCCCAGCGTGGCAATCTGGACACTGCGCTCGTCTGGATTCACCCGGATGGCCTCCACGCCCTGCTGCTCCAAAAGGAAATCGGCGAGCGCCTGGCTCCAGGAGTTTGAGGGAGGAGCGTCGGTGGTCATGCAGGATACACGATACGGTATTATCTGGGAAACACTGCGCGTTTTTTGGGAATTTAGGCGTCGTTTTGGAAGGCTGGCATCTCCTTTCAGATAATGGAGAGGACATCCACACACCTTGCCCAAAGCGGCTACAGCGTGTAGATTGGCCGAAATCTTGCGCCTGTGAGGCACGTAGTCTCTTGGTCCCCCCTTCATGAAAAATTCTTCCCAGTCTTCCCGTCGTCAGTTCCTGCGTGGTGCAGGCATCCTGCTCGGCCTGCCGTGGTTTGAGTCGGTTTCGTCCTTTGGCGCTCCGGTGGTCAAAGGTACGCCGCAGGCTCCACGGCGTCTGGGCATCTGCTTTTTCGGCAATGGGGTGAACCCGCATCATTGGGGTGCCTCGAACGGCCCTGGCGGCCTGGAGTTTCTGCAAACGCTGAAGCCGCTGGAGCCGGTGAAGAATAAAGTGATGGTCTTCAAAGGCCTGTGGAATCCGTCCACCGTTGCAGGTCCCGGCGGGCATTATCCGAAGATGAACATCCTCTCCGGCCTGAAGGTGAAGCAGACGACGACGGATGTGGAAGTGGGCCTGACGATGGATCAGATCATCGCCAACAAGATCGGCCAGCAGACACCCGTGGCCAGCCTGGCCATTGGTACCGAGGGCCCCCGCTACAGCACCGACAGCGGTTATACCTCCCTTTACTCCGCCTACCTTTCCTGGAGCAGCCCGACGACGCCTGCGCCCAAGGAGATCTATCCGCAGCAGGCCTTCGACCAGCTCTTTGATGACGGCAGCAAACGCGCCCGTGACAAGAGTGTGCTGGACCTGGTGATGCAGGATGCCAGCAGCCTGCGCGGCAAACTGAGCCGCCGCGACGGCCAGAAGCTGGACGAATACCTCACCTCCGTGCGAGACCTGGAGCAGCGCATCGAGCGCTCTGAAAAACTCAGCACTGCTGAGGCCACCACGCGCGGCTGGCATCCAAGTGTGACCAAGCCCTGGCTGGCACGCCCCGCCTCCGGCATCCCTGCGCAGCAGGAAGAGCATGTGAAGCTGATGCTGGACATCATGGTCCTGGCCTTCCAGATGGACCGCACCCGCGTGGTGACAAACATGCTGACCAATGACCTTTCCAACATGAACTTCGGTTTCCTGGGCATCAAAGGTGGCCAGCATGAGCTTTCCCATCACGCCAATGATGCCGACCGCCTGGCCTCCTACCAGAAGGCCAATGAATACATGGTAAAGGTGTGGTCTGAGGCCCTGCAAAAAATGGAAGCCACCCAGGAGGGTGAACGCACCCTTTTGGACAACAGCATGATCATGCTCACCTCCAGCCTGTATGATGGCAATGCCCACGACTCCACCCAGCTTCCCCTCATCCTCGCCGGTGGCGGTGGCGGCACGCTGCGCGGCGGACGCTACTTCGATTACAGCAAGGACCCCAACCGCAAACTCTGCCGCCTGCACCTGGCCATGATGGACCGCATGGGCGTGAAGACCAGCCAGTTTGGCGATGCGGACAATCCGCTGCCGGATCTGGTGTGAGGGGCGATTAAAGTGATGCGGGCATTCGCTTCCCAAACAGCGTCCCTTCAGCCCTGGATTCTATCAAGTGACATCATGGGTAATATACTCATCATGTCACTTGGTGAAAGAACAGGGAACTGCCATTCCCTTCGCCCTGAAACTGCGGCCTTGTGCAGCGGCTGATCCTTCGCAATTTCCGGGCTGACCTCTCCCGCCTATGAACCGCATTGACCGGCTTACCGGCATGATCCTGCTGCTGCAAAGCCACCGTGTCATTACGGCAGAACAGATCGCCGCGCATTATGAGATGAGCGTGCGCACGGTGTACCGGGACCTGGCGGCGCTGGGGGAGGCGGGGGTGCCCATTGTGGCGGAGGCAGGCGTGGGTTACAGCCTCATGCGCGGTTACCACATCCCGCCGGTCATGTTTACGGAACATGAAGCGGCGGCCCTTTTCATGAGCGGGGAGGTGACGGAGCAGGTGGCGGATGACTCCCTTCGCGGGGCTCTGCGTTCGGCTTTATTAAAAGTCCGCGCGGTGCTGCCCAAGGAGCGCCAGGATCATCTGAGCAAGCTGAAAAAATCCGTCGGGGTGTGGATCAGCTCGCCGCTGAAGGAGGAAGAAGGGCGCTCCCTCATGCCGCTGCAGCAGGCACTGGTGCAACGCCGCTGCGTGGCCCTGTGCTACAATGCCGGCGGGCGCGGGGAGCACACCACCCGCACGGTGGAACCGCTGGGCATGATGTTTTATGCGCGGGAATGGCACCTCATTGCCTACTGCCGCCTGCGGGGGGATTTCCGCGATTTTCGCCTGGACAGAGTGGTGAGCTGGGAGGTGCTGCCGGAGGTCTTCAGCGGTCATGATGACTTCTCCGTGAAGACCTTTCTGGCCAGTGTGCTCCATGAGCAGGAGCCCACCCGCGTCACCATCGTTTTTCATCCTTCCGTCATGGATCGGGTCCGGCGGGAGATGATGTGCCCGCAAGTGACCGAGGAGCCCCTTCCGGATGGCCGGGTGCGTGTGGAGATGGTGGCTTATTCGCAGGACTGGCTGGTGGGCTGGCTGCTCAGCCTCGGCCCTCAGGCCCAGGTGCTGCATCCGCCGGAGATGCGGGCCACGATGCATGAGATGGCGGTGAAGATCGCCCAGGCTCATGCCTGAATGAAAATTATTTCACTCTTGTAAAACCCTCCTGACATAGGGTTGTCAGCGGTCCCTGCTTTTATGCCTCCGACCTCCAAAATGGAGGGCGATCAAACCAAACACACATCCGTACCTTTATGAAAACCAACGCCATCAACTGGTTCGAACTCTACGTTACCGACCTCTCCCGCGCCCGCAGCTTTTATGAAACCATCCTCCATACCAAGCTCCAGGATGCCGCTATGGAAGGCTGTGAAATGGCCATTTTTCCCTATGACAACATGCAGGGCATCGGCGGTGCGCTCACGGTCATGGAAGGCTGCCAGCCCGGCCCTGGCGGCACCCTTGTTTACCTGAATGTGGAGGGTGATCTGGATGCCGTCCTTTCTCGCATCCCCGATGCCGGGGGGAAAGTGGTCCGTGGCCGTCTGCCCATTCCTCCTCAT
Source organism: Prosthecobacter sp. SYSU 5D2 (assembly GCF_039655865.1). Classification (NCBI taxonomy): domain Bacteria; kingdom Pseudomonadati; phylum Verrucomicrobiota; class Verrucomicrobiia; order Verrucomicrobiales; family Verrucomicrobiaceae; genus Prosthecobacter; species Prosthecobacter sp. SYSU 5D2. The sequence goes on along the minus strand of NZ_JBBYXL010000001.1, from coordinate 328,055 downwards.
GGTTTCATCGGCATTTTTGAGGACACCGAGGGCAATGTCGTGGGCCTGCACAGCATGGTCTGAGGTCACCAGGATTTGAAGGTGCGAGAGGCAGATTTTCTGCCCCCGCACCTTCAAAACATTGCAGGCGTAGTGCCCGCATCACTTGCTGACGGGTGAGATTCTTTTCAAGGAATCAAAGCTGACCTGTTTCATCACGGAAATGAATTCCCTCATATAAGCAGTCTGGGAAAGGCTGCGGGTGGTGGCGGCGTGGAGGTTGGCAAAGAGGCCTTGTTTGCGCACGGGACGGGATTCGACATAGCCTTTTTCAAGATAAGGCTGCACGGCCCAGCCGGGCATGGCGGCGATGCCACGATGGCTGGCCACAAGCTGCAAAATGGCCACGGTGAGCATGGCGGTGCGGCGCACGGGGTTGACGCCAACGGGGCCTAAAACCTCCCGCACAATGTCAATGCGATCATCGGGAATGGGATAGGTGATGAGCGTTTCTTTGGCGAAGTCCTGCGCCGTGAGGAAGGTCTTGCGGGCGAGCGGGTGCTTGCGGGCGATGAGGGCCAGCACTTCGTAACGAAAAAGAGGGTGATAGACGACATCCTTGCGCGAAGGGGCCTTGGAGACGATGACAAGATCCGCCTGGTCCTCCAGCAGGAGGCCGGTGGGGTCAGGCTGGAAGCCGGAAACGAGGTCCATCTCCACCTCCGGCCAGGATTCGCGGAAGCGGTCCATGGCGGGCATCAGCCAGTCGAAGCACGAGTGGCATTCGACCGCGATGCGGAGCTGGCCGGCCTTTCCCTCGGCAATGCGGGCCACATCGCGCTCGCACTGCTGCATGGTTTTCATCACCTCATAGGCCGTGCCTAACAAACGCTCGCCGGCGGGGCTGAGCCGCAGCGGGCTGCTCTTGCGCTGGAAAAGCTCCACGCCCAGATGCTCCTCCACCGCCTTGATCTGGTGGGATAGCGCTGGCTGGGAAAGGTGCAGGCGGCGGCCTGCCTTGGACAGGTTGCCTGTTTCAGAAAGGGCGATGAGGGCCTGGAGATGGCGGACTTCGAGCATAGCTCATCATAACTCATTTGAATGATGATCCACAAAACTCTGTGGATTGTTTATATTCACTCTGGCGATAGTTGTCTTGTCGCCATGAGCGACATCCATACACACAACCTGGGCTACCCGCGTATCGGGCAGCAACGCGAACTGAAAAAAGCCACCGAAGCCTACTGGCACGGACGCCTGTCCCGTGAGGAACTGGAGGCCACAGGCCGCCGCCTGCGGCAGGACAACTGGGCCCGGCAGCAGGCCGCTGGCATTGACCTGCTGCCCTGCAACGACTTCACCTTTTATGACCAGATGCTGGATTTCTCCTGCCTCATCGGCAATGTGCCGCCACGTTTCGGCTGGAAGGGGGAGGGCATGGACCTGGACACCCTGTTCCTGATGGCCCGTGGCTCGCGAGGTGAAGCGCGGGAAACCTGCGGCAGCGGCTGCTCCCACCAGCCCTCCTTTGCCTGTGAGATGACCAAGTGGTTCGACACCAACTACCATTACATCGTCCCGGAATTCCGCGCCGACACCCGTTTTCAACTGGTGGGAGACAAGGTCTTCCGTGAATTCGAGGAGGCCGCCGGCCTCGGGCATAAAGTCAAGCCGGTGCTCCCTGGACCCGTGACGTACTTGACGTTAGGCAAGGTGCAGGATGAGGACCACCCCAACTTTGACCGCTACACCCTGCTTGACGGTCTGGTGGATGTTTACGTGCAGATCCTTCAGCGCCTGGCCACGCAGGGGGCGGAGTGGGTGCAGATAGATGAGCCGGTCTTTGGACTGGACCTTTCGCCGGTGCAGAAGGATGCCCTGCTTTCATCCTGGGAGCGGCTTTCCAGGGCGGCACCGGGGCTGAAGATCCTGGTGACGAGCTACTTCAGCGAACTGCACGAAAACCTGCCGCTCTTCCTTTCCCTGCCGGTGCAGGCACTGCATTATGATGCGGTGCGGGGCAGTGCTGAGCTGGAGGCTTTGCTCACCCGGTTTCCCAAGGACAAGATCCTTTCCCTGGGCGTCGTGAACGGACGGAATATCTGGAAAAATGATTTCTCCAAGTCGCTGGCCCTTTTGGAAAAAGCCAGGCATGCAGTGGGGGCCGATCGCCTCTGGCTGGCCCCTTCTTGCTCTCTCCAGCACGCTCCCATCACCCTGGCGAATGAACCGGCGCTGGATGCGGAATTGAAAAGCTGGATGGCCTTTGCGGATGAGAAGCTGGAGGAGGTCGTGATCTTGAACGGCCTCCTGCGCGGCACGGCGGATGCGGCCTTGCTGACGGCGAATCAGTCAGCCATCCAGTCCCGTCGTGAAAGCCCGCGCATCCATCGTGCGGCGGTAAAGGCGCGCCTGGCAGCGGTGAAGCCTGCGGACTCTGAGCGGCAGTCGCCCTTCGCCCAGCGGAGACCTTTGCAGCAGCAGAAACTGAAGCTCCCCGAGTTTCCCACGACGACCATCGGCTCCTTCCCGCAAACAGCGGAGGTGCGGGCCATGCGCGCCCGCTGGAAGAAGGGGGAACTCAGCACCGAATCCTATGAGGTCTTCCTCCAGCAGGAGATCCGCCACTGCGTGAGCTTCCAGGACGAGGCGGGCATTGACATGCCTGTGCATGGCGAGTTCGAGCGCAACGACATGGTGGAATACTTTGGCGAGCAGCTTGACGGTTTCTCCTTCACCCAAAACGGTTGGGTGCAAAGCTACGGCTCACGGTATGTCAAACCGCCTGTGATCTTTGGTGATGTCAGCCGGCCTGCGCCGATGACCGTTCGCTGGTCACGCTATGCGCAGTCGCTGACGGACCGTCCGATGAAGGGCATGCTCACAGGGCCGGTGACCATCCTGCAATGGAGCTTTGTGCGCGATGACCAGCCGCGCTCAGAAACCACGCGTCAGATCGCCCTGGCCATCCGTGATGAAGTCGTGGACCTGGAGGCGGCAGGGATCGCCGCCATCCAGATTGACGAACCCGCCATCCGCGAAGGCCTGCCCCTGCGCCGCAGCGACTGGGCCGCGTATCTGGACTGGGCCGTGAATGCCTTCCGCCTGTGCGCCAGCGGTGTGCGTGATGAAACACAGATCCACACGCACATGTGCTATGCCGAGTTCAACGACATCATCGAATCCATCGCTGCTCTGGATGCGGATGTCATCACCATCGAGACCTCCCGCTCCAACATGGAGCTGCTGGAGGCTTTTGTGGACTTCAAGTATCTGAATGAAATCGGCCCCGGCGTCTATGACATCCACTCCCCCCGAATCCCGGCGGTGGAAGAAATGGTGGCGCTGATGCGCAAGGCGGAGGCCGTCATCCCGAGGGCGCAGCTCTGGATCAATCCTGACTGCGGACTGAAAACCCGTGGCTGGGCAGAGGTGAAAACCTCTCTCCTGCATCTGGTGGAAACGGCCCGCCGCCTGCGTGTGGAAAAACCTGCATTGGTCTAACAATATGCACATCAAAGACATCCTGGCCGGCGCAGACCGCCCCACTTTCTCCTTCGAGTTCTTTCCGCCCCGCAGCCCGGAGGCGGTGAAGGACCTGCAGGAATCCCTGAACCAGCTCGCGCCCTGGCGGCCTGACTTTGTCAGCGTCACCTACGGTGCAGGCGGCGGCACACGGGACCGCACGCAGGCCCTGGTTGGGGAGCTGCGCCAGTCGGATGTCTTTGATCCCGTGCCTCATCTCACCTGTGTGGGGCACACGGAGGCCGACATCATGCGCCTTCTGGAGGGCTACGCCGCTGCCGGGGTCAGCAACCTGCTGGCCCTGCGCGGCGACCTGCCCGGTCAGCCCGTAGCTGAGGGCGATTTTAAAACCGCCGCCGATCTGGTGCGCTTCATCCGCCGGTTCAATGAGCGCGGCCTGCATCCCGGTCCACAAGGCTTTGGCATCGGCGTGGCCTGTTTCCCTGAAGGACACCCTGCCACACCTAACCGGATGTTGGAAATGGATTATCTGAAGGCCAAGGTGGATGCCGGGGCGGACTGGATGTGCACCCAGGTCTTCTTCGACAATCACGACTTTCATGACTTCCGCGCCCGTTGTGATCTTGCAGGCATCCGCTTGCCCATCCTGGCCGGCATCCTGCCGCTGACCCAGCCCGGCAGCCTGCGCCGCATGGCGGAGCTGGCGGCAGGATCCCGGTATCCGGCGCGTTTGTTGCGGTCATTGAAAAGGGCAGGGGATGATGCAGAGGCCTTTCAGGAGATTGGCATTCATCATGCGGTGATGCAGTGTGCAGATCTGCTGGACCATGAGGCGGCCGGCATCCATTTTTATACCCTGAACAAAGCGGCCGCTACGGTGCGTGTTTTACGAGGGCTGGGATACAGTACTCATCACTACCTGTCCCGCGACTGCGGTGATCCGAGTGATGCGAATGGTGACAGGTAAGCTTAATTGCCGAAAAGACATCATTCCTGGATCTCATCACTCGGAGAGTGATGAGTACTGTACGCTCCGCAGCACATCGGCCCATGGCTCACGCTGCCACTTGCCGGCCTCAGGCCGCAGACCGATACCGGCGGCGAAGTCGCCCCGGACATCATACATCTCGATGCATATAATCTCCTCACCTCCCAGCACAAAACGGGTGGCCCAGGTCTGTCCGCGATGCCCGCACCCGCGCAGGGTGAGCTGCGAGGCCTCGCCAAAAAACGTGATGCCGCATCCGCATTCCCCCCAGTGGGTGGAGTAAAAACCGGTGGGCATGAACACGGCTTCATTGCGTATCGCTCCGCCCAGCGGCACCTGGCTGAGCGTCATAGATTGTAGCGCCTGCCGCACCACCCTGCGCGGCAGACGCCAGGCCAGATCCTGCCCCACAGCTTCCAGTGCAGAGAGGCGTGAAACGCCCTCCAGACCGGGAAAAACGGTGTCAGGCAGGCTGCGCGAAAGTCCGTTCCAGAGCTGCCGCACCGTCTTCGCATCAGGTGCAGGCGTCTCCTTCCTGGTTCCAGGCTTCTGGCCAAATGAGATGGACCGCCGCCCGCTGGCGTGGCGGGCGACGAGGTCTTCAAAAACCTCATGGTCAGACCAGTTGGTGACGAGGATCTTCAGGCATCCCTCGCCACTGCGGTCGAAAAATTGAAAGCTGGCCACCTGCTGGTCACCCACGTCCTCTACGACCGCCATGGCACCGCCAAAAGCCGCCGGGCGGATCTCCGTGCCGGATTCCAGGCACAGCCATTCATCACTGCCAGGATAGCTTTGGAAGACAGGCTTCTCCCACGCAGTGGCCATGCTCACGGGACCGCGCGCCGCCGTCACCATTACTAGTCCCAGCTCACGCAGATTCTTGAAAAAGCCTGCCCAATCGCCATCCAGATGAATGGCCTGCGCCGCGCCGCCATCCGCCTCAAAACACCACTCCGCCCTCACCCGGCGCAGATCAAAGGTGAACGAGGGAAAGCTATACGCGATGCGCGGCGAAGGATGGGAGGTCGAATCCATGAAGGTGGTTTTATGAAGTATTGTTAGGCGGCAAGCATCCGTTCCTCCGCCAGCGCGGCGAAGACACCTTCGATCCAGGCCTCGCAGGGCTCGTCATAGTCAATGTCGCAGTCCACACGGGAGTGGAACCGGATGGCCCCCTGGGCCTCCAGCGCCTCATCGTAATCCTTCCCGCATTGGCAGAAGCGGTCATAGCAGGAATCCCCCAGAGCGAGCACCGCATATCGCAGATGGTCCAGCCGCAGACGCGGGCGGTTCACCACCTCCTCATAAAAACTCTCCGTGCCGTCCGGCGGATCGCCATCGCCATAAGTGCTGGTGATGAGTAATGCGGTGTCAAACTGCAGCAGCACATCCGCCGTGGAGTCCATCATGTTTTCCAGGACCGGATCATACCCGCGCTGCCGGGCGGCACGGGCCGCATTTTCTGCACAGGATTCCGAGTTTCCTGAGAAGGTGCCGAAGAGGATGAGCAGTGGCTTGGACATAGTTTCTTGATGCCCCATTCTTCCTCCGGTCCCAGAGTCGCGCTGCTGCTGGTTTGTCATGAATTGTAGTGGAAATGACCTGGCTCCGATGTCCGTATATACAGGCTCCCCACCATGAAAAATGTGTTTCTCCTTCTCGCTTTCAGTCTGTCCATCCAGGCTGGCGATTGGCCGCGCTGGCGCGGCGCATCAGGCGATGGCGTGTGGAATCCGGAAAAGGTGCCCGCGGATTTTGCCGCCCAGCAGCCGCAGGAGCTCTGGCAGGCGGACATCGGCGGCGGCTACGGTGGCGTGACAGTAAGCGATGGCCGCGTGTATGTGCTGGACCGGCCCAAAGAACCTGCGGACATTGAACGCATCCTTTGTTATGCCGCGGAAGGCGGCAAGCACCTCTGGTCACATCAATGGCCGGCAGTTTATGGGCGGATGGAGTATGGCACTGGCCCACGATCCTCCGTCACGGTTCATGAGGGACGGGCTTACGTGCTCGGAGCCGCAGGCATGGCTATGTGCCTGGAGGCCGCCTCGGGCAAGGTTGTGTGGCAGGTGGATACCGTGAAGGACCATGGAGCCATCGTGCCCACCTGGGGCTTTGCCGCCTCCCCCGTGCTGGATGAAAAACGGGTGCTGCTGCATGTCGGTGCCCAGCCGGATGGCAGCGTCATTGCACTGGATCAGGCCACCGGCAAACCCGTCTGGCAGGGCGGCCCGGACCCTGCCGGTTATAGCACCCCGGAGATCATCACGCATGAAGGCACGCGCCAGATTATCGCCTGGGGCCCGGAGCACATCCAGAGCCTGAACCCGGAGACCGGGGCCACCCTTTGGACTTATCCTTATAAGATCACGTATGGCGTCAGCATCGCCCAGCCATTGTATCGCGATGGCATCCTGCTGGTCTCCGGCTACTGGCACGGCACCAAGGCTCTGCGTCCCGACGCCCAACCAACCTTGCTTTGGGAAAATGAAAAGGACATGTGCGGCCTCATGTCATCCCCCTTGTACAAAGACGGCACCGTCTATCTGCTGGATAAAAAGACCGGCCTCCAGGCCATCGAACTGGCCACCGGCAAGATCCTTTGGAGCGATGACAACACCCTGACCCCCAAGGACCGCAACCCCCAAATGAGCCTCGTCTGGCTGCGCGAATCCGTAGGCCTCGCCGCACTGCTGAACGCCAGCGGAGAGCTGGTCTATGTGCGCCTGAAACCCGACGGCTTTGAGGAACTCGCCCGCCACCAGATCATCGGCAAGACCTGGGCGCATCCGGCTTTCGTAGGTAACCGCATCTATGCGCGGTCAGACACCTCGCTGGTCGCTTGGCGGCTGTGGCCAGACTGACCAAAACCAGGTCAAAGGTTCCTCAACTCGAGAACCCGCTGCCGGTATAACGCCGCCCACTTTTGCACTTCCTCATTCGTAAGCTGGCGCACGTTCTGAATCACAAAAGGCTCCAGATACTCCATGCCGCAGAGCCTGGCTGTCTGGTCAAAAGGGGCCAGCAGTTCCTTCAGGGTATAGTGATTGTATCCGCCGCGCTGATAGGCCTCCGCCGGTCCGCCCGTGGTCAGCGCGCTCATCACTTTTTTTCCCGCCAGGCGCGTGCCACCTTCACCATAGGCAAAGCCGTATTCCAGCACCACATCCAGCCATTCCTTCAGGATGGCCGGGGCAGAGTACCAGTAAAACGGATGCTGCCAGACAATGATGTCATGCTCCAGCAACAGCTCCTGCTCCGTTTCAAAATCAATGTTCAGATTCGGATACTCCTCATAAAGATCCCGAAACGTCACCCCTTCCATCCCCTGCACCGCCTCGATCAACGCCGCATTGATGCGGGAGCGATGTAACGCCGGATGGGCAAAGAGGATGAGGACACGGGTCATGGGATTTAATGGCAGAACTTTCAGCCTTCGCCAAGCTGAAGGATGGAAACAATAAGGGAGGCTGTTGCCAGCCTCCCTTGGAGTATTGATTCGATAAGGGGAAGGCGGACAAGAGTGTCCGCGCTCCAATCACGCCAGAGCCTTGGCCACCGCTTCACCCGTGATGCCGAGCTCTTTAAAGACGATGTTGCCGGGGGCGCTGATGCCGAAGCGGTCAATGCCGATGATCTGGCCGTGGGTGCCGACGTATTTCCACCAGAGACCGGACACGCCGGCTTCGATGGCCACGCGCTTGGTGCAGGCGGCAGGCAGGACGGACTCACGATAAGCAGCGTCCTGGCGGTCGAAGCGCTCCATGCACGGCATGCTGACGACACGGACACCGGACTTGCCCTTGGCACCTTCCACAGCCCACTGGACTTCGGAACCGGTGGCGATGACGATGGCCTCAAGCGGGCCGCTTTCCTTGATCAGGATGTAGCCGCCCTTCAGGGTGCCTTCGCGGCGGGTCTTCACACTGGCCACGCCCTGGTGGGGCAGGTCCTGGCGGCTGAGGGCCAGCAAAGTCGGTCCGTCCGTGCGGCTGAAGGCGGCGGCAAAGGCAGCGGCAGCTTCTTCCGCATCGCCCGGACGGATGACATCCAGGTTCGGGATCACGCGCAGGCCACTGACGGTTTCCACCGGCTGGTGGGTCGGGCCGTCTTCACCCACCCCCACAGAGTCATGCGTGAAAATATAGGTGACAGGCAGCTTGGCCAGGGCGGCCAGACGGATGCTTGGGCGGCAGTAATCCGCGAAGACGAGGAAGGTCGCGCAGCTGCCCAGGAACAGGCCGTCATAGGCGATGCCGTTGCAAATCGCGCCCATGGCGTGCTCACGGATGCCGAACCAAATGTTACGTCCCAGGGGATTTTCACCGCTGAAATCACCACCGTCTTTGATGTAGTTTTTCGTGGAGCCGAAGAGGTCGGCACTGCCGGTGATGAGATGCGGCACCGCCTTGGCCAGGGCGTTCAGGATCTCGCCGCCGCTGTTGCGGGTGGCGGCTTTGCCTTCTGCCGGATATTCCGGGATGGACTTCAGCAGTTCTTCAGCGCTCAGGCTGCCATGGCGGGCGGCTTCCAGCTCAGCGGCCAGGCCGGGATTGGCGGCGCTCCAGGCGGAGAAGCTCTGGTTCCACTCCGCATAGGCGGAAGCGCGTTGCGACTTGAGGTCGGCGAAGTAAGCCTTCACTTCATCGCTGACGTAGAAATGCGTGCCCTCAGGGATGCCGAGGCCTTTTTTGGCCGCGTCCACAAACTTGGCTCCGCCTTCACCGTGGCCCTTGGCGGTGCCTGCCACTTCCGGGATGCCTTTGCCAATGATGGTCTTGGCGATGATGATGGAAGGCTTGCCGTTGTCGCTCTTCTTGGCGTCTTCAATGGCGGACTTCACGGCGTCCAGATCGTGACCGTCAATGGTCACTGCGTTCCAGCCGAGGGCCAGGAAAAGTGCCTGCGTGTCTTCGCTCTGCGTCACCTTGGCCATGGCATCCAGCGTGACATCGTTGGAGTCAAAAATGATGATGAGGTTGTCCAGCTTGTTGTGGGCGGCAAAGGCAACGGCTTCACGGGCCACGCCTTCCTGAAGGCAGCCGTCGCCAGCCAGGGCGATGATGTGGTTATCAATGATCTTGTGCTCAGCCGTGTTGTACTTCGCAGCGGCCATCTTGCCAGAGAGCGCATAGCCCACCGCATTGCCGATGCCCTGGCCCAGAGGTCCCGTGGTGGACTCCACGCCTGGTGTTTCATGAAACTCAGGGTGCCCCGGCGTGATGGAATGCAGCACGCGGAAATTCGACACATCTTCAATCGTCACTGCATAGCCGCTCAGGTGCAGCCAGGAGTAAATGAACATGGAGCCGTGACCGGCGGAGAGGATGAAACGGTCGCGGTTCAGCCACTTCGGCTCGTCCGGATTGCACTGGAGGGAGTCGCCAAAAAGAACCGCGCCGATCTCAGCCGAGCCGAGGGGCAGACCGAGGTGGCCGGAGGAGCACTTGTGCACTGCGTCCATGGCGAGACCACGGGCTTCATTGGCGGCTTGAGCGAGGATGGCTTTATTCATGTCAGATGTCTGTCTTGGATCAGGATTTCAAAAAAGTGCGGCTAGAGGCGGCCAGGCGCGCGGGAGGGCGCTATTTACTGGCGCAGGGGGCGGATTCAAGAAAGAAAACAGAATGCAGGGGCGTCAGCCGGGTATAAAAACCCTCATTTAATATTCGGCGGCGCATTCAACTGCCAGTCCGGTGCCCCCCGGCGCTGGCGGATGAAGGTCTCTGGCGAGACACGATTCAGCGGACTGTCCGCATACCCCTGGCCCGGATTGACGTACGGCCCCTCTCGCACTTCAAAGTGCAGATGCGCCAGGTATAAACCGCCCCCGGTGCCAACCGTGCCGATTTGTTCCCCCCGCTGCACCAGCGCCTCCGGCTCCACCAAAATCTCATCCAGATGCGCATACACCGTCTGGTAAACCCGCTCCTGTGTCAGATCCTCCAGATCCGGCACCCGGTGCGCCAGGATCACCATCTTTCCCCAGCCCTGGCCCGGAATCCCTGCATATACCACCCGTCCGGTCCCGGCCGCATACACCCCATCTCCCAGATCAGAGTTTCCCCCGCCGATGCCATTCAGGTCATCCCCCAGATGCCGCGAGATGCGAAACGGCTGCGCATTGTAGGTCAGCGCCGCGTTTTGTGACCCCATCGGGTGGTCAAATCGCACTGCCAAAGGCAGGGCTGCCACCTCCAGCGGGCTCAGCCGCAGAAAAGCCGGGTCCAATGGTCTCGCAGGCTCCTCTTTTAACCGCGCCACCCAGTCTTTCAGCCCGATTTCCTCCCATACCACCCAGCTCAGCAGGGCGAGCAAAAGGAAGGTGATGAAAGTGGACAGACGCATGGTATTCCAAGATTCCAGTTTCCGGCCTTCGTGCGAACAAAATGAGCAAAAGGTGATCCAAACTTGCGTTCAGTCTCAATTAGGTTACACGTTTCTCAATATGGATCCACGAGTCAAAGAACGTCTGGAAGCTCACCTGACCGCCACCGGCCTTCGCCGCACGCGTCAGCGGGAGACCATTGTCGAGGCCGCCTTCGCCACGGATGATCACTTCAATGCGGAAGAGCTTTTGGAAAAGGCTCGCAAGCTGGATCGCACGGTCTCCCGTGCCACCGTTTACCGCACCCTCCAGCTCCTGGTGGACTGCGACCTGCTGCGCGAGGTAGATCTGGGCCGTGACCAGACCTATTACGACCCCAACTTCCTCGACAAGCCCCAGCACAACCACCTCATCTGCCTGGATTGCGACCGCGTGGTGGAATTTGAGGATGACCACAGCGCCGTTCTGCATGACTGCATCACCCGCCGTCTTGGCTTCCAGCCACAGATGAAAGCCATGCGCATCCAGGCCCACTGTGATGAATTTTCCAAAACCGGCCAGTGCAAATTCAAGACGGAACGCGAGTTGAGCCTGGCAAACGCCCACTGAGGGCGCTTCTTGTTGGTGACATATGATTAAGATGGATGCTGCCCATCAATAAAGTTGTATTCCTCTAAAAAGGGGCCTTTATAGCATGCCGTCGTTCCCCCCCCGGACAGGCACCCCCCAACCACCCCCCGCCCTCAGCCTGCGCTGATCTGTCATGGATCTGTGCATACGATGGTCCCCCCGTTTTCCATGCGTTCCCCCCAACCCCGCAGAGTCATTGCCGCTTGTCTCCAGGCACTTTCCATTTTGGCGTTATCCATCTTTGGGCCGTCCTTAAATGCAGCAAACGGGTCCTGGCTCAGCGGCCAGACGGGCACGCAGAATTGGGCGGATGGGGCCAACTGGACCGGAGGCATCATTCCAGGTTCCACCTCGGGCAGCACGAATGCGGATACGGCAACCTTTGGCAGCAATACAGGCGCGGCCTTCATCACCATTGATGCTGGTCGCATCATCCGCACCATGACCTTCAACGGCCAGAACACGGCCGGTTTGTACACATTGGGCAGCGCCGGGATCAATCTTGGGGAGGCGTTGAGCCTCAGCAGCGGCGGCAACATGACGATGCCTTTGAATACCACCACGGCCCTGACAGTACATGCTCCCTTGATCCTCCAGCCTGCCAGTTCCACCACGGCCGGTACTTACACCATCACAAACAATTCCACCTCGGCTACGAATGTAAATTCCGATACGAATACTTATAAGATCAACCTTTTAGGGGATATTACCGGAGGGACGACATCCAGCACCATTACATTGACACTCGGCGGCACCGCTGGAAACCGTACCCACAATCCCTCTGCCAATGTTCTCAGCGGTCTCGTCTCCGATGGTGGCGCGGCAGGCGGGCTGGGCATCTCAGTGACCGGGCCTTCCGGTGGCAGTCTGGGTGCCTGGACCATCACGAATGCAGCTAACAGCTATACCGGCCCCACCACCATTGGTAACGGCACTCTGATTGTGGATTCCATGACGAACGCAGGCGTGAACAGTGCCATTGGGGCCGGCAGTGTCATCAATCTGAATTCCAATGCCCAGTTTAAATACACCGGTTCCGCCACCAGTACAGACCGCAGCATCATCAGCAATGGCGGTGTTTTTTACGCCAGCGGTTCTGGTGATGTCACTCTCACCGGCACGATCCAGCTTAATGGCAATCTCACTTTCCGGGGCGGGCGGGCTTTCCATGTGGATACGGTCATCACTGGCAGTGGCGGCATCAGCCGGACGGACAGTGGCGTCGTGAATCTGAACCGGATCAATACCTTTAGCGGAGATGTGGGTATTTCCGACGGTGCCTTTCGCATTGCCAGCATTGCCGACGTTGGTGTGGATTCTCCCCTGGGAAGCGGGAACACCATCCGCCTCAGCCAGTCTAGCGGCACGGTGGGGCGTCTGGAATTCACCGGTCTTTCTGGCGGCTCCAGCAACCGCGATTTCACCCTCAGCAATGGGGCGGGCGCCAGCTCAGGAAACGGCCGTATTAATAATACTGTGGCCGGGCAGACCCTGGCCCTGAGCGGCACGGTGCGCGCCACCAGCAGCACAGCTGCGCATGTCTCCAAGCTGAATCTTACCGGTGTGGGGGATGGCCTTATGAGCGGCGTCATCGGCGGTACGGTGGCCTCCCCGGCCACTGCCACTAACACCTCCCTTGTCAAAGATGGCACCGGCACCTGGGCACTTTCCAACGCTAACAACTACTACGGCGGCACCACCATCTCTGCTGGTACCCTTCTGGTTCTCAATACCACCGGCTCAGCAACCGGGACCGGGGATGTCATCCTTTCGGGAACGGGTGCGCTGGGAGGAACAGGGATCGTGACTGCTTCCGCTGGCCGGAGCATCACCATGGGAGAAACCAACCGACTCATCGTAGGCACCACCCATGGGCAGCAGGTCGGCACGGCCGGTCCTGCCGGCACCAGCAGCGCCCCCGGCCAGCTCACTCTTGGCAGCATGGCGGATGTCGCACTCACCCTCGCTGGCAACCTGCAGTTTGATCTATTCGGAAGCTCTTCTGACCGTCTTGTCCTGCAAACGACCGCCCCCACGGTCACGCTGGGCGGCACGCTCACGGTGGCCGATGCCGCCCCGCGCCTGCTGCAGGCCGGGAGCTGGCAGTTAATAGACTGGAGCGGCATCGGCACCGCCACGCTGGCAGGGGGCCTCTCCTATGACCTGCCCACCTTCCGGCTGGCCAGCGGCTATGAGTGGAATACATCGGCCGTTCTGACCACAGGCATCATTTCCATCGAAAAAACGGCGCTCAACCACACATGGACCGGAGCCGTGGACAATTCCTGGGCCAATGCTGGCAACTGGGAGGCAGGGACCGTGCCCTCTGCCTCCACCGATGTCTTTTTCAATGCAGGCACGCAAAACCTCTCGCACCTCCTCAATGCTGACAAGAGCGTCAGGGACATGTTTTTCAGCGGCGAGTCCAACCATACCATCAGCCGCGGCAGCGGTGGCGTGCTGTATGCCCATGGCAGCATCATCCAGGTCCTCGGTGGCACTCAGCGCTTCACCGTCGCGGTGCGGCCGCGCAACGGTAATATTGGGCAGTTTGACATCGTCAATGAAGGCACACTCTCTTTTGATGCGGGCATGATGTATCACCGCAGCAGCGGCAGCGGGAACATGGCCTTTGCCTTCAGCGGCAGCGGTGACACCACCCTGAGTTTCATCCAGCGCCGCACCAGCTCATACGATGCCAGCATCATCATCAACGGTCCCGGAACCGTCACCTTCACTAGCGGAACCAATACGGTGGCAAGTGGCACAGAAGGTTTCATCACCGGCTCCACCACGGTCAATGGCGGCACCCTGCGCCTAAATGCCGAATTCAACCTGGGCGGCAGTCCAGCTGCCTTCAATCCGGCTCAGCTCACGCTGAATGGCGGCACCCTTTCGGCCTATGCCACCTTCACCATGGATGATGAAAATCGCGGCATTACCTTCGGCCCTGTAGCCAGCACCGTCCATGTCGAAGACACACATGCGCTCACATTGGCCACGCCTGTCACAGGGGAGGGAAATTTGACCAAGACCGGCCCAGGCACTCTCATCCTCAGCGGTGCCAGCACGCACAGCGGCAGCACCACGGTCAGCGCCGGCATCCTCCAGGTTGGCCTGGCAGGGCAGGGGAGCAGCGGCGCGGGAGCCACCACCATCGCCACCGGTGCGCAGCTCACCGGTACGGGCACCGTCCAGAGCTCCGCCTTTACCTTGCAGAGCGGCGCCACCCTGCAGGCAGGAGATATTACCACCGGCACCCTCACCGGCAATGGCATCCTGACGTTTGCTCCTGAGGGAGTCGCCACCTTTAACTTCCAGGCCGGGTCCAGCACCCTGCTCAGCCTTTCCACCGCCACCAATCAGGCCGACCTAGCCCTACCCTTCGGCGGGCACAGCCCAGGCACTCCGGAATACAATGCCTATCTGGACAGCCTGACGGGCATTGGCAGCGGCAGCCATGACCTCCTTGTCTTCAATGGTAGCGCCGGTTCAACCCTCACTTTCAGCGGCGGCCTGGAAGTCACCGCCACGGATTTCACCCCTGCCTACGGCCAGGTTTACAATCTGCTGGACTGGTCCGAGCTGCTCAACGCTGACTTCTCGCTCTTCGATGCTGGTGTGAACCGTGACGGCTCCGGCGATGATCTGGCCCAGTTCAACCTTCCTGATATCAGTGCTTCCGGCTTCTTTTGGGACGTCAGCCGCTTCACCCTTTCCGGCACCATCGCCATCATTCCTGAGCCCTCCCGTGCCCTCCTTGTGTGCCTCGGTCTCGCCACGACTCTGATGCGCCGTCGGCGGCAGGTGTGAGTTATCGAGCCACTGTGCTGGCCAGAAAGTGGGCCGGGCTTTTCGCCCGCCCCCAAAATCCACCCCCAGGCTTGCACCGGCCCGCATTGCCGCTACCATCTCCGCCCCGTCTATGTGGAAAGGTCGTTTTGCCCAAGAAACCAGCCAGCTCGTGCAGAGTTATGGAGAGTCCGTGTCCTTTGACTGGAGGCTTTTCGCGCATGACATTCGCGGCTCCATTGCCCATTCCAAAGGCCTCGTGAAGGCGGGCATCCTGACGGATGAAGAGCAGGCCGCGATTGAAAATGGTCTCCTCGAAATCCGTGCCGAAATTGAGACCGGCAAGTTCGAGTTCAAGAAGTCCCTGGAGGACGTGCACATGAACATCGAGTCCGAGCTGACGCGCCGCATCGGCCCGGCCGGGGCCAAGCTGCACACCGCCCGCAGTCGCAATGACCAAGTCGCCACCGATGTGCGGCTTTACACCCGCGATGCCGTTACGGAGATCGTTGACCTCGTCGCCGGTCTCCAGCGTTCCCTCGTTGAGGCTGCCGAGCGCGCAGGCCCCGCCGTCGTTCCCGGGTATACCCACCTCCAGCGCGGGCAGCCCGTCCTCTTCGCCCATCATCTCCTGGCTTATGTGGAGATGCTGGAGCGGGACGCCCAGCGCTTGCTGGATGCGAATGACCGCCTCAATGTCATGCCCCTGGGCTCAGGCGCCCTCGCCGGGTCCACCATCATCCTGGACCGTGAATACGTCGCCGAACTGCTGGACTTCGATTCCGTCTCCCAAAACAGTATGGATGCCGTCAGCGACCGCGACTTCGCTGCCGAGGTCCTCTTCGCCATCGCGCTCTGCGGCGTGCATCTCTCCCGCCTGAGCGAGGACATCATCCTCTGGTGCAGCGCCGAGTTTGGCTTCGTCACCCTCAGTGATGCCCACACCACCGGCTCCAGCCTGATGCCGCAGAAAAAGAACCCGGACGTGGCTGAGCTGACCCGTGGCAAATCCGGCCGCCTCGTCGGCAATCTCATGGCGCTGCTGACCCTTCTCAAAGGGCTGCCCATGACTTACAATCGCGACATGCAGGAGGACAAAGAACCCCTCTTTGATTCTCTGGATACCATCCAGGCCGCCCTGTCCGTCTTTGCGGAAATGATCTCCGGCATGGAGGTGAATGAAACCCGCACCCGCGCCGCCACCAGCGACCCCATGCTGCTCGCCACGGATCTGGCGGATTACCTGGTCAATCACGGCGTACCTTTCCGTCAGGCACACGAGGTCATCGGCAAGCTCGTCGCCCATTCCATCGCGGAGAAGGTCGCCTTTGCCGATATTCCCCTGGCCCAATACCAGGCATTCTCCCCCGCTTTTGAGGCCGATCTCTTCGATTGTCTCAATCTGGATACTGCCCTGGCCGCCCGCAAAGGCATCGGCGCACCTTCACCCAAAAACGTGGCGGCGCAGATCGCCTTCTGGAAAGAAGCCCTCAGCGAATGAGCCTGGACGCCACCGATTTCCCCCTGTTCAAAGTCGAGGACCGCGACGGCTGGAAACGCGTGTCCAATGAGCGCCTTTTTGACAATCCCCACATCAGTGTGGACAAGGTGGAATGCCTGACCCCGCACCGGCAGGAGAAGGCCGTGCCCTGGCTGGTGGTGCAAAGAAAGGCCGCCGTGGCCATCGCCCCTGTCACCGAGGACGGCCAGTTTGTGCTCATTTCCCAGGAGCGCATCCCCGTGCAGCAGACCCTGTGGGAATTCCCCGCCGGCCAGATTGACGTCCCCCTGGACGCGATCACGCCGGACATCATTGTGGACACCGCCATGCGCGAGCTGCTGGAAGAGACCGGCTACGCCCTCGCCCCCGGTGCCGAACTCGAACCCCTCGGCTGGTTTCTTCCTTCGCAAGGTTTTACCGACGAGCACGTTTACTTATTTCAAGCGAAGCCCGTGTGCGTCGTCAGCCGTCCCACCCCGGATGGAAGCGAGCACATCAGCGACGTGCGCTTGGTCAGTTCAGGAGAATTGCGGAGGATGATCGCTGCCAATGAGATCACCACCGCCCTGACGCTGGCCTTGTATGCGCGGATGGCGGCCAAGGGAACGGTTTGAGGCGTTAACCAAAACCTCCAAAAACTTCACCTGATATGTGGCAAGGCATCCTGAACAAAGTCTTTCAAGTGCGCGAAAAAGTCGCGATGAACCTCAACAAAGAGGACGAGGAAAAGCCGTTCCTGGAGCACCTGGATGATCTCCGCACCATGCTTATCCGCATGGCCACCACGCTGCTCACCGTGGCCGTCGTGACGTTTATTTTCTACAAGGAGCTCTTCAAAGGGATCCAGTATCCGCTGGTGCTGTCTGGACTGGTCGAGTCCATCGAGCAGGCGACAGAGTCCGGTTATCTGATCAATACCGACATTGCAGGGCCGTTCATGATGGCGGTGAACGTGGCGTTGATCGCCGCAGTCATCGTGTCCTTTCCCCTGCTGCTCATTTTCCTGTTGCAGTTCATCCTGCCGGGTCTCAAGGACACAGAGAAGAAGCTCCTGTTCCCGGCTATCGGCATTGGCACAGGGCTGTTTTTGGGTGGAGTCAGTTTTGCCTTTTGGGTGGTGCTGCCACGGGCGCTCCTTTTCTTCGATGAATTCGCTCAGAGCCTGGGCACAAAACAGATGTGGGAGCTCAGCAACTACGTCACCTTCAGCACCCGCTTTATCCTGGTTTTTGGGATTGCCTTTGAGCTGCCCGTGCTGGTCATGGCCCTGGTGAAGCTGGACATCCTGAACTTCCGCATCATGAAGTCCACCTGGCGCTACGCGATGGTGGCCATCATGCTTTTTGCCGCCATCATCACGCCCACGCCAGACATCCTGACCCTCCTGCTCATGTCCGGACCGCTTTACCTGCTGTATGGTGGCTGCATGGTCATGGCCTACTTCATGGAGAAGAAGGACAAGGAAGCCTACCCCGAATACTACGCCGAGCTGGAAAAAGACCAGAAGGAGCTGGAGAAAGAAGGCACCGACGACTGGGACAATGAAAACTACAATCCCTGGTTCTCCGAGGATGAAAAAGACGAGGACGATGAATATCAAAAACCCCGCGTCACCCCCTCCGCCCCGCCACCAGAGATCGAGAAGGCCCCGAAAACCGTCTCCATGAGCGACCCGCTGGACGAGCCCGTGGATGAAGGCGAAGACCAAAGCTCCGTCATGCCCGATGAGGATGAAATCGAGCCCGAGCCACCCGCTCCTGCTCCTCCTTCGGCTCCGGCGGATGACAAACCCGCCACCGAGAAATCCACCGAAGAACTCGCCCGCGAGGACGAATCCCGCAGCGGCAATCCTCCAATGTGATTTGGGCACGCCTTGCAGGCAGTCAATTAACTCATCGGCATTGAGTCCGCTGAACCGTAATCGGCTTACTCGGCCAGATGCTCCTGCACCGTGCGGTACAGTTCCACCACATGCTGATCTTGCAGGCGGTAAAACACCTGCCGACCTTCGTTGCGATAGCCCACCAGTCGCGCTGCGTGCAGGCTCCGCAGCGGGTGGGAGATCGCCGATTCCGTCATGCCCAGCCGCTCCGCCAGGTCGCACACGCAACACTCCTCCGCAGCCAGCAGGGAGACCAGCCTGAGCCGTGTCGTGTCCGCCAGCGCGGCAAAGAATTCTGCCATTCGCTGCGCTTCAGATACCTCCAGTGGCTCCAGCACCAGCGCCTTCGCATGCACATGGTGCTCCGTGCACACTGCAGCCTCCTCACCCGCTGTGGCAGCAGCGGAGGCCAGCCGTGAGGCCCGCGTGCTCCTGAAGGCGCCCCCCGCCTTTAACGCCCCCCGTCCCCGCATCCCCAGCCGCAGAGCGGCGTCCGTCCATTAGCCGCGCCTTTCAAGGCATTTCCCCCCCATCGCCGCCTACGCTCATCGCTTCGAAGCGCGATGCCCGAACCGCCGAACATCTCCCAACCAATGAACAAGGTCAAAATGAAGGACGGCAATTTATGGCAGGCAACTGGTGAACCCGGCTGGCTGATGGTGCTACCGGATCAACCCTGGAGCGCGCGGAGACGCTCGATGAGGGGCGGGTGGCTGTAGTGGAGCCAGACGGCCAGGGGATGCGGCTGCGGGTGGGCCAGGTGGTCGCGGGAGAGGCGCTTGAGGCCCTCGACGAGGGGCTGGGAACTGCCGACGGCCTTGGCTGCGAAGGCATCCGCCTCGAACTCGTTTTTGCGGCTCATGGCCAGGCCGAGCAGGCCGGTGAGGACGCCGAGGGGCTTGTAGATCATGCCGAATAGGACGAGGCCCATGCCGACGGGCGTGCCCTGGACGCCGAACGCGGCGAAGAACTGCGGGGACTTCAGCGCCCAGCCGATGAGGGCGAGCATGAGGCCCATCTCTGCCAGGCTGAGGGCGATCATGACGGGTACGTGGCGGCATTTGTTATGGCCGATCTCGTGGGCCAGGATGGCCACGATCTCCTCCGTGGTGTGGCTTTTCAAAAGGGTGTCGTAGAGGGCGATGCGGCGGGTTTTGCCAAAGCCGGCAAAGAAGGCATTGGCCTTGGTGGAGCGGCGGGAGCCGTCCACGACGCTGACTTCCATGACCGGGAAATCCAGCTTCTTGGCGAGGTCAAAGATAGCCTCGCGGAGCTGGCCGTCCTCCATGGGCTGAAATTTAAGGTAGATGGGCATGATGACGCGGGGGGACAGCCAGGTCATGAGGATGGTGAAGGCGGCGATGAAGAGCCAGGCGTAGAGGGCGGCCAGGGCCTGCGTCTGGAAGAACCAGACGATGACGGCGGCGACGGGCAGGCCGATGATGGCCATGAGGGCCAGGCTTTTAAAATGGTCGCTGATGAAGGTGCCGACGGTGGTCTTGTTAAAACCGTAGCGGGCCTCCACGCCAAAAGTGTCCCAGGCCTCAAAGGGCAGGCTGAGCCAGGTCTGGACGAGCAGGATTAGGGCGATGACGAGGACGCCGGTGATGACGGGCCCGTGGCCCTGCGCCTCCGCCCAGGTCTGCAACCAGCCGAAGCCGCCGCTCCACCAGAAGACGAGGAGCAGGCCGAGCATGGTAACGTCACGGCTGAAACCGACGCGCTTGGAATCGCGGATGTAATCCACGAGCTTGGCACGGGTTTCGTCGGAGAAAACCTCTGCCAGGGAAGCGGGAATGGGCCGTCCGAGGCGGGCCAGGTTAAGCAGGGTGGCGAAGAATTCGAGATGGAAGACGCCGATCACGCCGATGAGGGCGGCGATGAACCAGGGGTTGGACAATGACATGGTGGGAAGTGTTTCCTGGGGTGGGTTGGGAAGTCCAACAACAAAAAAGCAGACGGTCTCCCGTCTGCTTTTCTGAAATTGAGTTAAGAAGGCGTGAGGATTACTCAGCGTTTTCTTCGACGTAACGGATCACGTCACCGACGGACTGAAGCTTTTCAGCCTCTTCATCAGGAACGTCAATGCCGAATTCTTCTTCGAAGGCCATCACGAGTTCAACGGTGTCCAGGGAATCAGCGCCCAGATCTTCGATGAACTTGGCTTCTGGAGTCACCTGCTCAGGGTTTACGCCGAGCTGTTCGACGATGATGTCACGGACTTTTTCTTGGATGTTGTCTGCCATAAAATAAGGGGGATGGTGCGGCGGAGAGGTAGCGGCTGGTTATGGTTTGGCAAGGGCGAATTCGCTCTTTTTTTAAAGGGGGGCAAATGCCTGAATCTAAAGGGCTTGGTTTGGCGGGGGTGTATCCGCAGGATTGGAGGCCGGAGCATCCGGGATCTTCTCGATGAGTTCTCCTTTAAAACGTGCGATGAGGCGCTCCAGGATGTGTGCGGCCCCGTCGAATTTTAAATCGTCAATCACAGCTTTTTTTTCGGGACCGTCGGAGGTCTGCCGATACCAGGCGTAGGCCAGTCCCTTGTTGTCCCATTTGCGTTTGTCCACACGAAAGACATCGGCAAAGCGGATGGTCTGCCCTTCCGGCGTGATCCAGTGGTCCTCCGCACCGCGCAGCACTTTTTTCCGGTTCAGCAGCATGTTGATGCCCACAATGAGGCCAATAAGGATGGTGCCGCCGCCCCACCAGAACTGCTCGGCGATCTCGCGGTCGGTGTATTTGTGGGGTTTTTCCGGCCAGCCGCGTTCGGCCGCGTAGGAGACCCAGCGGGGCGGCTCGCCATTTTTACCGGCAGGGAGGCCTTTGGCTTCCGTCTCTTTCACCCAGGCGTCCAGCCGGTTGGCAGCCTTGGCCTCGTCGTAGCCTTTGAGCACGGTCTGCTCAAACCAGTCTTTCTGCGCGGCAATTTCGTTGGCTTTCGGATAGCCGTATTTGCCATCGTAAAGGAAATAGAGGCCCATGCCGACGAGCATGGCGGACATCAGGCCCAGCCGCCGGAAGTACCACGGCGTGACGCGGCAAACGATGGGCTCAGTGGATGAGACAGGCGGGGCGGACTCCATGTGTATCATTCAATGCCGTTGCTGTGCCGGGATGCAACCTGGGATTTTTTTGGCGGCACCGGTTCCAAAAATGACATCTGTTTACACCTGAAATGAATTCGGCGGCGATTATATCCATGAAGTCGTAATTTCATACGACAACTCCCCCTAATCTTATGATGACAATGTTACTTCTGTTCTTCGGAACCATGGCCCTGTCGCTCTACGCCTCCTGGAAGGTGCGCAGTGCCTATAACCGCTATTCCCAGGTGCCCGCCTCCAGCGGCTACACCGGCGCCGAGGTGGCGCAGCGCATTCTGGATCTGAACGGCATCCGGGATGTGAGCATCCACTCCACGCACGGGCATTTGACGGACCATTACGACCCGTCCAACCGCCGCCTGGTGCTTTCGGAAGAAAACTACCACGGCACCTCCGTGGCCGCGCTGGGCATCGCCGCCCATGAGTGTGGCCATGCCATCCAGCACCAGCAGCTCTATGCCCCGCTGAAGTGGCGCATGGCGGCCGTGGGCATCACGGGCATCGCCAGCCAGATCGTCATGTGGGTGCCGCTGATCGGCCTGTTTGGCGGGTTTTTCCCGTATAAGCTGGCCATCACCATCATGGCCGTCAGCTTTGGTATCCTCATGCTGTTCCAGCTCGTGACGCTGCCCGTGGAGTTTGACGCCACCGCGCGCGCCAAGAAGGTGCTGGCCGGCACCGGTGCCGTGGCCGCCGGGACGGAATTCAAGGCCATGAGCAAGGTGCTGGATGCCGCTGCCCTCACTTATGTGGCCGCCTTTGTCAGCACCCTGGGCTACTTCCTCTACTACCTCCTGCAGATGACCGGCATGCGAGGGAATGACGAATAAGACGCATGTAATGCACGGCAATGGCAGAAACGGTCTGACAGACAGGCTGTTTCTGCCTGGCAAAAGAAAAGGCACGGGACGTTGGATCCTGTGCCTTTTTTGGATGCGGACGTGTGGCATTTACACTTCGCTCATTCGTCGTTTACTCTTCTGGACGCCTCGAAACAGGCTTCTCATCATATCAAGTTCATGAAAGGTGGGGGCACTAAATGCAGTGAGCCTGCGGCTCGCCCCATCATCCCCGCACCATTAAATAATGCTTTGGCTTCCCATGCCGCTGCTTGTTCGTCAGCGGCGGCAGATCCAGATGGAACAGATGCCTTAAGGTTTTGTTATGCTGCTTGAGGGCGCTTGTAGCCGCTTCTTGCAAAGCCAGCCAGCGGCGCCAGGGGTGAGCGGGGGCGTGGGTGATGTGGCGGAGGAGGCTGAGCCACTCCACATAGGCGCGGGACAGGTCGCCGGCGGCGACGTCCTGGCGGAGGTCGCGGCTGCCAGGGCGGTCAGGGTGCAGCAGGGTGTCCAGCAGTTCGGCGGCACCCTCGCCATAGTCCAGGGGCAGGCCGTTTTCCAGATAACCGGGGTGGTTGATGAAACCGAAAGTGTTCCGGCAGATGGCCCCGAGGCGCTCGGAGCCGCAGGCAACGGGGAGGTCAAATTTGGTGCCGCTGCGCAGGTTCGCCATGTGCGGGATGAGCTCATCCACCGGGTAGCTTTCGTCCTCCAGCGCAGCGGCGATGGCCAGGCCCTCTCCCCCCTGGAAGAAGGAAAAAATCTCTCCGCGCCGTGTGGGCACACCGCCTTCGTCAATGAGGCCGAGCGAGCGCCACGCATGGATGGGTGACCCAGGACGCGGCTGGCGATCCGTTGCCGTGGTCGCGCTGTCATCTGTGTGGATGCCTGTCTCATTTTTCACCACAATCGTGCGCTCACGCGGCTGAAGGATTGGCCGGGCATGGCTGTCATGATACACGGGCACCTCCACCTCGCCGAGGTCGAAGATGGCAAATACCAGCCCCTCCTTCGCCGCCGTGCCCGTGAGACGCGGCATCACCTCCGGAAAAACATCCCCGTTCTGCCCCTCCAGCAGCAGCGCCGCCAGGGCAGGGGAGTGCAGGATCTCGATCTCCTCCAGCGGCACCGATTCCACCTTGCGCGGCAGCTTCAGCAGCTTGCGCAGACTTTTAGTTGGGCGCAGATGCCCCGGCTCCTCCTCCAGCGGCTGCCCCAGCGGAATCTCCACCCCATAGCGGTCCTTGCCCAGCTTGCCCACACGGCCAATGCCATGGGCAAAACGCGCCACAAAACCCGGCACACTCAGCGCCAGCGCACTCTTCTCCGGCCCCGCCAGCCACGCCTGGCCTAACGGCATGCGTTGCAACGGAATATTCGTCCGCCTCTCCCACTCCCCCTGCGAATTCAGGATCTGCTTTTGCGTCGCCTCCAGGCCAAACAGCGCCTTTACCGCCTGCGGCGCATTCAGCATCTCCGGCGCATCCGCCTCCAGGCCTAACAAAGGAGGTGTTTTCGCAAACAGCCGGCTGGCAAACAGCCCCGCCGCCTCAAACGTATCCGCTCCCGTCTGCGAGGCATGTTTCATCACCCGCAGAAAAATCGGCCACGCCAGCAGCTCCCCGCGATGCAGCCGCGCCGGCCGCGCATCCATCAGCGTCGGGCTCTGCCGCGTCGTCACCACATAGCCCTTTTCATCCAGCCCCCGGCGTCCCGCGCGGCCATACATCTGCAGCAGCTCCGCCGGCGTCAGCTTATGCTCCCCCTTGCCATCATGAAAAGTCGTCGCCGCCACATGCACACTCCGCACGCTGAAATTGATGCCCGCCGACAGCCCCATCGTCGCCACGATCACCCGCAGCTGCCCCGCCTTCGCCAGCGGCTCGATCACCCCCGCGCGCGCCGCATAAGACAGCCCGCTGTGATGAAACGCGATGCGCTTCTCCAGCAGCGCCGTCAGGTCCTTGCCACACACCGCCCGCTGCTCATGCGTCAGCTCCAGCGAATCCCCCGCCGGCAGATCCGCCGCCAGCCGCCGCGCGATCGATTCCGCCTCCTTCCGCCGTGGCGAAAAAATCAGCAGCGGCGCCAGATCCGCCAGCATCACCGCCGCCGCAAATTTCGGCCAAAAGTGCTCAAAATGTCGCGCCATCCGCTGCGGCAGCGCCTCCCACGGCGCCTCCTCCAGCGGCACCGGCCGCTCCTTCGTCTGCACCACCTCCGCCGCCCGGCCCAGCCGCCGCAGCCACGCCACCACATCCTCTGGATTCGCCACAGAGCCGCTCAGCAGCAGCAGCCGCGTCCCCGCCGGAGCCAGCGCAATGGCCGCCTCATAATGACTCCCCCGCGTCGCATCCGCGATCATCTGATACTCGTCAATCACCAGCAGCGCCGGCCCCTCCCCACGCACCAGCCGCTCCAGTTGCGTCTCCAGCGTCGCCACCACCACCGGTGCCCCCACATTCTCAGACACATCCCCTGTCGCGATCCCCACATCCCACTTCGCCTCCTTCCATTCCGCAAATTTGTCATTCGCCAGTGCGCGCGTCGGCACCGTGTAAACTGCCTGCCCCAGCAGCGAGCGCGACTGGTGGAGCAGCTCAAAGATGTACGTTTTTCCCGCCCCCGTTGGCGCGCTCACGACCACATCCGTGCCCTCCCGCAGCAGGTTCACAGCCTGGTGCTGCCAGGGATCAGGGAGCTTGAGGGTATTGAGGGAAGGAAGCATTCAAAAGTGCCGCCCTTTTGATTACGAACGGGAAGGCCAGCGCGCAAGAAAAGGATGGGCGGGCTGCAGGAGATCGTCCAGCGCGCCGTCTTTGCGCTGGAGTGTGATCTTTTTTTGTGATACATTTCCCCAATTATGAAAACCGCCTCCATCCGCGATCTCCGCTACAACTTCCCCAAACTGGAAGCCTGGCTCCGCAATGGCGAGCAAATCCAGATCACCAAGCACAACAAACCCGTCGCCATGCTGGGCCAGGCCACGCCTTCTGCGGGCGTGGTGCCCAAACTCACCGCAGACGAGCGCCTGGCACGCATCCGGCGCACGTGGGGCGACCGCGTTTTCAGTGAGCAGGAAGTGGAAGAGATGCGGGCCTTTGAAACCGGCGAGCCATGATCGTTTACCCAGATACCAGCTATCTCTGCGCCTTGTATCGCGAGCAGAATAACACCGAACTTGCTCTCGCCTATGACGAGCAAATGACCGCCCCCCTCCAAGTCTCCACCTTGCTCGAGTTTGAGTTCCGCCAGGCCGTCCGCTTGCAGGTCTGGCTGAATGACCAGGACCGCAGCAAAGGCTACCGGCAGGACGAGGCGGACCGGATGCTCGCCGACTGGGAAATAGACATCGCCGCCGGCCACATACGCATCGTCCCCGTGGACATGGATGCCGTCCTGCGCATGGCCGAGCACCTCTCCCAGACCCACACCTACCGCACCGGCAACCGCACCCTGGACATCCTCCATGTCGCCACCGCCCTGCATCTCTCCGCCCAGGCCTTCCTCACCTTCGATGACCGCCAGCGCAAGATCGCCCGCGCCGCCGGCCTCCAGGCACCGTTGTAAAGGAGTGGCACCTTTTTCCTTCCCCCGCACCCTCACCTCGGTGCAAGATAGCACCCTTGCCCCCTGTTCAATACGCAACCCATGAAGTCCCGCCTCGTCACCCTCCTTGCCCTCACCGCCCTGGCCAGCCAAGCCGCGCCCACCTTTAAAAAACACACCCTCACGGAGGAATTCGTCGCCGAGGGAGCCCACTTTGCCGACTTCGACAAAGACGGCCACAACGACATCTGCGCTGGCCCTTACATCTGGAAAGGCCCGGACTTCAAAGAGCGCATCGAATACACCGCCCCCGCCGAGAAGCCCTATGATCCCGGCAAAGGCTACAGCGACTACTTTCTTACCTACACCTACGACTTCAACAGCGACGGCTGGCACGACATCCTCGTCTTCTCCTGGCCCGGCAAAGAGACCTGGATTTTCGAGAACCCCCAGGGCAAAGCCGGCCACTGGCCCCGCCACAGCATCTTTGACATCACCGACAACGAATCCCCCACCATCGGCGACATGAACGGCGACGGCAAACCCGAGCTCATCTGCCACACCAGCAGCGGCAGCCAGCCGCCCAAAGGTGGCCGACTCGGTTACGCCGAGATTGACTGGGCCAATCCCTTCGGCAAAGCCCGCTTCCGCCCCATTACCCCCGTCACGGAAGAGAATAACAAAAAGTACTTCCGATATACCCATGGTTATGGCTTCGGCGATGTCAATGGCGACGGCCGCCCCGACCTCCTTACCAAAGAAGGCTGGTTCGAGCAGCCCGCCGACATGAAAGAAGACAAAGACTGGACCTTCCATCCCGCCCCCTTTGCCCCGGAGGGCGAGCGCGGCGGCTCCTTCATCCTCGTCTATGACGTCAATGGCGACGGCCGCAACGACGTCATCAGCAGCCACAATGCCCACGGCTTCGGCCTCAGCTGGTATGAGCAGAATGCCGACGGCACCTTTAACGACCACAAGCTCATGGGCAGCACCGTCGAGGACAGCGCCGTCGGCGTCAAATTCAGCCAGCTCCACGCCATGCAGATGGCGGATATGGATGGCGACGGCATCCTGGACCTCGTCACTGGCAAGCGCCGCTGGGCTCACGGCCCTCTCAAGGACGATGAGCCCAATGCCCCCCCCGTCCTATACTGGTTCAAAATCCAGCGCGACCCCTCCGGCAGCGTCGAGTTCATCCCCCATCTCATTGACGACAACAGCGGCGTCGGCACCCAGGTCACCCCCGGCGATGTCAACAAAGACGGCAAGCTCGATGTCGTCATCGGCAACAAAAAAGGCGTCTTCGTCTTCCTGCAGGAATAGGTCAAAGAATTACCAGAGGCAAATCCAGAAAGTATCGTCGCAAGTAGACCCGGTCACTTGCGGCGAGCTGGTCCGCCTGCACCTGCGCATAGGCCGTCCGGTGTTAAGAAGAACACCACGCTTGCTGAAAGCCATTCCAGATAAAGATGACGACCAGGAGCGTCAGATGGTAACCGGAGGGAAGGGAACGCAGAGACATTCATGTGAAGGCATGCTCCCAGACGGTATCATGCATGAAAGGGGAGGCATCAGGCCGGGTCCGACTTCATTTGCAGCTTCAAAACGGACTTTGACTTGGAGGGCGGTTATTGGGATATAGTGTCACATTTTTGACACCATCCGCCATGTCTGCTCCATTGCCATCCAACCACCAGGTCGTTCCCTCCTACGCACAGCCTCTGCCCAGGTGGCTGGCATTCGGGGTGCCGGTGCTGATGATGATCTATCCGTTTGTGCTGATGATCCCAGGCCTGAACTGGGAGGAGGGGCTGGACCGTGAATTTGGCCTGGTGGAAAACCTCACCGTGGTGTTTCTGCTGGCGGCATTCATCGTGGCTTTGCGCACGCTGCCCTACCGGGTGGGGGTGCTGCACGGGCTGGCCTTGGGGCTGCTGGCTTTCGGGGCTTTTATCTTCATGGGCGAGGAGATCAGCTGGGGGCAGCACTTTTTCGGATTTTCCACGCCGGAGAAAATGATGGAGCTGAACCGCCAGCACGAGACGAACATCCACAACATCAATGGCACGGTGGAGTTTATTTTCACCAAGGTGATCCGCAGCGCGCTGTCCATCGGCAGCGTGGTGGGCGGTCTGGTCATTCCGTTCATTCTATCCCGGAAGAAAGTCCACTTCGCCCCCGGAAGCCTGCATTTTTGGCTCTGGCCTTCGTTGAGCGCAGCCCTGGCCAGTGTGCTGGTCAATACCGTGGGGGTGCCAAACAAAATCGCCAATCACTTCGATTCAAAGCTGCCGAATTACTTTGGGCCGCATACGGGGGAGATGAAGGAGGCCTTTCTGGCGCTTATCATTCTTCTGTATGCGGTGGCGCAGTATCGTGTGAGCCGTCAGTTGAAGATGAAAGCCTGATGCCCCGGCGGGGGCTTGCCGCAGGATTGGAGGGGTAAATCGGCCTGCGCAGGCATCTGCCTGAGCCGAAGTCCTTGCCCTTGTGTCTTCCCCGTGCATTTCTAGCGGCCCCTTTTCGTTTTTCCCACCCGCCATGACCGTCTCCACTCCTCCCCGTACCATTTACATCGGCCTTGCAGGATTAGGAAATGTGGGCGCCGGGGTGTATAAAAATCTGCAGCAGAACGGGGATCTGATCCTGCAGCGCACCGGGGCGGACATTCAGGTGAAGCGCGTCATCGTGCGCGATCCCAGCCGCCCACGTGAGGTGCCGGTGCCTGCGGAGATGCTGGGTACGGACTGGCGGGAGCTGATCGAGGACCCAGATATCCAGGTCGTTGTGGAGCTGATCGGTGGCACCACCACGGCGTATGACCTCGTTTGCGCTGCCCTGCGGGCGAAAAAGATTGTCGTGACCGGCAACAAGGCGCTGCTGGCGGAACGCGGCCAGGAGCTCTTCGCCCTGGCGGAAGAATGCGGCGTGCCGATCTATTTTGAGGCAGCAGTGGCCGGCGGCATCCCCATCATCCAGGTGTTGCAAGAGGGCTTGGTGGGGAACCGCATCCTCTCCATTCACGGCATCATCAACGGCACCTGCAATTACATCCTCACCCGCATGTCGCAGGCGGGGCTGAGTTACGAAGATGCACTGAATGAGGCCCAGGAAAAAGGCTATGCCGAGGCCGACCCCACCCTGGACGTGAGCGGCTGGGATGCGGCGCACAAGGCGATCATTCTGGCTTCCTTGAGCTATGGGTTCTGGATCCCCACCTCCTGCGTACATGTGGAAGGGGTGGACAAGATTGACATCCAGGACTTCAAGTTTGCCAAGCGGCTGGGGTATACCATCAAGTTGCTGTCTGTTATCCGTGCGGACAAGGACGGCCTGGTGGAGGTGCGCACCCAGCCCACCCTGGTCCCGCTTTCCCATGTGCTGGCTAATGTCAGCGGCAGCTTCAATGCCCTGCTGGTGAACGGGGACATCGTGGGCGAGACGCTCTTTTACGGACGTGGCGCCGGGCAGGATCCGACCAGCAGTAGCGTCATCAGTGATCTGTGCGAAGCGGCTGCGGTGCTTGTTTATGGTGCCCGGCACAGCGGCTTTGTGCCGCATGGACTTTATGGAAAGAGCAAGCCCATTGAGGATACCGTCTCCCATTACTACATGCGCCTGACCGTGGACGATGTGCCGGGCGTGCTGGCCCAGGTGGCCACACTGCTGGGGCAGCGTAACATCGGCATCTCCTCCATGATCCAGCCGGAGGACCTGGAGGACACCAGCGGCAGCACCAGCCTGGTGCTGATGCTGCACGATGCCCTCCTCAGCGACATGCTCCAGGCCCTGGATGCCCTGCGCGCCCTGGACTGCGTGCGCGGCCAGCCGAGCTGGATGCGGGTGGAGACGTTGCAGGGGTGAGGTATGAGCTCCTCTGAGGGAGCGAATCGCCGAGATGGGATTGGGACATTTTTAAACCACTAATGCCCAGCAATAAGCACTAATGTAAGACTGAGATTGGACCTAATAGTGTCCAATGCTGGCAATTAGTGGTTAAAAATGCATTAGGATGAAGCGGAGATAGCGAATGAAGGATGTCCTGCTCAATCGCTGACTTCGGATTCAAAGTGGATGATCTTGCCTCCGCCAGTGCGGGCTTCTTCAATGAGGCGCTGGTCTGTTTTATCCCGCTCCCAGGCGCGGGCTCCGGCATTGGCCAGCACCCATTCGGCCGTCTTTTCCGCAGGCCGGGCCGTCAGTGACGGAGGCCAGTTTGGGGGAGTGTCAGACATGCGTACATTGTGGAGGGGCTTGGATGCGGTTTTCACTGCGACAGGAAGGGGCTCACCTTCGGCATTGAAGTAAAGGTTGTCGGCGAGGTGGACATCGCAGGGGCCGCTGGCATTGAGGAATGCGACCTGTCTGTCCGTGCTGGGGCCGCAGCGGGCCACGTTGCCGATGATGGTCATGCTGCCCCGCTGCCATTCATGGGTGCCCCATTCGCCGGGGCTGAGTCCATATGATATGATCCGCCTGCCGGGATTGTGGATGAGGTTGTTGACGATCACGCCCCTGGCACCGCCTTTGAAGAGCGGGTTCCGGTCGTGATTGCTGATGTAGAGGTTGCCGATGATGGCGATGTCAGAGGTGTTGTCGTGGATGAGGGAGCCTTTGGAATGGGGGCCTTTGGAGTGGGTGGAATCGTGAAGACCCTCACCAATGAGGCAGTGGCTGAAGGTGATGCGGTGGGATGTGTTCTTTCTCCATTCCTCGGGGGTTTTGCCCTCAAAGCGGGGGCCGGAGGCGCTGAGGTTTTCATCCGTTGACCAGGTGATGGAGCAGTGGTCCACGATCACATCATGGGCGGCATTGGTGGCCAGGCCATCCACTTCCCAGCCGCTCTTTTTGGCCCGGTTGCCCGCACCGGGGCGGATGCGCAGATGGCGCACAATGACATCATGCGTGCTGATGCCCAGCCCGCCGTTCACCAGCGTGATGCCCGGGGAGGGGGCGGTTTCTCCGGCGATGGTCAGGTGCGGGTGGGAGGCTTTCAGGGAGCGGCCTTCCAGGTTGATGGTACCAGCGATGCTGAATTCCACGACTCTTGCCCCATCGGTCTCCAGGGCTGCCCTCAGGGATCCTGGGCCCTTGGCTGAGAGGGTGGTTACGAGAACCGTTTTTCCGCCTTCTCCACCACGAGTCTGCGTCCAGCCGGGCGGTGTTTTCCAGTCTGCCGGTGGTGATGCCTCGGCAGCCACAGGCGTGAGGGCTGCATATGCCAGTGCGGCAAGTGCTGCAAAGTTGGTCGTGAAGGAGCGGGATTTCATCAGGAAACTAAACGCCAGGAAAACCCGCATTATTTGGCCGCTGGCACGGGGGCGGGTTTGTCTGGGATCATTTTTTCCCTTTCGTCTGCACAAAGCCCGTCGGCACCAGCTCTTTCACGGCCTGGGCGATGATTTCTTCCACGCCGGAGGCGAAGCGGTTGGGGCGGCCGTAATAGACCATGGCACCGGCGGCTTCGTAGCCGCCTTCTTCCCAGACGCGCTGGGAGGGAATGTAGCAGGGCACGTCGTTGGTATAGGAATTGACCCAGGTGCGTGCGGGATCGTTCTCTTTTTTGAAACGGAGGCCATAATCCACCACCACCTCACCGGGCAGGTTGATGGTCAGCAGGTCGTCATTAAAGGACCAGACTTGAATCATGTAGGGGAGGGCGGCGGGGATTTTTTCGCCCCGGTCCAGGGTGGCCAAAAAGTGTTTGGCGTGCTGGGCGGTCCATTTGTTTTTATCCTGGGCGCGCTGCTCCCACGTCGTGCGGTCATGGGGGGTGTCAAAGGGCAGCATGACCTCACGGCTGGCGCAGGTGATGGGGCCGCGGATGGCTTTCATCGGCTCGTTGATGACCCTCACGGCCTCCTTGGCCAGTTCCACACCATGCCGTTCAACATGCTCCATTTCACGCCGGGGATAGGGGTTTTGATCCGCCCCGCAGCCGATGGCGGTCATGGCGATGGCGTCTGGAAAACGGAGTTGCAGCTCTTTTTGGGCGCAGCCTGCCCAGTCAGCATGGATTTTATTGATGGAGAGGGTGGTGCAGTGGCAGGCATAGCTGGTGTAGATGGCGCGCAGTTTGCCATCGGCCGTGGTGACCCGCAAGACGGGCAGGGCGTGGTCCACAGGGCCATAGGGGTTGGGGCTGTTGCTGTAGCCGCTGGCATTTTTTAAACGCCGGTTCATGGCAAAGGAGACTTTGCCGCTGGACCAATGAAGTTTCGCGGGCTCCTGCTTGTCCAGAGCGTCTTTGACTACCTTCACAAGACGTAGCGTGAGGTCTTCCGCATAGCGGTTGATGGCTGCCTGTTCCTCCCCGGACAGCTCATTACCAAACAAAAATGGCAGCAGGCCCGGCAGAGCCGGCGCACAATGAGTGTGGCTGGAGTGCAGGGAGAAGCGCGCGTCATCAATGGCATGTCCGGCGGCTTTGAGCCGTTGCAGGACCTCCGCCCGGATGGTGGCGGGCACACCGCAGTTGTCCACCGTCAGGATGACGGCTGGCGGGGTGTTTTCCCAGGTCAGGGCCAGGGCCTTGGCGCGGATGCGCATTTCCACGCCTTCATGCGGGGTGGTGCGGCTGCCGTAGCCGCTGAGGCGCACGGGGTAATCCGGAGTGATGTCCACACTGGCGGCACCGGCTTTCCATCCGGCAGGGCCGACGGTCTGGCCACCCGCCATTACCGTGCAGAGCTGCGTGACCATCCATCCTGTCAGAAGTAATTTTGCCCACATGCAGTGAGCTTGCTAAAAGCCCGCCCTGATGCCAAGGCGGGAATGTGGTATTATTGAAATAAGTGATGACTTTTTTACCGCACATCGTCTCCGGCGGAGGTCATTCACTCGTCATCCTCAGTCCATTCCTGCATCAGGCGGCTCAGCTTGCGCTTGAGGCCGACCTTGGCGGTGGCGGATAGGCGGTCAATAAAGAGGATGCCATTGAGATGGTCAATCTCATGCTGGAAAGCACGGGCCAGGAGACCGTCCGTCTCCCATGTCTGGGTTTCTCCATCCAGGGTCTTGAAGGTCACTTTGATCTCCTCGCTCCGGCGGATGTCACCGCGCAGGCGCGGAAAGCTGAGGCAGCCCTCTTCATCCACATCTTTGTCCTTACCCAGTTCCAGTTGCGGATTGAGAAAAATCACCGGCATATGTGCGGGCATGTCCACACTTTCGCCATTGATGCGCAGGTAGGTGATGCACTGGGGATTGTGGGAGACGTCAATGACGGCCAGCTGGATGTCCCGGGCCACCTGCGGTGCTGCCAGGCCGACTCCGTTGGCGGCTTTCATAGTCTCAATCATGTCCGCAGAGAACTGGCGGACATCCTCCGTCACGTCAGTGACAGGACGGCATTTGGCGCGAAGGACGGGGTCAGGATAACGGACGATGGGCAGGACCATGGGAGGGCAAAAAAAAACGGATGGCAGATGAGGCTCGGCAGGCGGCAGACCTTGTTTTTAGCGCAAAATGCCGCGTTGGAAAACAGGTTTTACTGGGTGCTCTGGATACGCGCCGGGACGTCGTTGATGGAATACCCGGCCTCCCGCAGCGCATCCCAGACTTTCATGAGCATGCCGAGGGCAGTTTCCGTATCGGCCTGAAGCTCCAGTTTCACGTCCGGATTCTGCTGCTTCAGTTTTACGATGGCGGCAGCCAGCGTGTCTGCTTCCACCGGGTTGCCATCCAGGATCAGGTCCTGGGTTTTGGTGATGGTGAGGGTCTTGCGCACTTCCTGCCGGGGGACGATTTCCCCAAGGGCTTTGGAAGCTGGCAGGGTGATTTTCACCTGCTTTTTCTCCTCGTTAAACGTGGTGGTGGCGATGAAGAAAATCAGCAGGATGACCATGATGTCAATCAGGGTCACAATAGGGATGGTGGGGACCGGGCGGCGGCGGGGGCGCAGGTTCATCGCAGGCGTTCGGGTTCCGGAGTGCGTACCTCGTGGGTATGCTTGACTTCAAAATGGGCAAAGAAGGTCTGGATGGTCTCGTGCAGGATGGATTCCAGCCGTACGGCGATGTTGTCCAGGCGACGGACAAAGTAAGTATGGGCGAGGACAGAGGGCACGGCGACGAAAAGACCGGCGATGGTGCAGCGCAGCGCCACGCCAATCTCCTTGGCGATGGTGGCCGTGTCCGGTCCGGCCTCACCCCCGAAGGCAGAAAACATGCCGACCAGGGCGGCTGTGGTGCCCAGCAGGCCCAGGAGCGGCGCAACGGTGACCATGACCTCCAGCACGGAGATGCCGCGCTCCAGATGATGCAGGTCCTCCTTGGCCCGGGCGGTGATGGTGTCCACACATTCCTGGCGGCTGGAAAAGGTGCCACTGATGGCCAGGGCACCGAGCTTGGACAGCATGGACGTATCTTTTTCCAAGAACTCCTGCAAAGGCCTGATGTCACCTTTGGCCGCATACTTGGGAAGGCTGCGTAACTGAGCCGCGACGGAGGCGGGCATGACCAGGGGATCCCTCAAGCGCAGTCCGGCGGAGATCATGACCGTGACGGAGGCCATGGAGCACAGCACGATGAAGAGCATGACAAATCCGCCGGTGGAAAGGAAATCCAGAACCCTGGCGAAGCCACCAGGGGCATCTGCCGTGGCAGCGGCGGCGAGGTAAAAGTGGGCAAGCAGGTCAGTAAATAATGGCTTCATATTCGATCTTCACCCGTTCGTCATCTAGTGTGGGCAGGAGGTCCGGAGGGATGGGAGGTATTTGCGCATCCAGGATGGCCCGCAAGGTCAATTCTCTCATGCGCGGGTCGGCATCGCGGGCGTCGGAAAGGATTTTGAGATCCTGGGGAACTCCTTTTTTATCCACATAAAAGCGGAAGCGCACCCTGCCAAAGGTGACGGAGTCTTTGCCCAGACGTACATAGAGGTGCCATTTTCTCTCCACGGCCCCGGTGACCTGGCGCATGTAGGCTCCCAGCGGGGTGGCCTCGGCATCCACGGCGTCCATGCCTTCGCGGCTGATGCCGCCGTCCCTCTTGCTGGTGCGGGTGAAGGGGGAGAAAGCGTCCGCCTCGGGATTGGGGGTGTTCATTTCCACCGGGTCCTCCACCGGCACGGCTTTGACGATCGGCGGCGGCATGTCTTCGGGCACCCTCACCTGCGGCAGGGCGGGAGGGGTGGCATCGGGGGCGGGAGCGGGCGGTTGAGATTCGGTTTTGCGCACTTCCAGGGGCAGGCGGGCGGGATCGGCGGCCATGGCCTTGTCCATCTGCTCCATCATCTTGGTCAGCGGGGTGGGGGCGGTCTCTGCTCGGGCTGTCTGCGGCGTTGGCGGGGTGGGCTGGGCGGGCTGAGCCTGCTGAGGTGGCTGCGGCTTGAGGATGCTGGGGGGCGGCGGGGCTGGGGTAGCGGGGGCGGCAGCGGCGATGGGGGCCGAATCATTTTTGATCTCGCCGTTTTTATAGTCCCGGTTGGCCAGCTCACGGATGTCCGGCGCGGTGCCTGTCTGGGTGGGCATGGGGGCCAGGGTGCCGGGGACTGGCGGCAGCATACTGGCGGCGACCGTGTTGCGGTCCGACTGGAACGGGGTGTTCTGCGGCTTGACCGCAGACTCCTCATTCTGGGTGGTGCGGATGAAGAGCTGCGGTTTCTTTTCCACCTCCGGAGGCGGTTCCAGAATGATCTGATCCGGGAAAAGCAGGACGACCTCCGGCTCTTTTTCTTTTTCAGCCTCAGAATCCTTGCTGAATTCATAAGGTGCCTGCGTGCTGGCGGCCCAGACCAGGAGCAGCAGTAACAGGACATGGATCACCAGAGATCCGGCGATGCCTGTCTGAAGATGCCTGTCGTGCGCGAGTGTCACAGAATACTTACGATGCCGCAGAGACGGCGTGAAGCAACCGCAGGAATGGCGTCTCAGAGGGGGCGAATGAAAAGGTCCTTGAACCAGGTCAGTCCGCCATTGCTCTGAAGGCCGATGGTGCCGCTGCCCAGTTCGGCGGTGGGCACACTGGGTGGCGGACGCCAGCCAGCGGGCTGGGTCCATTCATTGACCTGCCTGCCGTTGATGAAGACGCGGATGGTTTTCTCCTGAACGACGATTTTGAGATCAAACCACTGGCCGTCGCGTGCCAGCAGTCTGGTCTGTGGCTGGACGGAATAGATGCTGCCGGTCTTTTGCGAATCCACCCCGTTATTGCAAATCTGCACCTCCAGGCCGGGTTTGCTGATGTCGCGTGGATTCTTCGGGGTGTGGATCCACACGCCGCTGTTCCCCTGAAGCTCGGTCATGACCTTCAAATTAAGCTCGAAGTTTTTCCATGGGCCTTCCGTGCAGATGAGGCTGGCTTTTTGCCCGTTGGCTTTGAGCAGGCCGCCGACAACGCTGAAGGCTTTTTTTTCCCCTTCGATGCGCCAGCCGGTCAGTGTTTTGCCGTCAAAGAGCTGGGTGCCTTTGGGGTTGGGGGGGGCGGTGGCCGCCTGCTTTTCAGGGTTCTGCGTCCGCTGCAGGGACAGTTTCTCGCGCACTGTCCGCACTTTCATGGCATCGTCTAACAGACGTTGCTGGGTTAGCTCTGTCTGGTAGGCGGCCAGGACTGCATCATAGCGCTCATAGAGAGGCTGGGCGTCCATTTTACTGGCCAGGATGAGTCTGGCCAGGGCTTCGCGATAGGTCTTGCGCAGGTTTTTCAGGCTGGCGGGCAGAGTATCGAAGTCGTAGGAGGGCAGGGCAGCCTTGTTCTGGACGCGCTTTTCTTCCTCGCGGAGCTGTACGGCTTCGTCCAGGCCGCCTGCGGCGCTGGCGGACTCCAGGGCGCGCTGGACGGCGGCGAGGTATTTGCGGTCCAGATCAGCCACGTTGATATTGAGACTGCTGCCAATGTCCCGGTCATAGGCGGCCTGGAACTGAATGGCGAGTTCGGCCAGACGCCCGGCGGCATCTTCAGCAGGTTTGTCGCCGGACTTTATCGGGATGGCTGCCGGGGGCGTGGTGGTCATGGGAGCGGGGGTGGCGGCCACCTTTGGCGCAGGATCAGCAGAGGGGACGGATCCTGAAGTCGCTTCGATCCACATCATTACTCGGGAGATGCCAGGCTGGTAATCGTAGTCCACATCCAGCATGAGGCCGTTGCGCTCGGTTTGGGAGATCAGGTCTTCAGCGTGACCCCAGGCGCACCAGGTGCCGTCCGGGCGCTGGGCGGCATACATGGTGCGGCCGGCTTTCACTGCGATCATGGGGCCCAGGTCTGGAGGTACTGAGGTTTCCGTGGCTGAGGGGGCCCGGTCTGAGAGTGAAAAGACGGAGGGGCTGCCGCTGCGGGTCAGCGTGATGACGGACTGGCTGGTCGCATCCATGGCGACAACGTCCGTCAGACGGGCGGGAAAGCGCGTACGACTGCCGTCGGTGATGTTCCAGCCTTCAAGCGGCTGGCCAGGCTTGGCGACGAGACAGTGATCCTGGGTGGAGGCTACGGCGGTGAAGCCACGGAAGAAGTCGGACGGCGGTATTTTTTTGCCAGATCCTCCCCATTCACTGGTCTTGAGGATGCGGCCATCCTGGCTGAGGGCGAGGACGAGCTGGTAAGGGTGCAGACAGGTGTAAGCCTGTGGGTGGACCACCTCATCCCGGCGCAGGCTTTCCCCATGCCACAGGATTTTGTAGCCCAAGCCGTCACTGTCTTTCAGCAGCAGTGAGATCAGGTGGCCGCCGCTCACGTCCTGGGTCTGAAAGGGGGGCAAATGCCCATTGGGCCAGGTTGCGGCATAGGTCTCACCGTTTTTTCTCACCGCTGCCCAGCCGTGCTCGGAAGTCACGACCTTGACAAAATCATCAAACTCCACCGCTTTGCCCAGACTGATGGCCTGGCCCTTCCAGGTGCCGAACAGCTTCAGCCGGCCACCTTTCTGCCTGGCTTGCTTCAGCCAGTCCGGGACGGGAACGGCCAGTTCCAGGGCGGCTGTCTGCTGCGGAGGTGTGGCGGTGGTGGTAGGCGGTGGCGCAGGTGCCGTGGTCATGGTGGCGGTCTGCGTGGGCGGGACTGGCAGAGATGGTGCCAAGGCTCTCTGCGGGTCCGCTGCCGGTGCTGGGGCTGGCCTGGCGGGTTCCTCCGCCCGTCTTGCTTGAGCCTCATGCTTGCGGGAGAGCCATCCATAGCCGCCAGCCAGGAGAACGAGTGGCAGTGTGACACCCAGGAAGACCAACCGTCCATTGCTCTTTTTCCGGTGTTTGCGCGCGGGGGATGCCGGAGGGGCTGCAGCCTGTTTGGCCGCCGGTTTGGCCGGGGCGGCTGCAGGAACTGCCTTTCCAGGCGCGGCCTTCGGGGAAGCGGGCGGGGTGAAGCGGATCTGGTCCACGTCCGTCTTCATTTCACTGGCCTGCTGATAGCGCAGGGAGACATCCTGCTGGAGCGCGCGCAGCACCACCTGGTCCAGCCGCACATCCACCCGCACCCTCTGGCTGGGCAGGGACCAGGCTCCGCGCGGGGTCTGGCCGGTGAGCATTTCATACAGCATGACGCCCAGGGAAAAAAGGTCCGCCCGGTGGTCCGACTGACCGTAAAGTTGCTCCGGGGCGATGTAGTCCGGCGTGCCCATGACGACGTTGCTGCGGGTGAAACCGCCGCTGTCCTCCTGAGTGGGACGTGCCAGCCCGAAGTCGGCCAGCTTGGCCCGGCCGTCCTGGGTCAGGAGGACGTTGGCTGGCTTGATGTCCCGGTGCATCACTCCCTGGCTGTGCGCGTATTGCAGGGCTTCACACACCTGGGCCACGATCTCCAGCACCTGGGCTGGCTTCAAACCGGGACCGTGGATGACGCGGTGCAGGTCGGTCCCGTCCACATACTCCATGATGAAATACAAATGGCCCTGCGATGTCTGCCCGAAGTCATAGACGGAGACGATTCCCGGATGCTGCATGCGGGCGAGCGTGCGCGCCTCCCGTTGGAACCGGCCCACAAACTCCGCATCGGCAGTGAGTTCGGCAGGCAGCAGCTTGATGGCCACCGCCCGGTCCAGTGCCACCTGTTTCCCGCGATACACTGCGCCCATGCCGCCCCGGCCCAGCAGCGACTCGATCTGATACTGCGGCAGCAGTTGCGCCAGCACTTCCGGCTCAGGCGGCTGCCAGTCCAGGGGAGTGCCCGAAGGAGGCTTCACCGTGTCCAGCCCGCGCTTCAGCAGATCGGCAGGTTTCAGGCCCTCCAAAAGAGGATCGTTGGGCGTGCTCATGATTCGGGAGAAATTTGAGTTTTAAGGAAAAACACGGCGGATGTGAAGCATTTGTTAGGCCGCATCTCGCCGGGAGCTGTTGTTCATACACACTGCATCAGTTCCGCCAGCTCCGCCTTGATCTCGTCTGAGCTAGGTTCGTCCAGGGTCAGGCTCACCTGTTCGAAGAGCAGTTCCCGCCACCGCTGGCGCAGCCGGAAGATCTGGGTCTTCACGTTGTTCACGGTCAGGCCCAGGCTGGCGGCCGCCTGCTCATAGGTGGGGCCGGGTTCCCCGCTCATGCCTAAAAATGGACGCAGTGTCCCGAACTGGTTTTCCTTTCCCCGGCTGGCATACTCCTCCTCAAGCAGGCGCAGGGCATGCTCCAGCACGGTCAGCGCCCAGCGCCGCTGGAAGAGCCGGTCCGGGCTCATATTGTCCCGGGGTTCGTGCCGGTAGCGGTCTTCAGCCCATTCGGCATCCAGGCTGGTGACCAGGCCGCCGCCGCGCTTTAGGGCCCTGGCCCGCTCATGCTCACTGGCCATGTAACGGCGCAGGCATGTCAGCAGAAAGGAGCGCAGCTTTCCACGGCTGGGATCGGCCGACATGAGGATGTCCCGGTCAAGCATCCGGGCAAAGAATCCCTGGGTCAGATCCTCTGCATCCTCCGGCTTGTAGCCGCTGCGGCGGATGAAGGCGTAAAGCGGATACCAGTAGGCCTCGCACAGCGCCTCCATGGCCTGCATGGCTTCCACCGGCTCCTCCGCAATCGCCAGCCGCACCAGGCTCCAGCGCGTGGTGCGAAACGAACGGGGCGTAGCCAGGACGGAGGACAGCTTCATCACCCATTGTATTCAGGAATTTACAGCGAAGGTTGCAAAAAAAAGGCAGAGGCCAGGATTTGCAGCCGATGGCCGAGATCAATCGCAGGGTTCGGGTTTAAAGAATTAAATTTTACTTCCACGGCGTGCGGGCTGTGCTAAGACGGCAGCAGTTACACTTTTCACCACCATGAAATTCTCCCTCGCCTCCCTGGTACTGGTCTCTCTGGCCTTTGTTTCCGTCAGTTGCAGCACGGAGGAAAAAGACGGTCGGCAGTATTACGCCGGGGGCAGCCTGCCAGTGCAGGGGCGCATGGGTGTGCAGCATAAGCGGCTGCGGACAGGCAATGAAATCCCCGGCCGCAGCGATGACGGCAGCCTTTTTGGCCGCTCCAACAATCCGGACTCCCCCGGCCTGCTGGACCGCAACCGCACACCGGATGAACCCGGCGCGATTTATTGGATGGATGCCGAGCAGAGCGCCAACCCGGTGCAGGGCCGGATGGGCGTGCAGGTGAAGCGCCGCAAGAAGGAGCCGGTAGTTGCTGAATAAGCTCACCACCACAGGATGTCCACCAGCACGGTGGCCACCATGCCCAGGCTGATGACCAGCCGCGCCACCAGGCCCACGCCGGTGCCCAGCAGGGTGCCCCAGGTGGACTTCACGGCCGGGCCCATGCGCATTTTGGCAAAGAACAGTTCAAATAGCAGCCCGCCAGCCAGCGGCCCAAGGATGAACCCCAGCGGGGCAAAAAACAGCCCGACGATGCCGCCGACAAAGACGCCTAGGATGCCCCAGCGGCTGGCACCAAACCAGCGCGCACCCATAGCCCCGGCCGCGAAATCCAGCACGTAGGCGATGACCAGCAGCACAAAAAGCAGGATCATCCCCGTCAAGCTCATGCCGGCCTCCGGCTGGAGCCAGGTGTGCAGGACGCCGGCCACAAACAGAATCAGCGGCCCCGGCAGCAAGGGCAGTACGGAGCCGATGAGACCCACCAGAAGCAGGCAGCCAGTGAGCACCCAGACGCCCATCCCGCCAAAGGGGATGGCCTCAAAGGACTGGGAAATCATTTCCCACCAGGAGGTGAGAGTTTCAATCATGATGCCAGGTGATCTTGCCCGCCACAGGCTGGCGGGCGCTGCGCGGCCAGGTAAACCCCGGTTTAGGCCAGCCGAGGTAAAGCAGCCCGAGGCAGCGGTCCTGGCTGCGGATGCCTAACCAATTTTGAAATTCAGCGGTGTCCAGCACCGGCGGGGAGGACCAAAAGGAACCCAGGCCCGCTGCCGTGGCGCTGAGCATCAGGTTCTGCATGGCGCAGGAGACGGCTTCAATTTCCTCCATCTCAGGGATCTTGCCCCCGCCGCTGCGCTCCATCACGCAGGCGATGATGACCGGTGCCAGAAGGGGATTGCTGCCCATCTTTTGTAGCTTGTCCTCGCGGAACTCGGAAGCGGGCGTGGTCTGTTGATAAAGAGTACTCAGCCCGTCCGCCAACCGCTGGCGGGAGCTGCCGCTAAAGACATGAAATTTCCACGGCTCCGTCATCCCGTGATTCGGTGCCCAGGTGGCATTTTCGATCAGCTCCGTCAGCAGAACCGTCTCCACCGGGCGCGCGGCATCCATGTCCACCGGTTTGATGGAGCGGCGCTGCCGGATCAGGGCGGAAGTGTCAGCAAGGGAGGGCAAACTCATGCGGCAAAGATTAAAGCGGGGAAGGGAAGCCGTCCACTGCGGGAGTGGGGCGGATTCGGCGGATGAATGGAGTCGTCGTCCTGGAGGATGAAGTGCGTGCGGTTGCTGTGGCAAGACGATAGAACCTGTTGAACGCGGCCGTAAGAGCTTGCCCACCACAGGCTTCCAACCTTCGCGGTCGCATTGCGGGAGCTGTTGCCGTGGCAGCTTGGCACCCCACCCATCCCCTCATGATGAAATATCCGCTCGCAGCCCTGTTCACGATTGTTTTCACGGCGGTCGTGCCTCACGGCGACCTCCAGGCAGAGGAAAAAACGCCGTTCCATTTTGCTCACCGGGGCGGCGCGCATGAGTTTGAAGAAAACACGCTCTTTGCTTTCAAGAGCACTTATGACAAGGGGATCCGTGGTTATGAACTGGATGTGCGCATGACCAAGGATGGCGAGCTGGTGGTCCTGCACGATGACTCCCTGGACCGCACGCATCAGGGCAAGGGCCCTGTCGAGCACATGGCTGCAGACAAAGCCCGGAAAATCACCTCCAAAATTCAGAACGAACCCTTGCTCTTCCTGGACACATTGCTGGCTTACTTGAATGACAAGCCGGGCCTGTATGTGGAATTTGAGATGAAGACCAGCAACAAGGAGCTTTATCCAGATTCCCGCATCGAAGAGTATGCGGCCAAATTGCATCAAAAAGTCACAGCCCATGTTCCCGAAGGCTCGACCTATATTTTCACTTCCTTTGACCAGCGCCCTCTCATCGCCATCAAAAAAATCGATCCACGGGCTGACATCATGCTGATCAAAGGCGGCCCGCTGACCCCGGAACTGATGGAAGCAGCCAGGGCCATCGGCTCCAAAAGGATCGCCGCAAAAATGGAGGGAACGACCCGTCTGGCCGTGAAGGAAGCCCAAAAGCAGGGTTTTATTGTGACCGGCTGGCCCGGGCACAATCTCAAGGATTATTTCCTCGGCGTAGGCCTCGGAGTGGATGCGATTTGCAGCGACGTACCGGTCTTGGTACAGGAATACATCAATACTAAAAAGTAAGAGTGCAGAACCGCAAGCGCTCACAACCAGCCATTATGAAAGCCAAATCTGACTCCGCCTCCCGCAACCGGCGTTCCTTTATGAAAGCTTCAGGCACCGCCATGCTAAGCGGTCTCTGGGGTCAGTCTCTCCTCGGTGCCGAGAAGGGGGAGACTCCGCCCGAAGGCTGGAAGCTGCGCATGGGCCACGCTCAAACACCGGAAGAAGCCATCGCAGAACTGGAAGCGTTTAAAAAGGCAACGCCAGATCTGGCGAGCTGGGAAAAGCGCAAGGCCGCCATTCGTCAAGGCATGCTCGAAGGAGCACGCCTTGCAAATCCGCCGGAGAAACCGCCGCTGGATCCTGTCTATTCCAACAAGCGGACCTATGAGGGCTATACCGCTGAAAGCGTCTATATCCGCAGCTGGCCTGGATTCTATGTCACAGGCACCTTGTACCGGCCTCTGGATATGAAGCCGCCCTATGCAGGCATTGTCTCCGCCCACGGTCATGGAGGCCGTTTCCTGCCCTCCCGCCAGACCCGCTGCGCCGTGCTGGCGCGCATGGGCGCGGTGGTGTTTCATTATGACATGGTGGGTTATGGCGATAGCAAAAAGGCAGGCTGGGAGCACGGCAAAGTGCCTGAAATTCTGCGCATGATCATGTGGAACAGCATCCGTGCCCTTGATTTTGTTTCCTCCATCGAAGGGGTGGATCCCAAGCGCATCGGCATGACCGGAAACTCCGGCGGCGCCACGCAGACATTCATCACCTCCGCATTGGATGAGCGGGTGGCGGTGGCGGTGCCAAGCTGCCAGGTCTCCTCTCACTTCTTTGGCGGCTGCCCTTGTGAAAGCGGCATGCCTGTCCACTGGGGGCCTAACCACAAAACCAACAACGCCGAGATCGCCGCGATGACCGCACCCCGGCCCCAGCTCATTCTTTCCAATGGCGCAGATTACACCCAAAACACACCAGAGGTGGAGTTCCCATACATCCAGCACATTTACAGCCTTTACGGAGCCACGGATAAAGTCGTAAACGCCCACTTCCCTCTGGAAGGCCACGACTACGGCCCAAGCAAGCGCCTCGCCGCCTACCCGTTCTTCATACGTCACCTGGGGCTCGACAGCAAACGCGTCTGGGCGAAGGAGGAGCAGATCAACGAAACCTTTGCGAAAGTGGAGACCGAAGAACAGATGCACGTCTTCAATGCCAGCTACCCCTGGCCCAAAGATGCAGTCCCGCCAAACACGCCCCTGCCATTTTGATCAGGCACTCTCTGCCAGATACTTGCCTTGTAGTTTTCGCCAGTTCCAGAAAAAGATGCCTGACGCCTGGACAAAGGTGACTGGGCGCTGACTCACTCCGGCGGATTTTGCGGGAG
This sequence comes from Prosthecobacter sp. SYSU 5D2, assembly GCF_039655865.1. NCBI lineage: Bacteria > Pseudomonadati > Verrucomicrobiota > Verrucomicrobiia > Verrucomicrobiales > Verrucomicrobiaceae > Prosthecobacter > Prosthecobacter sp. SYSU 5D2. The sequence continues at coordinate 283,878 of NZ_JBBYXL010000001.1, read as the reverse complement.
GTGGATAGAAACTAGGAGTGCGTGACTGCCGCCCCGCTCAGCTTGCCCAAAGAATCTCCACCTTCTCCCCATGCTGGTCATGGGCCGGGTTCAGGGCACGGAGTTCCAAGACGAGTTTCTCCGGCGTGGCGCGGGCGATGACCCAGCCGTTGGGCCGGTCCTGGCCAAAGACGTACGCTACGGGCGGCAGGTTGATGAGGTGCAGGCCGGTGGCTTCATCGCGGCTGTGATGCCAGTTGTGCGTGTGGCCATAGACAAAGGCCTTCACGCGCTTGTGTTTGGCCAGCACTTTGAAAAGGGCATCGCTGTCCTGCATGCCGGTGTGCTTCTGGCCCTCGCCCACGATGGGCTGCTGGGGATTGTGATGGGCCATGACGACGGTCGGTTTGGCCGGCAGGCTGGCCAGGGTGCGGTCCAGCCAGCCGAGCTGTTTGTCACCCAGCAGGCCGGGGGTTTTGTTCACCTGGTCCAGCGTATCCAGCAGCACCCAGTTCATGGTGGCGCTGGAAAAGACGCTGACATGCTTGCCATCCACCGGGCGCGGATCCTGCACGCTGGTCATGGCGGACATGAAGTTTTTCCGGTCATCATGATTGCCCAGGGTGCAGTGGACGGGGATGCCGGCATCGCGCAGGGGATTGATCAGGCTGACAAAGGTGGAGTAGTCAGCCGTTTCCCCTTTGAGGAAGGCGCAGTCGCCATTCACAAGCACGCCATACGGCTTGCTGCCCAGCTTCAGCACCTGGTTGGCGCATCGGGTCAGGTTGTCCCCCATGATGACGCCGCGCGCCTCCGCCTTGGCATCCGCAGGGATGTGGGTGTCTGAAAACAGCACCCAGGACTCCGCCGCCGGGCTTTTTTCCGCACCCATGGCCCAGCCAGGGGCAAGGGCCGCTGCGAGACTGCTTTGAATCCATTGACGGCGTGTGAGGGCGGGAAGGGTGATGGGCATGACGTTTTTTGGCTGATTTTCTGGCAGAGCCTAGCGTTCAGGCCAGGTCTCGGCAAGACATCAGGATACGCATGAAGATCGGCCTTTCTTTTGCCTCCAGGCTTGGCATGATCGCCGCACTCTCTCCCGCGTATGCTTCATGATATCTCCGCCGTCGCCCGCTCCCTCGGAATCTCTGATGACCACCTCTCCCTCTATGGGCGCGACAAGGCCAAGGTGTCTCTGAAGGCACTGGAAAACCGTCCGCAAAAGGGCCGGCTGATCCTCGTCTCCGCCATCACGCCCACTCCGGCGGGGGAGGGGAAAACCACCATGTCAATCGGCCTGGCGCAGGGGCTGAAAAAAATCGGCCAGAGCGTCGCCCTCGCGCTGCGCCAGCCTTCCATGGGGCCGGTCTTCGGGCGCAAAGGCGGTGCCACTGGCGGTGGCCGCAGCACGGTGCAGCCCGCAGAGTCCATCAACCTCCATTTCACCGGCGATTTCCACGCGATCACGAGCGCGCATAATTTGTTATCCTCCGTCATCGATAACCAATTGTTCAACCAGCAGACACGCCTGCGCCCTGACGGTGTCCTTTGGAAACGGGTACTGGATGTCAATGACCGCGCGCTGCGCAGCCTGACGACCAGTGTGGGGAAGCCGACCGAGCGCAGCTCCGGATTTGACATCACCGCCGCCTCTGAGGTGATGGCCATCCTGTGCCTCTCCGAATCCCTGGCCGATCTGCGCGAGCGTCTGGACCGCATCGTCATCGGTTTCACGCCGGAGGGCACTCCTGTCTTTGCCAAGGAATGCCACATCACCGGTGCGCTGCTCGCATTGCTTCGCGATGCCCTTCAGCCAAATCTGGTGCAGTCCGTGGAAGGCGTGCCCGCCTTTCTCCATGGCGGCCCCTTTGCCAACATCGCCCATGGCTGCAACTCCGTCCTGGCCACACGCATGGCCCTGGCCCATGCGGACTTTGCCGTCACCGAGGCCGGTTTCGCCTTTGATCTGGGGGGTGAAAAATTCATGCATATCAAATGCCGCCAGTCCGGCTTGAAGCCGGAGGCCATCGTCATCGTCGCCACCGTGCGTGCTTTGAAGATGCATGGCGGCGTGGAGCTGGACACACTCACGCAGCCGGACCCCACCGCCCTTTCTCGCGGCCTGGAAAACCTCGCCGCCCACCTCGACAGCGCCGCCCAGTTTGAGCGCCCGGTCATCGTCGCCATCAATAAATTCACCACCGACAGCGTCGAGGAAATCGCCCTCGTTCACGACTTCTGCAAAGCGCGAAACATTCCCTGCGCCACCGCCGATGTCTTTGGCCAGGGTGGAGACGGTGCCGTGGAGCTGGCCGAGAAAGTCCTCGCCGCCCTGCCTGTGGAATCGCACCCCATGCCGTATCTTTACGACGCCCACGCGCCCGTGGAGGAAAAGCTGCACGCCATCGCCACCCGCGTCTATGGCGCAGCTGGCGTCACCCTCACCGATGCCGCCAAAGAGAAACTGGCCCTCTTTTCCCGCAATCACTTCGGCCACCTGCCCCTGTGCATGGCCAAGACCCAGAACTCCCTCTCCGACGACGCCAAAAAGCTGGGCCGTCCACGCGGTTTCACCATCACCGTCCGCGATTTTGAGATCGCCAACGGCGCCGGTTTCCTCGTCGCCCTCACCGGCACCATGATGCGCATGCCCGCCCTCCCCAAAGTCCCCGCCGCCGAACGCATCCAGGTGAGTGAGGACGGGGTGATCCGGGGGATTTAGGCTGATCAAAGGAATTCGGTGCCTTTATGAAAGCAGCGGATTCCAGACCCTGGTGAAGCCAAAGTCTTCAAAATCCTTCACATTCGCAGTGGCGAACTCAGTAACTCCGAAGGCGCGCAGGCAGAGTGCCGTGCGGGTGTCATAGATACGACGGCGGGCAATTCCAGGGCTGGAGGCATACTGCCACAGATTCGCATGAATATCCCGGCTGCCCGGTGGAAACCCGAGTATCTTCCAGCGTGGATGTTGGCGGTAAATTTGGACCACTGCGACCGCTTCTTGAGCTGTTAAGGCTTTGGTCAGGACTGCCGGATTGCGCAGCAACAGGTAGTATTCCGTCAGGATAAATTCACTCAGTGCGACGTCTTCACGAGCAGACGCCGTCTCAATAAACTGACGCGCCGCTGCATGGTGCGGGGAGATCTCGCTGTAGCTGTAGAGCAGGAGATTGGCATCAAGGGAAAGCATGATTGGGGAATTAACTTTTATGCCAAATGCGGATCTGTATCAGCGAAGGCGGCTTCCCTCAATTCTTCGGGGCTGAGACCTTTCCATCCCGCTTCACCAGACGTAGGCGGAGTCCATGCCACTGCCTCGGGATTGGAGTTTTTGGGATACACATCGAGAAGCAATTCCGCACCTCGACGAAAAGTCTCGGCCAGGGACCATTCACGCTGTTTGGCAAAGGCGCGGAGCTCCTGGAACAACTCTTCAGGGACCTGGATTTGAGTCTTGGTCATATGCCAAAACATACACTTCCATCAAATTGATGTCAATGTTCGGCAGATATGCCGAGGGATCGGCTTCAAAGTGGAACTTCGATGCCCTTCCCGTTTGCACCCGCCCGCCTCCCGCTTAAAGGCCGCGCGTGCAAAAAGCTTTCGTTCTCGGTGCCGGTCTGGGGGAGCGGTTGCGTCCGCTCACGGCGCAGCTTCCCAAGCCCCTCATTCCTGTCTTTCATAAACCGCTCATTACTTATGCCTTTGACCATCTGCTGGAGGCGGGAGTGAAAGGGTTTGTGGTGAATACACATCACCTGCCGGAGCAGTATGGTGTGGCCTTTCCTGATGGCAGCTACCATGGCGCGCCGGTGGCATTCCGCGAGGAAAGCCCCCTCCGTTTGGAGACGGCGGGCGGCATTGCCAATGTGCGGGACCTGCTGGATGAGCAGCCGTTCATCGTTTATAATGGCGATATCCTGACGAATCTGCCGCTTCAGCCGCTGCTGCAGGCGCACCAGGAACAGGGGAATCTGGTCACGCTGGTGCTACGCAGTTCAGGGCCGTCCTTGCATGTGAGCTGGGACGAAAAAACCAGGCTGGTCACCGATATCCGCAACATGCTGGGCACGGGCAGGGAAGGGGAATATCTGTTCACCGGCATCTATGCCTGCCAGCCGGAGATCCATCAATGGCTCACCCCGGGCAAGGCTGAATCCGTCATCCCCATTTTCCTGAAAATGATCCAGGAAGGCGCGCGCCTAGGTGCCGTGGTGATCGATGAAGGGCACTGGTGGGACCTGGGCAGCCGGGTGGCTTACCTGGCCGCGCATCAGGCGCTGCACGGGATGAAATCCGGCGCGGCCCCGGCGATCCATCCAGGTGCTCAAGTGTCCGAACAGGCCTCGCTCAAAGGCCTGAATGTCATCGGCGACAGAGCCGTGGTGGAAGCTGGTGCGCGGCTGGAGGACTGCATCCTCTGGCCCGGTGCCACCGTGGCTGCCGAGGCTGACCTGCGACGTTGCATCATCCGCAGCGGCATTCGCGCGGAAGGGCAGCATACGGACATGGACCTGTGAGAGACTTTGGCGCAAGGCGTGATGGCATCCTGCCGTCATGCTAAGACCGGGACGGCTTCCCTACTTTTGTAGCAGCTTCTTCATCGCTCCCATGAGCACCGCCTCCACCTCGGGGCTGGTATTGCAGGCGCGGTCACTGGTCTCGTAACCGCCTTCCCCATACGCGACAGCGGTGCCGATGTAACCGGTGCCGTAGTCGCCATAGGCGGCCATGCTCACCTTTAAGTCTGGCCGCATGGCCTTGGCGGCGAGCTGGTATTCCACAAAAAGCTCCCCTGGCAGATGCAGCACGCGGGCCTGGCCGATGCGCAGGCAGTTGATGCGGATCTGATGCCCGCTGTCGCGGCGGCTCAGCCAGGCCAGCTTGGCTGCATAGGCATGCATGGGTTCTTTGGGCAGGCTGGCCACGTAGCTGCCATCCAGCAGATGTTTTCCCGTGGGCAGGATGACCGGTTCATAGGCCCAGCCGATGTCGGCAGCGGTCAGAGGCAGTTTTTCCGTGGCCTCATAGGCGCGCTTCATGCCATCGGCCAGGCGCTGCGCCAGGATCAGCCGGTTCGCGCGATTGCCGTCGTTGTACTTGCCCGCGCCGATGTTCCCGCCGGCTCCGTTGAAGTGTACATGCAGCGCCTCCGGCACATCCTGGCCGCGAAAAAACCGCGCGATGCCGGGGAAATCCGGGCTGGGGATGCCCATTCGGTAATAGCTCTGCGGATGGCAGGCATAGTAGCTCAGTACGGCCACCGGCGCGTCCCCGTTCCAGAAGCTCAGCAGCGTCACTTCAGGATCAATCGTGCCTTCCGGTTCGGCGCGGATGGCGGGATCTTTCGCCGTTGTCAGGCGCATGGCGCGGATGCGTCCGCCGGGTCCGGGCAGTCGGCGGTTGGAGGCCACCTCCTTCACCTCCGCTGCGCCCTGGCCATAATGCGTCACGATTTGCGCCTTTGGCAGGGCCGTTTTCACCGCCTCTGCCAGCCGTTGCAGCGCTTCACGCTGAAACGTGCCCTCGTAACGCCCATAGTCCGTCGCTCCTTTTTCCTTGAGGATCTTTTCCGCAGTGAAGTCACACCCCGGTGCATCGTGCTGGTGCAGGCTGTGTACGCTCACATGGTCCGGCGTGGTGCCTGCCGCCTCTGCCAGGGCGGCGCAAAAAGCATCATGCCCTTCATTGGCAATGCCCAGCCAGTCCACCGCGCAGAGCACGATTTTCTTCTCCCCGCCAATGAGCACAATGCCCCGCGCCCGCAGCGTCAGTTCATCCACGCGTTTCACCGGATCATAGGCCATGAAGGAGCCCACCGGCGGCGTCACATCCACGTCAAAGGTAGCCACCTGCACCGACTGGCCGGAGACAAAACTCGGCAAAATCAGCAGCAGGGCGAGAAAGAAGCTTTTGTTCATACAAGGTGAAGATTCATACTACGGCGCGAGTTTTGATCCTCTCGCCCGTTTTGCTTCTCCTGCTTTGTTTCGTCCCGATTCGCTTTTGCCTCGCCCCGCCTTGCTTATGAACCGTCTGCTTCTGCCCCTGGTCGCCACCTCCGCGCTCGCGTTTGCCGCTGATTTTCCCAAGCCATTCAATTCCGAAAAGGGCGACCCGATGTCAGCCGAGGAAGCCGCCGCCACCATGGAGCTGCCACCGGGATTCAAATGCGTGGTCTTTGCCTCTGAACCGGACGTGCAGCAGCCCATCGCCATGGCCTGGGATGCCAAAGGCCGCCTCTGGGTTGCGGAAAACTACACCTATGCGGAAAACCCCGCCCGCTGGGACACCAACCTGCGCGACCGCATCATCATCCTGGAAGACAAGGACGGCGATGGCAAACACGACGACCGCAAGGTCTTCTGGGATCAGGGCGCTTACCTGACCAGTGTCGAGTGGGGTTACGGCGGAGCCTGGATTCTCAATGACGGCACCCTCGGTTTCATCCCGGATAAAAATGGCGACGACGTGCCCGATGGCCCGCCGGAGATCCTGCTGGACGGCTTCAATACCAAGACCATCGGCCATAACATCGTCAACGGCCTGCGCTGGGGACCGGACGGCTGGCTGTATGGCCGCCACGGCATCACCGATACCTCCGCCATTGGCGCGCCCGGCACACCGGATGAAAAGCGCACCCAGATCAACTGCTCCATCTGGCGTTATCATCCCACCCGCAAAATCTTCGAGGCCGTCGCCCACGGCGGCACCAATTCCTGGGGCCATGACTGGAATGCCGACGGCGAGCTTTTCATGATCAATACCGTCATCGGTCACCTCTGGCATGTCATCCCCGGGGCCTATTACCGCCGCATGTTCGGCACCCATTTGAACCCGTATGTGTATGAGATCATCGAGCAGACCGCCGACCATTTTCATTGGGACACCGGCGGTGAAAAATGGAGCGACATCCGCACTGGCATCAGCAACAAAACCCTCGAACTCGGCGGCGGTCACGCCCACGTCGGCATGCTCATCTATCAGGGCGGCACCTGGCCGAAGGAATACCATGGCAAGATGCTCACCTGCAACCTCCACGGACGTCGCATCAATGTGGATACATTGGAGCGCGAAGGCTGCGGTTACGTCGGCAAACACGCCCCCGATTTCATGCAGGCCAAAGACCCCTGGTTCCGCGGCCTCGACCTCCTCACCGGCCCCGACGGCAACGTCTTCGTCTCCGACTGGAGCGACTCCGGCGAGTGCCACGACAATGACGGCGTGCATCGGACCAGCGGCCGGATTTACAAGATTGTGTATGGGGAACAGAAGAAGGTTGGGCCGATTGATGTCGCAGCGATGAAAAATGAGGAGCTGGTCAAGCTACTCGGGAGTGAGAACAATTGGTGGGCTAGGATGGCGGGCCAGACGTTGATCGAGAAAATGGTGGCTTTGTCTGGGAATACCAATCTTCCAGCTGCTGAAGCAATGAAGCTAGTGAGCATCCTTGGCGATATACAGACCAGTGCCGAATCGGCAAAGCAGGCAAAGTTTACGGAGCTAGCTATTGCTGAACAGAATTTAAGCCAGTTCAAACATTCTTGGAGCCCTCACGAAGCTGATATTTTAAAGGATGAAGTTTTTGCAGCAAAATGGGTCGATGCTGCTGTGATCACAAGCAGTGTTTCTATGGGTCGCGATGTGTTGACTAGCCATGCTGAAAGCACGCCCTCAGGCCTAGTCCGCCTCCACCTCGCTTCCGCGTTGCAACGCTTGCCGTTAGACGCCCGCTGGCCCATCGCCACCGCCCTGGCCCAACGTGAAGAAGACGCCAACGACCGCCAGCAGCCCCTCATGATCTGGTACGGCATCGAACCTGCCGTGGCTGCGGATACCATGAAAGGCGTGGAGCTCATCGACAGTGCGAAGATTCCCACCGTGCGCCGTCTCGTTGCCCGCCGCATCACCGAGGAGATTGAAAAACAGCCGGCGGCAGTGGACGCCCTGGTCGCGCTCATGACGAAGGATGAAGTTGTCCGTGAAGACGTCCTGCACGGCATGGCCGCCGGGCTCAACGGCTGGAACAAAGCCCCGAAGCCCAAAGGCTGGGATGAGCTGGCGAAGCTCGTCAAAACAAGGAGTGAGGCCGTCCCGGCCTCAACCGATGAGGGCAAGATGCCCTCACTCCTTGAAGAAATCCAGCAGCTCTCCACCGTCTTCGGCGGCGGCCGCCCGATGGAAGAACTGATCCCCATCGTCCAGAACATCGAGGCCGATGCCTCCGCACGCTGCAATGCCTTCGCCAGCCTCACCCGCAGCGCCAAGCCCGAGCTACTTCCCATTTTGCTCAAACTCGTGAATGACAAAGTACTCGCCGTCCAGGCCCGCAGCGCCCTCGCCGCTTATGATGATGAAAAGGTACCCAAGGCCCTCATCCAGCCATGGCCCGTGCGCAGCCTGGATCAGCAAGTGGCCACCGTGGATACCCTCATCACCCGCGTCAGCTATGCCCATGCGCTGCTGAATTTCATCAAAGCCGGCCGCGTGCCACCTTCCGTCATCAGCCCCTACCAGGCCCGTGCCATCCTCAGCCTGGATGATAAAGCCCTCACCCAAAAGCTGACGGAAGTCTGGGGTGAACTTCGCGACACCCCGGAAGCCAAAAAAGAGGAGATGGAAAAATGGACCGCCATCCTCACTCCCGAGGCCCTGGCCAAAGGAGATGCCGCCCAAGGCAAGACGATGTTCATGACCGCCTGCGCCGCCTGCCACAAGCTCTACGGTGAAGGCGGCATGATCGGCCCCGACCTCACCGGTGGCGACCGCCACAAGCTGACCTACCTGTTAGAAAACATCATTGACCCCAGCGCCATCGTGCCGGCGGATTATCGCATGAGCATCTTCAAGCTCAAAGATGGCCGCACCCTCACCGGCGTCATCCCCGAGCAGAACCCCAAGACTCTCACCGTCCAGACCCCCGCCGAGCGCCTCATCCTGGAGCGCAGCGAGATCGCCGAGCAGCAGCAGCTCCCCATGAGCCTCATGCCCGAAGGCCTCCTCACCGCTCTGGGGGAGGAGAATGTTATTCATCTGATGGCGTACCTGCGGAGTCTCGGGCCTGTCAAATAATCATCTACTATACGACTCGCTGGTACAGCACCACATCAAGCCACCTGCCAAATTTATACCCCACCTCCCGCAAATGCCCGCTGCGCACAAAACCCTGCCGCTCATGCAGGCGAATGCTGGCGGCATTCTCCGCATCAATGACCCCGATCATCGCATGCACGCCCTGTGCCTGTGCCATTGCGATGAGCCGCTCCAGGAACAGCTTCCCCAGCCCCTGGCCGCGAAAGTGTGACTCCACATAGATGGAATGCTCCACCGTATGCTGATACGCCGGATGCGGACGAAACGGCCCATAGGTGGCGAAGCCTGCCAGCACGCCATCCCCACTCACCGCACCCAGCACCGGATAACCACCTTTTTGTTTGGCCTCCCACCACGCCTCCATGAAAGCCACTGAGCGCGGTTCGTATTCATAAAGTGCCGTCGAGTTTTCAATGGCCTCGTTAAAGATGGCGCGAATAGCCTCCAGATGTTCCGGGCTGCATGAGATCCACTTCATATTGCGTTATTGGTTAGGATCATCCAGCCGTTGCGGCCATGTTTTCCAAAGCATCACCCGTCACGCGCATGATGCGCCAGTCGCCCTTCATCTCCGCGCCCAGACTTTCATAAAAGCGGATGGCCGGGGTGTTCCAGTCCAGCACCGTCCATTCATAGCGCCCGCAGCCGCGCTCCTGGGCGATGCGCGCCACCGCCGTGATCAGCGTCTTGCCCAGCCCGCAGCCACGATGCGCCGGCTGCACATAAAGATCCTCCAGATGCAGCCCGGGCCGCGCGAGAAAGGTGGAGTAGTTTTGGAAAAACAATGCAAAGCCGACCGCCTGCCCGTCCACGCAGCCCATCAGCGCCTCCGCACACGGCCTCGGTCCGAAGAGTGTCTCCCGCAGTCCCTCCACCGTCGCCACCACCTCATGCGTCAGCTTTTCATACTCCGCCAGCTCCCGGATCAGCGCGAGAATGACCGGGACATCAGCTTCCGTGGCGGGGCGTGTGGAGAGGTGGTGCATGCTTGGTAATGAAGTTTAAGTCGGACCCCCGCTGCCATTCAACCATTAGTGCAGATGGCCCGATATTCAGCATCCGCACCTCAAGGATCGGCGCATCTTCGCCTAAAATCTCACGGCTGCATTGCCAAACGAAGGGTTCCCGCTATTCTCAACTCACCCATGTCCCTCGAAGCCACTCTCCAGTCCGCCGCAGAAGCAGGCCACCTGCTTCCTTCCAGCCTTGAAAACATCCAGGCCCTGCTCGCCGCCAGTGAAAATCCCGTCTATCGCGCCAGCATTGAGGAACTGGCCAATGGCAGCCAGTGGGCGGAGCTGAACGACCGCTTCTTCCAGGCACTCAAATTCGGCACCGGCGGTCTGCGTGGCCGAACGATTGGCAAAGTGGTCACCACCGCCGAGCGCGGCAGCGCCCCCGCCGACCAACGCCCGGACCACCCCTGTGTGGGCACCAATGCGATGAACTTTTACAACGTCGGGCGTGCCACGCGCGGCCTTGTGGCCTATGCCAAGGCCTATCGCGCCGCCGCCGGCCTGACGGGAAAACCGAGCCTGGTTTTTGCTCACGACACCCGTCATTTCTCGCCGGAGTTCGCCAAGCGCTGCGCCCAGATCGCCACGGAAAACGGCGCCGATGTTTACCTCTTCGACGGCTGCCGCGCCACCCCGGTCATGTCCTTTGCCGTGCGTCATCTGCGGGCGGATGCCGGCGTCATGCTCACCGCCTCCCACAACCCCGGCCATGACAATGGTTACAAGGTCAATTACAGCGACGGTGCCGGCATTGTGGAGCCCCACGCCACCGGCATTATCAAGGAGGTCAATGCCATCGCCGATGAAGCTTACACCCCGCTGCCTGCGGATGAGCAGGGCAAGCTCACCATCATCGGGTCCGAGATTGACAATGCCTACCTCCAGCGCGTGGAGACCATGATGCTCCAGCCGGAGCTGTTGAAAAATGAGAAGGCCAAAGAGCTCAAGATCGTCTTCACCGCCCTGCACGGCACCGGCGGCGTCATGGTCCCCGGCCTGCTGAAAAAGCTGGGATTCAATTACCTCACTGTGCCGGAGCAGGACATCCAGGACGGTCGCTTCCCCACCGTCAAATCGCCCAATCCGGAAAACGCCTCCGCATTGCAGATGGCCGTGGACCTGGCCAACAAAGAAGGCGCGGACATCATCATCGGCACCGATCCCGACTGCGACCGCATGGGCGTAGGCGTGCGCAATGCCGCCGGTGAAATGGTCCTCCTCACTGGCAACCAGACCGGCTCCCTCATGGGCTGGTACCGCCTGAAGACCATGTTTGACCTTGGCATCCTGAATGAGGCCAACAAAGACCACGCCGTCTTCCTCAAGACCCTTGTCACCAGCCCCATGCAGGACACCATCGCCGCCAAATTTGGCGTGCTGTGCGTGAATACCCTCACCGGTTTCAAATGGATCAGCGCCAAGCTGGCCAAATACGAAGCCGCCCTGCCTGCGGAAATCCTGGTCAAATATCGCGACCTGCCTGCCGCCGAATCCCGCGCTGCACGCCTCCAGCACAGCAAGTTCCTCGTCTTCGGCGGTGAGGAAAGCTACGGCTACATGGGCGATGACTTCAGCCGTGACAAGGATGGCAATGCCGCCGTCGTCATGTTTGCCGAGCTGGCCGCCTACGCTGCCTCCCGTGACCTCACCGTCGCCGGCCTGCTGGATGAAGTTTACGGCGATGTCGGTTACTTCCTGGAAGTGAACCAGAGCAAGCTTTTCGAAGGAGCCACCGGCGCCGCCAAGATCGCCGCCCTGGCCGACAGCTACGGGGCCAACCCGCCTGCTGAGGTAGATGGCAGCGCCGTGATCAAAGTCCGCGATTTCCGCCGCGATGAAATCTTTGACGAAGAGGGAGAAGTCCTGGCCAAGGAAAAGATGCTTTTCGTGGACCTGGCCGATGGCCGCAGCTTCGCTGTCCGCCCCTCCGGCACGGAGCCGAAGATCAAATACTACATGTTTGCCCGTCAGGTTCCTGCCGCTGGCAAGAAGCTTGGCAGCGAGGAGCTGGCGGCGGTGAAAACCAAAGTCTCCGCATCGCTGGAAAGCATGTGGGCCTGGCTGGAAAAAGACATTGATGCCCGTCTGGCGTAGCCCCCACCATCCAAGCCGCAATAATAATCAGCAGTCAGGGTTTGCCACAACCCCCAGACCGCCGATAGTCGCGCGCCCTTAGGTCATCTCCAAAGGGCCATTGCCACCCAATGAGCACCGCCCAAATGTCCCGACCTCCCCTGCACCGGCGGCCTGAGCTGCCGCCGCAGGAGCCGTTGAGCTGGCGCAACCCGGGGCATTGGTGGCGGCTGTGGAAGGGGGAGGACAGCTCCATTCTCACCACCGCCACGCGCAATTCCATGCTGCCCGTGCTCATTGAAGTCTTCGCCGGATTCTCCAAGCTGGATGGCGAGGTGGAGGAGGAGGAGATCGAATCCTCCCTTGGCTACCTGCGTTATGACTACAGCGGCGCCATCTATGCGGACATGCGCCGTCTTTATTTTGAGGCGCTCCAGCAGCCGCAGGACCTCGCCCAGCGTGCCAAGGAACTCAGCAATGAGCTCACCATGGAGCAGAAGATCCTCCTCTGCGTCCAGCTCTACCTGCTCATCTCCAGCTCACTGACCAACCAGCGTCAGATGGTGGAGTTTTACCTCTTCATGACCAACTTGGGCATCGCCGCCCAGGCCATTGACATCGTTTACCAGCTCAATGCTGGCGACAAACCGGCCGAAGAAGACTTCACCAGCAAGAGCGGCCAGCCACTGGAAACCCTGCGCATCGGCTCCGGCGAGACTTGTGATGTCCTGCTCCGCTCCCTTTCGCCGGAGTGCTCCGTTGTCGCCTTCCGGTTTCAGAACCTCGTCCTGTTGAAGAACACCGGCGGCATCCCCATCCTGGTCCGCAGCCGCCGCCAGCCACCGGGGGATTTCTCCCGTCTTTATCCGGGGGAGCGCGTTGTGCTGGAGGACGTCACGCTGGATTACAACGACCTCATCTCCTACTTCAATTCCAAGAAGACGGTTACCGGCTCCCAGCTCTACCTCACGCTCACCGATTCCGGCGATGCCGAGATCGCCCAGCAGCGTGCCCGTGGCACCAATCTGCGCGTCAGTTTCGGCCTGGGCGTTTCCGTCGAAGCTCTCCGCAATACGGATGCCACCATCAACGGCATCGCCCTCAAAGAAGGCGTCATTGTCGAGGCGTCCATTGAGGACAGCATCATCGCCCAGGGGGATATTGAAATCTCCCTCCGCGACCTGCGCGTGCGCGCCCAGGAATTTGGCGGCCAGTTTCGCCTGGAAGGCAGCCGCAATACCTACCTCGTCTCCAACAAACCCGAGCTGCTGGAGGAAGGAGACATTCTCCTCTCTGAGGATACTGAGGGCGAAATCCTCCTTCGCATTGAGTGCAACTATGCCCAGAAACATGGCGAGCTGGAAGTCCTCCGCAGCTCCCGCCCCATCTACGTCGGCCAGATCCCCGTGCGGGACCGCATCATGCTCAGTGATGGGGACACCATCACTCTGGGCGAGGGCCAGTTCCTGCGCTGCCATTTTAGCGACCGTATCATCGAGGAGGAGCGCAACACCATCCGCCAGATGGAAATCCGCGAGCTGTCCCACCGATTCGACGGTCGTGATACCGCCCTGGACGGCATCAGCTTCATCGCCCGCCGGGGTGAGATGATCTGCGTCATGGGTCCCAGCGGCTGCGGCAAAAGCACCCTCCTGCGCGTGCTCGGCGGCCAGTTAAAAACGAAGGGCGGTGAGGTGCTGATGAACGGCCTCTCGCTATACAACAACCTCCCCAATCTCACCCCCTACATCGCCTACATCCCTCAGGAGGACGCTTTTGACCCCCTCCTCAAGGTGCAGGAAAACCTGGACTTCTCCGTCGCTGTCCGCTGCCCGCATTTGAAGACCGAGGAGCGCCGCAAGCGCGTCGAGGCCAAGCTGGCCGAACTCGGCCTGGCCGACATGCGCAAACGCCTCGCTGGTACCCCGCAGCAAAAATTCCTCTCCGGTGGCGAGCGAAAGCGTCTCAATGCCGGCCTGGACATGATCGGCATCTCCGATGTCTATCTCTTCGATGAACCCACCTCCGGACTGTCCTCCAAGGACAGCGAGCACGTTCTCGAGATCATCCGCAGCCTCGCCCGCAACAAGATCGTCCTCACCTCCATCCACCAGCCCAGCATGCGGCTGCTGCAGATGTTTGATAAGGCCTTGCTTCTCGATAAAGGCGGCAAAATGGCCTACTTCGGCACGCCCCAGGGCATGATCGAATATTTCTGGAAGGCCTATAACGACGAGACCGGCCAGCGCGAGGCCGAGATGCCCACCAACCTCACCCCCGACTTCGTCTTCGATGTCTTAGAAACACCCCTGCGCGACATCAGTGGCGACATCATCCAGGAACGCAGCGCCGACGGTCACCTCGTTGCCGCCCGCCGTTTCCCGCCGAATTTCTGGCGCGACCGTTACCAGAGCCACCTCATGCTGGAGAGCATGGCCAAGGCCCAGGCCTTCCCTGGCAGCACCAATCTCATCGCCCGTCCCCGGGAGGACACCGCCTCCAGCCCCCGCTCCCGGGCCATGCCCAAGCCGCCCAAGCACACGCTGCGGGAGGAGAGCATCCTTTTTTACACCCTGCTGAAGCGCGCCTTTCTCAGCAAGCTGCGCAATCGTACCAACCTCCTCACCACCCTGCTGGAGGCCCCTTTGCTCGGCTTCCTCATCGCCAGTGTATTGAAGTACAGCGAGGAGGAGAACTACACCTTCGCCACCGCCTTTCACATCCCCACCTATCTCTTCATGAGCCTCGTTGTGGCCATGTTCCTGGGGCTGACCAACAGTGCCGATGAGATCATCCGTGACCGCCACACCCTCAGCCGGGAGCGCAATCACAACCTCCGTACCTTCTATTACCTCAGCGGCAAGATCATTTCCCTGAGCACTTTCGCGCTCATCCAGTGCTTCATCTACCTGCTCATTGGCAATAACGTCCTGGAGATCCGTGACATGTTCTTCATCCATCTCTGGTGGATGTTTGTCACCGCCCTCACCGGCATCTGCCTGGGCCTGCTCATCTCCAGCATTGTCTCGGATAACCGCACCGCCATCAATGCCATCCCGCTCATTCTCATCCCGCAGATCATCCTCGGCGGAGCCCTCATCAAGTATGAGGAGATGAACAAGAACCTGGACTTTGTCTATTCCATGCAGCGCTGGATGGACAAGGCCGGCATCACTGAGGAAAGCGAGCCCAGCAAGCTCAAGGTCCCCTTCATCTGCCAGTTCATGCCTCTGCGCTGGAGCTATGAGGCCATGCTCATCTCCCAGGCCAAACTGAACCCTCTCACCTCCGCCCAGGACCAGCTCGAGGCCCGTATGCAGGAGCTCATCAACCTGCCGCCTGAGATCAAAATGACCTCCGACCAGCAGCGCGACCTGGAGGCCGCCAAGCAGGGCCTCGCCGTCGTCTCCGGCCTCTATGCTCGCAACGAGCGCGAGGCCGCCTCCAAGCTGAAGGAGATCCGCAATGCCACCATGCGTGGCCGCGTCACTCCCGAACTGCTTCAAAGCGCCCTCGAGCAGGAGGACGGCGTCAGCGCCGAGGAAGTCTATGTCAACCGCAAGGTCCTGGACCTCGTGACCAAGGCCGAAATGGAGCGTGAAGACTACCGCCGCAAGATCAGCCCGAACGTCTTCTTTGGCACCGTGAAGCGCTACTTTGGAACCGATTTCGATACCCTCTGGATCAACACCGTCGTCATCTTCCTGACGTTGGCTTTCCTTATTGCCGGCGTTGAAATCTCCCTCCGCCGCCAGCTCACCCGCGTCTGAGTACAGTATTCATCACTCTCCGAGTGATGCGATCCAGGGCAACGCATCGCATTTCAATACGCATTCCATTTCTCAATTAATTCCCTTTTGCGGCCTCCCAAACCCATCACTCGGAGAGTGATGAATACTGTGCTCCGAGTGATGTGATCCAGAGCAACGTCTGCCCTTCTCTACTCCGTCTCGGCTGACAGGGCGAATCGCCGGATACCCAGCTTTCCTTTGCCGGTTCTTCATGACATTAAACATCCAAAAACATCGCTAAAAATTCGGCATTCAATCCTTCCGCAAATCCCCACATCTGTTCCCCCTGTTGCGCCCCGCAACACCGGAACACCCCTCCACCTCATCTCGAATTATCCCGCCATTTTCCGAACTCCCACAGTCTCAACGGTTTAAATCTGGCTGATCATCGTTGGCACCGCATCTGCCATAGGAGTGACCTGCTTACCTCAAGCATCACACTCCCATGAAACCCTCCCTCCCGATCCGCCTCAGAGGCACCCTCGCTTTGCTCATGCTCAGCGCCGGGCTGGCCCTTTCGCCAGCCGTCACCCATGCCGGTGAAAAGAACACCCTCTCGCCCGTCATCGAGCCGCCGCCATCCCCGTGGCTTCACGCGCTGTTGAAGGTGGATGTTTCAGACCACTACATCACCCCTCGCGGCCTCAACATTGAAAACCAGGGTCTCATCATCCAGCCCCTCTTCCTCATCTTCTCCAACCTCTATTCCAATCCGGACGGTTTCATCAATGACGTCACACTGACCACCGGTGTCTGGACCTCCATTCACACCCGTTCCTCCGGTCCTGAAGACGGCAACTGGAACGAAGTGGACCCCATCGCCGGACTGGCCTTCAAATTCGCCAAATACTGGCAGTTCGATGTCAACTACACCGCCTTTGAGAGCATGGTGTCCGCCTTCCCGACCTCCCATCACCTGGAATTGAAGCTGTCGTTCAATGATGCGGCTTACACCGGAAACAAGACCTTCTCCATCAATCCCTACGTCGCCTTTTGGAAGGAATTGAGCGACAAAGCCACCGTGCGCTTCAATGCCGACACCTCCAGTGAGAGCCACTACTTCACCCTGGGCATGACGCCCACGATTGATTTGAAAAAGGTGAAGTTCGAATTCCCCACCTTCTTCAACTACACGGACAACGATTTCTACCAGCAGTTTGACGGCACCGGCGGCGGCTCCGGCATCGCGGTCATCCGCACTGGCATCCAGGCCACCGTGCCGCTGAACTTTGTCCCGAAAAACATGGGCTTTTGGTCCGTGTATGCCGGCGTCAAATACTATCACCTGAACAACCCCGGCCTGCTGGATGGCAACATGGTCCTCGGCGCGGATGGCTCCCGCGAACGCAACCTCGTCCAGTTTCACGGCGGCATCTCCATCTTCTTTTAGTCAAACCCGGCACGCGATCCGCATCAAACCGCCTCAACCCCGCACGCACACCCATCATGGACATGAACGCCCCTTTAAGCATCGAGGCCGAGCCCTACACCTTTGACCTTCTGCCAGCCAAGTGCGCCCTGCTCATCATCGATATGCAGCGTGATTTTTTGGAGCCGGGCGGCTTTGGTGAAATGCTGGGAAACGACGTCTCCCAGCTCCGCCAGGCCATCGTGCCTAACCAGGAGTTGCTCGCCGCCTGGCGTGCCGCAGGCCTTCAGGTCCTGCACACCCGCGAAGGCCACCGCCCGGATCTGGCCGACCTGCCGCCTGCTAAAAAAGTGCGCGGCCACGGGGCCAAAACGATTGGCGATTCCGGTCCCATGGGCCGCATCCTCATCCGTGGCGAAGAAGGACACGACATCATTCCTGAACTCTATCCGCTCCGGGGGGAACCTGTGATAGACAAGCCAGGCAAAGGGGCCTTCTTCGCCACGGACCTTCACGCCATCCTTCAAAACCTTGGCATCACCCAGCTCGTCGTCACCGGCGTCACTACTGAGGTCTGTGTCAACACCACCGTCCGCGAGGCCAATGATCGCGGCTACGAGTGCCTCGTCCCGGAGGACTGCGTCGCCTCCTACTTCCCCGTCTTCCAGGAGATGGGGCTGAAAATGATCAAAGCCCAGGGGGGCATCTTCGGGTGGGTCACCCACTCCTCCTGGATCATCCCTCATCTGGCCTAACTGCATATGAATCACATCGCTCAAGAAACTCAACGTTACTCCCGTCATGACCGCCCCTAACAAACCTAAAATCTGGACGCCCGGAGACTGGAACGCCTTTTTCGGCTTCGGCACCAATATCCTCGTCAATCTTCTCACGCTCACTGCGCTTCTGCGTTTTGTGCTGAAGATGCCGGATGACATCGTCTTCGGACGCATCCTCCCCGCCACCGGCCTCATGCTCTGCATGAGCACCATCTACTATGCCTGGCTGGCTTACAAGCTGGCTTTGAAAACCGGGCGCAACGATGTCTGTGCGCTGCCCTCCGGGACCAGTGTGCCGCACATGTTTGTGGTCGTCTTTGTCATCATGCTGCCCATCTCCTTGCAGACGGGAGATCCGATCAAAGGCTGGGAGGCCGGATTGACCTGGGTCTTCATCCAAAGCTTCGTGCTTATGATCGGCGGTTTCATCGCCCCGGTCATCCGCAAGATCACTCCGCGCGCCGCCCTGCTCGGCACCCTGGCCGGTGTATCCATCAGCTTCATCTCCATGCGCCCGGCTTTGGAAATGTTCACCACGCCGGTCATTGGTGTGGTTTGTTTTGCTATCATCCTGCTGAGCTGGTTCGGCGGTGTGCGTTATTATAAAGGCATCCCGGCAGGTCTCATCGCCATCGCTGTGGGCAGCATCATCGCCTGGGGCTCCAATTTATTCGGCCTCAATTATGGCGACATGACCCTGGCCAAGCTCACCGGTTCCTTTGCCAACTTCGGCTTCTCGGTTCCGCTTCCTGCTGTCGGCCACATCTTCTCCGGCTTTGAATTCCTGGGTGTCATCCTGGTCACCGCCATTCCCTTTGGCATCTATGATTTGGTGGAGGCCCTGGACAATGTCGAGAGTGCCGCTGTCGCCGGAGACGACTTTCCAACAACGCGCGTGCTGACCGCCGACGGTGTCATCAGCCTCGTCGGTTGCTGCCTGGGGAATCCCTTTATCAATGCCGTTTACATTGGGCATCCAGGCTGGAAATCCATGGGCGGCCGCATCGGGTATTCCGCCGCCACGGGGGTGGTGGTCATCCTCTTCTGCACCTTTGGCATCATCTCTCTGATGTCATCGCTGATCCCCATCGTCGCCATTTCACCCATTTTGTTATACATCGGCATGCTCATCGGTGCGCAGGCTTTCCAGGAGACGCCCAAGAGCCACGCTCCGGCCATCATCCTTGCTCTCACGCCGCACCTCGCTGCCTGGGGCAAGCTGCTTATTGATAACTCCCTCGGTGCCGCAGGTACCAATGCCGCTGCCGTCGGTATGGAAAAACTGGGCCAGGTGGGAGTGCTCTATCATGGCCTGGAGGTGCTTGGTGGCGGGGCTATCCTCAGCGGAGTCATCCTGCCGGCCATCGCCGTCTTCGTCATTGATCGCAAATTTGCCATCGGAGCCTACTTTGCTCTCACGGGTGCCATGCTGACCTTCTTCGGTCTCATGCACGGGGAGCAGATCGGCATTGGCGAATCTCCGGTCATTGCTTGCA
Source organism: Prosthecobacter sp. SYSU 5D2 (assembly GCF_039655865.1). Lineage (NCBI taxonomy): Bacteria > Pseudomonadati > Verrucomicrobiota > Verrucomicrobiia > Verrucomicrobiales > Verrucomicrobiaceae > Prosthecobacter > Prosthecobacter sp. SYSU 5D2. The sequence continues at coordinate 264,282 of NZ_JBBYXL010000001.1, read as the reverse complement.
GTTATGTCATGGTGGCCCTGGTCCTGGCGGGCTGCGCCAAGTATGCCGTTGTGGCTCCCAAGCCTGCCGAGGAAGAAGAGGTGCACGGGCATCTCCCCATGGCGGCTGACTGACAATGTTTGGTGTTGATGATACTCCGGGTGGTTCTGCGGTCTGGTTAACCGCAGGACCACCCGAATCTGGTTCACTCTTTGCTGTTAACGATCCATTCCAAAAATTCTGATCCCATGCCCTACATCGAAGCCGATCCCTATCCCTGGCCTTACAATGGTGACCTCCGTCCGGAGAACACGGCCTTCCTGGTCATAGACATGCAGACCGACTTTTGCGGCCCCGGTGGTTATGTGGACAAGATGGGCTACGATCTCAGCCTCACCCGCGCACCCATTGAGCCCATCAAAAAAGTCTTCGGAGCCGCTCGCGCCAAAGGCTACCACATCATGCACACCCGCGAGGGCCACCGCCCGGATCTTTCGGATCTCCCGGCTAACAAAAAGTGGCGCAGCCAGCGTATCGGTGCGGGCATTGGTGAAGCAGGACCCTGCGGGCGCATCCTGACCCGTGGCGAGCCCGGCTGGGATATCATTCCTGAGCTGTATCCCCTGCCTGGGGAGGCGGTCATTGACAAACCTGGCAAAGGCTCCTTTTACGGCACCGATCTGGACATGCTGCTGCGGCAGAAGGGCATCCTGAACATCGTCCTCGCAGGCATCACCACGGATGTCTGCGTGCATACCACCATGCGGGAGGCCAATGACCGGGGCTTTGAATGCCTGCTGCTTTCCGACTGCACCGGAGCCACCGATTACGGTAACTATCTGGCCGCCTTGAAAATGATCAAAATGCAGGGCGGCGTCTTTGGTGCCGTCAGTGATTCCGCCGCCTTCATCCAGGCCATCCAGGCCTAACGTTTGTTAATATCATCCGCCCAAAACTTCCACTCGCCATGTGCCCTGGCATTCATATGATGCCGCCCTGTTGTGACTTCCGACGATCCTCCCTCATCCCCAGGCTTCAGCTTCCCTCACTTTGAGCTGAAGGACATTTTCAACATCCTTCAAAGGGAAGATGACATTCCGTGGAGTTATTTCCGTGACGGTGTGGACATCTACCGGTTTTATGGCGATGGCATTAGCGGTCCCACGGCCGCCCTCATCCGCTTCCGCAAAGAGGCCCGTGTGCCCATGCATCTGCATGAAGGCTGGGAGCACATCCTCGTGCTGGCCGGCAGTCAGCGTGACCAGAACGGCATCATCCATGCCGGCTCCCTGCGCATCCATCCCCCCGGCACCTATCACAGCGTGGTCAGTGAGGCCGGTTGCATCGTCCTGGCCATTTATGAAAAACCCGTCCGCTTCATGGAGCGGCCCGTAAAATTGGAAGATGACCCGGCCTCCCATGAATGAATTAGAAGATAACAGACCTGTCATGGAAGCAGGACTGGAATACTAACATCCCTATGTTTAGAATTCCTGTCCAGCATGACCAAACGACCAGCCATCAAGCCACCGCGCCAGTCCAAGGGCGGCAAACTGCCGGATGTAAAGACCGGTTCGATTGAAGAGCATTTTCGTCTGCTGGTGGAGAACATCGGCGATGTGCTCTGGTTCAAGGAGGTGGATCCGCCGCGCTTCTCCTATGTCAGCCCGGCCTTTGAGCGCATCTGGGGGGTGAGCCTGGCTGAGCTGCGTGAGCACCCGGAGCTGTGGGGGGAGTCCATCTATCCCGATGATCAGAAGGCCGTCAGTGCGGCCCTGCGGCGCTGGCTCAGTGGCAAGACGCAGGATTATGAGGTGCATTACCGTGTGCAGGGACGGGACGGTAAGGTGCGCTGGCTGGCGGACCGGGGCATCGTCCTCTCGCGAAAAGACGGCCTCCCACACCAGATCGGCGGCATCGCCCGTGACATTACTGAGCGCGAGGCGGCCGAGGCGATGAACCGGAGGCTGGCCGCCGTGGTGGAGACGACGGATGACTCCATCATCACGATGGATCTCGAGGGCAGGATTGACACCTGGAATGCGGGGGCCGAACGCATCTTTGGTTATACTCAGGAGGAGACGGTGGGCAAAATGATGTCATTTCTGCGGCCCCCGCAGGCGGAGGATGATGAGGCCGTCTTCAAGCGCATGATCGAGCGCGGCCTGCGCATTGACCACTATGAGACTCAGAGGCGGCACAAGAACGGTGACATCCTGGACGTCTCGCTGACCATTTCCCCCATTCTGGATGTCAACGGCCGGCTGGTCGGGTTCTCCAAAATTTCCCGCGACATCACAGAGCGCAAGCAGGCGGAGCAGACCATTCTGCGACTGAATGCGGAGCTGGAGCAGCGGGTGGAAGAGAGGACGGCGGAACTGCGCGGCCAGATCGCCGCACGCAGACAGCTTGAGGAGGAGATCCTGCGCATCAGTGAACGTGAGCAGCGGCGCATCGGCCAGGATTTGCATGATGACCTGGGCCAGCAGCTTGCCGGAGCGTGGATGATGGCGGATGTGCTAGCGCGCAGGCTGGCTGCCAGCGGCGCGCACGAGCAGGAGCCCGCCAGCAAGCTATGCGCGCTGCTGGGCAAGTCCCTGAACCACACGCGCTCCCTGGCACGCGGCCTGGATCCGGTGGCCCCGGAACAGGGCGGACTTGGCGCGGCCTTGAAGAACCTGGCGGAGCGCTCGGCCGATTTGTTTGGCATTTCCTGCCAGTTTGAATCCCGTGCCGAGGTCATGCTGGAGGATCAAAAAGGCGCCATTCACCTTTACCGCATTGCGCAGGAGGCGATCAACAATGCGGTGCGGCATGGGCGTGCCCAGAATGTGCGCATCCGGCTTTCCACGCGAGGACCTAAAGCCGTCCTGAGTGTCATTGACGACGGTCTTGGCATCAAGGAAACGGCCGCCATGCATGAAGGCATGGGGCTGCGCATCATGCGCTACCGCTCAGAGATGATTACCGGTACGCTTGAAATTAAGAAGGCTGCAAAACGCGGCACCTGTGTTACCTGCTCCTTTCCACTCTCTGCCACTTCGAAAACCGTTTCCACTGCCCATGGCCCCGAAAAGCTCTGATCACACAGCCTCTCCCAAACGTGTACTGATTGTGGATGACCACCCGGTTTTCCGTGCGGGGCTCACCGGACTTGTCGGCATGGAGCCTGACCTGGCCGTATGCGGGGAGGCGCATGATGCCGCCCAGGCCATGGCCGCCATTTCACGATTCAAGCCTGACCTGGTGATGATGGACATGAGCCTGCCTGACAAGAGCGGTCTGGAAGCGCTGAAAGATGTGCGCGCTGAGCATCCACAGATCCCGGTGCTGATGATCTCCATGCATGACGAGACGCTGTATGCGGAGCGTGTCATCCGTGCAGGCGGACGTGGCTACATCATGAAGCAGGAGGGCCCGGAGAGGGTCATCCATGCCATTCGCAAAGTGCTCGCCGGCGGCATTTCCGTGAGCGAGCGCATTTCCAGCCTGATCCTGGATGCGCTGGCCGGCTCCCAAGGTCCGCAACAGGAGGGCGCCTCTGTCACCAAACTGACTGACCGCGAGTTTGAAGTCTATCGCCTCATCGGCCAGGGCAAGGAGCCGCAGGAGGTCGCGCGCCTGCTGCATCTCAGCGTCAAAACGGTGGATACCCACCGCAGCCAGATCAAACGGAAGCTCGGCTTGAAAAACAATACCGAGCTGGTCCATCACGCCACACGCTGGGCTGCGGAACAAGCATGATCCGGATCCGTCCGGAAACTGAGAGCATCCCAGCAAAATGCTGAGATACGGAACGCCAGGATGCCCATTGGCGCGACTGATGAGGTGTGGCAAAGGTTAGCTGTCGCAGCTGGTGCTGCGGTTCACCGCAAGTGCGGATGTCAGATAACCCCAACTCCTCCATCAGTATGAACACAATGCTCGAACTCTCCATGGATGCCCAGTATGACACGGCCGCTGCTTTCCTGATTTTTGCCGGTGCGATCGCCGCCAAACTTTGGTTCAACTACAAGAACCAGACCGCAAGCACCGCCGGGATGCAACAATAACATCAGGGGCACTGACTGGTCCGTCCCCCTGCAAGGCGGACGGACCGGTTGCAGTGAATCATTTATAATACCGCATTTCAAAAAAGCAGTGCAGCCGCCGCCGAGCCTCAGGCCGGGCGGCTATTTTTGTTGCGACCTCGACCTGCCGGGCCGCAGATTTCAAAGACGTTCCTGATTGGCAGAAAGGATGGTGGGCAGTATGCTGTACCAGAGGATGCTTGTTCTTGGTGCAGACCTGCTCGCACGCAATAAAAACACAGAAATTGTTATCCATGGTTCCTGGACCAACCGTAATTTGGCCGCAAAAAAAAATCTTTGAATGCCTGCAAACCTTTTTCCTGACAAGCCGCTTGCAGAACAGCCCACACGTTCTCTTACAACCAATACGCTGGCGCAGCTCAGTGCCATCACTGGCGTGGAGTATGATCATGAAAGGGCGAAGATTGCCATCAGCAATGCCACCCGGGCGGATGCCGATCCGCTGAGCCAGCTTGTCAGCGCGGCAGCGGAGGTTTACCTGCATGTCTCCCCGGTGCGCATGCCGCTGGCGGAGCTGGTATGGCAGGCGCACAATGACACGCCGGTGGTCATCTGGTCCGCCAGGGAGCAGACCTGGATCGTCATTACCTTTGCAGGCTGGCTGCGCCTTCGCATGGCGGACGGGGATCATCCCAGCCAGCGCTACACTCTGACGCGCAAGGATCTGGTCAAAAGGCTGGAACTGGGCAGCGTTGATGACGTCGTTGAAGCCGGGATCGTGCATCCGCAGCGTGCAGCGCATGACATCAGCATCCATGCGGCACATGCACGGCTTGCGCAAATGTACGGCAGCCAAGTGCACGGACCTCACGCCCATGGCCATGGTCATGACCATGGTCACACGCATGTCAGCCCGGTGACGCGTTTTTTCCGGCTGTTAAAGGCGGAGCGGCAGGACATCGTCACTCTGCTGATCTTTTCCGTGTTCTCCGGCATTCTTTACCTGGCGGCACCGATGGCTGTGGATGCGGTGGTGAGCAATCTGGCCTTCGGCGGGCAGTCGCAGCCCTATCTCCAGGCGCTGATCATCGTGGGGCTGGCTCTCATGGCGGCCCTGTCGTTGCAGGCGGTGATCACGGGCCTGCAATATTATGTCTCTGATATCATCCAGCGGCGCATCTTTGTGCGTGCGGCGGCGGACCTGGCGTATCGGCTGCCACGGGTGCGGGCGGAATCGCTGGAGAGCGTCCACGCGCCGGAACTGGTGAACCGCTTCCTGGATGTGGTGACAGCGCAGAAGAGTACGGCGCTGCTGTTGCTGGACGGGGTGAACCTGATCTTTGGCAGCCTCATCGGCATGATGCTGCTGGCGCTGTATCACCCGCTGCTGCTGCTGTTTGTGGCGCTGCTGCTCATCCTTATCATCCTGGTGCTGTGGCTGTGCGGGCGCGGCGCGGTGGAGACGAGCATCGCCGAGTCCCGCACCAAATATGACCTGGTGAACTGGTTTGAGGAGATCGCCGCTTATCCGTTTCTGTTCAAAGGCCCCGGCGGTTACGACCTGGCCTTTGAGCGCTCTAACCAGCTTGCCTCTGAATACGTCACCCGCCGCGCCAAGCATTTCCGGGTGGTCATGCGGCAGATCATCGGCCTCCTCATCCTTTCCGTGCTGGCTGGCGCGGCGTTGCTGGTGATGGGCGGCTGGCTGGTGGTCAGCCAGCAGATCACCCTGGGCCAGCTTGTGGCCAGTGAGCTGATCATGAGCGCCATTGTGGTCTCCCTGGCCAAGATCGGCAAGAAGCTGGAGGCCTGGTATGACTTAATGGCCGCCATGGACAAGTTGGGCCATATTTTTGACCTGGAGATCGAGCGAGAATCCGGCGAGCAGCCCGTCAGGACTGCGATGGGCGCTTCCATTGTGGCGGACAGCATCACCTTTGGATACACGGAAAACATTCCGCTGTTTAACAGCCGGACCTTTGTCATCCAGCCAGGCACCCGCGTGGCCATCGTGGGGCCGCATGGAGCGGGGGCCAGCTCCCTGCTGGACATGCTCTTTGGCCTGCGCACGCCCACCAGCGGTCACATCGCCATTGACGGGCTGGATCTCAGAAGCTGGTATCTGGAGGCCCTGCGCGACCACGTGCAGCTCTTGCGCCGGGAAGAGATTGTGGATGCCACCGTGGTGGAAAATCTGCGCCTGGGGAGGCCGGACATTGGCATGGATGAGATCCGCGAGGCGCTGGAGAAGGTGGGCCTGCTGGACACTCTGCTGGCCCGGCCGGAAGGGCTGAACCTGAGGCTGAAGATCGGCGGTGCACCGCTGTCCGGCAACCAGCGCACCCGGCTGCTGCTGGCACGCTCCCTGGTGCAGCGTCCGCGCCTGCTTCTCATTGATGAGCTGTTTGACAGCCTGGATCCCGAATCCTTCGCCATTCTGTCTGATGCCATCTTGGATAAAACTCTGCCATGGACCGTTATTCTGACGACCCGTGACCGCGATGTGACGCAGCTCTGTGACCAGGTCATTGAGCTGAGCCCCTTCAAGCTGACAGACGGCACCGCCTCCACCCAGATCAAAGGCTGATCCCTTTCTGAAATGACTGACTTTGCCAATACTCCGCAACTCCCCGCCCTTTCCCTGGCGGGTTCGGCGCGTTACACGCGCCTCTTCAGCCGGCTGCTGGTGCTGGCATTCTTGCTGTTAGTCATCGGCATCCTGTTCCTGCCCTGGCGGCAGTTTGTCTCCGGCACCGGCCGGGTCATTGCCTTCAACCCGCTGGACCGGCGTATCAATGTGGAGGCCCAGGTCTCCGGCCGGGTGAAGCACCTTCATGTGGTGGAAGGCCAGCGTGTGAAGAAGGGTGATCTCATCATCGAGATCCAGGACAATGACCCGAACCTGATCGCCAACCTGAAAGCGCAGCGGGAGGCGATCGAAAGCCGGCGCAACTTTGCCATCGGGCGGGTGGAATCGCTCATTGCCCAGGTAACGCAGCAGGAGCTGGCCAAAGCGCAGGCCATTGACGGGGCGGAGCAGCGGGTGGCGGCGGCCAAGATCGCGGCTGAAACATCCATGCTCAATTACACGCGTACGCATGCCCTGTTTGAAAAAGGGCTGACCTCCCAGCGGGAGCATGAACTGGCCACGCTGCAGCGTGATTCCACCGCTGCCGACCTGAAGTCCGCGCAGGCGGCGCTGAACCGGACCAGCAATGACTTTGACGCCACGATCGCTTCCATCCATGCGCAAAAAGGCTCCGCGCATGGAGATGTGGCTTCTGCGGAACGGGATCTGTCGGTCATAGATGTGCAGATCAACCAGACGCTGAGGCAGATTGTGGAGGCGCCGCGTGATGGCATCGTCCTGCAGGTGGCGGCCACGGACGGCACCTACCTGCGGCCGGGTTCCCTGATCTGCGTGATCATTCCGGAGACGGACAGCCGGTTTGTGGAGATCTGGGTGAACGGCAACGACATGCCGCTCATCCATGCCCGCAGCGAGGTGGACGGCAAGGTGATTCCTGGCAACCAGGTGCGCCTGGCCTTTGAAGGCTGGCCGGCGGTGCAGATGATCGGCTGGCCGCAGCTGGCCATCGGCACCTTCGGTGGCGAGGTGGTGTTTGTGGATGCCACCGATGATGGTATGGGCCGCTTCCGCGTCGTCGTCGGTCCATCGGATGATGTGGTGGACCGGGGGGATGGCCAGGGGGCCGTGAAGGTGGGCTGGCCGGACAAGGACCGGTGGCTGCGCCAGGGCGTACGAGCGAACGCCTGGGTCATGCTGAACGAGGTGCCTCTATGGTTTGAATTGTGGCGGCAGATCAACGGCTTCCCGCCTTTGATATCGAATACTGACGGTAAACTCGACCCCACGAAGAAATGAAGAACATCTTTTTGGTTATCCTTTTCGGCGTGGCTCTTACCCAGGCCACTTTTGCTGAAAAGCCGCTGCTGCTGGGGGAGGTGCTGGCCAGTGTGCAGACACAATATCCGCCCTATCTGGCGGCCCTGATCGAGCAGGACATCGCCAATGGCCGGGCGCGGCAGGCGCAAGGAGCCTTTGATCTCAATCTGAATGTCGGCGGGGCGTTCAGGCCGGCGGGTTATTATGACGGGCAGTCGGGCTATGCTGTACTGGACCAGCCGCTGCCTTTCTGGGGCGGCAATGTCTATGGTGGCTACCGGCTGAGCAGCGGCTTTCTGCCGAACTACAACAAGGACCGCACCAGTACAGACGGGGAGGCGGTGCTGGGTTTCCGGGTGCCGCTGCTGCGTGATGGAACGATCGACCGCCGCCGGGCGGCCTTCTGGCAGTCGCAGATTGACCAGGAGCTGGCGGATCCGATCATCCTGCGGCAGTATCTGGACTTCATCCGGGCGGCCACCATTTCCTATTACAACTGGGTGGCCGCCGGCCAGCGGCTGACGCTGACGGAGGAACTGCTGCGCATCGCCAAGGACCGGGATTCCGCCATCGCTGAGCAGGTGAAGCGCGGTGCCTCAGCACCGATTGTGCAGATTGACAACCAGAGGCTGGTGGTCAGCCGTGAGATCGCCGTGGTGCAGGCGCTGCGGCGGTTTCAGGCAGCGGCCATTGAGCTGTCCCTTTTCCATCGCTCCCGGGAGCTGGCGGAGCCTGTCATCAGCCCGCGTGAACGTGTGCCGGCGGCCTTTCCTCCGCATCCCCGGCCGGATGAAGGCGAGGTTACCGCCGCTATCGCCAGGGCGGCCATTTTCCGGCCGGAAATCCGCCGCATCGAGCTGACGATTGAGAAGAACGAGATCGACCGCCAGCTCGCCAAAAACAACATGCTGCCGAATCTGGACGTCGGTGTCGAGGCGAACCAGGCCACCGGCGGCAACCTGCCAAAGGACCTGGAGCGGACGGAGATCGAGGCGAAGATCGAGTTTAAGATGCCGCTTCAACGCCGCGAGGCCAGAGGCCGGATCGAGGTGGCCGAGGCCCTGATCCAGCGGCTGAACAATGACAGGCAGTTCGCCCGTGACCGCATCGCCGCCGATGTACGCGACAGCCACAGTGCCATCATTGCGGCCTATGATGCACTGTTGCAAACCCGCAAGAACATGGATCTTTCCCAGCAGCTCGAAGCAGCGGAGAATGAGCGTTTGAAGCAGGGCGCCACAGATCTGCTGGCCCTGCAAATCCGCGAGCAGGCCACCTTTGATGCCAAGGTGCTGGAGGTGGAGGCTCAGGCAGAATATTTTCGAGCCCAAGCCAACTTCCGCGCCGCCACTGCGGCGGATGCACCATCCAGCCTGGCGCGGTGAGGCTGGGGCAACCCTGCGGGTTGAGGGGACCCAATGCGCTCATGCCATCTTCGTCATCCTCTGGGCAGGATGGCATGATGAGTGCTTGAACACCATGCATACCATTCATGCCAGAACCAGACGCTCCTGTCAGGGCACCGGCGATTCTTGCCCTGGTGCTGGGGGTGGCTGTGTCTCTGCTGCTGACAGCCATCCTGCTGGAAGCGCGGGAGGATGACCGGCAGGATGAAGTGCGGCGGCTGGCCAAAGACCGGACGGAGGTCATCCGGGGGCAGATCCTTCGGTCTATGGAGGTGCTGCACAGCATCGTGGCCTTTCTCCAGACGCGGGAAGAGGTGAGCCGCGCGGAGTTTGGCCGTTTTGTGGGCAGCTTCCTCACCCGTCAGCCGGAGCTTCAGGCGCTGGCCTGGGACCCACGGGTGCCGGGACCTGATCGAGCGGTGTGGGAGGCGAGGGCAAGGGCTGAGGGTTTTACCGGTTTTCATTTTACCGAAGAGAAGGCGGAGGGGGAGATCGTGACGGCCGAGCCGGCTGAGGAATACTTCCCGGTCTTTTATCTGGAAAGCCTGCAAAAGAATGCACCGGCGCTGGGCTTCAATGTGAAGGCGGAGCCAAGACGGCGGGAGGCGCTGGAACGGGCGCGCGATACGGGAGTGGCGCAAGCCACGGCCCCTATCCGGCTGGCGCAGGAACAGGGGGCGCAAAAGGGTTTTGTGGTCTTTGAGCCGCTGTATGCGGGCACAGCGGCCACGGAGGAGCAGCGGCGGGTGTCTCTGGCGGGCTTTGCAACAGCGGTCTTCCGCATTGGGGATCTCATTGATCTTTCGCTGGTGGATGCCCAGGAGAACGGGGTGGCGCTGACCCTCAAGGATGAGGCCGACGGATCTGTGCTGTATCACCAGGCAGGTGAGCGGCTGGCAGGCTATCCGGCCTGGACGACGAGTGTGGATGTGGCGGGCCGGCGGTGGACGCTTTTGTTTGAGCCGACGCGGGACTTCCTGCGGCTGCGGTCGGACTCCATGCCGTGGCTGACCTTAAGCGGTGGCATGGTGATGAGCCTGATGCTTTCCGGCTATCTCTGGAAGAGCGCCACGCAGACGGCGGAGGTGAAACGGGCGCAGCGAGAGCTGCTGGCAGAGGTGGGGGTGCGCAAGCAGGCGGAGGCGGCGGCGGAGGCGGCCAGCCGGGCCAAGTCTGAATTCCTGGCCAACATGAGCCATGAGATCCGCACACCGATGAATGCCATCCTGGGCTATGCGCAGATCCTGGCGCGGGACGGGGCGCTGCCGCGCTTTCACCGCGATGCGGTGGCGACCATCCTCAATAGCGGGGATCATCTGCTGCATCTGATCCAGGAGATTCTGGACCTGTCCAAAATTGATGCCGGGCGCATGGAGGTGGAGGCGGGTGACTTCGACCTGGCTGCGCTGATCCGCGAACTCGGGGCGATGTTTCAGCATCCTTGTGAGGAGAAGCAGATCGGCCTGCGCATGGAGGCGGGCGGGCTGGACAGGGCAGTGATGGTGAATGGAGATGAAGGCAAGCTGCGGCAGGTTTTGATTAATTTGTTAGGCAATGCGGTGAAGTTTACCACGAAGGGAAGAGTGATCCTGCGGGCGGTGCCACTGGAGCAGGAGCGCTGGCGCTTTGAGGTGGAGGATACGGGTGCGGGCATTTCTGAGGAGGCCCGGCAGCGGATCTTTGAGCCGTTTCAGCAGGAGGCCGGGTCTCGTGGCGGGGCGGGGCTGGGGCTGGCGATCGCGCGGCGGCAGATGGAGATCCTGGGGGGAAGCATCGGGGTGCATTCACAGCCGGGGCAGGGCTCGTGTTTTCATGTGGAGCTGAGGCTCCCTGCAGTGGCGGGGAGCGGGGTGCCAAGGTCCGCTGCGCGGGAGCCGGTGCGGCTGGCACCGGGCCACATGGTGCGGGTGCTGGTGGTGGATGACATCCGTGAAAACCGCGAGGTGCTGGCCTCCATGCTGACGCTGGCGGGCTGTGAGGTGGTGCTGGCGGAGCATGGCCGCCAGGCGGTGGAGGTGGTGCGGGTATCGCGCCCGCAGATGGTCTTCATGGACATCCGCATGCCGGAATTTGACGGGCTGGAGGCCACGCGCCGCATCCTGGAGGAATTTGATCCGGAGGAGATCAAAATTGTGGCCACATCGGCCTCAGCGCTGGCGCATGAGCGGGAGCTCTGCCTGAAGGCTGGCTGCGATGACTTTGTGGCCAAGCCTTTCCGGGCGGAGCGCATTTACGGTTGTCTGCATCATTTGTTAGGCGTGGAGTTTGTATGCAAGGAGGATCCTGCATCGGAAGAGCCGCCCGATTCCATTGACCTGAGCCAGATCAACCTGCCGGAGGACCTGGCCGCACGGCTGACGATGGCGGCGGAACTGCACAGCGCCACGGTGCTGAAAAGCTGCCTGGCGGAGCTGGAGCAGCTGGGCACGGCGGGAGAGCGGCTGGCCCAGCACCTGCGCGGCTTTCTGGCCAGCTATGACATGAAAACCATCCAGCGCATCATTGCCCAAATATCCATTTCATGAACCGACCCCGCATTCTCATCGCCGATGACACCCCGGCCAGCCTGACCCTGCTAAGCCATGTCCTGGAGCCGCAGGGGTATGAGATTCTGGCCGTCTCCAGCGGCAAGGATGCGCTGAAGCTGGCGGAGCGGGCCAGGCCGGACCTGATCCTGCTGGATGTAATGATGCCGGGGCATGACGGGTTTCACGTGTGCCGCACGCTGAAGGCGGAGGAGGCCACGCGGGACATCCCGGTCATCTTTATCACCAGCCGCCAGGAGACGGAGAGCGTGCTCAACGGCTTCCGCATGGGGGCGGTGGATTACATTGTGAAACCCTTCCAGGCGGAAGAGGTGGTGACGCGGGTGGCCACGCATTTGAAGATCAGCGGACTGACGCGTGAGCTGCAGCAGCGTAATGCCGAGCTGGAGGCCGAAGTGGCACGGCGGGTGGAAGCGGAGCGCACACGGGACAAGGCCACACAGCGGCTGTCCAGCCTGGCTTCACGGGAGGCGCAACGCTGGGGGCTGGATGGTTTTGTCGGCGGCAGCCCGCACATGCAGCGCATCCTGGCGGACATCGAGCGGCTGCGAAACTTCGCCAAAACGAGCGTGCTCATTACTGGCGAAAGCGGCACGGGCAAGGAACTGGTGGCGCGTGCGCTGCATCATCACAGCCCGCGTGCGGAGGCGGCCTTCATCCCGGTGAACTGTGTGGCGGTGCCTGCGGACTTGCTGGAATCGCTCTTCTTCGGCCACGTGAAAGGGGCTTTCACGGGAGCCACGGCGGACCGCAAAGGTTACTTTGAACTGGCGGATGGAGGAACGCTGTTTTTGGATGAAATTGGTGACATGCCGGCGGCTCTGCAGGCCAAGCTGCTGCGTGTGCTGGAGGACGGGGAGGTGACACCGGTGGGCTCCACGAAGTCCCATCATGTGGACGTGCGGGTGCTCAGTGCGACGAATGCGGACCTGTCCGCGAAGATCCTCAGCGGGGAGTTTCGGCAGGATTTGTACTATCGCCTGGCCCGCTACACGGTGGAGACGGCACCGCTGCGCGAGCGGCGGGAGGACCTGCCACTGCTGGCGGGACATTTCCTGAAGGTCTTCGCTGCGGAGATGGGGATGGCGGCTCCGGCGCTGGATGAAACGGCGCTGAAGCTGCTGCAACATCACTCCTTTCCAGGGAATGTACGCGAGCTAAAAAATGCGATGGAGCGTGCCCTCATCCTCAGCGGTGGCAAGACGGTGAGGCGGGAGCATTTGCAGCTCTTTGACATGGCGGCCAATCCGGCTGCCAGTGCTGTCAAGGCTGCGCCTGCGCGGGTTTCATCCGAAAGCGTGCCGATGAATCTGGAAGCTGCCGAACATACTTTGATACAACGGGCACTCGAGCAAACGGGCGGCAACGTTACCGAAGCCGCCCGTCTTTTGAATGTGAACCGCAGCCGGATTTACCGGCGCATGCCTGGCGTGAAGCAGGCTTAGCGCATGGCTTCGAGCCGCTTTTTGAGGATATCTTTCTGGCTCATGCCGTTGAGCTTTTCCTGGGTGGAGTCGATCCACTTTTGCTCCAGGGCATTTTTCGTCGGACGCTCCACCTGGTAATAGACGCCAAACTGGCCAGGGGAAGGTTCATCGGCCATCTTGAATGCGGCAACGTCGTCGGTGACGTTGTGCTGGGTTTCATCAATGATGTTATAGACACCGCCTTTGCGCGGGGTGCTGTCATCAAAGGAACCGGCGTAGAACATGACGCACTCGCTGAGGCACTCCACAACGCTGAAGCCGTCATGCAGGATGGCGCGCTCGAAGATCTCCATCATGTGCTTCACCTGGGCCGCATGGGTGCGGGCGATGAAGGTGGCGCCGCTGGCCAGTAGCTGCTTCATCGGATTGATGGGGCGGTCAATGCTGCCGGTGGGGTCGGTCTTGGACTTGAAACCCTGTGGGCTGGTGGGGCTGGTCTGCTTTTTGGTCAGGCCATAGACGAAATTGTCCATGATGACATAAGTCAGCTTGATGTTTTTGCGCGCGGCGTGGTTGAGGTGGTTGCCGCCGATGGAGAAGCCGTCGCCGTCACCGCCGAAGACAAAAACATGCACGTCCGGGCGGCTCAGGGAAATGCCGGTGGCAAGGGGCAGGGCACGGCCATGGATGAAGTGGATGCCGTGGCTGTTGACGAAATACGGGAAGCGCGAAGAACAGCCGATGCCGGCGACGCAGACGATTTTTTCATGCGGATACTGAAGCTTTTCCAGCACCTTGTAAAAGGCGGCAAGCACCGCAAAGTCACCGCATCCTGGGCACCACGTGGGGTGGTCGGCCGTGAGGATTTTTTTGGTGAGCTTGTCAGCAACGGGGGTGAGGGTGGCGTCGGAAGCCGGAGCCTCCAGGGTGGCAGCGGACATGATGGTTGGTTAGGTTGGAATACCCAGGCTAAACGAATCCGGGATCACGGGTCAATCATGAACCGCACCTTTTGCCAAAATCGGTGGCTGCCGTTCTTTACACAAAATCAGTGATGGAGCCGAAATCGGCGTCAAAAAGGCGGCGGTAGGTGCGGAAGGCGAAGCTGTCGGTCATGCTGGCCACCCAATCACAGACGAGGCGGGCACGTGTGCTGGCATCGGGGGCTTTGGCGATCTCGGCCTCCAGGGTGGCGGGCATGAGATGCAGGGTGTTTTCTTTGTCCTGCTCAATGTAGCGGTCCCGCAGCACTTCAAAGAGACGGGTGAGGATAAAGTCGGCCTTGTAGTCTAGCTGCTGAAGCTGGGGGCTTTTGAAGACGAGCTCGAAGGCGATCTTTTTGTTCAGCCGGGACTGGGCCTGCATGACGGGATCAATTTCCAGGCGGAACTGATGCCGCCGGGTCATGGAGCTAAGGAAGGTGCTGTCAGGCACCAGCCGGGCGGCGCGGATGTAACGGCCGATTGCGCTGTTGAGCTTCCTTTCCACACGTCCTTCACGGATGGCGGCACAGAGTTTTTGGATGTGGGTGGTATCGGTTTCATCCAAGGTCTGGCCGGAGGCCCACTGCTCCAGCCGGGCGACGTTGATAAAGCCGGCGTGGATGCCATCGGCGATGTCATTCAGCGAATAAGCGGTGTCATCCGCCCAGTCCATGATCTGGCATTCGATGCTGCGGAACTGGTTGCGGATTTTACCCGGCGTCAGCTCTGGCGGGAAGGACTGGCCACCGAGGGTGAAGTCCAGCCAGCGTTCCTGGTCATTGTACAGGTAGTGGTTTTTGGCCGTGGGGACCTCGGCCTGGAGGGTCTTGTATTTGAGGACTCCATCCAGCACAGCTCGGGAGGGGTTCATGCCTTCACGGCCTTCGTTAAAGAGGGTTTCGGTGAGGATTCGCAGGGTCTGGGCATTGCCTTCAAAACCACCATAGGGCTGCATGACGCGGTGCAGGGTGCGCTCCCCTGTATGGCCGAAGGGCGGATGGCCGAGGTCATGGGAAAGGCAGGCGCATTCGACCAGGTCGGGATCAATGTAAAAATCCTCGTCCAGCAGGTCGCGCTGGTGGGCCAGGTAGGCGCAGATGGAGCGGCCGATCTGGGCGACCTCGATGCTGTGCGTCAGGCGGGTACGGTAAAAATCGTACTCGCCGGAGAGGAAGACCTGGGTCTTGTTTTGCAGACGGCGAAAGGCGCTGCTGTGGATGATGCGGTCCCGGTCGATTTGGAAAGCATTGCGGTATTCGCCCTGGCTGGAGGGGCGTGGATTCAGCGTATCGGAATCGAAGCTGTTATAAAATCGGTTGGCAGGCATGGAGGGAGGACCGGGTGCTTTTTCCTCAGGCTTTAAATGCTGATGGTAGGGCGGTCTTCAAAGTCCCTTGGCGGCAGGGAAGAGGGGCCGGGGCCAGGGAAGCTGCCTGGACCGGGGCCGGTGGGCACATCATACTGCATGCCACCCGCGCGGGTCTTGCTGCGCAGGGCAGGATCATCCAGCGCGCGGTCCACGGCATCCTGAAGCGCGCCGGAGACAAGGTCACGCAGCATGGGGACGGGGGAGCCGCTGCCGGGGAGGTAGGCACCGCCGCTGCGCTCGCCCGTATAGACGCGGCTGTGGATGATCTGGCCGGTGCCAGCTTCAAGCACGGTCACACGCACGCGTGCATAACCATAAGGCCGCACCAGCATCTGGCAATACAGGTCCAGGATGTCCCCGGTGACGATGTAACGGGCTGCGCGGGGGCGGGTGAGCATGCCCCTGGCCTGAAGCCCGTAACCGAAGGCATTGGTCACTACCTCGCTGATAGGCACGCGGGTCTGCACATGTTCCAGCGGCGTGCCGATCTGCGTTCGCACGGTGCCCAGATCCAGGGGCCCGAGGCCGCGCTGGTCGCTGAAAAGGCGGGTGGAATACTCTGGGGAACCCGGCTTTACGTGTCCAGGGCCGGAGGCATAGTCAAGGCTCACCTGGGATGTGGTGCTGCAGGCGGCCAGGGCCAAAACACTGAGCAGGGTGGCAAAAGAAAGCAGGCTCTTCATGGATGGCAGGACGAATAGCTGTGTAAACGTCACTTTCAATCCCGCAAAATCATCTTCCGCAGCCCCTATAAAAAGGACAGCCCTGCCGGACTTGGCGCTCAGGAAAAAAACCCCCAAAACCTGAAACCAATTAATTATCCGGCAGGGCCGATTTATGAGTATATTCAGGTCGAACTTCTCCAGGCAATCCCAAAAAATGATCTCATTGGCAAAAACCTTTTCATCGTGGATACAATGTCATGACAATGCCCAGGCAAGGTATGTCGCGAGCCGATGGAATTTATTTTTAGTTTGCCTGACGCTGGCGCTCTCTTTGACATGCATTCCCGCTAAATCCTCCGCACAGATCGGAAAAAGCGTGCGTCAGGTCATTGTGGCGCAGGCTGCTGGATGGAATTCCAATACGGCGACGTTGCAGGCTTATCAGCGGGCCTCGGCCAGCAGCCCCTGGCAGCCCGTCTTCGGCCAGCCGGTGCCGATCTTGCTCGGGCGGTCCGGACTGGCCTGGGGCAGGGGAGTCTTCACGCCGCCTCGTAATGGCATTCCTATGAAGGTGGAGAAGGACTGGCGTGCGCCTGCAGGAGTGTTCCAGCTTGGTTCTCTTTTTGGTTATGCCGCTCGCCCGCCAGCGGGGACGAACTGGCCGTATGTGCAGGTGGGGCCGTGGGATGCGTATGTGGATGATCCCAACAACCCCTATTATAACCAGCATGTCCGTGTGGACCCGAAGCGGGGCGTGCCACCCTGGTTTGAAAAGCAGCGCATGCGGCTGGGGGATGCGGCTTATAAATGGATGCTGGAGATCCGCCACAACCAGCAGCCGGTGGCACCGGGCTATGGCAGTGCCATCTTTTTCCATGTGCGTCGTGGCCCGACGAAACCCAGCGCCGGCTGCTCCACGATGGCGCTGGAGAACTTGGAAAGCCTGATCCGCTGGCTGGACCCAAAGGCGTCTCCTCATTATGTGCTGCTGCCCAAGGCGGACTATCAGGCGCTACGGGGGACATGGGGGCTGCCGTGAATGTAAAAAGAAGAAATTAAGAAAACGGAAAGCTAAAATGAAAAAGCGGGAAGCGGAGGCTGGCTCCACTTCCCGCTGAGGAAGAATCGGTTTTGGAAGAACAGCCTTACTTGGCAGCGGGCTGCCAGTTTTTCACGAACTCGAGGCTCTGCTTGATCTCAGGCAGGCTGGTTTCCCAGTTGTGCTCATATTCGACATGCAGGGGGCCGGGATAGCCCTGGGCGTGGTATTCGGCCAGGATGGCGGGGATGTCAGACTTGCCGGTGCCGAAGGGGAGGTCATGGGCTTTCGGATTGCCGAATTCGCTGAGGTCCTTCATGTGGCTGTCGAAGATGCGGCCCTTGAGGATACGGATGCAATCCACAGGATTCAGGCCGCTGCGCACCCAGTGGCCGACGTCGGCGCAGGCGCCCATGCGGGGGTCGCGGTCTTTGACGAGCTCCAGCACATAGTTTGGATCCCAGAAAAGGTAGGAGCGGTCCAGAGGGCGCTTGGGATGGTTGTGAATGGCCATCTTGATGTCGAATTCCTTCACCAGGGCTTCGATGCCGTCCAGGCCTTTGACATCGGGTTCGGTGATGACAATGCCGATGCCCATGGTTTTGCAGAATTCAAAAACCTTGCGGTCAGCGGCGGCATCGGTGCCGATTTTGATGACGCCATAACCGACGGCAGTGATGCCCTGCTCAGCCAGCTTGGCCTTGACGGCGGCGATGACTTCCGGTGTGGATTCGTGATTGAAGATGACTTCAGGCTGTTCTGGAGACAGCTTCTGCTTGGGGTAAAACTCGATGGTCTTGCCGCCGGCGGCGGCCGTTTTCTCGATGGCCTCCATGACGGTGAACATGCGGAAGCTATAAGCCTGGCAACCGGCATAAAAATGTCCGACTTTGGCGGAATCCGGAATGGTCGCGGCGAAGCCGGCGACGGCAATGAGAAGGAGAGGGAGAAGGAATTTCTTCATGGACGGATGGGAACGGGGTTGGGGACAGCTTCTTGCTGCGGACTCTGGTCCGCGCTGAAGTGTTTCTGCATAGTGCAGATGAGGAGGCTCCAGGCGAGCAGGTTTTTTAGCGGTTCGCGGTGCCTGTGGCCGGTGCACGGTCTTTGGGCACTCCGCTAGAGGCCCATTCGAAAACCTGCTTGCCACCATGTTTGATTTTCAAGACGACACCTTCGATGGAATCCTTCCTTCGTGAACGTGAGCCATCCGAGTAGTAAAATCCGCCTTCCAGTTTGTACGTGACCAGTTTGACATCGCTGGTTTGAAAATTGATTTCCTGCAAATGTTTGATGCTGCCGACCGCTGCGCTGCCCGTGGCTTTGCGAGTGACATAATCCGGGCCATTGGCCTGGCTGAAGTAAATTTCATAATCCACCTTGAGGTCATCCAGTTGCTGGCCTGAGCGGTTGAGCAGCTTCACATTGCAGACCCAGCTTTCAGTCGTTCTCTCCTCATTGTTGACCACGGCCTTGCTGCTGTCCGTTTTGCTTTTTGTGAAGGCAGGCACAAACTCATACTTGATGGTCTCGGGGTTGGCCTTCCGCCATTCGGTGATGAAGGCCTGGTCGGCTTTGCTAAACTTGCTGACAGGTACCGTCATTGCGGGACCCGCTGCCAGTTTGAGCGTCACAGTGTCTGCCGTGGCGGCCTGGATCTCGGCCTGGAGGGTGCGGCCATCCGGGCTGGTGAAAGTACGGGGCGCTGCTTCAGCAGAGAGGGCGAGGACAACACCCAGAACCACCGACGGGGCGGAGCGAAAAAGACGGGAGGAGAGTTCCATAAGATTTAATCGTTTGCACCCCGCTGATTTTTTCAGATGAATCCAAGATTTGGCCAATCTTACCTAAGTTATTTGAAATGTTAATCTGGGATCATAAAAGATTACGTTTTCTAGCTTCCCTGAAAGGGGACCTGTGCCTGATTGGCGTCATGATTCTGCGGACCACCCTTCTTTGCTTTGCCGGGATTTCCCTGATTGCCGCTGCGGCGGATCTGCCGGTAAAAGTGGTGCTTTCGGGGAAGCCCGGCGTTTATACCAAAGAACAGTGGAAAAAGGACTGGCCTGGCTGCGGCTTTGAGGGTGGCATTGCGCCGGGACGGGTGGAGCAGATTGGGGAAGGGGAGGAGGCCGTGCTGCGGGTGAGCTTTGCGCCGGGGGAGATCGGCCCAGAAGACGGCGGGGCCGGGTGGCGCTGGCCCTTTGGCCGCCAGGAGGGTGCGGAACTGCGCTACACATTGAGGTTTGGGCCTGACTTTGAGTTTGTCAAAGGCGGCAAGCTGCCAGGTCTGTGCGGCGGGCCGGAGAACGTCAGCGGTGGCCGTCCGGCGGACGGGGAGAACGGCTTCTCAGCGCGCCTGATGTGGCGGCGGGAGGGCCGTGGTGAGGCGTATGTGTATCACAAAAACCAGCCGGACAAATACGGTCACAGCTTTCCCTTTCCGGCGGACTTCCGTTTTCCCAAAGGCCGGCCAGTGGGCGTCCGCCTGGCCGTGACGATGAACACAACGGGGAAACGCGACGGGACTTTGCGGGTCTGGATCACGCTGCCGGAGGTGCCGGAAAAGCTGATGGTGGAGCAGACGGACATGGAGTGGCGCAGCCAGGATACCTTCGGCGTGGACGGGCTGTACTTTGAGACTTTTTACGGTGGCGGGGACAAGTCCTGGGCACCCAAAGGGCAGGGCTGGGCGGAGTTCGGGGGGATGGAGGTGCGGGCGGTGGAGAGGGAGTGAGGAATGACCTGACGAAGGTGGCTGTTGGATGAAACGATTGCAGCCAGGAGTGGCCGCATCACTTTAAATCCACCAGCGCATGCGCAGCCAGCGGGTAAATTTGCGAAGGAGGACGGTGCCGGCGGGGCGGCGTCCGAGCTCGATTTTGGCACGTCCAGTCAGGCCGGGGCGCATGAGGGGGCGCAGCTCTTCGGGGATGTCCACCGTGGGCAGGGTGATGCTGAAGACGCCGCCGTCCGGGCCGGGCTGGAGGGCGGGGCTGATCTGATTTTTGCCGGTGAGGCTGGCGTGGAGCTGGCGGGAACTTTGGGTGTAAAGCAGGTAGTCCACGGGGCGGGGGCTGCTTTCATCCAGGGCTTCTTCGATGAGGCTGATGTCGGCTTCGGCGATCTCCAGCCGCAGGTCCCAGACGTCCACGCTGGCCACCTCCGCCAGGACTTCGCCGGCTTGCAGAAAGGTGCCGTTTTTCAAATGCACCTCCTTGGTCATGATGAGGCCGTCCAGGGGGGATCTGAGTTGGGCGAGCTCGATCTCCAGGCGCAGGCGGTTTTCCATTTCGGCCTGGGCTTCGGCCTCCAGGCTGGCGATGCGGGCCAGGGCTTCTTTTCCCTGGCCGCGCTGGCGCTGGGCCTCGGCCTGCAGCCGCTTGCGGGCCTGGGCTGTGGCGGCGAGGTCGCTCTCCAGACGGCGGGTGTCCAGGCGGGCGATGATTTGGTCTTTGGTCACACGGTCGCCTTCGCGAACGAGTACTTCTTCCACCCGGCCGGCGGCCTCGGCGGTGACGAGGGCCCGCTTCAACGGCAGCAGGCTGCAATCGCCCTCCACCTTCACCTTCATGGGCCAGAGGGCTGCCATAACCAAAAAGGCGGCAAGGAAAGCCGTACGGAAAACCCAGCGCCGCTTGCTGGAAGCGGAGGCCTCATGCTGCCAGCGGCCGAGCTTGGTCAGCGACTTGCCAAAAGGCATCGCCTGATGTACAAGGGCGGCATTCAGCGCCTTGCCAGAGAGGTCGGCCAGCCATTGGGCCAGGGCCAGGGAAGGGGGACGCGGATCCCCCGGTGCCCCGGCAGCACCGAAGCTGGCGGCATCCGTGGATTCACACAGCAGGCAGCCGAGCACGCGCCCCTCCGGCCCATCGCGCAGCGGGACGAGGGCGGCGGACTGCATCTGGCTGTCGGTGAAGTAGGGCTCATTTGAATCTGCGAGCACGACCCAGGCCTGGTCCCTGGCCTGGCGGGAAACGAAGAGCAGCAAGCCGGTGACGAGGCGGCTGCGTTTATCCACGGATTCCTGCCCGGAGATGGCCAGCACGCGCCAGCGGTCCCCGTGGCGGAGGAGGATGCTGACACGGTTGATGCCTAACAACTCACGCGCATGGGCGGTGGCCAGCTTGCCGCCAGTTTCGGCATCCAGCACGCCGGTTAAATCGCCCGCCAATTGCAGCAGTCGCTGCTGGCGCTGGCTCTGGGCACCGAGATCGCGGAGCTGCCGGGAGCGCAGGCGCGGACCCAGTTCGGTCAGCAAGGCCTGGATCATGAGGACGATGTCCGCCAGCTTTTGGGGATCGCTTTTGGCAGGAAACCAAAGCTGCACTGCACCGAGGTGGTCGTCGCCGCTGCGCAGTGGCGCACCGATGATGGCGTGCGGGCCGAGGTTCACCAGGACGCCAGGAGTGACGGGTCCCTGCCCGGCGGGGGAGGGCATGAGGACAAGGGGCTGGGAGGAGAGGATGGTTTCCGTGGCGGCCTGCAGGGTCTGCTGGCGCTGGTCGCTTTCTGCTGGTCCGGCGGCGGTTTCCAGTTCTGAGGCTGCGCCTAACCGAAGGGATATCTCTTTGCCCGTGCGCTGGGCCACCAGCCAGACGGCTCCGCCGAGAGCCTCCGTGGCGGAGACAAGACGCTGAAGCACAGCCTGATGGATGTCGGCCTCGCTGGCATTCAGGCCGGCCAGCCGGGAAAGCTCTGCGGAGAGGGCTTTCATGGCCTGCTGGCGGTCTGGTGTGAGGGCTGCCATTGGAGGGAATTTCAATGCTTGTCTTTCACCGCCTGCGGCTGCCGGCCGCTGCGGTCTATGCGGATGCCCTGGCGCTCCAACAGCGTGCCGGTGATGAGGGAGAGCTGGGTGGCGGCTTTGTTATAATCTGCCAGCGCGGCGATCTGGCGCGTGCGTGCATCAGCCTGATCTCGCCGGGCTTTTAGGACATCAAAGGTGCGGGCCACGCCCTGGCCTAACCGCTTTTGCTCCGTCTCCACCAAGCGCTCGCTCAGGCCCACGGATTCGCGGGTGGATTCCAGCCGGGCTTTGGCGGCCTTCACCTGGGCGATGATGGTGTCCAGCTCCACGGACACATTCAGCTCGGACCGGGCGATGTTCAGGATGGCCTGCTGCTGGCGGTTTTCCGCGACGGCGCTGTTGGCCTTGGCGGTGCGGTTGCCCAGCGGGATGGAAAACTGGAAGCCCACCTGAGTATCGTATCCCTGGCGGTCAAACGCCCGCTCATACGCTCCGCTGCGGTCGCCGCTGAGGCCGTTGGCGGTCAAAGTGGCCTGCAGGTCGAGCCGGGGCAGAAGCTGGTTGCGGGTGTACTTCACCACGATGGCCTGCTTTTCTGCTTCCTCGATGGCCGCGCGATGATCCGGGCGGCGGGCCAGGGCGGACTGCAACAGGGCGGTCCGGTCCGTGCGCGGTGAGATGAGGGGCAGGGAATCCCGGGGCAGGAAAATGAGGCCCGCACCTTCCTCAAGCGAGCCGAGGATCTGGCCCTTGATGCTGCGCTGTTTTTCCACGGCAAAGCTGAGCGCCGTGATGACCTCTTCCTTCGCGATGGCCACGGCCACCTCCGCCTCCTGCACATCCGCCGGGGAGAGCTGGCCGGCCTCCAACCGCTTCTTGTTTTCAGCGACCAGCTTTTGGGCAAAGACGACGACATCCCGTTTCACCGTCAGATTTTCCACGGCAAAGATGAGGTCGTAGTAATCCAGCATCACCATGGCGATGGAGCGCTGCAATTTGGCCTCCCACTGATGGTCGGCAATCGCCTCGTTGCGGCGGCTGATGTGCACCTCGGCCAGATTCACATCGGGACCGAAATCCCGCAGCAGGGGCTGGGTGAGTGTGACCCCCACCGCCGCAGCATACTCAGGATAAAAGATGGAGGGTGGCGTCTGCCGGTTGAGGTCGTTGCGAAATTCCCCCAGGCTGGCGAAGAGCTTATACTGCGTGCCCAGCGGCAGCAGACCCTCAATGCCCGTCTGGCTCAGGAAGCTCTGCTGCTTGAACATGTTCGGCTCATCCAGCGCCACAAAGATGCCGCCCGTCTGGACGTATTCCAGCGCGTTCTGCGGGAGATTCGATTCCCGCCAGGTGGAGTTCAGGAAATACGAAGGCTCAAACTTGCCCCAGGCCGCATCCGTCTGGGAATCCGCCACCGCCCAGTTCAGCCACTCGATGCGTACATCCAGGCTTTTTTCCAGGACCTTGTGCAGGGCCTCCTCCATCGTCAGGTAGCTCGGCTGGAGCCCCAAAGTTTCCTCAAACGTCTGCGCCTGTGCCCGCGAGTCCGGGAACAGGCAGGCGGTGAGGGCCAGAGCAAGAATGGGCAGCAGACGAAACACGAGCGCAAGGTGGGGCGCTGGGGCGGCATTGCAAGCGGGGGGATGGGAGGGGGCGCCCGCAGAATGAAACACAGGATAAAACCGGATACATCATGTGTTGGTGATTGACCGGGGCGGGTGGCTTCGTTTGGAATGGCCTTCGCTATGCGTCATTCCATCCTCTCCCTTCTCACTGCCCTGGCTCTGGGCGGCACTGCTGCCGCTGCGGACTTGGCTTATGAATTTGCTCCCAACTTCATCACACCGCCTCCGGGCAAGGAAACGCTGGGCAATGGCCATGGCGAGATCGCCTGCGACAGTGCGGGGAATTTTTATGTGAGTGTTCAGGAGCCGAATGCGGGAATCCAGGTCTATGGGCCGGATGGCAAGTTCATCAAGGCGCTGCCGCTGCCGGCCTCGCTGCATGGTTTTGTGATCCGCAAGGATGAGGGGGGCGAGTTCATCTTCGCCGCCGTGCTGACGGAGCAAAAGGTGATCAAAGCCAAGCTGGATGGCATGGTGGTGATGGAGATCCCCACCTCCGCTTTTCCTGAGGGCAAGGCTGGTCCGAAGGGGCTGAAGCTGACCAACTGCGATGTGGCTCCTAATGGCGACATCTTTGTGGTGGATGGCTACGGGCAGAGCTGGATTTTCGTTTTTGACCGCGTAGGCAAATTTAAGAGCGTCTTCGGCGGCCCCGGAGAGCCTCTGAAACTGGCCAATACGCACAAGATCTTCATTGACCGCCGCTTTGAGCCCGCCCGCATCCTGGCCTGTGACCGGGGCAACAACCGCCTGTTGCACCTCGAGCTGGACGGCAAGCTGATCAGCGTCATCGCCAGCGAAGGCCTGCGCCGCCCTAGTAGCGCCTCCTTTCATGGTGACCTGATGTGCGTGGCTGAAATCGCCGGGCGCGTGAGCGTGTGGGACAAGGAAGGCAAGATGGTGGCCGAGTTGGGGGCCAACGAGAATGAAAAACAAGTGAATACTCCCAAGGTGACGCCTCCGGACTGGAAGCAGGGCACGGTGACCTCCCCGCACGGCATCACGTTTGACAATGACGGTAACATCCTGGAGACCGAGTGGAACCAGTTTGGCCGGGTGCTGCGCTGGAACCGGAAGTCATAAATTTAAATGACCGGCCGCAGAGTCATTCTTTCAATGCTCGCAGGGGGGGCCATGATGGCCCCCCTGCTTGTTTTTGGCCATGCCTGTGAGTTTCTCGTGGCACGGCTGGAGGTGAAGCAGGGCACCCTGCATCTGGAGATCACCGCCGACTATGGCGGAAATCCTTTCATCACGGATGAAGCCGAAGCGCGCGAGGCGGTGAAGGGAGCCGTGAAACTGCACATGGGAGATACCCTGCGTGCCCTGGAAGAGCTGGCTCCGATGAAGCTGGAGAAACGCTCCGACTGGGATGCGGATGCACCCACGGCCTTTGCCCCCGCTCCCGATGGGCAGCCTCATCAGCTCGTGACGGGCATCTGGCAGTGGCATGCGGCTGCGAAGGTGGATGAAGTGACGCTGGTGCTCCCTGAAGTCACCGGCCACGATGTGCTGCTGTGGACCCGGGATGAAAAGCTGGGGGACAGACAGGCCAAATGGATGATGCTGATCGGCGGCGAGAGCAGCCCATTGATCCGGTTGGAGAGGCCGGTTCAGTATTCAGCCTCATGGCTGGCAGGGGGAGCCGTGGCCGCCTTGCTGGGATTGCTCGGGACCTGGTGGGCCAGGCGACAGGTGAGGAGCTGAGTCTTCTTCATCCAGGCTTTGCATTTTCCCAGGCTGCGGGTAATTCTGCGCATGGCTGTTTCCATCACTGTTGATTATGAAGGCGGACTGCGCTGCCGCGCGACCCATGGTCCGTCGAAAAACGAGTTGCTCACCGATGCCCCGGTGGACAATCACGGCAAGGGGGAATCCTTTTCCCCGACGGATCTCGTCGCCACCGCCCTGGCCACCTGCATGGCCACGGTCATGAACATCAAGGCGCAGCAAAAGGGCTATGACCTGGTGGGTATGAAGGTGAGCGTGGAAAAACACATGAGCGAGGATTCACCACGCCGCATCGTGCGCCTGCCCATCGTGATCGAGATCCCCTTTCCTGAGGATCACCCGGACCGCAAGCTCCTGGAGGCCACGGCCCTGGCCTGCCCGGTGCATCACAGTGTGCATCCGGACATTGACAAGCCGGTGAGCTTCGTCTGGAACGGCTGATTCGGGTGGCGGAAAGGCCGCAGGTGCGAAAAGTATCGGAGCCCGTGTCTTTAGCAGCGCAAGACGCGGGCGGGTATGCGCGATTCTACAGTTGCCTATGAATCGCCGCACACTTCTGCATCAAACTTCCGCCATCGGCATCACTGCCGCGTTTTCCTCCCTGACCCGTCTGCGGGCCGCCGACAAGGCGGGTAAAAAGCTAAAAGTAGCCGTGGTGGCGCTGGGCCGTGGCATGGCCCATGTGCAGGCGCTGCTGAGGCTGCCGGATGTGGAGATCGCCTATCTGGCGGAGACAGATGCGAACCGCCTCCAGCAGGGCCTCAAGGTCGTCGCCGACAAGCAGGAAGTTTCCTGCCAGGGCGTGACTGACTTCCGCAAAATCCTGGAGGACAAGTCCGTGGATGCGGTCTTCATCGCCACGCCGAATTTCTGGCACACACCGATGGCCATCCTGGCCATGCAGGCGGGAAAGCATGTGTATGTGGAAAAGCCCGGCAGCCAAAACCCTGGCGAGGCCGAGGCGCTGGTCGCCGCCATGAAAAAGTATGACCGTGTGGTGCAGATGGGCAATCAGCGCCGCACCTGGATGAAGGAAGCCATCGCATCCCTCCACGGGGGTGCTATCGGCACGGTGCGCTACGGGCGCGGGTTTTACTACAACTCCCGCAAGGAGGTGGGGGCACCGGTCAAGCCTGCCCCGGCGGACATGGACTGGAACCTGTGGCAGGGTCCTGTACCGGATGATGCGCAGCATGACATCAAAAAATACGCCCACTACGACTGGCACTGGCTCTGGCATTGGGGCAATGGCGAGCTGGGCAACAATGGCATCCACACACTGGACATCCTGCGCTGGGGCATCAAGGGTGATTATCCGCTCAAGGTCACCTACAATGGCGGCCGCTACTTTTATGATGACATCCAGGAGACGCCCGATACCGGCACCGCCGTGTACGACTTTGGCCATGCCGGCATGAGCTGGGAATGCAGCAGCTGCCATCCGCGCGCTGCGGAAAAACCCCTCGCCGAAGTCGTGTTCTACGGTGACAACGGCACCATGGGCATCGGCCGGGATTCCTGGACGATTTATGATCCGAAAGGCAAGGAGATCAGCACCGAGAAAGGCGCTGGGGGCGGTGATCCCGCCCACATGGGCAATTTCCTGGATGCCATCCGCGGCACCGCCCAGCTTAACAGCCCCATTGATGAAGGCCAGAAGAGCACCATGCTATGCCACCTGGGCAACATTGCCTACAGGACGAATACCGTCGTGCGCTGTGACCCGAAGACTGGCAAACTCATTGACAATCCCGAGGGTGAAAAACTCTGGAGCCGCGAATACCGCCCCGGCTGGGGACTGTAATTTTCGCCCGGTTACCCGCTCCGCGTCCTTCCCAGGTTATCAGAGCCTCAGAAGGAAGCGGAGCTTCTATTCCAGAAGGGCTTCGCCTCCATCACCGCCCATGTCCAGCTCCCTCACCCGTTTGCGATCCCGTTCGGCCTGAACTGCGGTGCGCAGCATTTCCCTGACAGCTTCCACATTGGGGATGGCTTTGATCGTAACGGTGGGCGTGCTTAGATCCGATGTTATTAAAGTCAGGTGCCCCAGGCCAAGCATCCGGAGAAAAAATGGCCGGACCATCGAGTAATCCTTCACCCGGAAAAGCTCCATTTCGTCCAGATGCTTGTTAAAAATGCCGGTGGAAATTTTAAGCCGCTGGCTGGTCAGTTCATACAAGGTGCATTTGGTAAGCCACCAGCGGATGATCCACATCAACAACGGCACGACCAAGCCCACAGCAGCGAGTCCGCCCGTGACGGTGGCTCCAACCACTGCTCCAATGGCAAGCAGCACGCAGAAAAAATAATACCAAAAGTGCACCCATTGGGAGGTATGACCCGACCAAAGCGGGGATTCCGTGGCCAAGTTTGCGGAGGCAGGTGAGGTGGTCATAATCAATGATGGGAGTGGGCTTGCCTGACGCCCGATTATGCCACGAGAGAAGGCAAAGCCAAAATGCTTTCGTGCGCAATGTCATCTGAGGTGCTCTAGATTTCTGGACCAGTGTCAAAACCAAAAGCACAGTCCGATCATGAGCCAGAAAACCTATCAACGAGACACCCCCGAGTTCAAGTAGCAGGCCCTCGGCAAGCCATTCTCCGAAGTGGCCAGGGAACTCCAGATCAGCGAAAACCTCCTCTACAACTGGCGCTTGGCCGCGAGAACGCCCGTCTGCAGGCTGAAAATGACATTTTAAAAAAGGCCGCCATTATCCTCGGCTCCAGACCCTAGCCCAGCTGCGCGAAATGATCCACCTCATCTTCCAGGACACAGGTCACAGCGTGCGCCTCATCTGCCAGTGCCTCCAAGTGCCCCGCAACAGCTACTACCATGCCGCCACGCCCACCGCGAGCCAGCGCAGCGACGCGCAACTCAGCCAGGCCATCGGCATCATCTTCCACCACCATCGCCGCCGTTACGGCTACCGGCGCATCTGGAAGCAGCTCGCCGCTGACGGTATCGTATGCGCTCCAGACCGTATGCGCCGCCTCATGCAGGAGCAAGGCCTCATCGCCCTCCAGCCACGGACCTACACACCCCAGACCAGCGACGGGTGTGCCGACCTCCCTTCACCCAACCTGCTACTGGACAAACCCATGCCAGAGCGCCCCAACGAGGGCTGGGCAGGCGACATCACCTTCATCCCCTGTGGCGAAAAATGGCTTTACCTGGCCGTCGTCATCGACCTGTGCTCACGGCGCATCATGGGCTGGTCGCTGGCCGATCACATGCGCAGCGAGCTGGTCGTTGAGGCCATGCAGCAGGCCCTCACCTCGCGCCGTCACACCGGCGGCCTCATCTTCTATAGTGACCGCAGCAGCCAATTGGCAGCCGCGCCTTCCGCCAGGTGCTCCAGCAGGCCCAGATGAGGCAGAGCATGTCAGCACGGGCCAACCCGCCTACTTCCTCAGCTACCGAACACCCCCACCACTTCGAGAGCGAAATCGCTCTCTCAAACTAAATCACTTTTGGTCCAATGATCCGTGGCATCTCAGTATTATCTGTAACCTGAATGAAATGCTCGATGGCTTGGCGTGCAAAATGCTGAAAAATGATTTTCAATTTGTAAAATTGACTTCCGTAAATAAACCCTTATCATTTGTGAGAAATAAGCCAAAAGACCTAAGAATTTAAAATCAGTTTTATTTTTTCAGCATCCACCCCGTTTTTTTAAATTTGGCATTAGTAACCTTCGACAAAATATTGCGTATCACTTTGCATGAGCACCGTTTTAATTCGTCTCTTGACGCTTGAGGCAAAAAATGTCATTCCTGAGATCCTCTGGGCGATACTGGGAATTTACGTTTGTGCAGTGCTGGTCACCCTCGCCAGTGTTTGGGTGACGAACAAAAGTGTGGTGTCACGTTTTTTTTGGATTTTCGTCGTTGTCGGGATGCCTTTTCTGGGAATACTGGCGCACTGCCTCCACTGTGTGACTCTTGCTGATATCAGTTCGTTGAAACAATTTGGCTTTTTTTCCCGAAAGGCCGCTTGAGACTTTTTCGTTTCCTTCACTCCTGCTCCCGACTTTATGGCCCACTCCCATGCCTGTAACAGATACTATGCCCTCAGCGTGGTGAAATTTGCCTGCTTGCTCACGCTCCTGCCGATTGGGCATGTGACGGCGCAGACAGCTTATGAACCCACTTTGCCTGCTTCGACTGAAGTCCAGAGTGCTGGCTACTTCCCAACGATCACCGAAGATATCTTACTCCGTGGACCCAGTGATTCGCGCAGTCTTGGGATAGGCCTTGGGCCGGATGCTGCGGGAGGGCCTGATGGTAGGGGGCAAGTAGCCTCAGGTTTATTCAGGTATTACGACAATAACCCGGATTTTTATCAAAGGAATATAGACTTTTTTAGGCCAGTAAACAATGTTTTGGGTCACTTCACTCCCCACGACAGTTTCGTGCTGGAATCACAAAGGCTGCAACACGTTTCGTTTTCCGCTGATGCCAGCTTGAACCTTTTTACTCGAACTTTTAATCCAGAGCTGGCCCACGTTAAATTGGGTATGCTGTACTTTGATGTTTTGTGGGTGGGCAGTGGTGTTGTTTACTCAGATTTCAAAGGCGATATGCCTGTTACTGTAAATGGCGATGATGATGAGGATGGTTGGATTGCGTATGTAGAATTGGGTGTAAGAGGGTTAGTTAGAATAACAGATTCAATTTACTTTTCAGTTGTTGCTAACGTTATTTATCTTCCATTCGAAAACAAACTCGGATTTGCATTAGGAAATAGCGGTAATTCAGGTATTGACTTTAATTTTGCTTATAACGATACAATTGGCGAATGGGAAATTTTGCTCTACAATAGATTTACGGGCAGGCCTGGGCTTGAAATATTTGTAGATTCTAGCTCCACGGCATTTGATAGAGCTGGGCGCTATTCATTTGGATTCTTGACGGATCGAAGCAATGATTTCTTTAATGAAAACACAGCATTGTTTGGAAACACTGTTGGATTTGCTGCATCTCGGGCACTTTTTGGGAACCAATGGAGATTGTTTTTCGACATTGGTCATGGAGATTTTTGGCAAACATTTGACTTCGATAATCATGGAACTCGTGACTTTTTGAATTTGGCTATGCAATATGAGGGGTCATCCATACCCTTTGCACCCAGGTTTAGTTATGGATATGTATCCAATGATGGTTATCGGAGTCTCTTGCACATATTTGAACTCCAGCTTACGGGCAGAATCACAGAAAATATTGATTGGGCTGGAAGTGTGGGTTATGCCACCTCCACTGGGGATACTTCAGAAAATGATAATTTTATTTGGTCGTTATCTCTAAATCACGATTTATCCCGTTCTACAAGGCATGGTGTCTCTATGGGGGAAAATTATTTCCAAAATGAATTTATCTCGGATACTCGTTTTGCTAGGTATCTTAGATACTCATTGGATCAACGGATTACATCCAGATTCAATGCGGGTTTCTTTGCTCAATTTTCTGAAAATGAGACATCAACAACTGATCTTTTCCCCACCCGTGATCGAATGGGAATGGGACTTTCTTTAACTTACCGACCGCTCGATTTCACTTCGATAAATGCATTTGCTCTTTATGAGCAAAGTGATTCTGATAGAGAAGTATTTGATGACAGTGCCCGGTGGTTGTATCGGATCCAGTTGAACCAGCAGCTAGGACATCGGTTGACGGGCAATGTATTTTATCAATATGAAGAATTCCGGAGTGACCTCACACAATTTTCGGAACATGTATGTGGTCTCTCTTTGCGCCGATATTTTTAAGCACTCGCACTTGTCTTACCATTCAATGACTAATAAAATGAACATCGTGAAAGCAAATCATCAAAAAGCATCATTAGAGCTTAGCTCTTTTTTATGTGCCGCGTTAGCATTTGTCTCAGCAAGTGCTTTAAATGCAGGGGATCCTAAAGGTGTTATCGAACCCGCTCCTCCCGCACTTCAAACAAACCGGGATGTGCCTGCGGATTTTCATAAATACTTTGGCCAGCGGGTCAATAGCTGGCGCGATCGGGAGCGCCAGATCGCCAAACTGGACATGGATGCTGACATGAATCAGGATGGTACCATTAGCAATACGGACCCTGCTGACAACGGCGCATTTGAAGCTACGCCACCGGGAGTGATTTTGGGTGCTGGTGAATTGACACGTGTGGTCATCCGTTTGTTACCTTATCGCATTGACTTTGATGGTGAGGTTGTGATCACTTTGGAAGCCGAGGGAATCAACCGCTCTGACAAGACAGGTGAGTTTGCTTCTCTTGACGAGGAACTTGCTTCAATGGGGCACATTCGTGTCTGGAGGGATTCAACCAAGAAGACCTTGTTGCTGGACACGCGGGATCCGGCAAAGCGTGTTGTTGAGTTCACTACTCAGTATAAAACCTACCCTTACAACCTGCCATTGGAAGTGCCTCGCTTTGTCTTTGTTGAAGGCGTTTCTTCATCCCCAATTCATATTGGTGACATCCGGCTTCTCGTCACATGTTCACACCGTGCTATTGGACAACCTGCATACAGCGATCTGACTTCTGGCAAAACATCTGGAAAACAGGGCGATCCACTGCCTGAGCAAAAATCAAGTCCGATTAAGAGCTTCCGAACTAGTTTTGACCATATATTGTTCACCGTGCAACCAACGCCGGTGCCAAAAGAGTTTATCAATGGCAATAACGAAGGTGTGTGGGTCAGCCCCACAGGCTCCTATTGAAATTGCTCATCAAAGCCAGGAATAGAGGAGGTCTGATAATATCGGGCCTCCTCGTTCCTTTTTGCAATCCTTCTCTCTGCTGACATAGATACTGAACACCTTTTCATGATGCCTGTGCATTTTCCCATCGTCTGGAAATATTTTTCTACTTGTGCCTTGCTGTTACTGCTTGCGAGCTGCGCGAAAACCCAATCTGATGAGGCATTTCCTGGGCCAGTTGCTGTTGTACCTCCAACGATTGGTCAACCCGTTAAACCAAATGCTTTTCGAGCTGGAGATACGCTGGAACTCTTCGTTAAAGAAGATTCTACTTTAAATGGTAGCTATGCAGTACGTGAAGGCGGTTATATCGTCATTCCGAGGGCTGGACGGATCACCGTGTCCGGATTCACCCGTGAAGAGATCGAACCTAAACTGAAAGAGTTTCTTCAAAAATCCCAGCTAACGCAGGCAAGTGTAATAGTGGAGCGGCTTCCTGGGGCTTCCAGTTCTTCCGGTCCGGGTTCCGTCTCAGGAGAAAGCATTGTCCGGGTGCCTGTTTATATTACAGGAAGCGTTCCGCGTTCAGGTCTGCACGCGATTCCAGTTCCACCTGGCAAGATAGTCGGTGTTTATGAGGCTCTTTTGATTAGCGGTGGCCTTGGCAAGTTCGCGACCCTGGGCAAGGTTGAAATTTTTCGTTTTGATAGTTCAGGTAAGAGGAAAAAAGCGATTGTGGATCTGCGTCCTATCATGAAGGGCGAAGCTGATGATCCTCCCATCTCAGAGGGTGACATTATTAATGTTCCAGAAAAAGTGTTTGGTTTTTGAGCCGGGGGGCCAGATGATTTATTTGCAGTTCACCTGAGTTTTACTTCGGTGGAGTCTGCTGATCCAATTGACAGGTTTATGAACATGCAAGCAAACAATCAGGCGGGCAAAGAGTCCAAATTCGACTCTTCAAGTATAATTCGTTTTGTTTTGGGATATGAAGAATACTGGCGTCTGATGATCATAATGCTGCTTGCCGGATTGCTTGCGGCCGTATGCTATTTTGTATTCGCCACAGCGACTTATGAATCACGCTCTTTGGTCAGGGTCAATACGTTCATCGTTGGCGTAGATACTGCGAGCGGCCAAGGTAATAACGAATTTGGGTATTTGCAGATTAGAAGCCTGGCTAGCAGGCTCAATACTGGGATTCATATTTTGGAAGCTGCGAAAAAAATCGGAGTGGCTGATTCTGAGACATCATACGACAACTTGAGGGAATCCCTGCTGCCTGTATGCCGCGTTTCCGTCTTGGACTCGTCGCATCTTGAAGTTTTGGTCCTTTCTTTCAGTCCCCACGTCGTGAGGGAGCTGCCACAGGCGTTGGTAGATACTTACGAGGAGTTGCGTCTAAAAATGAATGCTGAATATCGCGAAAAGGCGATTGAAAGGTATCTGCTCGAAATTAATCAAGTGCGAAAAAAAGTTGCAGAGCAATTGGAAAAAAAGCTTCAATTTGAAGAGCAAAGCGCGTTGGCCAGTGCGCAGATTGAGATGGAACGGTTGAGTAACATACCCGTAGATATTGTCAGAACCAAATACAGGCTCAGCCAGCATGCGGAAATTGAGTCGATTTTGGACGCCCAGAGTAATACTCTGGATGTTATAGCCAAGCTTGCGTTGTTAAACAGTTTTGATGAAGATGAAAATGATCCGCTAGAAGCCGGGAGGGTTGTCAGGCGGGCAGGTGGCTCATCTCCTTTTACGTTTACCAGTCCTAACACGGTGAGCAACCAAGTTGTAGTCAAACCGAATATGGTTGAAGGGTTGAGACCTTGGCAGGAGCTGGAACGACAGAAGCGAGCCATTGAGGAGCAGCTCCGGTTTGCCAGTGCTAAATTTCTAGGTGACCATCCGGAGATACTAAAGCTGAAGGAAGAATTGCGGCAAGTGGACGCGGCGCTGGAAGTCGAATTAAATGTCTCTGTTTCTGGCTTTGAACTGCAAAAGGCCCGCTTGACAGAAAAACTTTCTGAACTGGAGAGCAAGCTTCCTGCATATTATCAAGCAACGAAAAACTTTGATGTTAAAAGGCAGGATTATGACCTGTTGGAAAAGAGCCAGCTTTCCTGGGATAAAGCCTATGAAACATTGAGCAAGAGAATCGAAACGCTAGGCTCCGATGATGGCAAAACGTCCATGAATATGGAGTTCCGTGGTTTTACCAATTTGCGAGATGGCAGGCCCGCTTCTCCGAATAAAATGAAATTGTTGATGATGGGGTGTCTTCTTGGCTTTGGCATGGCAGGCGGGGTGCCATTCTTACTCCGCCGGTTCGACAGCTCGGTGGTGGATTTGAATGAGTTTGAGGGGACCTTAGGCATTAATGGCATCGGTTTGATTCCGATGAGCGATCCAAAGGTGCTGCAAGAGCTGAACCGCTCGCCTGCCATTGGTGCGACGGTGCCTAACGCGCTGCTTGAAAACTTCCGGCTTGTCCGAAGCAGTATTCTTCTCAATAAAAGCCCAAAAGGTGATGGCCGCATCATTATGTTTACGAGTGCGCGGCCAGGTGAGGGGAAGACCACCATTTCATCCAATGTTGCCTGGGCTTTTTCTTCATTGGGAGAGCGTACATTGATAATTGATTGTGACCTTCGCCGTGGACGGCTTCATAATGTGGTTGGCGTTTCAAATGAATTTGGCTTGACCAATTTGCTTACCGGTCGTGCCACTCTTGATCAATGTGTTCAAAAATCCAATACTGACAATCTCTGGACAATTAGCCGGGGTCCCGTGGTTCCAGGCACCACTGAGCTGCTGAACTCTGGCGTGTTTGCAGCTGTGCTTGATCAGTTAAAAGGGCAGTATGACCGTATTATCCTGGATACCCCGCCAGTACTTGGCCTGAGTGAGACTGCATTTTTGCAGAACCACGCTGATGGCATTGTGATAATCGTGCGATGTGGAATCACTCAACGCAAAGATGTGGTAGATGCAGTACAGACCCTTCAAAAGCTTGGCGGTCACTTCTATGGTTTTGTGTTGAATGGAGTGGATTTCAGCAAGCGCTTAAATCATTATTACTACTATTATTATTCGTCCAGCTATTATGACTCGAACTGGGATGAGGAAAAACCCAAAAAGATGAGTTGATCGCGGCCTGGGCATCTCAAGTGCGCTGTGTCTGACTGGATTGTGCAATTCGAGCAACATCCCTCCATGATTGCTCGTTTTTGCTTTTCTTTTGAGGCCAAACAAGACCAATTTCTTATTCCCATTAAATCATATGAGTCATTCTAAACCAAAACTTCATAACGCAATGTGGCCCGGACTGGTGGGCAAAGGTGATGGCGAAGGCCAGGAGCCGCCAATCAGCCTGGAGCACATGCTGGATCTGACGGCTGCGGCAGAGGTCGGCGGCCAAAAGTTCGACGGTATTGATTATTTCCTGTTCCATCCTCACACCGATCCCAACGCGAGCGATGACGAGCTGAAGAAAATCGCGGATCTGATCTCGGGCAAGGGTTTTGACGTGGGCTCCCTGGTGGCCCCGGTCTGGCCTGGCACCGTCGGTGATTCCGCCATGGGTGATGATGCCTCCCAGGCGAAGTTCCTCGACGCAGTTACTGTGGCCTGCCGGATTGCCAAAATCTTCAATGAACACGGTGTGCGCAAATATGGCGTCATCCGCGTGGATTCGGCCGAGTTCGGGGTGGCCAAGTGGAAGGAAAACCCGGCAGTGAATACTTCCCGGATCGTGGATACCTTTAAAAAGGCCGCCAAAATTGCCGCTGACCATGGTGAGCGACTGGCCGCTGAAGGAGAAATCTGCTGGGCGGGCATGCATTCCTGGAAAGATATGCTGGACGTTCTCGAAGGGGTGGGGATGCCGGAGTCCTTTGGCTTCCAGGCGGATCTGGCCCACACCTATCTTTACACTCTGGGGTACAATGCACCGGAACATGCTCTGGTTCAGGAAGGCTATACCGATGAGGAATTCTGGACGGCCTATGAGAAAATGACGGACAAGCTCCGCCCATGGACGATTGATTTCCATGTCGCCCAGAACGACGGCCAGGTCCATGGTGCAGGCTCTCATGACAAGACCGGCAAGCATTGCCCAGCGGACGATCCAAATGGCAAGCTGGACATCACCAAAGCTGCCGGTTACTGGCTCAAGGATGCGCCGAGCCGAGGCATCCAGCACATTTGCTGGGATGGCTGCATGTTCCCCAACGCGACGCTGGAGAAGCCTGAGACGTGGAACAACATCCTGGATGCCATGATCAAGGTGCGAAACGCCCACGGCTGGTGAGGGGAAATTTATAATAACGTGTTCAGGCAGTTTGAGAGGGAACTCTCAGGCTGCCTGATTTCATTTCGCGGTTGTCCGCATTCGGTTCGGGGTTTACCCCACGGTGTTCGTATCTTCGGTATGTCAGACCTTCCCTTTCACTATGCCATCGTCCAGGCAGTTGAAAAAGATCCCCGCTATCACCCTCATGCCTATGAGTTTGTGCGGGATGCCCTGCATGTGGCGGTGAAGCACTATCGTGAAGGGCAGGAAAACCAGCATGTGTCCGGCCAGGAGGTGCTGGAAGGGGTGCGTCTCCATGCCTTGGCGGAATACGGTCCCATGGCCTTCACCATTCTGGGGGAATGGGGTCTGCACCAGGGATCCGATGTCGGAAACATTGTCTATAACCTCATCGAGACCGGCTACTTTGGCAAAAATGACGGCGACAGCCTGGAGGATTTTAGCGGCGGGTATGACTTTGAAACGGCGTTTACCGAACCGTTTAAGCCGAAATTGAACCGGCAGGAAGCCTGAGTTTTTCAGTCACCTTTTAGGTCATTTCAGCAAAACCAGGCTTGAGCCGGAGGCAAGTCTGCGCATTCTGCGCGCCCCTATGCCCGCCATTCCTGCTGAATTTACCCAAGTCACCGCCATCACCAAAGCCAACGTTTATTTCGATGGCAAGGTCGTCAGCCACAGCATCGTCTTTCCGGACGGCCGGAAAAAGACCCTCGGCCTCATCTATCCGGGCAGCTATCACTTCGGCACCGAGAAAGCTGAGATCATGGAAATCGTCGCCGGTGCCTGTGAAGTGAAACTGGATGGCAGTGAAGAAAAGACCGCCTACGCTGCTGGTGATGTCTTTGAAGTCCCAGCCAAGTCCGGGTTCGACATCGCGGTGACCGCAGGCATCTGCGAATACATCTGCTCTTTTATTGACTGAACCCTGACCGCACCCCGGCCCGCAGGGCAGGGAAGTGATTACTCTGGTTTCACCTTCGCCCATTCTTCATGCAGAACGGGCTTCAGGATCTTGGTCCATTCTTCGTAGCCTTCCGGGCTGAGATGGAGCAGATCCTTCGCATAATATTTGCGGATGGGATGGCCGGTTTCATCTGCCAGGTAGCTGTGGCAGTCCACATAGCGTGCCCAGTTCTTGCCCTCGGCCCAGGCTTGGAGCTGGCGGTTGACTTCAAGTACCTGCGGGATCTGGGCGATTCTTTTTTCGCCGATTTTGACGGAGGTGATGATGACGCGGGCTTTGGGAAAGCGCTCGTGGACGAGCTCCAGAAACTTCGTGTAATCGGCCATCGTTTCCGCGACGGTCAGCTTGGCATTGATATCGTTGCTGCCGGTATAAGTGACGATGAGCCTGGGCTTGTGGCGAGAGATGAGGGTGTCAAAATGGACGATGAGGTCATTGGCCACACTGCCGCCGAAGCCGCGGTTTAGAACCGGGAGACCCGGGAAGTCCTCGTTCAGCGTCTTCCACAGCCGGATGCTGGAACTGCCGGTGAAGACGATGCCGCCTTTTTCCGCAGGCTGCTCTGCAAAGGCGGCGATGTCTTTGGCAAAGCGGGCCGGATCTGGACGTGGAGTCGGCTCCAGGGCGAAGAGGGAGGGCGCTGCAAGGGCAACGAGAAGGGAGAGTAACAGGCGTTTCATGTTTGGATAACAGGAGTCAGGGGGTCACCAGAGGGTCGTTGTTTTCGCAAAGGGGTGCAGGTTGGACCGATGAGAGATCCAGACCTTCGGCCACCTTAAAGAACCCGTTATTGCGGAGGGTGTGGCGGGCGTCCTCAGGCTGGGGGCTGGAGCTTGTGATGCTTATTGCCTCCTGACTGTCGCGCACTTCATTGCCCTCCAGCAGGCAGGCGTGGCTGGAATGGAGGTTAAATGCCGTTGCCACGCGAATGATCTGATTGCCCCTGGCTACGCTGGCCTGCGCGCTCTCCCACTTCATGGCTGCGCCTGTCCCATCGCGGAAACTGCATCGCTCAATGGCCACCGCCGCTGCATGCTTCACCGAAATGGCTGAACCGGGAAAGTTTTGCAGCAGGCAGTCGCGGAGGGTGACGTCTTGAATGGACGCCGTGGGGGCAGCAGGTTTGGCAGGCACCTGGTATTTCTCCGGCAGGCCTGTCATCAGCACGAGTTCTTGGGGCTTGCCGCTGCCGCTGTCGAGGGTCAGACTGGCGATCTCCAGGGTCTCACAGGTGCCTGTGATCTGGATCAATGCACTTTCATCGTCTGTGGCGGCCAATTTAAGAATGCAGCGCTCTTTGTCCACACCACGCAGGGCCAGTTTGTTGGCATCTTTAATGACGAGCCCTTTATCCAAAACGTGCTCGCCCTCCGGAATGGTGACCACACCGCCACCGGCCTGGATGGCCTCGTCAATCCATTGCTGGATGGGCGGAGCCTCCGCCTGGGCCAGGGTGCAGACCAGGAGGAGGCAGAGGAAGGAAACAGAACGCATCAGAGCTTTTCGTCCGCTACGGGCTGCTTCTTGCGACTACTCCTTTTTGATTTCGATAATCTGCTTGGCCACACCCCAGGCGATGTCCTGACGCGGCAGCACGCCATCGCCGCCGACATAAAATTTGCTCGCCACGATGTAGTTCTCGCGCTGGATGCCGCCCTTTTCGCCACCGGAGACGAGATCGGCCACAGCCAGACCTACCGTCCCGGCGATGCCGGTTTTCTGCCGCACGTGCTCGCGGAAGTCTGCCTCGGTGGGATTGGTGAATGCGAGGCCGCCGGCGACGACGATGAGGAGCAATAAGAATTTCATAAGAACAGGTTGGTAGGAATCATCGTTGATTCCATGGGCTTAATCGTGCCACTGCCGTGCTCCGGTTGTCAAGGGCGCGACATTTTTCGTTTCAGCTTCTTCAGCAGTTCCGGATTGCCCTCCAGCTCCTCCATGAGCAGCGTCAGCACATCCAGCGTCTGTCGGCTGATGTGGTGCTCCATGCCTTCCACATCGTGATGTACGGTCTCGGCATCCAGGCCAAAGGTGGAGAGCAGCCGGGTCAGCACCTCATGCCGCCGGGCGATCTCCATGCCGATCTGCCGCCCTTCATCCGTGAGCACCACGCCACGGTAGCGCTCATAGACGAGATAACCTTCGGCATCCAGCTTCTGGATCATGTTGGTCACACTGGCCTGGGAGATCCCCAGGTTTTGCGCGATGTCCACCACCCGCGCATAGCCCTTGGACTCGATCAGATTGTGAATCTGCTCGAGGTAATCTTCAATGGCCGGGGAATGCACGTGGGCCGTGGGTTCTTTGCGCTTGGCGGGCATCAGAGGATGTATAGCAGCGGCTGGGTGGAAGGAAAATCGGAAATCCTCAGGCTCTGGCGAATAAAAGTTAGCCTCGACTAAAAATGTTGTTGTCGAAATGATCTGCGCGAATTATTAGCCTAGACTAACTTTATGAAGCTGGACAATTTATCTTTTCTCCCCATCGTATTCCTTGGCGTGGCTGTGAGCTACGCCGGTTCCCCTGCTGCCGTCATGACCGAAGCTCCCCTCGCCCAAGTCCGCCCCATGAGCACCGACCGCCCTGACACCACTGAATCCGCCTACACCGTCCCGGCTGGCATGTTCCAGATGGAGGCCGGTTTTTTTGATTACGAGCGGGATGCCTCAAGCGGCAGCCGGACGGAGACGTCCACCTGGGGACAGATCAATTTTAAAGCTGGCCTGACTGACAGCATGGACCTCCAGCTCGTTTTTGATTCCTATCAGGAAGTCCGCACTTCCACGGCAGGCAGCACGCTGCGGCAGTCCGGTTTTGGCGATGTCATCCTGCGGCTCAAGAAGAACCTGTGGGGCAATGATGCAGGCCGCAGCGCCTTTGCCCTCATGCCGTATGTGAGCATTCCCACCGGCACGGAGCTGAGCGCCAATGCCTGGCGGGGCGGCCTGATCGCACCGTTTGCCTATGAGCTGAGTGACCGGCTGGCATTTGGAGCCATGGGCCAGATGGACATGGTGCATGATGCGGAGACCCAGGGATACGACCTGCAATGGCTGGCCTCCGCCACTCTGGGCCTGGCGGTCACGGACCGCGCCGGCATGTATTTCGAGGCGGTGGCCGCGGCCGGGGAGGATGTGGATTTCATTGCCCTTTTTAATACTGGCGTGACTTATGCGGTCACGGACAACCTGGTCTTCGATGCCGGGGTTCGCATCGGCTTGAACCGCCCCGCGCCAGACTTTGGCATCTTCTCTGGCGTGAGCTTCCGTTTTTAATCCGACCTCTATGAAACGAAATCATTTTCTCCTTCTCCTGGCTGGTTTTCTGGTCGCCTGCGGCCCTTCGGCCAAGCCATCTGCCGACGGTAAAAAACGCATCCTCACCACCTTCACTATCATCCAGGACATCGCCCAAAACGTCGCTGGGGATGCCGCCATCGTGGAGTCCATCACCAAGCCGGGGGCTGAAATCCACGATTACGAACCGACGCCGCAGGACCTGGTGCGGGCGCAAAAAGCGGACCTGGTATTGTGGAATGGAATGGGCCTGGAGCGCTGGTTTGAGAAATTTCTCCAGCAGGTCAAGGACGTGCCCGGCGTGGTGCTGACGGAAGGCATTGAGCCTGTCGGAATCGGCGAGGGACCGTATTCCGGCAAGCCGAATCCGCATTCATGGATGGCCCCGGCGAATGCCATCCTCTATGTGGAAAACATCCGCCAGGCGCTGGTGAAACTGGACCCCGAGAATGAGGCCACGTATAACGCCAATGCAGCCGCCTATACGGAAAAACTCCGCGCGGTGGATGAACCCGTGAGGAAAGCGTTGGAGAGCATACCGGAAGAGCAACGTTGGCTCGTAAGCTGCGAAGGAGCCTTCTCCTATCTCACCCGTAATTATAGCATGAAAGAACTGTACCTCTGGCCAATCAATGCCGATGAAGAAGGCACGCCCCAGCAAGTGCAAAAAGTGGTGGATACCGTCAAGGCCAACCGCATCCCTGTGGTCTTTTCAGAAAGCACCATCAGCGACAAGGCCATGCAGCAGGTGGCCAAAGAAACCGGTGCCCGCTTCGGCGGCGTGCTGTATGTGGACTCACTCACCAGCGCAGATGGCCCGGCTCCCACGTATCTGAAATTGCTGCAATACAATGCTGACACCATTGTGAAGGCATTCTCGGCTCCCTGACCCCACTCCATGCTCCAAGACTCCCCGCCGCTCTCTCTGCAAGTCACCGATGTCACGGTGGCCTATGCCAATGGCCACACGGCGCTGAGGGATGCCACCTTTGATCTCCAGGCAGGGACCATTTGTGCGCTGGTGGGCATGAACGGCAGCGGCAAAAGCACGCTGTTCAAGTCCATCATGGGCTTCCTGAAACCGGTGAAAGGCCAGGTCAAAATCGCCGGTGGCACCGCCCTGGCTGCGCGCCGCAGCAAGCTGGTGGCCTATGTGCCGCAGAGCGAGGAGGTGGACTGGAGCTTTCCTGTCAGCGTTTGGGATGTCGTGATGATGGGCCGCTATGGCCACATGAATTTTCTGCGCATCCCGCGTGCGGAGGACAAGCGAGTGGCCCTGGAATCCCTGAAGCGGGTGGGCATGACGGAGTTTAAAGAACGCCAGATCGGCGAGCTGTCCGGCGGGCAGAAGAAGCGCGTTTTCCTGGCCCGTGCCCTGGCGCAGAAGGGCCGCATCATGCTGCTGGATGAGCCCTTTACCGGCGTGGATGTGCAGACGGAAACAGCGATCATCGAGCTCCTCCGCTCCCTGCGGGAAGAGGGGCACATCATGCTCGTCTCCACGCATAACCTGGGCAGCGTGCCCGAGTTTTGTGATCATGTGGTGCTCATCAACCGCACCGTGCTCGCCCATGGCCCCACGGAGGAGGTCTTTACGGAACAGAACCTGACTCACGCCTTCGGCGGCGTGCTGCGCCAGTTCCACTTTGAGCAGTCCACCATCCAGGAGCACGACGGGCGCACCGTGAAGCTCCTCACCGATGACGAGCGCCCGCTGGTCTTTGGCAAGGACGGCCATCTGGAATACACCGACCGCCAGGGCAGGGAAGCCCTGGTCAAAGAACGCGCCAGGGAGGTGGGGGAATGAATGAGGAATGCCGAATGACGAATGTCGAATGTCGAATGACGAATGTCAGAATCCCTGCATGGGCGCCCGGCATGCATTCATTCCTGCTATTTGGAATCATTCGTTCCCGCCTTGCGGGATCATTCGTCATTCGGAATTCGTCATTCGGATTTCAAAGAAGGGGGTGCCCATGTCCCTTCTAACTCCCTTCGAATACGAGTACATGGTGAAGGCCATCCTCATCAGCGGCCTCATCGGCGGCGTGTGTGCCTTTTTGTCCTGCTTCATCACACTGAAGGGCTGGTCGCTCATGGGGGATGCGCTTTCCCATGCCGTCGTCCCCGGTGTGTCAGTGGCCTGGATGCTTGGGCTGCCTTTTTCCGTCGGCGCATTTATCGCGGGCATTCTCGCAGCCCTCGGCATGGGTTGGGTGAAGGCGAATTCACGGCTGCGGGAGGATGCGGTTATTGGGGTGGTTTTCACCACCTTCTTTGCCGCCGGGCTTTTGTTGCTGACGCTGTATGAGAGCAACATCAGCCTGAAGACCATCATCTTTGGCAACATCCTGGCCATCTCGGATCCGGACATTGTTCAAGTCGTCATCATCTCCGCCATCTCCATGCTGGTGCTGGGGATGAAATGGAAAGACTTGTTGTTATACTGCTTTGATGAAACCCACGCCCGCAGCATCGGCCTGAACACGCGATTTCTGAATGTGCTGCTCCTTGCCCTGCTCTCGGCCACGGCGGTCGCTGCGCTGCAAACTGTGGGTGCCTGTCTTGTCGTGGCCATGCTGGTCACACCCGGTGCCACGGCTTATCTGCTCACGGACCGCTTTGGCCGCATGCTGGGCATCGCCACCGGCCTGGGTGTTTTTTGCGGCGTGACCGGCGCTTACATCAGCTACTACTTCAATGGCTCCACCGGCGGTTGC
This sequence comes from Prosthecobacter sp. SYSU 5D2, assembly GCF_039655865.1. NCBI lineage: Bacteria > Pseudomonadati > Verrucomicrobiota > Verrucomicrobiia > Verrucomicrobiales > Verrucomicrobiaceae > Prosthecobacter > Prosthecobacter sp. SYSU 5D2. The sequence continues at coordinate 220,839 of NZ_JBBYXL010000001.1, read as the reverse complement.
ATTGTCGTTTTGCAAACTATCATCTTTCTCCTGGCCCTCGTCCTCGCCCCCAAGCACGGGCTCATGGCCGCCCGTTCCCAACGCCACCAAGCCACTGCCGCATGAACTGGCTGGACCCTTTTCAATACAGCTTCATGAACGAGGCGCTGCTGGTCGGTGCCCTCGTCGGGGCGGTCTGCGCGGTGCTCTCCTGCTACCTGGTGCTCAAAGGCTGGTCGCTGATGGGCGACGCCATCTCCCATGCAGTTCTGCCGGGCGTGGTGCTGGCATATATCGTCGGCTTTCCTCTCGCGGCGGGGGCTTTCGTTTCCGGGCTGCTGTGCGCCACCGCTACCGGCTGGATCAAATCCAACAGCCGCATCAAGGAGGACACGGTGATGGGCATTGTGTTCACCGGCCTCTTTGCCCTGGGGCTGGTCATGCACTCCAAAGTGCAGTCCGACCTGCATCTCACGCACATTTTGTTCGGCAATATCCTGGGCATCGAGCGGAGCGCCATGATCCAGACGGCCTTCACCGCGCTCGTCACCCTCGCCGTCACCCTTCTCCTGCGCCGGGATCTGCTGCTGTTCTGCTTTGACCCCTCCCATGCCCGCGCCATTGGCCAGAACACCGCCCTGACCTATTATCTATTCCTGGCTCTGCTCTCCGCCACCATCGTTGCCTCCATCCAGGCGGTCGGCATCATCCTCGTCGTTGCCATGCTGGTCACGCCTGGTTGCACGGCCCGGCTGCTGACGGACCGCTTTGACCACATGCTCATCATCGCGGGCGTCTCATCCGTCCTGGCCAGCTGCCTGGGGGTCTATATCAGCTTCTTCATTGATGGCTCCACCGGGGCCTGCATTGTGCTCACGCAGGCGCTGTTTTTCACGTTAGCCTTCGTGTTTGCACCCAAGCATGGCCTTCTGGCGACCAGGCGCGGCCAGCGGCGCATCTCCCCGGAGCCACTGCCATTGTCAGAGGACCGCGAAAAAACCCCGGTCATTCATTGAAACAATCGCTTGCCAGAATGAAACGGAGAGTCCAATATGTCGGCCCGTTTCACAAGAACGGGACCACACTCCTGAGTAGCTCAGCGGTAGAGCGGGTGGCTGTTAACCACTAGGTCGTAGGTTCGAACCCTACCTCAGGAGCCATTTAAATAACACCCATGGCAGTGTAGCTCAGTGGTAGAGCAGAGGACTCATAAGCCTTTGGTCGGCGGTTCAAATCCGCCCTCTGCCACTCTCTGGAGCGAATGATCTGGAGACCGGCATTCCGGCGAAACGGAGCCAAGCGAAAAAAGACTGCGGAGGCGGCCATCTGGCATTTCTCTCTCGATATGTTTCGGGGGATGCCGTAATCCTCTGTCTTGCATGCTAAGAACAGTGCTCACATTTTCTATCGGTGGCGTCAGCCTGGGGCTGGATGCCAGCCATGTGCAGGAGGTCATCCCAAGCGTGCGGCTGGTGACTCCGCCGGAGATACCGCCACTGGTGCGGGGCTTTGTCACTTTTCATGGCGGGCTGATTCCCGTCATCCGGCTGGAAAAACTGCTGGATGGGGGAGCTGAGCCGTCTTCTCCTGCGATGAAACTGAGCGACCGGATCATCATTGCCAGGCTGGGCGGCACGCAGGTCGCCTGGCTGGCGGGGGCGCAGATGGAACCCCTTTCCTACCGCACAAGGGACGTTGCAGAGCTTCCGGAGGATCATGTGCTGAACAACTGCGCCTTCGGTGTGCTGCAGCACACGCCTCCGGTCATCCTGCTGGAGCCTGACAAACTGCTGCTGGCCAGTGAAATCAGGCGGCTGGCGGAGCTGCGGCAGCGGGCCGCAAGCCGGATGGCCATGCTGGAGATGGAAACCGCCTGACATTGCTGTGAGAATCGCTGTGGACAAACCTCATGAGCTGCTGAGTGATCCTCAGTTTTTCCTGTTGAAGGACTGGATCATTGGCCGGACGGGGCTGTCCTATTACAAGGAAAGGGATGTGGATCTGCTGCTGGCCTTGGAGCGGGTGTTTGGCCCAGAAGGACCGCTGCCGGGGGGAGGGGCGCTGTTAAAACGGCTGAAAACGGATGCTGAGGCTCAGGATGCGCTGGTGGAGCAGCTTACGATTGGGGAGACTTTTTTCTTCCGCCATGCGGAGATGTTCACTGCGCTGCGGGATGCGGTTTTTCCAGACATCCTGCGGCGGAAGGCGGGCTCGCGCAGTCTGCGCATCTGGAGCGCGGGCTGCTCCATCGGGGCGGAGCCGTATTCGCTGGCCATCCTGCTGCGTGAGATGCTGGGAGAGCAGTTCAGAAACTGGTCCATCCAGATCCTGGGGACGGACATCAACCGCAAGTTCCTGCGCATTGCCGAGGCCGGGGCCTACGATCCCTGGGCGCTACGGGGCACGCCGCCGCATGTTTTGCACCGATGCTTTACCAAACAGGGGGCGAAATGGCGGCTGACGGACCCCTGCCGGGAAGGGGTGACTTTTCAAAACCACAATCTGGCCACGGACCCGTTTCCAGATGAAACCCGAGCCCTCTCCGGGTTTGACCTGATCATCTGCCGGAATGTGATGATCTACTTTGACCAGCCGTCCATTCAAAAGCTGGCCAGGCAGTTCTATGATACGCTGACGCCTGGCGGCTGGCTGGCCGTGGGGCACGCGGAGCCGCATACGGACACCTTTCGTATGTTCCGCACGGTGAATACACCGGGGGCGGTGCTTTATCAGCGGCCGGTTTCGCCAGATGAGGTGGCCTGGACTCCACCTGTTTTGCCTGTGTGGTTTCCGTCGGCTGAATGGCAGAGGCAGCCTGAACCGCCTGCGCCGGAAGTCCGGCTCAGGAGTGCGGAGCTTCCTCTGCCTAAAGCACCGCCCCTGCCGGCTGCGCCGGTGCAGCCCGCGGCAGGGGAGGGAGAGCTGGCGGAGATCACGCGGCATGCAGATGCGGGGGACCTGCATGCGGCCCTCAAGGCCTGTGACCGGGTGCTTTTGCAGTCCCCGCTCTCCGCAGGGGCGCATTATTATCATGGCATGATCCTTTTTCAGCTCGGCGAGTGGACGGCTGCGGAGAAGTCCATTCATCGGTGCCTGTACCTGGCGCGCGATCTGGCGCTGGCGCATTACTACATGGGGCTGGTGCAGGAGAGGCAGGGACGCAACGCGCGCCGCCATTTTGAAAATACACTGAATCTCCTGGCACCGCATCATCCGGAGGATCCTGTGCCCTTGGGCCAGGGCTTGACCGTGAGGGAATTTCGCTCTCTGCTGGCCGTTCCTGAAAGTGCCTGTGCAACATCCATCCGCGCATGAGTGACCAACGCAAAATTGACTGGCAGGCAGTTCATCATCAACTGGATGAAAGCTCCCTGCTTTTGAAATCCGCTTTTGAGCCGACACCGGAGGTTGTCGAGCGCACGCTTGCTGCCCGGGCTGACCTGCTGGCGCGGCGTGAAAAGCTGACCACGAGCCAGTCTGCACTCCGGACGGTGCTGCTTCTTGAAGCGGGCGGGCACATGGCGGGAATCGAGATCCAATGGATTCAGGAGGTGGTGAATTTGACTCAAAGCTACACGCCGGTACCGGATGCGCATGAGCTTCTCCTGGGCGTGGTGAATGTGCATAACCATCTAGTGAACCTGGTGAATCCTGCGCCGCTTTTGAATGAGGGTTTTGCGGCCGTTGCCAGTGAGTTTTCCCAGGCGGTGCTGCTCCGGCATCCGCAGTTAAAGGTGGCCATCGGTTGCACCCAGGTATTGGATCTGGTGGAACTGCCGGAGGACGCCTGGCAGAGTGACCGGTTGTTTTTCTTCAGCCCGGAGCGCAGCCCAGCCGTGCTGCTGGATGTCCGCGCCCTTCTGCAAAGCTGGGAAAAGCAGGCTTAGCACTTGTTCCAGTGTTCTTTTTCAGGTTCAGTTCTCCAATCCTTATTTTAACTTTTCCACTTCATGTCCCCGCTACCCAGATCCTCATGGAACGACCTCAGTGTCGGCGCCAAACTTACTTTCATTCCGCTGTTTTTCCTGGTCATTCTGGCCGTGGTTTTGTCTCTGACCATTTCGACATCAAAGGACCAGCAGGGGAACATTGAAGTGGTGGAAAAGGTGGGCCGCCAGCGCATGCTCCAGCAGCAGCACTTCGCGACAGCTCTTCTGATCACCCAGGGAAAGATGACCCGTGAGAAGCTGGACTATGTCCGCAAAGTGTGGCTGGATGGCCAGAAGGCCCTGACTTATGGGGGCCCCATTCTCGCGCGCCTGAATGAGACGGGGACAGTGGAAATGGAACCTGTTCCATCGGATCATCTCCGGGGGTTGCTGCAAGCCCAGACCCAGCTCATCAATGTATCCGTACAGGAGATTGACCGGTTGCTGGCCACGCCTGTGGATTCTCCGGATTATGAAGAGGTCCTGGCCAGCCTTCTGGTCAAAGAGACAGAGATTCAGAATTACGGCATGGAGATCGCCAGGGGGTACACCCGCCACATGGAAGGCCAGGTGGAAGAGCTTATGCGGATGGGCTGGGTGATCGCCATCGTGGCGGGCGTACTGAGCTTTCTGTTCAGCTGGTTCATCGCACGCAGCATCAGCCTGCCCCTGCAAAGGGTGGCGGAGTCTGCGGACAGCATTGCCACGGGGAACCTGAGGATTGAAAAAATGAACGTCAGAAGCCGTGACGAGATCGGCAAGCTGGGCAGCGCGTTTAACAACATGCTGGACAACTTGAAGGACCTCAGCGGGCAGATCCTCGGCGTCACCGGCAACATCAATTCCGCAGCGGCGGAGATCCTGGCCTCCACCCAGCAGCAGGCCTCCAGCACCAAGGAGCAGGCGGCGACGGTGCAGGAAATTTCCGCGACCATGCAGGAGATCAGCCAGTCCGGAAACGAGATTACCGAGAAGGCCAAGCAGGTGGCCGCCTCTGCGGAGGCGACCTCGGCTGCCGGTGAATCCGGCATCAACGCGGTGAAAACCACGAGCCGCCTGATGGAAGGCATCCGCCAGCAGGTGGAGGATGTGGCTACCAAGATCGTGGCGCTGAGCGAGCGTACCCAGGCCATCGGGGAGATCGTCAGCACGGTCAATGAGATCGCCGAGCAGTCCAACCTGCTGGCGCTTAATGCCAGCATTGAGGCGGCCTCTGCCGGGGAGCAGGGCAGCCGTTTTGCCGTGGTGGCCGGAGAGATGCGCAACCTGGCCCAGCGTGCCAAAGAGAGCACGGTGCAGGTAGGGACCATCCTGGGGGAAATCCAGCGCGGTATCAATGGCACCGTAATGATGACGGAGGAGGCCGTGAAGCGCTCCGACTCCGGCAAACAGCAGGCGGAGATCACCGAGCAGACCATCCACCAGATGACCCGCACGACGGTGGAAAGTGTGCATGCCTTCCAGCAGATCATCGCATCCACCAGCCAGCAGCAGATCGGTTTTGACCAGGTCACCCAGGGCATGCGGGACATCCGCCAGGCAACAGAGCAAACGGCCCTCGGCACCTCCCAGCTGGAAAAGGCCCTGGCCAACCTCAACGACCTGAGCGTGCAGCTCCGCACTGCCGTCAGCCGCTATCAGGTCTGATTGTCCTGCCTGTTTACCTTTAACCCCGGCCACCCACACCGCGCACTTTAGAGTTTCATGTCCGACTCTGACCTCCATCAGCGGGTGCTGGCCGCCTTTCAGACGGAATTCAAGGAGCAGATGGAGGTCATCCGGGCCATGCTTGCGGCCTGGCCGGCGGTCTCCACCGCGATGCTGGATGATGCCTTCCGCATGGCGCACAGCATGAAAGGAAGTGCGCGGGTCTGCGACCTCGAGGAGGTGGAATCCATCGCCCATGAGATGGAGAGCATCCTGTCAGACCTGACCAAAGGCCGGGCGGGATTAAATCCGGATGTCAGGGAAAAGTTGACAGCGCATGCGGATGCTGCGGAAGACGCCATGGCCCTGGCCTTGGAGATGGAGCAGGTCTCTGACACTCCTGAAGAAGCAAAAGCTCCGCCGGCGGTCGTGCAGGAGACACTGCGGATCGAATCCGTGCTTTTGGGAGAGCTGCTGCAAACCTCCGGCCTGCTGCTGATGGAGGCGACCGGCCAGGAAAGCCTGGGGCGTGAACTGGACCTGCTTTCGGCAAAGTTGGAGCAGCTCCGCCGGCTGCTGCACCAGGACCGCTATGAGCCGGGGGACTTGCGGTTTCATGTGCGTGAAGCAGGGAAGCATCTTCAGGAGCTCCGCGACAAACAGCAGCGGGGCAGCCGCAGCCTGCGGGTGCTCAGCGGCCAGTTGCAGCAGAATGTCAGCCGCATCTGCATGGTGCCTATCAGCAGCGTGTTTGAAGGGTTTCCCAAAATGATGCGGGATCTGGCGGGGGAGACCGGCAAGCCGGTCAGCTTCACCATGACCGGAACCGAGCTCCAGGCTGACCGTGCGGTTTTGCAGGCGCTGAAGGATCCGGTGATGCATGCGCTGCGAAACGCCCTTTCCCACGGCATCGAGCCACCGGCGCAGCGCCGGTCCGCAGGCAAGCCGGAGAAGGGCGACGTACGCCTGCACTTGGAAATGGACGGTCACTTTTTGCGCCTGAGCATCCGGGATGACGGCCGGGGAGTGGACATCGCCCAGGTCAAAAGCAAGGCTCTGCAGGCAGGGATCCTTTCCGCAGCAGAGGCTGAGCAGCAGACGGACGAGGCTGCGATGGACCTCATTTTCCATGCCGGGCTCTCCACGGCACGGCAGGTCACCAATGTGTCTGGCCGTGGCATGGGCCTATCCGTCGTGCGGGAACGGGTGGTGCAATTCCAGGGGAATGTGCGCATGAGCACCCGGCCGGGGCAGGGGAGTGAGCTGGAACTGCGGGTGCCCGTGAGCATCTCCGCGCGGCGGCTGCTGTTGTTCCGGTCGGCAGGGCAGCTCTTTGCCCTGCCCATCAATAACATCAGGGCTCTCCTGCACGTGGATGAGGTGCATGTGGCGGAAGGGCGCAGCATCATCTTCTGGGAGGGCAGCTCCATCCAGGTCACCACGGCGGCGGAAGCGGCCGGAAAAACGGCGCGCATCCTGCGCAATGAAGAAGGGCGTGTGCAGGTGGCTGTCTTGCATGGGCAAAAGCCCCTGGCGCTGCATGTGGAGGCCTTTGTGGGGGAGATTCATGCTTTGATCCGCCCGCTGCCCTATCCGGCCTCCCTGTCGCCGCATTTTTCCGGAGGCATCGTCACCGAGGAGGGGGCCGTCGTACTCGTGCTCAATCCCCAGACGCTGGCAGACCGCTGCCGGGCCACGCCGCTGCAGGAGGACACAAAGACCGCCCCTGTGCAGGTGAGGCGCTCCACCATCCTCGTGGCGGATGATTCCTTCACGGCCCGCACTTTGCAGAAAAGCATTTTGGAGACTGCGGGCTATAACGTCCGCACGGCGGAGGATGGCAGAGCGGCCCTGGCCATCCTGCACAGCACGGAGGTGGCGCTGGTGGTCAGTGACGTGCAGATGCCGCATGTGGACGGTTTCCAGCTCCTGGCCACGATGAAAAGCCAGCCGGCACTCGCGGAAATCCCGCTGATCCTGGTCACTTCTTTGAGCAGCCAGGAGGATCAGGAGCGCGGTCTGGCCCTGGGGGCCGATGCGTATATTGTCAAAGAACGCTTCGATCACCAGGAGTTGCTCGCTGTCGTCAGGCAGTTAGTATGATCCGGTTCCATCCATCTTTTACCCTTAAAAAATTATCGTCCTCCGCCCCACTCGATCCATGAAGAAAGTCACGGTCATGATTGTCGAGGACTCGAGAACGGTCAGCGAGTTCTTGGAGCACATCATCAACCGTGATCCCCGGCTGGTGGTGGTGGCGAATGTGAGGAGTGCGGAAGAAGCTCTGGAAACCCTGGAAGAGGTAAACCCAGACATCATTTCCCTGGATATCCGCCTGCCTGGGATGAACGGCTTTGAGGCCACGCAGCGGATCATGAATGAGCATCCCACTCCTATTGTCGTGGTGTCCTCAGACGTGCAGGATGAGGAGTTGAACATCTCCATGAACGCCCTGCGCGCAGGTGCGCTGGCCGTGGTGCAAAAGCCGGTGGGCCTGAAGCATGATGACTATGACAAGCTGGCCACCGAGCTGTGCACCAAGCTGACCATCATGAGTGAAGTGAGGGTCATCCGGCAGCGTTATCGGACCTTTGCCAATCCCAAAGAGACGGTTTCGGCTCCGGTGATGCCGACCGCGCGGTTTGGAAAAAATGGTGTCCCGAGTGTACTTGGGCTGGTCGCTTCCACGGGCGGACCGAATGCCATTGTGCAGCTACTGAACGGACTGGATCCTCAATTTCCCGCCCCCATCCTCCTGGTCCAGCACATCACTCCGGGGTTCGTTCGTGGTTTTGTCTCCTGGCTGGGAGATGTCCTGCCCGCCCTGAAGGTGAAGGAGGCGCAGCACTGCATGCCGCTGGAGCCTGGCACGGTGTATGTGGCCCCGGCCAACAGGCATCTCATTTATGCTGAGCCGTTTCAGGCGCAGCTCCTGGATACACCGTCCTTCAATGCGCAGAAGCCGTCAGGGACAGTGTTGTTCAAATCTCTTGCCAGCCTGGGGAGCGGAGCGGCAGCGGTGCTGCTTACGGGCATGGGTGAAGATGGAGCGCTGGGCATGCGTGACATGTTCCAGGCGGGTGCCTATACTGTCGCTGAGCATGAATCCACAGCGGTCGTTTACGGCATGCCCGCTGCGGCCGTCAAGCTGGGGGCTGTCAGTGCCGTCCTTCCCTTGGGGGAGATCAGCTCCCGCCTGAATACTCTGTTTAATCCCCGTCCTGCAACCAGCCATGAATGAACGGACCTACCATCTCATGCTGGTGGAAGATTCCACCACCCAGGCCATCAGCCTGACCGCCCTGCTGGAGGGGGAGGGATGGAAGGTCACCTGGGTATCAAGTGCTGAGAAGGCCTTTTCTGTTCTGCGGGATTGCCAGCCCGATCTGATTCTGCTGGATTATCACCTGCCGGGCATCCGCGGAGACGAGGTCTGCCGCCGCATCCGCATGAATGTGGACTCGCGCAGCCTGCCCATTGTGATGCTGACCTCCCAGGAGGCGCACCAGGTGCAGGGGCTGGACAGCGGTGCGGATGATTTCGTCGCCAAATCCACCAACCCGGAAGTGCTGCTTGTGCGGCTGCGCACCCTTCTTCAGAAGTCCGAGGCCAAAGACCGCATCATTGCGGGTTCACAGGATTCCTTCCGCGAAGTTCATCTCCTGGCCATTGATGACAGCGCCATCTTTCTTGAAAAGCTGAAGCATGAGCTCGCGGCTGAGGGCTACAAGGTGGAGACGGCGCTGGATCCGGAGGAGGGGCTGGAGCGGCTGCGGGCAGGCAGGTTCGACGGGGTGATCATTGATCTGATCATGCCCAAGGTGGACGGATTTGAGGTCTGCCGCCAGGTCAGCGAGTGGCGCAAAAAGAACCAGTTCCCCCTGGTCTCCATCCTCCTGACCGGGGCAGAATCCACCGACAACCTCTCCAAAGCCCTGGATGCCGGGGCGGACGATTTTGTCGGCAAGTCGAATGACTTTTCCATCCTCAAAGGCCGCATCCGGGCCTTGCTGAGAAGGAAGTTTTTTGCCGAGGAAAACAACCGCATCCTGCAGGAGCTGAAGCACAAGGAGCTGGAAGCCCTGCGCGAGCGTGCGGCAAAGGAGGCTGCTGAAACACGCGCAGCACTGGTGGAGGAACTGGAGGCCAAGACGGAGGAGCTCAACCGGTCTCGCGAGGAACTGCGCCGGGCCAGTGCCGCCAAGGACCAGTTTCTGGCCATGCTGAGCCATGAACTGCGCACCCCGCTGACGCCGGTGCTGGCGGTGGTGGAAGACCGCAGCCAGGACCCGGCACTGCCGGAGGATGTGCGGCGGGATTTTGAAATGATCTCCCGCAACGTCAAGCTGGAGACGCACCTCATCAATGATCTGCTGGACCTGACCCGCATCACCCAGGGCAAGCTGGAGGTGAACCACGACCCGGTGGACATGAACCGTATCGTGACGGAGGTCGTGGCAATGTGCTGCTCCGCCCAGGCAGTTCAGCCAAAAATCACTTATCGCAGTGCGGGTGCACAGGCCATGGTCATCGGAGATGCCGTAAGGCTGACCCAGGTCGTCTGGAACCTTCTTCAAAATGCCATCAAGTTTACCCCGGCGGATGGCGGTAGCATTGACATCCGGCTCACTCAGGAAACCGTCGGCGGGGTGCCTTGCCTGGCCTTGGAGGTCCAGGATACGGGGGTGGGCATCGAGCCTGAGATGCTGGGACGTATTTTCGATGCCTTCCAGCAGGAGAGCGTGCAGACCACGCGGATGTTCGGCGGTCTGGGCTTGGGCCTGGCCATCAGCCGCGCCATTGTGGAACGCCATGATGGGCATCTGCGCGCCAGCAGCGGAGGTCCTAACCAGGGCTCCACTTTCCGGCTTGAGCTTCCCGTCCAGGATGCCTCCTCAATGCAGATGCCTGAAGGGAACCAGGATGACGGAGATAAGAGTGAAGTTGCGGGACAACCGCCGGAGATGAAGGAGCGCCAGACCTGGCGCATCCTGCTCGTGGAAGACCACCAGGATACCCGGGACACTCTCGCACGTCTGCTGCGCCGTCGCGGACATGAGGTGCACACGGCGGGCAGTGTGGAAGAAGCGGCCCGCCTCTCGTCCGAAGCGGCCCTGGACATCCTCGTCACGGATTTTGGCCTGCCGGACGGCAATGGCATTGATGTGTTTCGGAACGTTTCACAAAAACAGGCAGTCCATGCCATCGTCCTCAGCGGCTTTGGCATGAAGGAGGATGCCCAACGCGCGCTGGACGCGGGTTTTGCGCATCATCTGGTGAAGCCCGTGGAAATCACCCGGCTGGAGGCCGCCCTGGTGCACGGCTGATTAAGTCTGTGCGGATGGTCAGGCCGTCTTGCTGCCGATATAGAGGGAGGCAATGCCGAAGGACAGACGGTGCGACTTCACCGGATCAAAGCCGGCGTTGCCAATGAGCTCTTCCATCGCCCTGCCAGAGGGGAAGCGCTCCACTGAACTGCACAGGTACTCGTAGGCGGCACGCTCCCCGGTGATCCAGCCGGCGATGCGGGGCATCACCTTTTTCAGATAAAAGAGATAAGCGGGCCGGATGAGGGGCAGGGTGGGAAGGGAAAAATCCAGCACGTAAAGTCTGCCTGCGGGTTTCAGCACGCGGTTCATTTCCTGCAAGGCACCCGGCCAGGAGGCCATGTTACGCAGGCCAAAGGCGACCGTGAGCGCATCAAAGGCACCGTTTTGAAAAGGCAGGTTGGTGCCGTCTGCCGCGACAAGCTGATGGAAGTGGTGGGCCTGGGCCTCACGCATCATGGGCAGGGAAAAATCAGCTCCCAGGACTTTGGCGGCAGGATTCTGGCGCTGGATTTCGCGGGCGAGGTCGCCGCTGCCCGTGGCCAGGTCGAGGATGATCCGGGGCTGGGCTTCGGCCACATGGCGGGCGGTCTTGCGCCGCCAGAGAACGTCAATGCCCAGGCTGAGGACGTGATTGGCCAGCATGTAACGCCGGGCGATGCCTGCGAAGGCGTTTTTGACATAACCGGCGTCCTGCATCTTATTAACGGCACCCCAACAAGTTGTTGAGGTGGTGCGCGCGAGAGGACTCGAACCTCCACGATGTTACTCACTAGAACCTGAATCTAGCGCGTCTACCAATTCCGCCACGCGCGCAAACGCCTTGGGTCGGGGTGGGGATCATCCACTGTCCCGAACAGATCTCAACTGAAAAAAACAGATAATCGAAGAAATTTCGAAGCCTCCGAAGGAGCTTCAAACAATCACCAGTTCTTGATCCACTTCTGGCTGGCGTCCTTGATGGGGCCAGGGGGGAGGGTATCAACCGAACGGGCGGTTATGTTCACATCGTCTTCACCGTACGACCAGAGGTCATGGGTGGAATTGATGGTCCGTGGGGAACTGCCGCCGACGGGCGGTTCGGCTTGGACGTATTGGAAGGGCCTGCCGAAACCGTCCACCATGAAGTAACGTCCGTCGCGCTCCATCCACATTTCCCTGGGCATGTCAACGAGCCTGACGTTTGTAACCTCCTCGGATTCCAGTTTTCCATTTGAAGAGGCCTGTCCGGCGGACCGGGAACCGGGTGCATTCAGAATGTTGTCAGAACCGTCGCCGCTGAGTGCCTGGTATAGCATGGTGGCGGCACCCACCAGGTAGCTTTTGCCATCAATTGTGATGGTGTCCTGCGGATTTTTGGGGGTTGGATATGCGCCAAACTCATTGTGGTAGCCCTCAAGGGCGCTTTTCATGGCATTCATTGCAACCCTGGTGCGGCTAAGCTCTGCCGATGTGCCCGTGACGATCCAACCACCAGAGCCGAATATGAAGAGCAGAGCAATGACCGCGACAACGACGAGAAGCTTGAGAACGGTCCCACCCGGACTGGCAGCTCTCTTGATGTGACCCTTCATAGCGGGAGTAGAGATAGTTATGTCCCGCCAGCTACGATTTCGATTCCTGCCAATGCTCTGACTTTAATCCGTCTGAAAATGACGTAGCCTCCAGAAGGAGGCTTCAAACAATCACCAGTTCTTGATCCACTTCTGGCTGGCGTCCTTGATCGGGCCAGGGGTCAGGGTGTCCACGGAACGGGCGGTGATGTTCACATCGTCTTCGCCATAGGACCAGAGGTCATAGGTGGAGTTGATGGTCACCGGGGACTGGTCACCGGCGGCGGGCACGGCTTTGACATACTGGAAAGGTTTGCCAAAACCGTCTGCCATGAAATACCGTCCATCCCGCTCAATCCACATTTCCTTCGGCATGTCGGTGAGCATGACGTTTTTGGATTCTTCCGGTTCCAGGGAGCCGTTGGAATTGGGCTCTCCGGCGGAGGGTGAACCCTGGGCGATGACGATGTTGTCATAACCGTCGCCGCTCAAAGCCTGGTAAAGCATGGCGGCGGAGCCCACTTCATAGGTCTTGTCTGCAATGGCGATGCTGTCCTGCGGATTTTGAGGGGCAGGATATTCGCCAAATTCATTCCGGTAGCGCTCAAGAGCACTTTTCATGGCATTCATGGCCACGGTGGTGCGGCTGCGGGCTGCGGATCTCTGGGCGAAGGTGAATCCACCGACGGTGAGAGCGAAGAGCAGGGCAATGATGGTGATGACAATGAGGAGCTCCACAATGGTGAAGCCTGGGCGGGAAGCCTTCCGGAACTGACTTTTCATAGCGTGGGGGGGATTGCAGGGATTTCTATGCACCGCCACTGAGGCCTTTGATCACCTCGATGAGCGGAAGGAAGAGGGCCATGACGATCACGCCGACGACCACCGCAAGAAGCACAATCATGAGGGGCTCCAGCATGGAGGTGAGGGCGGAAACGGCGTTGTCCACTTCGTCCTCATACACATCGGCGATTTTGAGCAGCATCTCAGGGAGCTGGCCCGTTTCTTCACCAACGTCCACCATGGAAATCACCATGGGGGGGAAGACGTTGCTGGCCTCCAGCGGGGCCACCATGGATTCACCTTCTTTGACGGCATCATGCACCTTGGTGATGGCGTCAGAGATGACGACGTTGCCGGCGGTTTCACGGGTGATGTTGAGGGCCTGAAGGATGGGAACACCGGAGGTGACGAGGGTGCCGAGGGTACGGCTGAAACGGGAGATGGCCGTCTTGCGCTGGACGTCACCAAAGAGCGGCATCTTAAGCTTGAGCTGGTCAATGACACGACGGCCTTTGACCGTGGAGGCATAGAGCCTAAAGGCTACCGTGATCACGACTCCGGCAATGACGAGGTAAAGGAAGTTGCCCTGCATCCAGCGGCTGAAGCCAATGACGAGCTTGGTCAGGCCGGGGAGCTTGTCGGCGGATCCCAGCATGTCTTCGAAGATTTTTTCGAAACGGGGGACGATGACCAGCATGAGGAAGACCATGATCAGAATGGCAATGACCATGACGATAATGGGGTAAACCATCGCCGCCACGACCTTGTTCTTCAGCTTCTGGGCCTTCTCCTGATATTCGGCAAGACGGTTGAGGACGATTTCCAGCACCCCGCCCAACTCACCGGCCTTCACCATGTTGATGTAAAGCTTGTTAAAGATTTTCGGGTATTGCGAAAGTGTCTCCGAGAAGGTGCTGCCGGTCTGCACGTTTTCGGCAATGGTGGTCACCGTGCTCTTCATGATCGGATTGGGCTCCTGGCGGGCCAATACGGTCAGACCGCGCAGCAGGGGCAGACCTGAATCAATGAGGGTGGCAAGCTGTCGTGTGAAGATCATCAGCACCTTGGCCTTGATCTTCGAATTGGCTCCCGCTTTGGCGGTTTTACCTTTTCCTTGCGCAGAAGTGGTGGCCTTGGCGCGTTTTTTGACTGCCGCATCGCCTTTGCCCTCCTGGGCGACCTGGGTGGGATAAAGCTGGCTTTGGCGGAGGAGATTGATGGCCTCGGCTTCAGTGGAGGCATCAAGTTCACCGGCGACTTCTTGCCCGTTTTGGTCAAGGGCGATGTAGTGGAACTTCGGCATAGAAAAGTGGGCGCTGCGGGGGTTCTGGAACGATTTTGAGATTACCGGGTCGGATGGGAGAATGTCCAACAAATAAATGCAGCCAATGATGACAATGCATTATTTTTGGACATTTGGATCACGTGTATTTCAAGACTTCTTCAATGGTGGTCTCGCCATCATAGATGTTTCTGAGGCCGTCATCGCGCAGCGTCTGCATGCCGAGCTCGATGGCCTTTTGCTTGAGGACAAGGGTCGCGGCACGCTGGGTGATGAGCTCACGGATCGGGTCGGTGACGTCCAGCAGTTCGTAGAGGCCTTTGCGTCCTTTGTAGCCGCTGCCTCCGCATTTGGAACAGCCGTTGCCGGTATAGAACATTTTATCACCAATGTCAGACTGGCTGAGGTTGAGCTGGTTCAGAATGGAGAGGCTGGGCTCGTAAGGAGTGCGGCAGCTTTTGCAGACGGTACGCAGCAGACGCTGGGCGAGGACACCTTCCAGCGTGGCGGAGACCAGGAAGGGTTCCACCCCCATGTCCACAAGACGGGTGATGGCCCCGGCGGAGTCGTTGGTGTGCAGCGTGCTGAGCACCAAGTGTCCGGTCAGTGAGGCCTGGATGGCGATCTGTGCCGTCTCCTTGTCACGCATTTCTCCCACCATGATACGGTCGGGATCCTGACGGAGGAAGGCGCGCAGCGCTTTGGCAAAGGTCAGTCCCACCGCGTCATTGATCGGCACCTGCATGATGCCATCGAGCTCGTATTCGACCGGGTCTTCCGCGGTGATCAGTTTGGTGTCCACCGTATTGATGCGGCGCAGGCAGGCGTACAGAGTGGTAGTCTTGCCGGCACCTGTGGGGCCTGTGACGATAAAGATGCCGTTAGGCTTGTTGATTGTGTCCGTGATGTAATCAAACAGGTAAGGCGTCATGCCCAGGTGCTCGAGATCCAGGTTGACCGAGCTGCGGTCAAGAACACGAAGCACGACGGATTCACCATGCTGGGTGGGCAGGGAGCTGACACGCATGTCAATGGCCTGGCCGTTGACGGAGGTCATGATGCGTCCGTCCTGGGGAATTCTTCGCTCCGCAATGTTCATGCTGGACATGACCTTGATGCGGGAGATGACGCTCGCGGCCAGGTGCACTGGCGGCGGGGCCATTTCATACAGGGCGCCATCCACACGGTAGCGGATTTTGAATTCGTGCTCAAAGGGCTCGAAGTGAATGTCCGAAGCGCGTTCTTTGATGGCCTGGGTCATGACCAGGTCCACGAACTTCACGATGGGGGCCGAGTTGGCCTCCATCTCCGGGGTGTTCTTCCCGGCGTCCTTCATGCTGCCGAAGATTTCATCAATGCTCGGGGCGGCGGTGCCGTAATGTTTGTCTATGAGGTTCTGGACCTGGCTGCGACGGGCGACGACGGGGACAATGATCTTGTCAATGCCGAAGCGGAGGTCTTCGGCAAGCTGGGGGTTCAGCGGATCGGTAAAGGCCACATGAAGTCCGCGGCCGTCCAAAGTGACGGGAAAGGCACCATAAAGGCGGGCCATACCGGCGGGAATCAGTCCGATGACGGAAGGGGGCGGCTCAAATTCAGTCAGGTCAAAATGGTCAGCGCCAAGCTCTTCGGCCACCATGGCCCAAAATTCGTCTTCGCTGGCAAAGATGCCATAGTCGAGCACCACCTGGAGGATTTCCTTGCCGTTGTGAACGGCATCCTGGGTGATGTCATAAGCCTGGCCGTTGTCAATCACGCCACGGGCTTCGAGCATATCTACCACATTCTGGGCTGTCATAAAGGGGGGGGAGTAGTCGTTCTGGAGATTTAAATTCGTTGGCGCAGCAGCATCAGTCAGCGTCAGCCATGGTGGCCTCGATGACCTCTTCGGCAGTGGTCATGCCAGCCAGCACTTTGCGGACGCCGTCTTCACGCAGGGTGCGCATGCCGAGCTCTCTTGCGCGTTTGCGGATCTGCGGGGTGGAGAGCTGCTGGTTGATCATGTTGCGGACCTCATCATCAATTTTGAAGATTTCATCAATGACCATTCGTCCCTTGAAGCCGGACTGGCGGCACTTGTTGCAGCCTTTGTTGCCCATGATTTTGGCATTGAAGAGCTGGCTGGCCTCCAGCCCCAGGTTGCGCAGTTCGCGCTCGCTCAGCCCGGTGGGCTGCTTGCATTCGTTGCAAAGCTTGCGGACCAGACGCTGGGCCAGGATGCCGCGGACTGCGGAGGCGATGAGGAAGGGCTTCACGCCGATGTCTGCAAGACGGGCGACCGAGCTGGGGGCGTCGTTGGTGTGCAATGTACTGAAGACAAGGTGACCCGTGAGAGAGGCGTTGATGGCGATGGAGGCGGTCTCCAGGTCTCGGATTTCCCCGATCATGATGATGTTGGGCGCCTGACGAAGGATCGCTTTCAGGGCGGCGCCAAAACTCATGCCGACATCCTCGCGGACCCCCACCTGGTTGATACCTGCAAGCTCGTATTCCACCGGGTCTTCCACGGTAATGATCTTGCGGTCCGGCCGGTTGATGAAGTTCAGACAGGCATAGAGTGTGGTGGTCTTTCCTGACCCGGTCGGACCGGTGACCATGACAATGCCATCCGGCAGCGTAATAAGCTTTTCAAAGGTGTCCTGGTCATCCGAAAGGAAGCCCAGATCTGACAGGCCCAGACGGAGGCTGCCTTTGTCCAGAACACGCATGACGATGCTCTCCCCGTTGTTGGTGGGGATGATGGAAACACGCATGTCCAGTTCCTTGTCATTAAAGGCCATTTGAAGGCGTCCATCCTGCGGGATGCGTTTTTCATCAATGCTCATGGAGCCGCACAGGATCTTGATGCGGGCAATGATGGAAGAATGGAGCCTTTTTGGATGGTGCTCCACATCGTGCAGCACACCGTCAATGCGAAGGCGGACGCGGACATCTTTTTCAAGCGGCTCGATGTGGATGTCGGAAGCGCCGTTTTTGAAGGCCTCCATCAGGATGTTGGTCACCAGCTTGATGACGGGCGCATCGCCTTCTCCTGCGCCGGGAGGCAGAGGCTGCTCATTGAAGTCATTGCCGTAAATATTGGTCTGCAGGAGGGAGATCAGGGCCGGGGTGGAGCAGAAGTATTCAATGTCCGGCTGCAGGACGTGCGGCAGTGCGTCCAGGGTCTCAAAGTCATAAGGATCGGTGATGGCAACCTGCAGGGTGCTGCCATTCATGCCGATCGGGCAGACTTTGTATTTTTTGGCGATGTCCTTGCTGACCAGGGTTTTCAGAGCCGGGCTGGCTTCAAATCCATGCAGGTCCACATACTCCATACCGGAGTTGACAGCCACGGTCTGGGCGACCTGCTCGTCGCTGATGACGCCCGTTTTGATGAGACAGACTAAAAGAGTCTCGTTGGCCTTTTTGCTCGTTTTGGCCTTTTGGATGTCATGGTCGGTAAGGAGGCCTGACTCAGTCAGCAGTTCCAGGAGATACTCTTCGTTTGAATACATGCGGCGGGGGGTTCGCGGAAATTTTTATGAGAATAATCAAACTAGAGGATTTTAGCGTTGAGTGTCAATCACGCTGGTGAAAGGGATGGATTTCTTTTTGGAGGTGCGAGAACCGAAATGGCAAAGAGCGAAAGATCGGGACGACTGTTTTTTTAGGATTTGCGGGCATCGGTGCGGCTCAAAAAAGGAAAATAATGAGAATTTGTTGATTATTAGCTAAAATTTGATAATTTTATGGTAATTTTGGAAAATAATGTCCTTTCTGCCCTCCACTCTGAGCCGAGCAGGCCGGGCCGCTAAATCAGCGGCGTTGGTGCTCAGTGGCGTCGCTGGGCTGGGCAGATCACAACTGGCGGGAGAGGGGGCGGTGCTGGCCTTTCATGGGCTGCGGGCAGATGCTGTGGAAGCTGGGGTAGGGGATGAAGCGCTGCATTTGCCGGTGAGCACCTTCCGCAGCCTTTGTGAGCACCTGGCTGGGAAGTATGAGGTCATGAAACTGCAGGAAATGGCGGAATGGCTCGCCCGTGGAGAAAAGCTTCCGGCTGGGGCCGTGGCGATCACCTTTGATGACGGGTATGCTTCCAATCATGAACTTGGGCTGCCTGTATTGAAGGAATTCGGGCTTCCGGCGACGATTTTTCTGACCACGGGCTTTCTGGACAGAGATGTTCCGCTGTGGTTTCAGCAGGTGGATCTGGCCATGGGAAAAGGGGCCGCTCTGGACTCCGGGGCCTCGCTTTCCGAAACACTGGCCCACTTTAAAACACTGCCGGATGAGGAAATGCGGGCAGCTCTGCGGCGGCTGCTGGAAAAAGTGCCAGGAATGCCGCTGGCCGAAGAGCTGCCGCCGGTGATGCGGCCGATGAGCTGGGGGCAGGCGCGCGAAATGCAGGAAAGTGGCCTGGTGGACTTCGGCGGGCATACTCACACGCACCCCATCCTGGCCCGCTGCACGGTGGAAAAGCAGCGCCGGGAGATCATGACCTGCCGTGAGCGGATGAGGGTGGAGCTGGGCACAGAGCCTAAGCTCTTTGCCTTTCCCAACGGGGGGGCGGATGATTTTACGGAGGAAACCCTGCGCCTGCTGGCTGAGGCAGGGTTTGAATCTGCCTGGACGATGATGAGCGGACGGGCCTCTGCGGCTCAGCCGCCGCTGGCGATGCCGAGGTATGGATCCCCGTCATCTGTCTGGGAGGCGGAAGCCACGGTTTCCGGAGCTTTTGAACTGATCAAAAAATGGAGAGGAGCTGCTGCATGAATGCGATCCTGAAAAATAAATATGCCTGGCTGGCCAGACTGTCCACCTGGACGGAAGCCAGCCTGCATGGGGCCGGTCAAGGACTTCACACCGCCAGCCAGATGGCGACGGCACTGGGTAAAAAATTCTGGCCCGGACGTGCGGGGGAGTTTGACCTCAAGAAAAGAAAAACGGTGGTGCATTTCATCGCCACGCCCGGCGGCGGAGGTGCCGAGGCGATGCTGGGAAACCTGGTCAGCGCGATGGACGGCCGCCAGTGGAAGACGGTGGTGATCGTGCTGGACGGCAGGGCCTGGCCTGAGGCGGTGTCCAGGCTGGAGGCTGCCGGGGCGGTGGTGCATGACCTGGAGGCGACGGCTTTTCTGCGGCCGCGCACCGTGGTCCGGCTCATGAAACTGCTGCGGGAGATCAAGCCGGACGTGATGCAGACCTGGATGCACTATGCGGACTTTGTGGGCGGCTGGTGTGCACGGCTGGCGGGAGTGAAGAACGTGGTGTGGGGCATCCACTGCCGGGAGGTGCACCGGAGCCCTGGGGACAGCGATTTAAAAATGGCGCTGTTCCGCTGGATGGTCGGCGGCAGCTCGCGGGTGGTGCCTACCCGCATTGTCTCCTGCTCCGCCGCAGCGATGAAGGACCATCTGCCCATGGGCTATCCGCAGGATGCGATGACCTGGGTGCCCAACGGCATTGACACCTCCCGCTTTGTGCCGGATGCCGCCGCCCGCAAGGCGGTGAGGAAGGAGCTGCGGGTGCCGGAAGGAGCGAAGCTGGTGGGCTACATCGGGCGTTTTCATGAGATGAAAAACCTTTCCACCTGGCTGCGTGCGGCGGCGCTGTTGCAGGCCCGCAAGCCGGAAACGCACTTTTGGTTATGCGGGGTGGAGGAGTGGGATCTGGATGACTGCGCACGCGCCGCTCTTTCAGTGATGCCGCATCGCAGCCAGGTGCACTTCACGCCTTTCCGTGCGGACCCGGAGCGGGCCTATCCGGCCATGGATGTTTTTTCCCTGTCCTCACGGACGGAGGCCTGCCCGATGACCGTAATGGAGGCGCTTTCCTGCGGGGTGCCTTGCGTGACAACAGATGTGGGAGACTGCGCCCGCCTGCTGGAGGGCGTAGGCCAGGTGGTTCCGGTGCGGGATGCGGAGGCTTTGGAAAAAGCCTGGGAGGAGATGCTGGACCGGCCCGTAAATGCAAAGGCTCTGCGCGCCCAGGCGGTGCAGCGGTTTGACATCGGTGTGGCCGCACGGGCATATGAGCAGGTTTACAAGGAGGTGCTGGAGGCATGAGGAGAGGCCGCCTTATTCTGCTGCTGCTGATGGCTGCGGCCCCGGCGGTGCAGGCAGAACTGGAGGTCTCCCTGGCGGATGCCATGACGCGCGTGCCCAGGCTGGGGGCGCAGCCCATGACGCAGATGATGTCACTGCAAGCCGCGCGTGGGGAATGGGAGGCGATGCAAATCGTCGTGTCCGGCACGCCGGAGGAAGTGAAAGAGGCCACGGTGGAGGCGACCGGCCTGACAGGACCTGACAAGGGTCGCATCCCGGCACCCTCGGTACTGCGGGAGCATTATGTCAAAGTGACAAAATCCACCTTGAAGGCTCCTCTGCCTGCCGGGGAGTATGCAGATGCCCTGGTGCCGTCGGACTTTCCGTGGCCGGAGCTGCCCAAGGAAGAGTCCATCAACCAGCCCTACTGGGTGGATGTCTTTGTTCCTTATGGAACCAAGCCCGGTGTCTATAAAGGGGAGGTCCGTGTGCTGGGGCCCGGGCGTGTTTTCCTGGCGACCCGGCAGTTTATCGTGACGGTGCTGGACTTTGACATGCCGGTGGTGCCCAGGCTGAGGACGTCCATCATGACCGGCTGGCGGCGGATTGCGGAAGTGCACGGATTTGACCGTGACCAGGTGCCGCCGGAGCCGGAGCTGAGGCTGCTTCTGGATGAATATGCGGACCTGCTGGCCAGGCACCGGATGAGCATTGACCAGATGTATTCCACCTATCCGGAGCCGGATACTGGAAAGCTGGATGAAAGCAAGGTGGAGGCTGCCATGCGCAAGCACCTGCTGCACCGGCATGTGAGCACCCTGGCCCTGCCCATCTGGCCTCAGTGGCCTTTTCAGGATCCTTTGGGAAAGGACCGGCAGGCGGCGCTGCGCTATGTGGCGGACTGGATGAAGATCATGCAAAAGCTGCGCATGGAATCCCGCGGATATGTGATCATGGGCTCGCTGGATGAACCGAATGACAACGAGGCCTACGCCAGGGTGCGGCGATGGGGAGACTTTTTCAATGAAGCGGAGGCCGTGCACAAGGTGCGCATCCCCCTGCTGATCACGGAGCAGCCGACACCTGACGACTGGTGGTGGGGACGGCTGGATGGAAATGTGGACATTTGGGTGCCGCATTTTTCAGATGTTTGGAAAGACATGGAATCTCCTGATGGCAAGCGTGACATCGCGCGCCGGCTGGCGGTTGGGGATGAAGTCTGGTGCTATGCAGCGCTGGTGCAGATGCCGGATGAGTGGATGGCTGCGAAGGGAAGTCCGGAAACGCTGAAGGAGGGGAATCCGCCCGTGTGGTGCCTGGACTACCCGGCCATGAACCATCGCGTGCTGGCCTGGGTGATGCCCCGGCATGGGATCACCGGTCTGACCTATTGGGACACGCTGTTCGCCAGTCCCGGTGTGGATGTCTGGGAGGATGCAGGTTCGTTTCATCACCCCGGCGGCGGCATCTATAACGGGGATGGCAGCTACATCTATCCGGCCACGCAAGAACGCCACGGCGCGCACATGCCGGTGGCCAGCATCCGGCTGAAGTGGCTGCGGGAAATGGCCGAGGATTATGATTACCTGATGCTGGCCAAGGACATGGGCCTGGAAAAGGAGGCCATGGAACTGGCGGCGACGTTTGCGCGCGGTTTTGGCGACTGGGAAGATGACATGGCCAAGCTCTATGAGGCGAGGAGCAAGCTGGCGGCGCTGATCGTGGCCAAAGGAGGAGCCCAATGAGGCTGGACATCGTCAGAGATGAAGCGGGCTTCGCCGCACTGGAACCGGTGTGGGACGCCCTGCTGGATTGCAGCGCCACCTGTACGCCATTCATGCGCTGGGACTGGGTGCGGCTGTGGTGGGAGGAGTTTGGAGCGGACTTTGAACTGACGATTGCGGTCTTGCGGAATGACGCCGCGTTGCCGGTGGCAATCGCTCCGCTCATGATCGGCCGGGAAAAAACCGGCATGCGCAAACACCTGCGGCATCTGGGTTTCCTGGGTGGTCTGGGGGAGGCCCGAGGGGAGCGAATGGACTTTCTGGTGCCTGCCGGAAACGAGGATGAAATGACTCCTCAATTATGTGAAGCCTTTGCCTTGCTGCGTGAGGAGTGGGAGACGGTGTGGCTGAACAAGCTGCCGGAGGAATCGCCTAACCATGCGCATGTGTCAGCCGCACTGAAGGCCTGCGCGGTGGAATCGGGCGTCGTCATCCGTACGAGTTGCACCATCATCCAGCTGGCGGGCGGTTGGGCAGATTTTGAGCGGCGTCTGCCAGGCAGGCAGCGGCGGAAGCTCCAGCGTGCCGGGGAGATGCTGCGGGCCGATCACCAGGTGATTGAATCCCTGGTAACGGCAGAGGAGGCGGCCTCCCGCCTGGATGAATTTGCCGCTCTGCACCGACAGCATTTCCCAGAGGGGGTGAGCACATTCATCACGCCGCGAAGCTGGAGGTTCCACCGCCGGCTGGGGGTGAAATGGCTGGCCAGCGGCCGGGCGCTTTTGCCCTATATTTCGTTAGACCGGCAGATGGTGGGAGGCATTTACGGCTTCGTGGAAAGAGATGAATTTTTCTTTTACCAGATGGGCTGGGATGCCGGTTATTCGCGCTTTTCGATGGGTCATCTGAGCCTGCGCTGGGCACTTGAAGGCTGTCTGGCACGGGGCATGCGGATATTTGACATGCTGCCGGGCACCTACCGGTATAAATCCGACTGGGCACCCTCGGTCCGCTATGTGATGGACCTGGAAGGCTACCGGTCTGAGAGCATGCGGGCCTCGGCTTTCCGCTCGGTACGCCATCTGAAACGCCTGCTGCTGCGCAGCCCGAACCCATCTTCTATTGAATGAAAGTCGTCGTCCTCACTGCAGATGCCAATACGCTGGTCTATCATCGCGGAGATCTGATTCGCGACATGGCCGCGAGCGGGTGCGAGGTCGTCACCTCCGCAGCGGAGGATTATCCGCATGTGCGGGAATACCTGGCAGCGGCAGGCGTGCGGCACGAGGCCATCCGGATGGTGCGCAGCCAGGTGAACCTGGCCAAGGACTGGATCACCTGGCTGGACATGTTCCGTCTGTTCAAAAGAGAAAAGCCGGATGCGTTGTTTGCCTACACAATCAAGTCGGTGGTCTATGGCTGTGTGGTGGCCCGGCTGGCGGGTGTCCCCAAGGTGTATGCGCTGCTGCCGGGGCTGGGCTTTACCTTTGTGAAGCCGGAGACATTGAAGCAGTCACTTGTACAGTGGGCATCCAAGGCACTGCACCGCTTTGCCCTCCAAAGGGCGGATGTCATTTTCATGCAGAACCGGGATGATGTGCAGCTTTTTACGGAACTGCGAATGCTGCCCAAGGGGGTGCCGGTGCATGTGACGGCAGGCTCCGGGGTGAACCTGGAGGAATATCCGCATGTGCCGCTGGAAGGGGATGCTGACATCGCGGCGGGGCGCATCCGCTTCGTGCTGGTCAGCCGTCTGCTGATCAGCAAAGGCGTCTGTGTCTTTGCGGAGGCGGCGAGGAAAATCAAAGCACGGTATCCGCTGGCGGAATTTCATCTGGTGGGGCCGTTTGATCCGAATCCCAACCGGGTGCCTGAGGCGGAAGTGGAGGCCTGGGTGAAGGAAGGCATTTTGATTCATCACGGCATGGTGCGGGATGTTCCGGCGCTGCTGAAAGGGATGCATGTCTTCTGCCTGCCGACGTGGTACCGGGAAGGGGTGCCGCATGCCTCCCTGGAGGCGCTTTCGACCGGAAGGGCGATGATCACGACGGATTCGGTGGGGGCGCGGGAATGTGTGCCGGAGGGAAAAAACGGTTTCCTGGTGCCG
Source organism: Prosthecobacter sp. SYSU 5D2 (assembly GCF_039655865.1). NCBI lineage: Bacteria > Pseudomonadati > Verrucomicrobiota > Verrucomicrobiia > Verrucomicrobiales > Verrucomicrobiaceae > Prosthecobacter > Prosthecobacter sp. SYSU 5D2. Next base: position 196,485 of record NZ_JBBYXL010000001.1, on the reverse strand, counting down.
ACGCGCGATGCTGACGCCGTGGCACGGGCGATGGAGTTTTTCCTGGAGAATCCGGCGCAGATTGCCGTGATGGGCCTGGCTAGCCGGAGGCTGGCGGAAGAGGTCTTTGATGTGAAGATCGTCAATGGCATCATCCTGCGGGCGATGGGAATCGCGCAGAAAGGGGGTAAAACGGACCATTCTTTTGAGTCTGCTGCTTGCTCCCAGGGGGCAGGTGCATGATGGTACTTATAATTATTTGCCGATAATCATGTCCTACCAGCTCACCTTTGATCCTCACCGCGCCCAGCCAGGCGGGGGCGCGGGGCAGCATGGGCTGGTGCCGCTGGCGCCTTCGCAAGTGGGGGCTCCGCTCTCACTGCCGCAGGTGGATACCAATCCCTACCTCTCCACGCCGAGACCGCACTTTAGTGAGTCAGTGATCAGCGTGGCAGACCTGATCGGGTATTTGAAGAGGTTTGGTCTGCTGGGGTTCCTGCTGGCGCTGCCTGCCGCCGCCGCGGTTTTTTATCTGCTGGGCATGGGTGCCAATGTGTATGAATCGGAGGCCAAGCTGCGGCTGCGGCTCCAGGACACGAATGTCTTTAACTTCAATGAGATGGGCCGCCAGGGAGTGACGGAGCTGAGCGCTCCGCAGCTCATCAATAACCATCTCACGGAGCTGAAATCCCGCCGCTTTGTGGACTATTTTTATGACCACTTTGATCCGGTGCAGCGGGATGTCTTCATTGCGGATGAACTGAGTACCCTGGGACGGAAGGACCAGTTGCTGAAGATGGTGGGCATGTATGAGCCGTCCAAACCAGCTCCCCCGATGGATGTCTTCGCGGAGAGCATAGACGAATGGGTGCGGGTGGAGCCGCAGAAGGAATCCCACATTCTACGGATCCTGGTGCGCAACCGGGACCCGAAGATGGCGGCGGACATCGCCAACGGCTTCGCCCAGGAATACATCCGTTTCTTTGGCGAGCAGGAGAGCGGGCAGACGCAGAGCGAGCGCGACTATCTGCAAACCAAAGCGGATGAACTGAGAAAACGCCTGGAGGTCAGCGAGCGGGAACTGGCCGCCTACAGCAAGAGCGAAAACCTGATGCAGGCGGATGCCGCGCAGGATGTAGGCGGTGACAAGGTGCGCCAGCTCATGACCGCGATCACGAATGCCGAGATCGCCCTGGCCAAGGCCAAGAGTGATGTGCAGAGCATCCGTGCCACCCAGCAGGCGGGGCGTGACCTGCTGGAGGTACGGCTGGTGGCGGACAATCCGGATGTGGCCTTTAACCGCAAGGAAATGGATGCGGCCATGGCGGAGCGCAAAGCGCTGGAGCCGCTGTGCGGGCGCAGGCACCCGCAAATGATCGCGCTGGCCGGGCGCATCGAATCCTCGCGGAGAGCTTTGGACCAGGCGGCGATGGCGGTCGTGACGATGGCAGAGGCGGAAGTGGCCAACCAGGAAAGACAGATCGCCGATTTTCAAAAACAGCTCCAGGCTTCCCGGGGCGACGTGCTGGACCAGAGCGGTAAAAATGTGCAGCAAAAAATGTTGAGCGACCAGGTGGCGGCTGACCGGGAGATGTACCAGACCATCGTCAAGCGCCTGAACCAGGCGGAAGTGACCGGTAATTTCAAAGACAGCGGGGCCCTGAGCCTTTCAGATATTGCGAGCACTCCCGACAAGCCGGTGAAACCTAACAAGCCTGTTGCCGCCGTCGCCAGCCTGATCATTTTCGTGTGCTTTTTTCTGGGCCTGCCGGTGGGCTGGGGATTGTTTGACGATCATGTCCTGAAATTAATCCGGCAGAACGGTTCACCCTCAGCCAACATTCCGTCGGTCAAAGAGGTGCCGCACATTCCCACCGGGCACACACGACCGCTCGGCCCGGCTCCAGTCAACTTGCCCTCTATCCAGCCTTCCACCCTGCCCCAGGCACAGGCTCAGGTCAGGACATCTTTGTTTGGCGCCGCCGCAGCCGCTCCCGAGCCATCACCGCTGGTGATGCAGGCGCCCAACCAGGCACCCGTGGTGGCACGGCTGCCATTGATTGGCCATGGCAATCCGGAAACGATGCTGGGACAGCTTTTACAACCGGAGCCGCATGGCGCGGCGGGAGCGCTTTCCCAACTGACGACCACGCTTGAAATGCAGGCGCTGAAGCGCAGCGGCATGGGCGGCATCATTCTCCTGACGAGTGCCGAGGCTGGTGAGGGCAAGACGCTCTCCGCTGCGGCGCTGGCGGCGGCCTTTTGTCATCAGGGCCGCAGTGTTTTCATGATGGAGTGCAATGCGGTGTCTCCAACCCTGCACCAGTGGTTCCCGCATGCCTCGCATCACAGCTCCTGGGCGCATGATCTGGAATCATTGCGCTATGGAAAGACCAACCTGTTTTTGCTGCCGGCGCACGATCTGCCCGCCTATGCAACGAATGAACTCCTGGACGGCTACCGGTCCTGGATTGACCGGGCGCGGCAGCAGGTGGACTGGATCATCCTGGATGGCGGCCCGATTCTGAAAAACTTTGCCGATGTGGCTCCCCTGGCACCGCTGGCCACGGATGTTCTGATCGTGAACAATCCCAGTGTCTCCAATCCGGCCAAACTGCGGGCAGCCATGAATCTCCTGCAGCCGATGATGAGCAGCAGCGCCTTTCGGGGCATGATCGTACACGGTGCATCTTGAAGCCGGCGGCGGCTTATTTTTTCACCGGTCCAAGGGGATACTGGAAGTGAAGCCCGAAGTATTCACCGACGGCTGCGGTGAAAGCTTTGGCAAAGCTCCGCTGGTTGGCCTCCGTATCGCGCACTCCCTCCCACGGGCATTCGATCTGGATGGCGCTGATGCTGCCGCTGTCCCGTGAACCATGGGCGAGGATGGTGTAAGAGCCGCTGAAGTAAATGGCGGTGCCTGGAGAGGGTTTGGATGGGCTGGGAATGGAATGATAGTCGCGGGCTTCCAGCAGTGCGCCGAGACTTTGGGGACCGCGAAGCAGCTCGGCAAAGTTCAGGGGGGAACGCCGCGCCAGCTCATGGATGCTGGACATGGACTTGAATCTCCCATCGGTGTTCAGGGCTGCATCACTGTTATTGAGCTGGGTGCCGGGGATGAGGTAGCCGAGTTCCACACGGGGATCTACATGGCGGTGGCCGTGAAGATCGAGGGTCAGGCCGCTGCCAAATCTTTGGGTGATCTGCTTTCGGATCTCGGTGGCGGCTCCATGGAATCTCTGCCATGCCGCTGTGGCAATGGGGTCTCCCTGGGTGGCCTCGGCCAGCTCGCGGTTGCAATCCACCTTGGACCGGTGAAGGCGGCAGATGATGGCATGGGGAGCACCGCCAAACTGCTGCTGCATTTCCTCAATGATCATGAGGCTGAGTTCTGCCGTGTTGGCATCCTTGGTGGTCACTCCGTAGCGGCGGGCCAGGATGCTCTCCGGTTTCAGGTCTCCGCCATGCGGCACGGTCAGCAGGATGGGGAGGGTGCCGGGGCGGATGTCCACGTATTCAGTGATATCCTGGGCTGGCAGCGTCAGAACGGAGGCGGCGAGGGCGGCAAGAAGCGTACTTTTCCCAAACATAGGGCCAGCCTAGGGCAGGGGTGAAGATTCTGTCCAGTCTGGAAGACAGTTGCGCAGAAGAACGTGCGTTGTTAGGGGCTGATCATGATGCGACTTCCCCTCCTTCTCTTCTTCTTCACGGTTTCTTTTGCTGCTGCTGAAAACTGGCCCGAATGGCGCGGGGTGGGTGGGCAGGGGATCAGTGCGGCAAAATCCCTGCCGGAAACCTGGAGCGAAACGAGCGGGGTGGCCTGGAAAACGGAACTGCCCGGACGTGGCCATTCCACCCCGGTGATCTGGGGCGAGCAAATATGGCTGACCACGGCGATTGAAAAAGCAGCGAGTGCGGAGGAGGCTGAGAAGCGGCTGAAAAACAACACGGGTGACCAGCCGGTGACGGTGCTGGAATCCGTGAGCCTGCGGGCGGTGTGTGTGGACCGGGCCAGCGGCAAGATTTTGCAGGAAGTGGAGCTGCTGAATGTGAAGGAGCCGCAGTGGGTGCATCAGCTCAACAGTTATGCCTCGCCAAGCCCGATCATTGAAGAAGGCCGCCTCTATGCGCATTTCGGCAGCTTTGGCACGGCCTGTCTGGATACGGTGACCCATGAGGTGCTGTGGAAGAACCAGGAACTGCAGATCATGCATGAGAACGGTCCGGGCTCCACGCCGGTGGTTTGGGAAAAGCTGCTGGTCATTCATTTCGACGGCAGCGACCAGCAGTTCATCGCGGCCTTTGATAAAGAGAATGGCAAGCTCGTTTGGAAAACCGCGCGGACAGGAGAGATGCGGGAGAATCCGCAGCAGCGCAAAGCCTATGGAACACCGCTGGTGCTGGAAATGAACGGGAAGCCGGTGGTGGTGAGCCCGGCGGCGGACTGGATTTATGGTTATGAAGCGGCGACGGGCAAAGAGCTGTGGAAAGTGCCGTATGGCGAGCTGGGCTTTTCCATGTCAGTGAGGCCGGTGGCGGATGAAAGCCAGATTTATTTCAGCACCTGCTTCGGTAAGTCCCAGGTGATGGCGCTGAAGTATGCAGGTCTGGAAGTGCCGGAGGTGGCCTGGCGGAATAACAAAAACGCACCCAAGATGTGCTCGCCCGTATTGGCCAACGGGCTGCTGTTTTATGTGGATGATGGCGGTATCGTGAGCTGTGTGGACTGTCAGACCGGTGAGGCTTTGTATCGCGAGCGGTTAGGTGGAAAGTTCAGCGCGTCCCCCATCCTTGCGGACGGGAAACTGTATTTCTCCAGCCGTGAAGGCGTGGTGACCGTGGTCCCGGCGGCGAAGGAATTCAAAATTCTGGCGCAGAACAGTCTCGACGGCGGGCTGATGGCCAGCCCGGTGGCGGTGGATGGCGTGCTCTATCTGCGCACGGACAAGGCTCTTTACAAGATTGGCGGAAAGTAAGCGCTGACTAGGTTTTTTCACTCCGCCGGATTGATCACGCGCACACGAGCGAAGCGGCGGGGATGGAGGTGGATGGCAGGATGGATGCGCACCTTCACAAGCTCCGTCATGCCGTCTGCAGCGGGAGTGGCGGACAGGACTTCCGGCGGTGCATCCAAAGGCTGCCAGTCATCCATGTCGGGGCTCGTTTCGACAGAGTAGGTTAGGCCGGCGGGGTTGTGGATCAGGCGGTGGTAGCTGAGGATGAGGTGGGTGGCATCCGTGGTGGGATGTTTCTCTGCGCTGATGAAGGGCCACTTTTCACCCAGGGCACTGCCATTCGTGTGAAAGGCGTATTCCAGGAGGGAGGACATGCCGTTGTGGTCTCCGTCCGCTTCAGGCTGGGAGATGCGGGTGATGACCCAGGTGGCCTGGCTGACATTGGGCGGAATCGCTTTGTCGGTGGCCGTAACCGTGAAGGTGTTGATGCCTTCCATCAGCGGCAGGGCGGAAGTGCTCCAGGCGGCAAAGGAATCTTCGGCAATGCTGATGATGTCATTGACCCGGATGCTGCTGATGCCGCTGACCTGGTCTGTGCCCGTCCCCGCGAGATCCACTGAGGCGAGGGCGGTGAGGTTGCCCGTGGCCTGGGTAAAGGTGATGGCTGGCGGAGTGGCATCCTGCGTGGAGCGCTCCACGGCGGACCAGTTTCCCCGGGCACCTCCGGTGCGGGCGCGACCCCGGTAGTGATAAAGCTGGCCGTCCGTGAGGTTCGTGAAAAGGTGGGCCGGTGATGCGACGAAACCGCTGGAAGCCGCATCACTGAAGTCCCCCTGAGTGGCGCGCTGGATCTCATAGGTATAGCCGTCTCCAAGCGGCTGGCCGGTGATCTGGTTGGTGCTGCCGCCTGTGAAGGGAGGCTCCGGATCCAGGATGAAGTCTTCCACTTCCACGACCTTGAGCGGGGCGGAAAGGCCGTGGATGGAAGGTGTGACCGGATCATGAGCTTTCAGCCGGATGCCATCGCCCGTGCCATGAAGGGTGATCTGTCCTGTCCAGCTTGCATGGGCATAGGTGCCGCTGATTTCCGGAGTAAGAGGTACTGCGATGTCAGCACGTTGCAGGCGGAGGTTGGGCAGCCCGTTGTAGGCCAGGGCATCCGGGTAGCCGCCGGACCAGGTGAGCGGATCTCCATAGGTGCTGTCACTGCGGAAGGCGAGGGTGCGGTAGTTGCTGATGATGGTGGTGCGGGTGGCACCGTTGGTGCTGAAGCTGGAGTTGTTGTAACTGAAGTCCACCATGAGGTTGCTGCTGCCGTCGTAGTCAAACGGGGTGGTGAAAACAAACCATGTCCAGCCGTAGGCGGAGAGGGTCTGGTCAGCGGCATAAACCGTGGTCCAATCCTCCGATTCCCAGGTGAGACCGCCGCTGAGATAGTCGGTCTTGCTGGTGTGGCGGAGTCGCACGGTGAAGCCTGAGAGGGACTGTCCGGGGGGTTTGGACACTTCAATGGCCAGGGCCGTCAGCCGGCCTGCGGGGCCGATTTCTGCCGGGGTATAGATGCTCTGGCTGCGGGCGTCGTGGTAGTTGGTGGCCAGGGGATACTGCCAGGGATAGCTGCCTGTGCCGGTGACGGTTTCCGGCTGGGAAAGCTGGGCGCTCAGCGGGGTGCGCAAATCATAGCGCTCCAGGGCAAAGTCATGCTCGTCCACGGCGGTCACACGCACAGGGAAGGGGACGCCCAGGGCCACCGCAGGAGGGGTGGAATCCCACATGAAATGATGCAGCGCACCGACCTCTGGCGTGGTGAAGGACCAGACCGGGCCAGGCCGGCTGGCGCTGCCACGGCGGGCGACGACGCGCCAGTAATAGGTAGTGGCCGAAGAAAGACCTGGCAGGGGCAGGGCCCAGAGAGGCTCATCGGATACGCCGAGAAGTTCTTGGGGGCTTGGTGCAGTGCCGAAATAGATCTCGTAACTTTCCGGAATGCCGCCGCTGTGGGGATCATACTGCCAGGACAGACTGCTGCCTGGATGGACTGGATTTTGACCATTGGCCGGGACGGGCAGGACAGGCAGGGCGGGTGCTTCATCGTCTGCGACCACGATGAGGGCCGCACCTTCGGTGAAACCGGGGCTGCTGACCGTCACCTGGATGGTTTGGTCTCCATCACTGACATCATCATCCACCAACTGGAGATCAAAGCCGGCAGTGGAACTGCCAGCGGGAATCACGAGGCTGGCGGCTACGGTCAGCTCGGAAGAATCACTGCTCAGGAGACTGACCGTGAGCGGAGCCGCGAGGATGCCGGAGGTGCTGACGGTTCCTGCCTCAGGCAGCAAGCCCGCGCTCTCCAGGCGCTTGTCAGGGAGGGTGACCGTCAGGTGAAGAGGTTCATTATCTGCAATCGTGAGGCTGGCCTGTGCGACAGGCCAGTTGGTGACGGTGGCGGTGACAGTGACCGTTTGCTGACCGTCAATGATGACATCATCCGGGACAGTGAGCGGCAGGGACACACTTTGCTGCCCCTGAGGCAGGGTGATGCTGGCAGGGACGAGAAGCTCGGTGACATCGCTGGAAAGGAGGCTGATGAGGATGTCCGCAGCGGCCGGGGCAGGGAGGCTGATGGAGGCCTGGTTGAATATTTCACCGCTGCCTTCCTGGAGGCTGGCCGGCAGATGGAGGGTGAGCTGGGCCTGCTCATCATCATGCACTTGAATGTTTTTGGAAGCAGGTGGGTAGCCCGGTGCGGTGGCCGTGATGGTGACGGTCTGGCTGCCGTCCGCCAGGGCATCCTGGAGCGGGGTGAGGTCAAAGGTGGCCTCCTCCTGCCCGGTGGCGATGATCACGCTGGCAGGCAGGGTGAGCTCCTCGCCGGGCCGGTTGGAGCTCAGGGCGATGGTGAGGTTTTCCGTGGGTGCGGGGGAAATGGTGACACGTGCCTGGGCCGGACTGCCGCCTTCCGTCAGGGATTCCGGCAATTCCAGAGTCATCTGCTCCAGCGGGGAGCCGAGAAGCTGGATGTCATCAATGTTCCAGCCCGAATAAGGGTAGGCACCGGAACTGGCGACGTGATGCCCCCAGCGGATGTAAACCTCCGGCTGGCCGTCGGCATAGGCGGAGATGTCATATCCCACCTGGGTCCAAGCAGATTCGCCACTGGGTGCGCCGTGGTTGTTCCAGACCTGATGCCAGTCGTTTCCATTGTTGGATACTTCCACGGTTGCCCAGACCCAGCTTGGGTAGTCGGAGTTTAACCAGCGGTGGAAGCGCAACAGGACATTGCGATGCCCGGTGAAGTCAAAAGGACCGGCGGTGAGATGTTGGGGCTGGCCGACCTGCGTGGAATAATCCCCCGCCAGATTGATCCCGAAAACGTTGGAGCCGCTGGCCGCAGTTTTGGGATCTGCCCGGCCATAGGAGTTGCCGCCGCCACCCTGGGGAGTGCCATAGTCCCATTCGCCATCGCGCGGCCAGCCGGGGTCTGTTTCCAGATCAAAGACATAGATGGGCATGGAATTCACCTGCAGGGCGATGTTGCGGATCTGGGAACGTCCGGTTGCCGGATTGGTCACGGTCAGCTTGGCGATGTGAGTGCCTGCAGGGAGGATTTCCGCCTGCTCGTTGAGGGTGAGGGTCAGGTTCATGCTCTCCCCCGCAGACAGACTGCCTGATAAGGGGAATGCAGTGACCCAAGGACGGTCGGAAGAGGCGGTCCAGGTGGCGCTGGTCTGGGTGTCGTTGGAAACCAGATATGTCTTGCTGGCCGGGCTGAAGGGACCTACAAAGGGGCCTGTGGCAATGAAACCGGTGCCAGGGGTGACGAGGATGTCGTCGGCGGCCATGAGGGCATTGAACAGATTCAGCCGGCTGCCGGTCACGGTCTTGCCTGTGAGCGCAGGGAGTGAATCGGCGGATTTGAGGATAAGCTCACGAATGTTTTGATGCGTAAGCGCGGGCCGGTGTGCCATGAGCAGGGCGCAAGCTCCGGCAACATGGGGGCAGGCCATGGAGGTGCCGCTTTTATAGCCGTACCCGCCACCTGGGATGGTGCTGTAGATATCCTGGCCAGGTGCGGCAAGGTCTGTGGAGATATCCCCATAGTTGGAAAAATCCGCCAGCCCATCCTCACGGGTGGTGGCGGCGACGGAAATCAGATTCGTGTTTGCATAGTTGCCTGGATACTCCGGGTAAAATTCGACATACGATCCATTGTTACCGGCCACGGTGATGAACAGAATTCCGGCATCCCGGGCTTCATCAATGGCTTCCACCATGGCCTGGGAATAAGCGCTGCCGCTGTAGGAATTGGAGGTGAGGTTGACGCCGATGGAGGTCGCATAAGACACGGCCTCCACGGCATCCGAATTGGGCCCGTTGCCGGAAGCATCGAGAAACTTGACGGCAACCAGGGAAACCTGCCAGCATACTCCGGCGACTCCGCTGCCGTTGTTGCCTAATGCGCCAATGGTCCCGGCGCAGTGGGTGCCGTGGCTGTTGTCATCCTGCGGGCTGGCATTGTCGCTGACGAAGTTCCAGCCCCGGACATCATCAATGAAACCGTTGCCGTCATCATCGATGCCGTTGCCGGGAATCTCATGAGGGTTGGTCCACATGTTGGCCTGCAGATCGGGGTGGGTGTGGTCAATGCCGGAATCAATCACGGCCACTCTGACCGAGCGGCTGCCAGTGGTCAGGTCCCAGGCCTCGGGGGCGTCAATGTCGGCATCTTCCACGCCGTTGTTGGCCCCGGTATTGTGCATGCCCCACAGATTGCTGAAAGAAGCATCATTGGGCAGCACATTGGCGCTCATGATGAAGTCGGGTTCTGCGTATCGCAGGATCTTTTTTAACTCACTGAGCCGGGTCACCATTTCCGGGACAGTGTCCAGATCCGGCCGGGGAAAGGCGATCAGCCAGGTGCCGGAGGCGTGCATCTTTTTCCGGACCGTCGCCCCTGTGTCTTTGAGCAGGGAGAGCAGATCTTCTTCACGGATGGAGGCGTCGGCAGGCTTTACCAGGACATGGTCGCCCACCATGGCGATCTGGCGAATGAGGCGGTCGCCTTCGGGGCCCCGGACCAGTTCGTCCTCCACTCGGATGATCGGGTATTTGAAGGAGGGATCGCGCACCAGCCGCACCCGTTTGACCTGGCGGACGCCTTGGAGCACTTCTTCCGTTTCCTTTTGGGCGATGATGTCCCGGCCAGCGTATTTGTCTTGTTTCTGCGGTGGGGTTTCCAGGGTGACCAGGCCCTTCTCAGCCTTCATGAGAGGCGGTATGGCCAGCCTGGGCGGCGGGGAGAAGGTTTGCAGAGGCTGCTTTTGCTCCGGCTCAGATTCAGCCGCCAGGGGTCTCCACATCTGCCACGCGCCGATGCTCAATAGCACCAGAACCGTCGCCGCCAGGAGGCGCTGGGTGGAGTCTTTCATGCGGGGATTAATGAGACAGCCTTAGCGCAATGGAGGTTAGACCATAACGAGACTTAAGCGTTCGACATGCTAGCCTGAAGGTGGCCGGGATGTAAAGTGCCGATATGCAGCGGCATTTCCCGTTTCAAATCAAACTGCTGGCTGCAATCAGGGCCGCAGCCAGCCAGTCGCGGGTGCCGAGGCGGTCGGCATCGCCAGTGAAGCGGATGAGTTTAAACAGAGCACCGGTGGGGCAGCCGTATTTGCAGTAGGCCAGGGGGGTGAAGAGGGAGGCGATGACCCCGGTAACGGCGATGATGATGCTGGCCAGACCGGCGACGCGGAAGACGTAAGCATCAAAAGGCTCCAGGTCGTTCAGGTCCACCCGCAGACCCAGTATGACGGTGAGGAAAACGAAGGCGAGCAGCAGGAAGGGGAGCTGGGAAAGTGACTTGTCCAGCCAGGCCGGGACGCGCCACTGCCAGCGCAGGCGGCGGGCCAGGAGCTGCTGCAAGGCCCCATGCGGGCAGATGTGATGGCAATAGAGCTGTTTGCTGGTGAGTACGGGGCCTAACAATGCGACAGCGGCGAGCAGGAGCAAACCGGGGGCGCTGCGCCAGGGCGTGCCATGGGCGGCCCAGCCGGCCAGGAGGCCCTGGGACAGCAGCTCCCCGGCGATGAACCCGGCGTATAAAACGAGCAGGGCGTGGTGCGTATGGCGCAGCCAGGCGCGGCCACGCAGGCGGGTGAAAGCCATGATGAAGGCGGAGGCCAAGATGGCCAGGTGGCCCCAGTCCTGCCAGCGCCAGGTGACTTTGCGCAACCAGCCGGCGGGCTGCTGCTGCAGGAGGGTTTCGGCGCGGCGTTTCAGGCCTTCCGCCATGGACCAGCTCGTCTCGGTCGCACCGGAGACCCCTTCAATCCGGGCCTCTTCAAAATCCAGAGTGGCGAGGTCTTCCAGGGACCTGTCATTGAAGAGATTGAGGAAGTACTGATCGCCTGTGATGTAACCGACGTAGCGCTTGGTATCGTAACTGCGCCGCAGGGCGATCTTTTTTAAATTCTGACCGCTGGCATCCAGCAGCATGAGGGTATCCGTGGGGCCTTTGTAGCCGATGAGGGTATCCGTGACGGGGGACGTGCGGACGGCGATGGCGATGCGTTTTTGATCCGCGTCCAGCACTTCAAAACCGCCGGGATATTGGGGGGCAGTTTTTAAAGAAGCGGCTGCTGGGAGCAGCGTCTGCACTTCGGCCAGGGTGATTTCATCCGGGAACCGAAGGGAGGTGCCGGTGGACTGGCCCAGCTTTTGCAAGATACCCTGGGCGATGGCGGCGCTGGTGAGGGTGGCCCCTGAAACGGTGTGAAGGGGGGCTTTCAGCGGCTCGCCCGGCTTTTGGTCTTTAAACTGGTTAAAGAACTTCCGGTCGGCGATGACCTCCGCCAGGTGGTCGGAGGTATCATGGCTTTTCAACACTCGGATGCCGGTGAGGACGCCTTGAGGACTGAAGACAAGGAGGGAATTTGTGGGGCCGGAATAACCAATGATTTTGTCAGATTCGGGTGCGGTGGTGGTGATGTAACCGAGCAGCTTTTCATCGGTTCCCAAGACAGGCCGCCAGCCGCTGGTGGCCAGGGCGGGACCGAGAGACTGGATGTCCGGAAAAAAGTCCCGCAGACGCTCCGGCTGCAAAGCGGCGGCGGTTTCCTCAGCCGCCCGCTCCTGTACCGCCTCACGGATCACCAGGACCGCCGCCACCAGGAGCACCAGCCGGAACAGGCGGATGAGGAGGTGGCGGTGGAACGGTAAAGACATGAGGGGAGGGAGGTCGGGTTTGGGCAGCTATTGTTCATAAAACGCCGGGGGGACAACTCAAGCGCTCCTGGACGTGGGGAGTCGTGTTACTTCCAAAGTTTTTTGACCTCATCTGCCAGGATTTCCAGGCCTTCCTGGACGATGTGGGCTGGCTGGCTGTAGGTGAGGCGGAGGCACTCGTGGGGGTGCTTCCAGTCTTCCTTCAGGCCGAAGGCGAAGTAGTGACCAGGGATGACGAGGACCTTTCTTGCCTTGAGTCGGCGGTAGAGCTCTGCGGCGGGGATGGGCAGGTCTTTGAGCCAGAGCCAGAGGAAAAAAGCCCCCTCCTGGGCATGCAGCGCCCAGGGGACGTGAGTGCCCAGGTGGTTGCCGAGGAGGGCTTTGGCGACATCGGACCGCTCTTGGTAAAAGGGGCGGATGACCTCGCTGCCCAGGCGCAACAGGGTGTCATCCTGAAGCAGCGGAGCCAGCAGGGCCTGGCCGAGATTGCCATTGGCCAGGGAGACAATGGCGTTCATGTTGGACAGAGCTTTCACGATGGGCGCATCGGCGACGACGATGGAGGTGCGCACGCCGGGCAGGCCGACTTTGGACAGGCTGATGCTGAAGATCATGCCAGGCTCCCAGCGCGGGCGGAAGCTGCCGTGGATGACATCCGGGAAGGGATGGCCGTAGGCATTGTCTATCATCAGCGGGATGCCATGATGGCGGGCCAGGTCACGCAATTGGTTAAACTCCGCCTCGGTGAGCACATTACCGGTAGGATTGGTGGGGCAGGACACGCACATGGCGGCGATGTCCGGCGTGATTTTCACTCGGTCGAAATCCACATGATACTTGAACTCATGAAGTCCCTGGTCGGTGATGATGGGGCGGACAGCGGTGAACTGGCCTTCGGTGAGAGCCTGATTGGCATAACCGATGTAGTCTGGCAGCAGGGGAAAAAGGATGCGCTTTTTCCCTTCCGGTGTCTCGCCTGCCAGGAGGTTAAAGAGCAGGAAAAACGCGCTCTGGCTGCTGGGCATGACGGCGATGTTTTCGCGGGTGACGTCCCAGCCGCACTCGCGTTTCAGAAAAGTGGCGAAGATCTCCCTGAACTGCGGATTGCCACCAGGGGGATCGTAATTCAGCAGGGTTTTGTCCAGGCTGCCGTCATCCAGCATGGCCTGCATGCGCTGCCGCCACAGGACCTGCACCTCTGGGATGGCGGCGGGCTGACCGCCGCCGAGCATGCGCATGTCCGGGGTGACGGAGAGGGCTTCGCCCAGGTCATCCATCAGTTCCTGGATGCCGCAGGGACCGGAGAGACGCTGGCCGATGGTGGAGAAGGTGGACATGGGAATGACAAATGATTCCGCAGAGTGCCTCATTCGTCATTCTTTTCATTCCACATTCGTGGTGATCCAGCCGCGCAGGTCAAAATCATCGGCGACTTTTTCGAGCTGCCAGCGGCCGTCGGCGTTCAGGCGGAAGGTGCCGATCCATTTTTGATGCCAGGATTCCGGCTCAATCATGCTGAGGTGGTGCTTTCCGCCGACCGCGTAAAGGTGATATTGTTCACCAATGACGGGCTCGAAACCGAAGTGGGCCTCGTAGATGAGCTTGTTCCAGTTGAAGGAATCAATGACCTGGAGGTATTTTTCCCGCAGCTCGATGAGTTCCTGCTGTAGCTCGCGCTCGACGCGGGAAACGCCCCGGCTTTTGAAGTTGGTGAGGTCCTGTGGGATGATTTTGGCACCCAGCCGGGAGGTGGGATAATGGAGGAAATTGCCACGCGGGGCAGTCTGGGCGAGGTCGGTTTCGATGGGGTCGTGCGCCATGGGGTTCGGGAGTGGAGACAGAGCGTTACGTCAGCCGGGGCGGCGCGGTTTGGATTGAAAAGGCGGCGCTTCTCCGTTATGGTCCGATTAATGAGTCCGCGTCTTGCCCTTTTCATTGCTATCCCGGTGCTGCTGAGCGCCTGTGTCTCCAGTACCCCGACGGCGGAAAAACTGGATGAACTTGAGCAGACCGTACGTGCGGAATACCGGCAGGAGTATGTGCAGCTGGAGGACCAGCGCCGCAGTGGAGAGCTGAGCGGGGAGGAATACACCCTGGCCAAATCTAAACTGGAACGCCGGGTGCAAAACCGGGTGGATACGATGGCCTGGAGCCGCCATGCCCTGGTGGAAAGCGACATGAAGGCCAATGCCATCCCCACGCCTGACCGTCCCCAGCAAAATATAGCCCCGGGTGTCGGAACCATCACCGGTTCGGTTTACAATTCCCAACGCCAGAACGGCATCGGCAACCAGGTGATGGGCAACATGATGCAGGAACTGGGCGGCACCAGTTTCAATGCCCGCCGCGCAGGCAGCATGTACGACCAGCCGTGATCCTCCCTGCCTGATGCGCGATGAACGTCTGGACACCCTGGCGGAGACGGTGATCCGGCAGACGCTGCAAAGCCTGCCTGCCAACGTGCGCCTGGCGGTAAAGTCCTGCGTGATCGAGGCTGTCTTCATGGCGGACTGCCGGGCCTGCGAGGAAGGGCTGGAAGATGACCTGCTGGGCCTTTTTGAAGGCTGCTCCCTGCTGGACGGGGAGCCTGCCTCGGCGGAGCAACTGCCGCGCATCCGATTGTTTTTGGACAACCTCTGGGACTACGCAGAGGGGAATCTGGCCGTCTTTAAGGACGAAGTGCGTGTGACCCTGCTGCATGAGCTTGGGCATTTCCTGGGCTACGATGAGGATGAGGTGGAGGTGCGCGGGCTGGGATGACCAGGCAGGCCGGACCCGAAAAACACCCGTAGAGGGGAAGAATGCAGGAAATTCGTGCTTCATCATTCCGGCATTCGTCATTTTCTTTTGACCGCCCGCCTCTGCCTCCTATGCTCGCCCGTCCCTGACCCTGGGGACTTACCAGCCCTTTCCCCCACTTCCGCTCCATGAATATCCACGAATACCAGGCCAAAGAACTGTTTGATAAATTTGGTGTCGCCACGCCTCCGGGCAAGGTGGCCTCCACTGCTGAAGAGGCAGGGAAGATCGCCGAGGAGCTGGGCGGTGCCGGGCTGGTGGTGAAGGCCCAGGTGCACGCGGGTGGCCGTGGCAAGGGCACGTTCAAAAACGGTTTCAAAGGTGGTGTTCATGTCATCAACACCGCTGCTGAGGCCCAGGACATCGCCGGCAAGATGCTCGGCCAGACCCTCGTCACCCACCAGACCGGGCCGGAAGGCAAGCTGGTGAGCAAGGTGCTCATCGCCAAGGCGGTGGACATTTCCAAGGAACACTACTTTGCCATCCTCTTCGACCGTGACAGCAGCAGCCACGCGCTCATCGCCAGCACCGAAGGCGGCATGAATATCGAGGAAGTCGCGGAGAAGACTCCGGAGAAAATCGTCAAAGAATTCGTCCACCCGACCCTCGGGCTGCAGAGCTACCAGGCTCGCAAGATCGCCTATTCCCTGGGACTGACCGGTGCGCAGGCCAACCAGGCTGTGAAGCTGGTGACCGCCCTGTGGAACCTTTACATCAAGAGCGACTGCTCCCTGGTGGAAGTGAACCCGCTGGCCATCACCACCGACGGCCAGGTCGTGGCCCTGGATGCCAAGTTTAATTTCGACGACAACGCCCTCTACCGCCAGAAGGACGTGATGGCGATGCGCGACACCACCGAGGAAGACCCTCGCGAAGTGGCCGCCAGCGAATATGGCCTGAACTACATCGGCCTGGACGGCAACATCGCCTGCCTGGTGAACGGCGCTGGCCTGGCCATGAGCACGATGGACATCATCAAGCTGCACGGTGGCGAGCCTGCCAACTTCCTGGACGTGGGCGGTGGCGCGACGAAGGAGCAGGTGACGGCGGCCTTCAAGATCATCCTCGGCGACCCGAACGTGAAGGGCATCCTGGTGAACATCTTCGGTGGCATCATGGACTGCGACATCATCGCCAACGGCATCATCGCCGCTGCGCAGGAAGTCAGCCTGAACATCCCCCTCGTCGTCCGCCTGGAAGGCAACAACGTGGAAGCCGGCAAGGCCACCCTGGCCGCCAGCGGCCTGGCCATCACCAGCGCCGAAGGCCTGACCGACGCGGCACAGAAGATCGTCGCGGCCGTGGGCAAGGCAGCGTAACCGCAGGCCTGTCAAAGGTCAGGGGGCAAGGCCGTCAAAAATGTCAAAGCTCCGGGGGCGACCTCGGAGCTTTTGGCGTACAGTATTAATCACTCTCCGAGTGATGCGATGCACCCCGGACTTCCGCCAGCCCTTTGCACCGGACGAATGCCAGGCTAAGTTCTCAATATGGACGAAGCCACCCTTACAGAACCTAGGGTGAACGAAAGCTCATGGAGACGCCTTAACAAAGACCTGAAGGTGACTTTTGTATGGGCTTATGATACTGTGGCGATTCTACCTGAGTATGACGACTCGGAACCTGGGATTTTACCTTCTGGGCAGTTGATCAAATTTTCTGAGAGCGCTGAATTTGAAGGACACTATCTCTGTGACCTTGATAATCCAACTTTCGTGGAATCAGTGGCACTGCCGGAAGGACGAATACATCGTTTTAGACCTTGGTGCTTTGCGACTGTTCTCCAAGCAGTGATTTCCGCTGAGGATTATCATCAAGGTACTGCGGAGGCAGCACGTCCCGCCTGGTTTAAGAGGGTAATCAGACGAATCCTGCATGGATAAAAGCTTTTCACAAAGTGACGCATAGAATCCCTGGAAATCCGGTATTCTTTCCCCCCACATCCCTCCTTTACATCCGCCCCACTTTCCCCTCCCATAGCTCCCATGATACGGCTCGCCACACCTGAAGACGCCCGGAGGATCGCGGAGATCCAGGTGGAGGCGTGGCGGGTGGCTTATTCCGGAATAATGCCGGGGGAGTATTTGCAAGCCCTACAGGTGGAGCCGCGTGAGGCGGTGTGGCGGGGGGCTTGCGGGCAGGAGGGGGCTCCGGTGTGGGTGGGGGCGGTGAAGACGGGGGCGGAGTCGGAAGAGAAGCTGGCAGGCTTTTGCCATTTGCGACCGTCGCGGGATGAAGACGGCGAGGGGGCAGCGGAGGTGACATCCATTTACTTGCTGTCGGACCATTGGCGGCGGGGTCTGGGCCGGGAGCTGCTAGCGGCCGCGATGGCCTTTGCGGCGGAGCGGGACTTTGTGCGGGTGACGCTGTGGGTGCTGGTGGAAAACCTGCCCGCCCGGGAGTTTTATGAGGCCCTGGGCTTTCGTCCGGATGGGCGTCTGAAGCAGGAACAGAAACCCGGTTTTTGCCTGAATGAGATGCGGTATGGGTGGGAGGTGGGGGCGTTTTAAGCTCCTGCTTCAACGGGCGGATCATCAATTGGGCACCTCGGCTTCGACGACCTGGCCGTCGAGGGGCTTGACGAGGGATTCGACGACTTTATCAAAGGACCGGCCTCGGCGGGAGGCGTGGATGATGAGCTTTTGCTTGCGATACTTGAGCTTGCGGCGGACGGAGGTCATAACGTCTTCGGTGACGGCGTCCATGAAGTCGGCAAACCAGTAGATGGTGTCGGCCTTCATGACTTCGTCGCTCATGAGCGCGGACTGGGTGTGGGCGATGCCGTTGAAGTCAATGAAATAGGTGTTGGGGCGGCCGGAGAGCTTTTTGTAAATGGCTTCCAGGGGCATGGGCTTGGCGGGATCGTAGATGAGGGCTTTGCGCTCCTCCGGGGTCAGTCTAAGTCCGGCCTTGCCCTGCCAGTTCTGCCAGTAGCGGGCGAAGGGCTCGCCTTCGACCTTGAGGACTTCGTCTTCGATCCGGCCTTTGGGTTCGGTGAGGCCGCAGCCGAAGTAGAGGACGAGGGTGCTCTGGCGGGCGATTTTATCCAGCTCGGCGACGACGGCGGGGAGGTATTTGGTCATGGAGCGGGAGACGTCCATGACGACGGCGATGTTACGTGTGTCCTTCAGCTCCATGCCAAACATGGTGACGGGGCCAAAGGTGATGCCGGACATGCCGCCGCTGCCCACGCCCTTGCCAAAGCCAGTGCCCATGCCGGCGATGGAATGGCCCATGCTGCCGCTGCCGCTGAGCATGGCGGAAGCATCCGGAAGGTCGAGAAGGTTGGGAGGGGCGTCCGGCAGGGTGAAGGCGGTATTGAGGCTGGTGGAGACGAGACGCTGGCGCGGGAGGCTTTTGGTGAGCGTGGTGCGGCGCTTTTGCTGGACTTTGTGGGCGAGCTCCTGGGAGGCCTGGGCACCCTTCTGGCTGCCGCCACCGGGCATGAAATCCACGGCTTTTTCGGGTATGACCCTGGTGAAGACAATGAGACCGCCAGCGAGGAGGATGCCAACATGAATGAGGATGGATGCGGCGAGGGAACCGCCGCCGATACGACGCCAGGCCTGGACGAGTGGATTTGGCTGGCGCGGAGGGGGAATGGAGGCCGCAGGTGGCCGGAAGGGCTGGGCCGCGTCCAGAACGGGGAGAACTTCTTCAGAAAGGAGTTCAACCTCGGCAACGGGAATCTCCAGATCGGTCTCAGGGGCGGATGCTGCTGTAACAGGCAGATGACCGGAGGGTTGCTGGGAGTCGTTCATGGGCGAAGTCTAACCAATCACGGTGGTGAAAGGGAAGCTTTGTCTGCCCTCTGGAACGAAAATGCCAGATGTGAACAGGGAATGACCAGGGCTCAGCCCAAGGAGTGGGGGCGTCCCGCCCGCACCGAATGGAATTGGGGGCACACCAAGGTGTGAGGGCGTCCCGCCCTCATGTAGGGGCGAGACGCCCCTACTCCTTGTGGTAACCCCGATTCCTTGGTCAGAATTGTTTGTCCGTCACCGCGCCTTCGCTGGCGCTGGTGGTGAGGGCGGCATACTTGGCCAGGACGCCGCGGGTGTAGCGGGGCTTGGGCTGCTTCCAGGCTTTCAAGCGGGCGGCGAGTTCCTTGGCAGGGATGCCGAGGGTGATGGCGCGTTTTTCGGCATCAATGGTGATGGCATCGCCATTTTTGATGACGGCGATCGGGCCGCCAACGAAGGCTTCCGGCGTCACGTGGCCGACCACAAAACCGTGGCTGCCACCGCTGAAGCGTCCATCGGTGATGAGGGCCACATCTTTGCCCAGGCCCTTGCCCATGATGGCGGAGGTGGGGCTGAGCATCTCGCGCATGCCGGGGCCGCCTTTGGGCCCTTCCATACGGATGACGATGACGTGGCCTTTTTTGACCTTGTCGTTGAGGATGGCTTCCAGCGCTTTTTCTTCGGATTCAAAGACGATGGCCTTGCCGGTGAAGGTGAGGCCTTCTTTGCCGCTGATCTTGCCGACCGCACCTTCGGGGCAGAGGTTGCCTTTGAAGATGACGAGGTGGCTGTCCTTTTTGATCGGGTCGCTCAGCGGCCGGATGATTTTCTGGTTTTTCGGCCAGACGATCTTGGACTTGCGCACGTTCTCTTTCATCGTGCGACCGGTGACGGTGAGGCAGTCGCCATGCATGAGGCCCTCTTCCACCAGGATGCGCATCAGCGGCACGGTGCCGCCGATTTTCACCAAGTCGTTCATGAAGTATTTGCCGCTCGGTTTGAGGTCGGCCAGCACCGGGGTCTTTTTGCCGATGCGGACGAAGTCCTCAATGGTCAGCTTCACGCCTGCACTGTGCGCCATGGCGATGAGGTGCAGCACGGCATTGGTGGAGCCGCCCAGGGTGATGATGAGGGTGATGGCGTTTTCAAAGGCCTCCTTCGTCATGATGTCACGCGGGGTGATGCCCAGCTTGATCATGTTCATGACGGCAGCGCCGGCATCGAAGCAGTCAATGAGCTTGTCGTCACCTACGGCGGACTGCGCGCCTGAGTTTGGCAAAGACATGCCCAGGGCCTCGATGGCGCTGGCCATCGTGTTGGCTGTGTACATGCCCCCGCAGGAGCCTTCGCCAGGGATGCTGTGCTCCTCAATGTCAATAAGATCGGCATCGGTGATCTGGCAGTTGGCGTGTTTGCCCACGGCTTCAAAGACGGTCACAATGTCCGCATCCTTTTTCTCATGGCCCACGCAGCCCGGCAGGATGGTGCCGCCATAAACGAAGACGCTGGGGCGGTTCAGCCGTGCCATGGCCATGAGGCAGCCGGGCATGTTTTTGTCGCAACCGCCGATGGCCACAAAACCGTCCATGCCTTCGCAACCGACCACGGTTTCAATGGAATCCGCAATCACCTCGCGGCTGACCAGGGAATACTTCATCCCCTCGGTGCCCATGGAGATGCCATCGGAGATGGTGATGGTGTTAAAGATGAGGCTTTTGCCACCGGCTGCATCCACGCCTTTGGCCGTCTCCTTGGCCAGGCGGTCAATGTGCATGTTACACGGCGTGACCATGCTCCAGGTGCTGGCGATGCCGATCTGCGACTTCTGGAAGTCCTCCCGCTTAAAACCGACCGCATGCAGCATGGCGCGGCTGGGCGCCCGCTCGACACCGTCCACGACGATGGCGCTGTGTTTACGATGGAGGGATTCGGGTTTCTTGGATGCTGCTTTCTTGGCCATGATGGGTGGGCATACATCCTGCCAGCAGGCGAGTGAGCTTGCAAGCGGGGAACAGCGCTGCTTGCAAGGTCCAGTAGCGGATCACAATCTCTCCACCCTCACCCCGCGAATCTTCGCCGTGGTGTTCCAGGTGGCGAAGCCGAAGGGCAGGCAGTGGTCGATGAATCCGGGTCGCAGGGTCACCTGGCGGCCTTTGATGCTGGCATTGACGACGATGCGGCCTTCCACCCAAGCACGGATGTCCTCCGGGCGCACCTCGATCCGCACTTGATACCAGCGGTTGTTTTCAAACCGCTGCTCCCCGCGCGTCTGGTTTTCCCCGGCATCGCGGAAGTCAATGCTGGAGAGGCCGGTCACGGTGCCGCCCCAGCCGCCGATGACAAAGGTGGCATGTGACTGATGGCTGCCGACAGGAAAGGTGGCCATGCCGAAGATGTCGTTTCCCTCCACCCGCATGGCTTCATACTCGATGGCATAACCGGTGGAAGGCAGCGCATCGGTCCAGCCGGTCCACTTTGCCCCGGTCATCGGCAGGCCTGCGTGGAGGATGAGTTCGGTGCCTTGTACCTCCACTTTTCCTTCATCGGGTATGCCCGCCTGCTGCCATTGGCTGACGGCTTCGGCAGCCAGCAGATCCCAGGAGCGGACTGGCGGTACAGTAGGTTTGGCCTCAGGACCGCAGGCGCACAGGCCGGCCAGCAGGAGGCAGAGACAAAAACGATGCATCGTATCACCCTAACGCCTGCCGCCGCTTTTGGCGATGCTTCTGCTTGGACTCGGAGCAGATGCGGTGTTTCATGGAAGCATGACCATTGAAGCCCTGACTGAACGCATCTGTGCCTTTCGCGATGCCCGTGACTGGCAGCAGTTTCACAATCCCAAGGACATGGCCGTGGCCATCGCGGCGGAGGCCGGGGAGCTGATGCAGCACTTCGTCTGGAAAACCCAGGAGCAAACCCAGCAGGTCATTACCGAAAAACGCGCCGAGATCACCGATGAAATCGCCGATGTGGGCATCCTGCTCTTTGAGCTTGCCCATAATCTGAACATCCCCCTGGCCCAGGCCATGCAGGCCAAGCTGGAGCGCAATGAACTCCGCTACCCAGCGGAGAAGGCCCGGGGCAACAATCTGAAATACAATGAGCTCTGAGGCTGACTCTCCCCTCACGCCCCCAGCGGGGACGTATAAACGCCGCCCACGCTACAGTGGCAAGAATCCGCGCCGGTTTGACCAGAAGTATAAGGAGCTGAATGCGGACCAGTATCCGGATGAGGTGGCGAAGGTGCTGGCGGCGGGCAAGACGCCGGCCGGGCAGCATGTGCCGATCATGGTGCATGAGGTGCTGGAATGCCTGCGCCCGCAGCCGGGCGAGCGGGCAGTGGACTGCACCCTGGGATATGGTGGCCATAGCCGCGCGCTGTGGCAGGCGCTCCAGCCAGGCGGCCACCTGCTGTCTCTTGATGCGGACCCTATCGAGCTGGAGAGAAGCTTGGCGCGGCTGCGTGCCGGGGGGATGGAGGCGGATACTTTTACGGCGCTGCGTTGCAACTTTGCGGGCCTCACCAAGGCGCTGGCGGACCAGGGCTGGCATGAGGGCGCGGACGTGATTTTTGCTGACCTGGGCCTGTCCTCCATGCAGATTGACAATCCGGCGCGCGGTTTCACTTTTAAACACGACGGCCCGCTGGACATGCGCCTGAATCCTCAGCGCGGCAAACCGGCGTCTGAATGGCTGGCGGAGCTGAGTGTGGAAAAACTGACGCGTCTGCTGGAGGAGAATGCGGATGAACCGCGCGCCGCTCTGCTGGCCGAGCATCTGTATCAAACCGCCCGGCAGACACCGCTCACCCGCACCAAGGCGCTGGCGGAATGCATCCGCCAGGGGCTGCCGCGATCCGTGTCGGCAGAGGATGCGGACAACACGGTCCGCCGCGTCTTTCAGGCGATCCGAATCCTTGTGAATGAGGAGTTTACGGTCCTGGACGGCCTGCTCCGAGCCCTGCCGGGTGCCCTTAAACCGGGGGGGCGGGTAGCCATTCTGACCTTTCATTCCGGGGAGGACCGGCGGGTGAAAAAGGCCTTTCAGGAAGGGCGGAATACAGGTCTTTATTCGGACGTGGCCCGGGAAGTCGTCCGTGCCGGGATGGAGGAGCAGCGCCAAAATCCGCGTTCGTCCCCGGCCAAACTGCGCTGGGCAATACGCGCACACTGATTGACAAACGCGTCTTCAACGTGAATTTTCACGAGTGCCGCGAATAGACATCCCCCGCAAATCGATCTACCGCCTTTCCATCTATCAGCGATGCCTAAGCAAGCTGCGCGAGAATGACGTGGACACGGTCTCCTCTGAAGCTTTGGCCAAAGCTGCGGGAGTGAAACCGACGCAGCTTCGCAAAGATCTGACTTACTTTGGCCAGTTCGGCACGCGGGGTCTGGGGTATAATGTGGATGTGCTCAGCAACACGATCTCCGAGGTGCTAGGGCATAACCGCCTGCAGCCGGTCATCCTGGTGGGCGTAGGGAATCTGGGCTCCGCCCTGCTGCGTTATGGCGGTTTCCGCAAAGAGGGTTTCGAGGTGGTGGCCGCCTTTGACGTTTCCCCCAAACGCCAGCCGGACCTTTCCATCCCCATCCTGGGCATCACCGAGATCAGCGACTTCATCCGCACGAATCAGGTAAAGATGGCCATCCTGGCCGTGCCTGCCAGCGCCGCGCAGAGTGTGACCAATCAGATGGTGGAAGCCGGCATCCAGGCCATTTTGAATTTCTCTCCGTCTGTCCTAGATGTGCCGGAGCATGTGGTGGTGAACAGCGTGGACCTGGCCGTGGAGCTGGAGAATTTGAGCTACTTCATTCGTTAGGCTTTTTCAGAAATCGAAAGATTTGCGGAATAAATGGCCCAGCCACGCGATCTTATGAGTGCGTATTCAACGTAATGCGTTAGATTCACTGCACCCATGATCCGGTCCCTCATCCTTTTCATCGCTCTTCTAGCCCAGGCGCTGCCTGTGCCTGCGATGATGCGAGATGAGGCGGAGCCGGTTTGCAGCATGAGTTGCTGCGCTGTGGTCGCGGCTATGGAGGCTGAGGGCTGCGGCTGCGTGGACGCGCCTGTTCATGATACCGCCCCAGCACCTGTCCAGGCGCCTTCGGGCAGCGGGCGTGAGCTTTTGGCGCAGCCTCAGTGGAGCGTACAGGCAGAGGCACTTGCACTTTCCACCCGGAAGATAACGGAACCCGAAACGTTCCACATGCCCCGGCAGGATCCAGGGGCTTTGACCCAGCCGCATGTCCGGCTGCCGGTCTTGTTCTGCTCCCTGCTGACCTGAGTCCGCGTCTCTGACAGACGCACTGTGCCCACACGACACGATCCTGTTTAGGACAACCGTGTCTGGGCCTTGGTTTTTTCAAACCATTCACGACTCAGAATTCATGAAGATTTTTTTATCCTTAGCCGCCCTCTGGCTGCCGATGGCCGCCCTGGCCTGTGACGATTGCAAGACCCGCCGCCCGGTGACCGGGCCGCTGGTGGAATACGACCTCTACATTGCCGAACAAACTGTCAGCCCGGCGGGCAAACCTGTGCGCGGCCTAACCATCAATGGCGGCATCCCCGGACCGACGCTGCGCTTCCGTGAAGGTGACTTTGCGCGCATCCGCGTGCATAACCAGCTCAAGAATGAGACCACCTCCACGCACTGGCATGGTTTGCTTTTGCCGAATGAAATGGACGGTGTACCTCACGTGACCACCCCGCCCATCCAGCCGGGGACAACTCATACGTTCGAGTTCGAGATGCGGCATTCCGGCACCTACTGGTATCATTCGCATACGCACCTGCAGGAGCAGAGCGGGATTTATGGATCCATTGTGGTCTTGCCAAAAGGCGGTGAACCGGTGGCGGCGGATCGCGAGCAGGTGCTGCTGTTTTCAGACTGGACCAACATTGACCCGCATGAAGTGCAGCGGATGCTCATGCGCGGCAGTGATTACTTTGGACTGATGCGGCGAAATTCGCAGTCCATCCTCGGCGCGGCACAGCAAGGCATGCTGAAGGATTACTTCCGCCGCGAATGGACACGCATGATGCCCATGGATGTCTCGGATGTGGGCTATCACGCCTTTTTGGTCAATGGTCTGCGGAGCACGAAGATCGAGGGCAGGCCGGGGGAGCGCGTCCGGCTGCGGCTGATCAATGCCTCGGCGGCGACGTATTTTTACATCCACTCCTCCGCCGGGCCGATGACTATCGTGGCGGCAGACGGGCCGCCGGTGCAACCGGTGCCGGTGGATCGGCTGTTCATGGCTATTGCGGAGACTTATGACGTCATCATCACCATCCCCGCCAGCGGGCAGTATGAGCTGCGGGCCACCACGCAGGACGGCAGCGGCCATGCCTCCGCCTTTTTTGGCGAGGGTGCGCTGACGCCATCCAGCGACCCGCCGAGGCCGAATTTGTATCAGATGAACGAGATGCTGCGGCTGGCCCTTGAGGAGAAGGAGGACGATCCGCGAGCCTCGCTGAATTTGCCCCGGCCCGGCTCGCCCTATCGTGTGCTGAAGTCCACCAAGGACACCACCTTGCCCCGCCACCTGCCGCGCCGGAAGATCACGATGCACCTGACCGGGGACATGAACCGCTACGTGTGGGGGTTCGATGGCAAGACGATGGCGCAGGAACCTTACGTGCCGATCAAGAAAGGCGAGATCATCGAGCTGGAGCTGATCAATGACACGATGATGCATCACCCCATCCACCTGCATGGGCACTTCTTCCGGGTGCTGATGGGCCAGGGCGCGCGCTCACCGCTGAAGCACACGGTGGACGTGCCGCCGATGACGAGCCGGACGGTGGAATTTGAAGCCAACGAGGAGAAGGACTGGATGTTCCACTGTCACATTTTGTACCACATGATGAGCGGCATGGCGCGGGTGTTCCGGTATGAGGAGACCGGGCACAAAGTTACAGAGGCCGCCGCTGAAAACGCACCGTCGGTCACCGGCCATGATCATAGCCTGGCCCACGCCGGAGGCCTGGGGGAGCATGGCCATGACATGGCGTATGTCTGGGGAGCAGCCTCCATCCAGAGCCACATGAGCGAGGGGCTGCTGACGTGGATGAATCCCAAGAATGATCTTTTGTTAGGCTGGGAGGTGGGCTGGGGGAAGGTGGACAAACCGGAATATGAAATTGACGCTTTTTACCAGCGCTACTTCAACCCGAATTTCCAGGCCTTCATTGGCGCCCGCTTCAGCAATGAGGAGAATGTGGAGAACCGCGCCGCCATCGGCTTCAACTACCGTCTGCCGCTCATGGCCTGGGCGGAGCTGAGCATGGACAGCGAGGGAGATGCACGGATCGCCCTGTCCAAGCGCTTCCAGCTCACGCCGCGGCTCGGTATTTTTGGCGAGGTGGAGTATGACACGAACACCCGCTGGGAGTGGTCTGCCGGAGCGGACTACACGCTGACCCGGCATGCCTCCCTGATCACTCAATACCATTCCGAATTCGGCCTCGGGGCCGGCGTCCTTATCCGCTTTTGATGAGGCTCTTTTTCGTCCGAAATCCAAACCAAACCAACAATGCCTGACATGAAAACCAAAATCACCACCGTCATTGCCATTGCCCTCATGGGCCTTGCCATGACCTCCTGCGCCACGTCTGGCGGAGCCAAACCGTACCCGCTGGACACCTGCATCGTCAGCGGGAACAAGCTGGGCAGCATGGGCACCCCTGTCACCAAAGTGCACCAGGGCCAGGAAGTAAAATTCTGCTGCGAACCCTGCGTGGAGGAGTTCGAGGAGAACCCTGCCAAATTCATGGCCAAACTTTCTCGATAACCTAACTAACCAAGTAACAAAAAATAAACAGAACAAACGAACATGAAACGCACCCCTTTTATCACCCTCCTGGCCGCCGCTGCTCTCAGCGTTGGCCTAGCCACCGCTGCTGAAAAAACCACCGAAGGCCTGCCCGCCAACTATCCGCTGAAAAAATGCGTCGTCTCTGACGAGGAATTCGGCGGTGAAATGGGCAAGCCGGTCAAGGTGACTCACAACGGGACCGATGTGTACCTTTGCTGCAAAGCCTGCTTGAAGGACTTCAAAAAGGACCCTGATAAGTACACCAAGATGGTCACGGACGCGGCGAAGAAGAACTAGGCACTCCTCGAAATCCGGCTGGAGATCACCTCTCCAGCCGGATATCTTTTATGGGCAGTCACAGTCCAGGCAGCCATGTGTGGCACAGGTGCGGCAGACGCGTTGCACCTGCTCGCGCAGCCTTTTGCGGGCACGCAAGAGCCGGACATTGAGGGTGTTCGCACGTTGATTTGTCTCCTCAGCGATGGCTGTGGCGGATTCGCCTTCAAGATCAATTCGACGAAGCAGCCCGGCATCCGCCGGTGGCAGTGCAGGCAGCAGCTTCATCACACATTGGCACAGCGCTTTTTCATCCTCGGCGGCCATGGTGGCTGGCAATTCATGCACCAGTTTTTCCAAAGCCTGCTCCCGCGTGCTGCGGCGACGGTGGGCATCGATGATGGCATGGCGGAGAATGCGATAAAACCAGGTGACCACGCCTTCGTCATCCTCAGGCATGTGGTCTGCCTTGAGCGCCTTCATCAGGCACTCCTGCACCAAGTCTTCCGCCAGGTCGGGATCCCCGGTGCGGGAACGGGCAAAGCCGAGAAAGGCATCCAGATGTTGTAGCAGGGGATTCGTGGACATGGGTGGCGGAGCAGTCTCCAAGATACGCACAGATTTGTCTGCAATCACTGTGTAACCTTTTTCAATGTCATCCGTGAGCACTCATGAAAGGCCCATTGGCCCACTCCTCTCACCTCATCTCTCAGACCTTCCATGATACCTCACTCCCATTCCCATGACGAAAAACCCCCCTGCTGCCAGGCTGCACCCAAGCCTACGAAACCCAGTTGCTGCGGGCATGATCACAGCGCCCATGGGGAGTCTGTGACGCCACCCAGCACGGCGAAGTATTTTTGCCCCATGTGCCCCGGAGTGGAGTCTGACAAGCCAGGCGCCTGCCCAAAATGCGGCATGGCCCTGGAGCGCAATCCGGCCTGGAAGGCGGCCAGCAAGACGCTCTACACCTGTCCCATGCATCCTGAGGTGCAACAGGACCACCCTGGCAACTGCCCCAAATGCGGCATGGCCCTGGAGCCGATGAATGTGACCGAGGCTGATGACGCGGATGACGATGCTGAACTGCGCGACATGACGCGGCGCTTCATCTGGAGCGCCGTGTTCACCCTGCCGGTATTCATCACCGCCATGGCCCACCTGGTGCCCGCCTGGAGCCATGCTGCCTGGGTCAGCGGTGAACCCACGCGCTGGATGCAGTTTGCCCTTACCACCCCGGTGGTGCTGTGGGCGGGTTGGCCCTTTTTCCAGCGGGCCTGGCAGTCGCTTCTGCATCGCAGCCTGAACATGTTTACCCTCATCGCCCTGGGGGTGGGCGCGGCCTATGCCTTTAGCGTCGCAGCCATGCTGGCCCCCGGCTGGTTTCCTGAAAGCCTGGGCGATGCACATGGCCAGGTGCCCTTGTACTTTGAGGCCGCCGCGGTCATCATTGTGCTTGTTCTCCTGGGGCAGGTGCTGGAGCTGCGCGCCCGTGCCCGCACCGGCAGCGCCATCCAGGAACTGCTGGGCTTGCAGCCCAAGACCGCCCGGCTCGTGACCGACCAAGGGGATAAGGATGTCCCCATTGACTCCCTCACCGTCGGCCAGCAGGTGCGCGTGCGCCCTGGTGAAAAGATGCCCGTGGACGGCGTGGTGGTGGAAGGCAACAGCCAGGTGGATGAATCCATGCTCACCGGTGAACCGGAACCGGTGGAGAAACAAAAGGGTGCCCAGGTGACGGGCGGCACGCTGAACCAGCACGGCAGCCTCGTGGTGCAAACCGAGCGCGTGGGGGCTGATACGCTGCTGGCGCAGATCGTCCACCTTGTCGGTCAGGCCCAGCGCAGCCGCGCGCCCATCCAGGCCCTGGCGGACAAGATCGCCGCGTGGTTTGTGCCCGCCGTGCTGGCGGCCTCCGTGATCACCTTTGGGTTTTGGTTTTGGTTAGGTCCCCAGCCCGCCCTGGCCTACGCCATTGCCAATGCCGTAGCCGTTTTGATCATCGCCTGCCCCTGTGCCCTGGGGCTGGCCACGCCCATGAGCGTCATGGTGGGCATTGGGCGTGGGGCTCAAATGGGTGTTCTCATCCGGGAGGCGGCCGCCATCGAAAAACTGGCCCTGCTCAACACCCTGGCAGTGGATAAAACAGGCACCCTCACGGTGGGCAAACCGGAAGTGACCAGGGTGCTCACGCTGCCAGGCAGTTTGTTATCCGCCGACGAATCCCTGCGCCTGGCCGCAGCTCTGGAACGCCAGAGCGAGCATCCCCTGGCCCATGCCCTTTTGCAGGCGGCAGAGAAAAAGAACCTGACTCTCCCGGAGGTGACCGGCTTCCACGCCACCACCGCAGGCGGGGTCAGCGGTCAGGTCGCGGGGCAGCCCACGGTCATCGGAAAGGCAGCCTTTTTGCGTGAGCAGGGCATCTCCCAGGTGGATGCCCTGGAAGCTCTCGGCATGCCGCATCAGGCCGAAGGAAAGTCTGCCATCTACATGGCCGTGAAAGGTAAGGCCACAGCCGTCTTCATCGTCAGCGATCCCATCAAGTCCAGCACGCCCGATGCCCTGGCCCAGTTAAAAGAGCTCGACATCTCCGTGGTCATGCTGACGGGGGATAATGAACGCACGGCGGGCCACATCGCGCGCACCCTGGGCATTCAGCGCTTCCACGCCGGGGTGACCCCGCAGGAAAAGCACCGCTACATCACCGAGATGAGAAAACCGGGTGCCGTTGTCGGCATGGCGGGTGATGGCATCAATGATGCCCCCGCCCTGGCCGAAGCCGATGTCGGCATCGCCATGGGCACAGGCACCGACATTGCCATGGAGAGCGCACCCGTGACCCTGGTGAAGGGCGACCTGCGCGGCATCGTACATGCCATTTTGTTAGGCCGCGCCATGATGCACAACATCCGCCAGAACCTGCTCTTTGCCTTCCTTTACAATGCCCTCGGCATCCCCCTGGCGGCAGGGCTCCTGTATCCCTGGTTTGGCTGGCTGCTGAGTCCGATGATCGCCGGAGCGGCGATGAGCCTCAGTTCGGTGTCGGTGATAGGCAATGCCCTGAGACTGCGGCATTTGAAACTGAAGGCGTGAGGGGCGGGGGCAAGCAATACCTGGGAATCTCAGTTGGAGCCCAACTGAGCTACTTTTCGGATCTTCACACTTTCTTAACGGGAAGGAGCGGGACGTTTACTGGCGCGGTGGTTGGGGTGAGTGAGGCTGGGAGGGCATGAGCGAATCCAAGGACAGCAGCCGCCGCAGCCCGCACCAAACCTCCACCCTCACGCTGGTTATTGCGGCACTGGGGGTGGTGTTTGGGGACATTGGGACGAGCCCGATCTATACGCTAAAGGAGTGTTTCAGCCCGCACAGTCCACATCATGTGGAGACGACACCGGAGCATGTACTAGGGGTGGTTTCGCTGATCCTCTGGGCGCTGATTTTACTGATCTGCATCAAGTATCTGGTCTTCGTCCTGCGGGCGGACAACAAGGGAGAGGGCGGGGTGCTTTCGCTGATGACGTTGGCGGCGCATAAGCTCGGAGAGAAGTCGAAACGGCGGACGGTGATTGTCATGCTCGGACTGTGCGGGGCGGCATTGCTGTTTGGGGATGGCATCATTACGCCGGCCATTTCGGTACTCAGTGCGGTGGAGGGGCTGAAGGCGGGCGGACTGCTGGGAGCGGGGCCGACGGGCATTGCAGAGGCGGCGCTTTGGGACCAGCAGATGCAGTGGCTGATCATTGGCATCACCTCGGTGATTTTGATTCTTCTGTTCTCAGTGCAGTTCCTGGGGACAGCACGGGTAGGGCGGTTTTTTGGGCCGGTGACGGGGCTGTGGTTTGTGACTCTGGGGGTGCTGGGGGCGCGGCATCTGGTTGCGGGGCCGGAGATCCTGGCGGCATTTAATCCATGGCATGGGCTGAGCTTTTTACTTGAAGGCGGGTCGGCGGCGTTTGTGATATTGGGGTCGGTTTTCCTGGCGGTGACAGGTGGGGAAGCGCTGTATGCGGACATGGGTCACTTTGGCCGCAGTCCGATCCGGCGCGGGTGGTTCATCCTGGTGCTGCCTGCGCTGGCGCTGAACTACCTGGGTCAGGGGGCGCTTCTGCTGAGGCAGCCGGAACTGGCGGAAGCACCGTTCTTCCAAATGGCTCCGGATTGGGCGACGCTGCCGCTGGTGTTGCTGGCCACGGCGGCGACGGTGATCGCATCGCAGGCGCTGATCACGGGGACGTATTCACTGACGCTGAGCGCGGTGCAGCTTGGTTATCTGCCGCGCCTGAGCATCCGGCACACGTCTGAACATGCGCAGGGGCAGATCTACATTCCGCTGGTGAACTGGCTGCTGATGCTGGCCTGCCTGGCACTGGTGTTTACCTTCCAGACATCGTCCAACCTGGCGGCGGCCTATGGTGTGGCGGTGACGATGACGATGCTGATCACGACAGTGCTGTTTTACTTTGTAGCGCGGCATCTGTGGCATTGGCCGATGTGGTCATCCTTGTTGTTATGCGGTCTTTTTGGCGTGATCGAACTGGCGTTCCTGAGTGCTAACCTGCTGAAGTTTTTTGACGGTGGCTGGTTTCCGCTGGCGGTGGGGGCGGTACTGTTCGCGCTGATGACGACCTGGGCCACCGGGCGGCGGCTGGTAAAGGAAAGGCTGGAAGTGAGTGCGCTGAGCCAGGAGACGCTGGTGGAGAGCCTGAAGAGGCGGCCACCGGTCATTGTCCCGGGCACAGCCATCTTCATGGTGAGCACGCAGGGCCGCGCTCCGGTGGCGCTACTGCATAGTTTGAAACATTATGGGGCGCTGCATGAGCGGGTGATTTTTGTGACCATGACGGTGACGGATGAACCCTGGGTGCCTGCCAGCCAGCGGCTGGAGGTGGAGGCGCTGGGCGCAGGCTTCTGGCGGGTGACGGGCAAATTTGGCTTCATGCAGAAGCCGGACGTGCCGCGCCTGCTGCGCCAGTGCACGGCGAAGGGGCTGGAGGTGACGGTGGAAAAGACAACCTTCTTCCTGGGCCGCGAAACCATCGTGCCGAGCGCTCATCCAGGGATGGCCAAGTGGCGCGAGCAGACCTTTGCCCTGGCCAGCCGGCTGGCGCAGCAGCCGACGACGTATTTTCAAATCCCGGTGGACCGGGTGATCGAACTGGGGCAGCAAGTACAGATCTGACGAGGTGCCGCGATGAAACCCAACCCTATGCCGGAACCAGCTGAACGTCGGCCTGTGCCGGCGGCGGTAATAGGCCAGTATAGCTGGGGCGTGATGCTCATCTTTTTGCTGGCCTCTGCTTGCTGGCTGCTGCTGCCCTATACAGGCTATCTTTTTTCGGCACTGGTGTTCCTGACCGCCATCGTGCTGATGGGCGTGCGCTGGAGACGGGGCCCGGTGTTGATGATGACGCTGCTGAGCGCGGCGGTGTGGAATTTCATTTTCATTCCGCCGATCTTTACCCTGCACATCGATGAACCGCAGGATGTGGCGATGTTTATCCTGTTCTTTGCAGCCGCCTTGAGCATGGGCCATCTGACGACGCGGCTGCATGAGCGGGAGGAGGCACTGGAAATGCATCATCGGGAGAAGGAGCAGCTCCTGGCGGAAAAACATCATGCTGAATTGATGGCCGAATCTGAGCGTCTGCATCGCATCCTTCTGGACAGTGTGTCCCATGAACTGAAGACGCCCATCGCCATCATCCGCGCAGCGGTGGATGGGCTGGGCCCGGGGAATCCTTTTGCTGAGGAGATAGACACAGCCTCACGACGGTTGCAGCGTATCATCGAAAACTTCCTGGAGATGAGCCGCATCGAATCCGAAGCGCTGAGGCCGCAGCCGGACTGGTGCGAGGCAGACGATGTGATCCATGCGGCCACGGCACCGCTGCAACGGGAACTGGCTGGCCATGTGCTGAAGGTGACGGTGCCTGCTGATCTGCCCCTGCTGAAGCTGGACAGCCGGCTGCTGGCGCTGGCCCTGGGCAATGTGCTGCACAATGCGACGCTGTATGCTCCGACAGGGACGGAAATCGAGCTGCGTGCGATGGTGGAAAACGATGTTCTGCAATTAAGCGTTCGTGATCACGGCCCCGGTCTGCCAGCGGGCGGCGAGGCGCAGGTGTTTGAAAAGTTTTACCGCGCGCCTCAATCGCCCGCCGGAGGCACCGGGCTGGGCCTGACGATCTCCCGTGGGCTGATGCAGGCGATGAAGGGAGGCATTGAGGCGATGAACCCTTCCGAAGGCGGTGCTGAATTCACCCTGTGGCTGCCTGTTCAATCCCGTCCTACCCTGTCCCTGCCATGAGCACCGCTCTGATCATTGATGACGAAACCCAGATGCGCCGCCTGCTGCGCATGGTGCTGGAATCTCACGACTACAAAGTCTGCGAAGCGGCAGACGGTCCGCTGGGGCTGAACGAGGCCGCGCTGCAACGTCCAGACGTGGTACTGCTGGATCTAGGCCTGCCGGGCATGGCCGGCACGGAAGTGCTGAAAAGGCTGCGCGAATGGAGCGATGTACCCGTGCTGATCCTGAGTGTGCGCGACCAGGAGGCGGTGAAAGTGGAAGCGCTGGAGGCCGGGGCGGATGACTATGTGACTAAACCCTTTGGCACCGGGGAACTGCTGGCACGGCTGAAGGTCATCCAGCGCCGCCGTTTCACCCGCCAGAGCCCGCAGATCATTGCCGGGCCGCTGACGCTGGATCTGCTGCACCATGAGGTGACGCTGAATGATGTGCCGTTGAAGCTGACGCCCACGGAATTCACCCTGCTAAAGGTACTGGCTGAGCATGCCGGGCGTATCCTCACGCAGGGCCAGATCACCCGTCAGGTGTGGGCCGGGCAGTTCACTGATTCCAGTGAGGGACTGCGCGTACATATCAACCACCTGCGCAAGAAACTGGGTGAGGCCGGGCCGCGAATCGTGAATGAACCTGGTATAGGCTACCGGCTTGAGGCGGAGTGAGTGCCCTTTTTGCGTGACTTCAAACATGCAAAATCATTTGGTTATTCGAAAACCTTGAGGCAGCCTTTTGCGGGTCTGTCGAACACCTCATCCAAACTCCACTGACATCATGATCAAAGTCACTGAATTTGCTTTTACCGGATACAGCGTCACAGACATGGACCGGGCGCGCACGTTTTATGAAAAGGTGCTGAACCTGAAGATTGCTTCGACGTTTGGCGAGGATCCGGAAAAGCCGGACTGGGTGGAGTATGAGGTGGGGCCGCATGTGCTGGCCCTATGCGTCGGTGGGGATATGTGGAAGCCTAGCAAGGACGGTGGCGGCGTGGCCCTGGAGGTGGAGGACTTTGAAGCGTCCGTGCAGTGGCTGCGTGAGAACAACGTGAACATCTACTTTGGTCCTTATGAATCCCCTGTGTGCCACATGGTGCTCGTTGCCGATCCCGATGGGAATTCAATCTGCATCCACAAGCGCAAGCCGGGGCATGGGTGATGGGGGACGTGGGGCAAGTCCCGCTTCTTATCATTTCTCCTCCCAGCGGGCGAGGAGCCAGAGGACGTCGGCGAGGCGGTTGAGGAAGCGGAGGGGCTCGGGGTTGGGGAGCTCCTGGGGGGTGGAGGTGAGGTCTACGAGGTGGCGCTCGGCACGGCGGCAGGCGGTGCGGGCAAGGTCGGCATGGGCGGCGCTGAGGACGCCGGCCTCGCCAGGGAGGGCCCAGCCTTTGAACTGGAGGGCACCGCCGGCCTCCAGGGTGGCGACGCATTCATCCAGCCAGGTGGTGTGGTCAGCTGTGAAAGGGGTGTGGGTGGCGGCGTAGCGGGCCTCCATGCCGGGCGGGGTGGCGAGCTCCCCCATGAGGGTGATGAGGAGGGGCTGGACGCGGACGACGATTTCGCGGGTTTCCGGTTTCAACGCGGTGATGCGGAGGGGGCCGAGCGCGGCGTTGAGCTCATCCACGGCACCAAGGGCGTGGACTCGGGGGTGGGATTTGAGGAGGCGCTGGCCGAAGAGGAGGTCGGTCTCCCCCTGGTCGCCGCGGCGGGTGGCTATAGACATGGGGGTGGGATTACGCGCGGGAGGGGGCGGGGTAGGCGGGGATTTTTAGACAGGATTACAGGATTGGCAGGATGTACAGGAGGGGCTTGGAGCATTCTCATCCTTGGTGTTTTGATGGCGACGGATCGTCGGCGCTCCATGGCTCAATCGTCGTCGTCGCGGATCTCGCGGCCGGAGGAGGTTTTGCGTTTGAGGACGGGGGAGATGTTGCGGTGGACCCAGACGCTCTGCATCATGCCGACGAGGAAGAGGGTGACAATCATGAAGGTGCCGCCGTAGCTGATGAAGGGCATGGGCAGGCCGATGACGGGGAGCATGCCGAGGTTCATGCCGGCATTCTGAAAGGTGTGGGCGAAGAACATGGTGACGACGCCGACGACGAGGAGGCGGCCCACCTGGTCGCGGGAATAAAAGGCCATGAAGATGCCCTGGATGAGGAGGAGGGCGATGCCGGAGAGGAGGAGGAGGGCACCCCGGAAGCCGAATTCCTCACAAATGACGCCGAAGATGAAGTCGCTGTGGGCTTCTGTTTGGGGGAAGAACTGGCGGTGGATGCTGGCCTGGTCGGGGACTTTGACGGAGAGGGGGCCTTTGCCTTCAAATCCGGCGGAGGCAACGGCCATCTGCACATAGGTGGGGACCCAGCCGTCGCCACGGGTGTCCACCTTGTCCATCTGGTTGGTGATCATGTACCAGGTGGTGTCAATACGGGCCTGCTGGTAGGGTTTGAGGATGAAGAAGTAGAGGATGGGGATGACGCAGAGGGCGCTGAGGACAAGCGTGATGAGGTAACGGAAGGGGATGCTGCCGACGAGCATCATGGAGAGGAAGACGGGTGCCCAGACGAGGCCTGAGCCCAGGTCTTCCTTGATGACCATGGCGGCGGGGACGCCGGCGACGATACCAGCGACGAGGATGCGAAGCCAGGGGCGGCGGAAGACCGGCCAGATGCGGGGGAGCTCCCCAAAAACAACAGCGAGGGTGACGATGCCGGCCATGATGGCAAACTGGGAGGGCTGGATGGACTGGCCGGCGATGAAGATCCAGGCTTTGTTGCCTTTGACCTCAATGCCGTAAAGCTCCAGATACACGAGGCCGCCTATGCCGGCGAGGTACATGGGGATGCAGGCCCAGCGGATCCATTTGTAATCAATGAGGGAGGCGGCGAGGAGGAAAGGGACACCGAGGCCGACCCAGCGCATCTGGTCCTTCCACTTGGTGTGGAGGCTGAGGACGCCGGAATCATCGCGGAAATAAGAGGCGTTATAAATGGCATACACACCGAAGGCGAGGAGGCCGAACATGGTAAGGATGAGGATCCAGTTGATGCCGAGGAATTTTTTGAAAAGCGGGGTCATGGCGGGGTGGCAGTGCCTGAGAGGGAAGGGGGCGGAAGGCTCAGCCGGGGATGGAGGCGAGGAGCTTGCGGGTGTATTCGTGCTGGGGGCGCTCGCAAAGGTCATCGGCAGGGCCGCTTTCGACGATCTGGCCCCGGTTCATGACGATGATGTCATCACTCATGTGGCGGACGACGGCGAGGTCATGGGCGATGAAGAGGTAGGTGAGCTTGAACTCGTCCTGGAGGTCTTTGAGGAGATTGAGGACGCTGGCCTGGACGCTGACATCGAGGGCGCTGACAGGCTCGTCGCAGATGAGGAATTTGGGCTGGACGGCGAGGGCGCGGGCGATGCCGATGCGCTGGCGCTGGCCGCCGCTGAACTCGTGCGGGTAACGCTGGAGGGAATCCACGGGCAGGCCGACGCGGTGGAGGAGGGCGGCGGAGACGTCCCGGCGCTGCTGGCGGGTCATGTCCTTGAAGTGGATGGTGAGAGGTTCCGCAAGGATGGACTCGATGGTCATCCGGGGATTCAGGGAGCCGATAGGGTCCTGAAAGATCATCTGCATTTCTTTGCGCAGGGGGCGGAAAGCGGGCTCGGGCAGGGAGAAGATCTCCTGGTCGCGGTAGTGGGCGGTGCCGTGGGTGGGCTGGATGAGCTTCAGCAGGGCGCGGGAGACGGTGGACTTGCCGCTGCCGCTTTCGCCGACGAGGCCGAGGGTCTTGCCCTCCTGCACCTGGAAACTGACGCCATCCACGGCCTTCACGACCTCCCGGCGGCCTAACCAGCCGGTGCGGAGGGGGAAGTGGACTTGCAGGTTTTCAACTCGGAGGAGGGCCATATGGCCGGGAGTTTACCACACTGCGGGGAGGTGCCAAACGAAGGCTGAGGAAAGTGCAGGGGGATGGGGCGGGGGACGGGAGTGCCCAGAACTCAATGCTTGGGGCAGAGAGTGGTGGCTGGAAGTGATTCTGAGAGGGAATTAACCGGTCTATGAAAGCAGCTCGGCAATCGCGCGACCGTTTTCCACGATGTGGGTGGGGCGGCCGTTCAGGTCCTCGATAGTGACTTTTTGATAATCGATGCCGAGGTGATGATAGATGGTGGCCAGGAAGTCGCTGGCGCTGCAAGGCCGCTCGATGACATCCTCGCCGCGCTTGTCAGTCGCGCCGATCACCGCGCCGGTCTGGATGCCGCCGCCGGCCCAGATGTTGGAGAAAGCGCGCGGCCAGTGGTCACGACCGGGTTGCAGCGTTCCTGTCGGGCCGCTGGCATTGCCGGCACCGGTGCTGCGGTCGAAGCTGATCTTCGGCGTGCGGCCAAATTCACCGGTGACGACGACGAGCACTTTTTTATCCAGGCCCCGGGCGTAGATGTCCTCGATCAGGGCGGAGACGCACTGGTCATAGGTGGGCATGCGGAAGCGCAGGGCTTCAAACTGATGCTGGTTCACCGCATGGTCATCCCAGTTGTTCACGCGGCCACAGAGAGGGCCGTTTAAATTGCTGGTCACGATCTCCACCCCGGCTTCCACGAGGCGACGTGCGAGCAGGAGCTGCTGGCCCCAGCGATGGCGGCCATAACGGTCACGGGTGGCGGGCTCCTCCTTGCTCAGGTCAAAGGCGTCGCGGGTTTGCGGATTGGTCAGCAGGGTGGCGGCCTGGGCTTCGAATTCATCCAGCGCGCCCAGCTCGCCTTCCTTGTCAAAGACACGCTCCATGCGGTCCAGACTGCGGCGCAGGGCAATACGGTCGCTCAGGCGGCGGACTTCGGCTTCGTTTTCCAGGCCGATGTTGGGTACCTGGAAGTTAGGACGGTTCGGGTCGTCACTGACGGCAAAAGGGGCAAACGCATCTCCCAGATACGCCGGGCTGGAGTACTCCGGGGAGACCGCCGGCACACCGATGTAATTTGGCAGGGGATTGGAACGCCCGCCTTCTTTGGCGCGCAGGTAATGCGCCACGGACATCCAGTCCGGCAGGCGGGGTTTCGGTTTGTCGCGGGTGTCTTTGTCGCCGGAAAACATCTGCATGGTGCCGGCCGGGTGGCCGCCGGCGGTCTGGTGCATGGAGCGCAGGACGGTGAACTTATCGGCGATGCGGGCGCTCAGCGGCAGCAGCTCGGTGAAACGTGTGCCGGGCACCTTGGTGCTAATGGTCTTGAACGGCCCGCGATACTCGCTGCTCGCGTCGGGCTTTGGATCGTAAGTGTCAATGTGAGACAGGCCCCCCGGCAGCCACACCATGATGATGGACTTGCGCTCAGACTTTGGCTTCGCGGCATTTTCCGCACGCAGTTTCATCAATCCGGGCCAGCTCAGCGCGGCCATGCCTGTCAGGCCGAACTGCATGAAGCCGCGGCGTGACATGGGACCTGCGCATCGCATGATCGAAGGTGGCGGGATGATGGAAGACATGGGAAAGAGTACGGGTTGAAAAGAAAAGGTTTATCGGGTTCCGGGCGGAGACGGCTTTTCGCCAAAGGCGGCCAATTCCTTGCCCGCCGCATCCCACAGGCGAAGCTGGCTGTCCTCGCCGCCGCCAATGATGACACTGCCATTGGGAGAGCTGGCCACGGACTGCATAAAGTCTGGCAGATTGGCCATGGAGCGCACTTCGGCGCCTTCATCCGTGACGATGCGGATGCGGTTGTCACCTGCGCTGGTGACGATCTGATTCGTGGCGCCGATGAACTCCAAGGAAGTGACCTCATTTGACCAGCCTTCGATTTTCTTTTTCCGCTCGCCCATGAGCATGTTCCAGGTCACCACGCTACCCTCCGCTCCCGCAGTCGCCAGCACGCGGCCATCGCTGCGGAAGGCGATGCCCGTGACATAGTGGGTATGGCCTTCCAAAAGATTAACCTGCTTGCCTGAGGTGACTTCCATGACGCGGGCGATCTTGTCCGCCGCACCCGAGGCCAGGAGCTTGCCGTCCGGGGAGAAATCCAGGCACAGCACGCTGTCACTGTGTACTTCATTCCAGGTCTTCGTGGCTTTGCCTGTGGCCACATCCAGCAGGATGATGTCGCCCGAGCGGGAGGGCTGGCCGCCGCCGGTGGCGAGCGTCTTGCCATCCGGGCTGAAAGTCACGGCATTCAGGCGGTCAGCGAAGAGGCCTTTGGGAGCGATCTTTTTCTCCAAGGTCCAGCGCGGAGGGCTGCCGACTCTCAGGGTGGAAGCTGTTGTTGCGACAAAGCTGCCATCGGCGGTGGCCGCGAGCGTGGTCGTTGTGCTGGCAGGGTTGCGGCTCTCTTCAATCGGGGTGCCGCTGGCAGTCGCCCAGACACGCATGGCCCCGTCTTCAAACAAAGAGGCCACGCGATGCCCATCGGCGGAAAAGCCGACCGCAACAGGCTTTGAGGCAACTTTTGTCATCGCCAGTTTTAAAGTGGTCACGTCAGCCGTGGCCTTGTCCTGAGTGGCTTTGGCGGCGGCTATCGCTGCATTCGCTGAGGCCACGCTTTTGGCGTTATCAGCTTTGGAAGCTGTGATGCGCTTCACATCATCTTCGGCATCCTTGATGTTATTCTCCGCCGCCGAGACCGCTGCCAGGGCGGACATCTCAGCCGTGGTGGCCGTGATGAGTTTGTCCTGTTCAGCCTTCAGTTCTTTCTCCAGCGCCGCGTCTTTGGCCTTGGCAAATTGAGCGCTCAGTTCATCCACCTTTTTCTGGGCAGCGATCTTGGCCTCTGTGGTTGGCGGGACCGCTTTCTTCTTTTCCGGCAGGACTTTGCCCATGGTCACGATGGCCTCTTTGGCTTTCCCCAGCAGCACATCCAGCGCTTTGTCTTGCGCGGCATAGCGGGTGAGTTCGCTTTTATAAAAGGTCTGCTCCAGGGTCTGGGCGGCGATGATGCGATCCAGCTCCGCTGTCTTCTTGACTGATTCTATCGTGCCTCGCAGTTCCATCAGGGGCTTGGCCGTGGCAGCGTCCCACACCCGCACGGTGCCATCTGCACAGCCGGTGACCACTTGCTTGCCATCCGCAGAGAGGGCGCTGGTCAAAACGGATACCTTGCCTGTGGTGGTGATTTTTTTGAGAACTGCATCGCCCGCAGGAGTTGACGTGAAAGCGGCTTCGCCCGACGAAGATACAGAAGGCGTCAGATCCAGTTTCCAGATTTTGACCTCTTGAAAACTGCCGCTGGCCAGCCGTGTGCCGTCCGGGCTGAAGGCCAATGACTGCACCAATGCACGATGCGCCGCGCCGTCCTTTTCCGCCGGGTCGCTCACCTGTCCTGCAAGCTGGCGCGTGGCCAGGTCATAAAGATAGATTTTGTTAGACCGCCCGCAGGCTGCATAGCGGCCATCCTGGGTCACGGCCACGCTGTAGATCGGGTCCACCGTGGTGGAGAAGTTTTTCAGTATCACCGCACGCACCTGCTGGACGGAGCTTTTGGCACCTTCATCCACCCACTGCTTCAGGATCGCGATCTCTTCCGGGCTCAGATTTTCCGCGCCAGACTTGTTGTTAACCGGCGGCATCTCCATCTCCTTCTTATGCGTGGAAGCCAGCACGATGAGGCTCTCTTCACTCTTGCCCGGAATGAGGGACGGCCCGG
Organism: Prosthecobacter sp. SYSU 5D2; assembly: GCF_039655865.1. Classification (NCBI taxonomy): domain Bacteria; kingdom Pseudomonadati; phylum Verrucomicrobiota; class Verrucomicrobiia; order Verrucomicrobiales; family Verrucomicrobiaceae; genus Prosthecobacter; species Prosthecobacter sp. SYSU 5D2. The sequence goes on along the minus strand of NZ_JBBYXL010000001.1, from coordinate 155,754 downwards.
AGTCGCCGCCTTTGATCATGAGCTCCGGCGTCTCCATGTTGAGGCCCGCTTTTGCGGTCGTCTTGTTGTGGCAGGAGATGCAGTTCGTCTTCAGAAAGGGATACACATCCTGGTAGAATTCGAGGTCAGCCGACTGGACGGCACTCGTGCTGCAAAGGAGGGCAATGAGGGCGCTAGGTTTCATCACTTGCCAGCGGTGGTGGGGGTTCCCGGTTTCACACTCACGTGGATCGGTTGGGAGATGATGATCTCCACCGTATCCGCCGGATTCGCGGATTTGGAAACGGAGGTCATCTTGCGGGTGGCGGCGGTCATTGCGGCTTCCGCCTGCTTTTGTTTTTCAGCGGCCTTTTTCGCGGCTTCCACATCCGTCGCAGCCAGGGCTTTGGCTTCCGCCGCGGCTGCAGCCAGTGCATCGGCGGCCTTCTTCTGCTCAGCCTCGGCCAGGGGCACCGCACCGGGATTGTAGCGGTATTTGCAGATGCCCAGGCTCTGCAAAACGAAGGTGTATTCCCCAGGGGCAATCTTCATCGCCGCCAGGTCCAGCTTGAGATCATGCGTCGCCGCTTTGATGGGGATCTCGACATCCTTCAAAGCACTGAAACCCTCTCCATAGGCTTTTATTTTGATGGAGGTGCCGTTGAAATCATTCCGCCAGGTCAGCTTCAGGGGAACCGTCAGCACCTCGCCCACCTTGGCTTCAAACACCTTTTGCTCGGCCGTGGCGATGGTCACGGGTGCCTGTTCAGAATCGGTGACGGACACCGGCAGATCGCACATCAGACGTGGGGCCGGGATCTCCGCCTTGGCATTGATCACAGGCCATTCCATGCTGGCCACACGGACCGGCCTTGTGACTTCCTTGCCGTCAATCACCGCCTTGCCCATGAGCCTGGCCAGGGAGAATCCGCGAGGTGCATCCTCGTCCGCGTAGATGATGAGATGTCCATAGGTTTTACCCTTGGCGATCTTGAGGCCTGCGGCTTTCACCCCTTGGGGAAGGTCCTCCATGTGGATGTCAATGTCGCCATCGAAACCGTCGCGACGCTGCACGACGACTTCAAAGGCGCGCGCATCCCCCTGCCGCAAAGCCGCAGGCTTGGACAAGGCCGCGCGGTCACCGTTGCGGAGCGTCATGTGAACTGCCCAGGCCGCAAGGGAAAAATCCGGCGCAGCCTGGCGCACGATCAGCCGGTAAACATTCTGCGGATCATTGCGCGTGCCGCCAAAGAGGTCCCGCACTTGCAGACGGTAGGTGCCGTCCTCCTTGACCTCAAATTTGCCCAGCACATCCGGCGAGCCGGCATCATAGGGAGGGCCGTCGTAGGAGTAACCATTGCTGGTGACTTTCATCGGCGGTGGCATGTCATAAAACTCCGCCACATCACTGAGCTTGCCGTCCTTCACCTGCTGCACAAGCACGAAAGGATCTGTGTTTAAACCGAGGCGCTCACTGCCCACTTCCACCCACCAGGTCTCGCCTTTTTTGGCGGTGAACTCAAAGGTGTCCACATCCGCCGCCGGGAAGAAGTAGCCGGAGATATCACAGGGCAGAGTGATCTTCTGCGCATCCTTGTTGTTAGGCTCGGCTTCAGCCGTGGCCGCCGTGGAAGCCAGCCCCACCGGAGGCCAGGACATCGCACTCACCATTTGTGTCTGGGGATGTGGCTGGGCAGGTCCCTTTTGCAAGGCCAGGCGGTAAAAGTGGCGTTCGCCGCCCTGGTAGGTGAGATCGTTCACCTTGATGATGTAAGTTCCGTCTTCTGTCGGCGTGAAGTCAATCATCCCGCCCGTCCGGTTCACCTTGAGATCGGCCCCTTTTGCATCGGCGATGACCAGCACGGGCGTCAATTGCGAGTCAATGCCCGTCGCCGCGCACTCCACGGCCACCGGCTGGCCCTTCACCCCCTGAAAGGAATAATAATCTACCGCCCGCTTCGTCATCGTTGCGTTGCAGATGGAGCCCAGGCTCATCGGCATCGCCGTTTCTAACGTGTTGTTAGGCTTGCTGCGGACCGTCTCCGTCAGCTTGCTCACGGAGAAAGCCCGTGACGAAGAAATGCCCAGGCGGGACATCACCCGCACATCATAAACATCCACCTGCGCGTCCTCGGCGATCTTCACCACAAAGGTGTCCGGCTTACCTGCTGCGGGACTGGCGGTGATCTTGGGGCTGGAAAACAGCAAGGCGGAAACGTCCTCGAGGTTCTGGCCGGTAATTTTGACCTCCACCTCCTGCCCCGCCTGTCCCCCCATGGGCATGACCGTCAGCAGGCGCGGCAAAGGCAGGGTCACCTGTTGCGCGAAACTGACCGTGGAGAACAAAACTCCGGCAGCGAGTGCGAGTGAAAACTTTGAGTGCATCATCTTAATGGTTAAATAGAAATTCCTTGGTGTTCATCAGCGCCCACAGCAGGTCTTCATAACCGTTGCGGCTGGCTGTTTGTGAATCCAGCACCTTGCCCTCCGCATCGGTGCGCGGCCTGGCCAGATAGGCCCCCGCGATCTTCAGCTCCTCCGCAGACGGCTCACGGGAAAAGGCCGCCAGGTAAATCTCGCGGATGCGTTTTGGCTCCGAGGTTTCCGCTTTGGAAAGCAGCACGGCCCGGCCTGTTTTGGCCGTCAGCTTCTCCTTGATATCCGGGGCGTTCATCAAGTGCAAGCTCTGGGCGAGGCTGGCCGACTGCACACGTTCACACTCACATACGCTGGTGTTGTCCGGACGGCCAAACACCTTTAAAAACGGTGACGCCTTGGTGTAGCTGTTGTCCGGCAGCGAGATGGCCCGCGTGCCCGGCGGCAGATCCGCGAAGTCCGTCTTGGTCCCTGCCACCGCGTCAATGCTGTCCAGCAGCACCTCCGCCGTCATGCGTTTCGGGTAGTAGTGGGAGTAGGCCTGCTGGTCCACCACGTTGTGCTCATTGGGCATCGCGCTGAGCTGATAGGCATAACTTTGAGTGATGACACGGACCAGCGACTTCAAATCAAACTCGCTTTCCAAAAAGTGCTTCGCCAATGCATCGAGCAATTCTGGATTCGTCGGCGGATTGGTATCCCGCAGATCATCCTCCGGCTCGATCAGACCGCGCTTGAAAAAGTGTTTCCAATATCGGTTCACCAGCGCCTTGGCAAAGAAAGGGTTCTCCTTCTTCGCCATCCAGTCCACCAGCGCCAGGCGGGGATCATCATCCGGCGCGATGTCCATCGGCGCATCTCCCAGGCCTGCAGGCTTTAGCATCTCCCCCGTTTTGCGGTGCTCCGTCTGGGCGACGCCGCGCTTGTGGAAGATGAGGTCTTCCCCCGCCACCGTGGTGGGCTTGCGCCCGATCTGGCTGAAGAATGCCGCCAGGTGAAAATACTCGCCCTGCGTCCAGCGCTCAAACGGATGATGATGGCACTGCGCACAGTTCATGCGCACGCCCAGGAAAAGCTGCGCCACATCCTCCACCTGGGTGGTCGCCTCCTTCACCCGCTTGTACCAGGCCACTGGCGGATTGGATACAATCGTGCCTGTGGAAGCGAGGATCTGCCGCACGATTTGATCATAGGGCGTGTTCGCCAGCAGGTTGTCGCGCATCCAGGCATGGAAGGCAAAATTTGCCGTGATGTCCGAGGCCGCAGCCCGCTGGTTCTTCAGTAGCGCCGTCCATTTGTTGGCAAAATAATCCGCATAGTCCGGTGAGTTCAGCAGGGCCTCAATGGCGCGGTCGCGCTTATCCGGTGACCGGTCAGCCAGGAAGGCTTCCGTCTCCTCCAGCGTGGGCAGACGCCCGCCAATATCCAGCGACACCCGGCGCAGAAAGGTACTGTCATCACAGATGGACGACGGCGGAATGCCGATCTGTTTCAGGTTCGCAAAGACATGCTGGTCAATGAAGTTTTTCTCAGGCGGCAGTTGCTCCACCGGAGCCCCTAGCGGGATGGACACGCTGCATACGCTCACCTTCCCGCCATAGCGCACCATCACCGCCACATTGCCCGGCAGATTCAGCGTGTTCACCAGGCCGTTTTCATTGGCCGTGGCCATCGCTGTGTCATTGGCTTCAAAGAGAGCCAGTTCCGTCACGTCCCGGCTGCTGCCATCGGTGTATCGCGCCATGACTTTCAGCTGCTGGGCCGCTTCGTTTTTCAAAGTGATGCGTGCAGGCTCCACCTGGATGTCCTTCAGCTCCGGCTCATCGGGCAATTCATAGCGCATGCCCTCGGCCACCCAGCGCACCAGAGTGTGGTACATTTCCGAGCCAGGCTCCAGCCGCTTGCCGCCTGTGTGGGGTACGATGGCCGCCGCTTTGGTGATCAGCAGGCTCTCCTCCGGTGCCGGTGGGAAGACACGCCGGCCTTTGCTCTGCTTCACAATCGCCTCATAATCCTCCGCCGGTTCGAAACCCAGCACGCTCAGGCGGAAGCCACGCTGGCCGGTGATAGCCCGTGCATGGCAGGCTCCCGCATTGCAGCCCGCCTTCGTCAAAATGGGCTGGACGTCCCGGACAAAACTCAAAGGCTCCGCTGCAAATCCAGCGGAGGCCAAGCAGCAAAAGAGAAAGGTTTCCCGTATCATTTCAGTGTGAAAGCATACGGCCCCCTTTCGAGGATCTAGCAGCGAATCTGGGAGGGGTTAGGGTCAGTGTTCAGTGTTCAGTGCGCAGTGCGCAGTGGAGGTGGGTGGGTTTTGGATAAGGGGGCGAGGGGGGCATCGCATCACTCGGAGAGTGATGGGTACTGTACTAAGCCAGGCCGACGTGTTTGAGGGCTTCGAGGGGTGGGCCGTCGAAGGTGGCGGAGGTGACGTTGCCACGGTAGCCGATGTCCTTCATCCCTTCGGGAGTGGTGTAATAGCCACCGGCGGTGAGATCGCGGTAGCGCTTGAAGAAGGCGGCGGGTTTTTTGTGCTCAGGCTTGGGTTTGGCGGCGGCGATGTCATCACAGATGGCAGTCTGCTGCGCGGGCTGGAGGTCGGGGAAGGGGAGCTGGAAACGGCGCTGGGATTCGGCATGAATCCAATCGAGGCCTTCGATGATGAGGGGGCGGTCGGGGGCCTGCTCGGGGTAGGGAGAGCTGACCCATTCATCAATGAAGGCGGGGACGCCGACGGCGGAGGCTGCGGGAGAGGTTTCATCCGCAGGGAGGATGACATCGCAGAGGGCGGTGGCGGTGCGGCGCTGGGCGTCGGTAAAGGTGAGGGGCCAGACGTCGCCGGGATTGTAGATTTTGACGATGTCGGGATCGGGGCCGTAGCCTTTGGCCGTGATGGGGGGAATTGGGCTTTTGGCGGCAGACTGGGCTTGGGCGGAGGCCGTGCCAGGGATGCTGAGGCCGGCGGTGGCGGTGAGCATCCACTGGATGGCGGCGCGGCGGTCCAGGGGGGCGGAAAGGGGGACGTGAGGGGGCATGGCTTAGATGTTGCCTTTTTTGAGTTCATCCATGAGGTGGTCCGCCATGCGCCAGGCGAGGGCCATGATGGTGAGGGTGGGATTTTTATCGGCAGTGCTGGCGAAGGGGGCGCCATCGGCCAGGAAGAGATTTTTGACGTCCCATGTCTGGCTCCACTGGTTGGTCACGGAGGTGGCTGCATCGGCGCCCATGATGGCGCCGCCGACCTCGTGGATGACGGTGCCGCCGTTGCGGATGGCCTTGAGCGGGTCGGTCTCCGGGGGCTTGGAGAAGTGGCCGCCGAGAGCCTCCAGGAGCTCGGCGATGCGCTGCTGCTGGTGGCGGACCTGGTTCAGCTCGTGCTCGGTCCACTTCCAATGAAAGCGGAGGACGGGGATGCCCCACTGGTCTTTGAGGTTGGGGTCGATCTCGCAAAAGCTGCCGTCGTTGGGCAGCATGGTGCCTTGGGCCCCGAAGCCGATGCGGCAGCCGTAGAAACGGCGGGCATCCTCTTTAAACTGGCGGCCGTAGCTGGTGCCGCTGCGGCCCGCAAGGCGCTCCGCGCCGTTAGCGACGGTCATGTTGGGCATGTGGCGACCGGGATTGAACTCCAGGTGGTAGCCGCCGGGGAAGCCAAGCTCGCCCTTGCGGTTGAGCGCATGCTGGGTCCAGGGGACATAGGCGTGGGGGCCGCCGGCACCGTCTTCATTGTGCAGGGGCATGCCCTCAAAGGCGGGGATGTGGGCGCTGAAGGAACTGCCGACGGAATCCGTGATGTATTTGCCCAGCTTGCCGCTGGAATTGGCGAGGCCCTGGGGGAAGAGCGTGGATTTGGAATTAAGCAGGAGGCGGACGGACTCCTGGGAGCTGGCGGCGAGGACGATGACGCGGCCTTTAACGTGGCCTTCCTGGCCGGTGGTCTTGTCAATGAAGGTGATGCCATTTGCTTTGCCGTCCTTGCTCAGGGTGACCTCGCGGGCCATGGCGTTGGGGAGGATGTCGAGATTCCCGGTGGCGAGCGCGGGGCGGAGGTGGACGGTTTGGGAATCGTAATTGGCGCGGATGGAGCAGCCGCGATGGCAGTCGGTGGCCCAGAAACAGGGGGCGCGGCCGCGCATGGAATCGGCCAGGATGGCCTGGGCTTTGGGATTGCCAGGATGGAGGCGGGCGGGGATTTTTTCGGCATCCTGGGGGACGCTGAGCACGGCGCGGTGGATGGGGGTGACCTTCATGCCGGCCTTGGGCGCGTGCTTTTGAGCATAAAGCTCGCCCACGCGGAACTTCGGCGGGGGAAGGAGGACGCCGGGGGAGGAATCGGGGGAATTTTCCAGGCCTTCGTTGCTGCCAAAGACGCCGATGAGCATCTCCACTTTATCGTAATAAGGGGCGACGTCGTCGTAGGTGATGGGCCAGTCGAAACCGGCGCCATAGACGGTGCGGGGCTTGAAGTCATAAGGGCCGTTGCGCAGAGAAATGCGGCCCCAGTGGTTGGTGCGTCCGCCCATCATGCGCTGGCGCCACCATTTGAACTGGTCTTCGGGTTTGGTACCGGCGTTGGAATACGGCTCGCCTGGGATGTCCCAGCCGCTGTGGATGGAGGAATCGTGAAAGCCGTACTGTTTATCCGGGGTCTTGGTGCCGCGCAGGGGGGCGTGACTGGGAAGTTGGAACATGGCCACCTCGGTGGCGGGATCGAAGGAGCGGCCGGCCTCCAGCATGAGGACTTTGACGCCCTCCATGGTGAGGGTGTAGGCGGTCTGGCCGCCCCCGGCCCCGGAACCGACGATGACGACGTCATAGGTGGACTGGGCTTTTTCGGCAGAGATAACGGGCATTGGGGAGTAACGTGGGGAAGGATGGGAGTCTCTCTTATCCTTGCATCGCAGGAGCATCCGATGAGGGCCAAACGGGAAGTCAAAAACGAATTGGATGGATGACCGTCCAAGACGCCCCGGCACGAAAATTTAAACTGCGTGTCTTTCAGGCAGTGCTCATTGTCGCGCTTGTGGCCATCCTGCTCTTTGGCCTGGGCTTAGTAGCGGAAATTTTGCTGGTGGTTTTCGCAGGCATTCTGGTGGCGGTTTTTCTACGCGGGCTGAGCACGGCTCTCAGCAAGGTGACCCCGCTGAGCGACGGGTGGGCCCTGGCAGTCGTGGCGATGGGGCTCGCGGGGGCAGTGGGCCTGGTCGGCTGGCTGCTGGCACCGGAGGTGAGCAAGCAGGTGGAGGAGTTGTCAAAGTCTCTGCCGGAATCCCTCAGATCCCTGCGCGACCAGCTTTCCAGCACGAGCTGGGGCGCGGCGCTGGTGGAGCGGGTTTCTGAGGCGGACCAGTATTTCTCAGAGCGGAGCGCGCTGTCGCAGGCCAGGTCTTTTCTCTCCACGACGACGGGTGCCCTGGCGGGCTTTTTTGTCATTCTGGTCCTGGGCTTGTACATGGCCTCCGAGCCCGACTATTACCGGCATGGGGTGGTGCGGCTGGTGCCGGTGGTGCACCGGAAGAGGGCAGACAAACTGCTCATCCGCCTGGGCGATACGCTGCACTGGTGGCTCATCGGCCAGTTCATGAGCATGACGCTCATCGGTATTCTGACGTGGATTGGCCTGCTGCTGTTCGGCGTACCGCTGGCCCTCACGCTGGCCTTGCTGGCTGCCGTGCTGACTTTTATCCCAAATGTGGGGCCGATCATTGCCGTGATTCCTGCGGCCTTGCTGGCCATGATGGACAGCCCCATGCGAGGTTTTTACGTGCTGTTGATGTATCTTGGGATCCAGACGGTGGAAAGCTATCTGGTGACGCCCTTGATCCAGCGCCGCACGGTCCGCCTGGCCCCGGCCCTGATTCTCGTGTCGCAGATGGTGGCCGGCACCCTGCTGGGCCTCTTCGGCGTCGCTCTGGCCACGCCAATGGTGGCCGTCCTGATGGTGGTCGTGCAGAAGCTCTACGTGGAGGAGACGCTGGAAAAAGGGGCAGGGGAGGAAGCGGGGAAGGATCCAGTTTAAATGAAGGCGGAGGTGGCTGGCTACGGACCCGGCGGTGGTGACTGTGGCCGCAGCGTGGAGCAGTGAATCACCCAGTAGATGGCCACCGTGATGATGCCGCCCAGGAGCGTGGCCAGTGCCCATAGATATCCTGAAACGAAATAAGTGCGGCGCTGGTAATGATGAAACTGGAGCGCGCTGTCCTTAAATACGCCCCAGGCGAACATGGCATGCATGAAGAGGAACAGGGCTGCGATAATGATGGCCAAAGGACTCGAGGTTAAACCCGGAATAAATAAGCTGGAAGAATTCATAAGACAAAGGATTGGCCTGCTGTTTCGGTTTATCAGAAAGTGGCTCAACTGTGCAATAGCCTTCTTCCATGGGGAAAAGATAAACCTATGGAAATTTTGACGGTTATGATTAAATTGCCACCATGCTAGCGGTGCCAACGGGCTCGTTTTTACGTTTGGTCCTCCTTTCCGGAGGGCTGGCCTGGGCATGCCTGCTGGGCACCGCCAGAGGGATCATCCTATATGATACCGGGGATGCTCTGGTGAATACCACCGCTCCAGCGGGGATGTATGCGGACAGCGGCTGGAGCTACCAGGGGATGTACGGGGACTTTTTGGGCACGATGATCGCGCCGCAGTATTTCATTACCGCAGATCACATCGGCGTATCCGCCGTGCCCACTTTTACCAGTGTGGAATCAGGGAGCATCTATACGATAGATGCGGCGGCAAATGCGGGAATAGGATTTTGGCAGGTGGGGGATACGGATCTGCGGATCTATAAGATCAACGAGAGCTTTTCAGCTTATGCACCGCTCTATATGGGTGAGCTCGAAGCGGGCATGGATCTTGTGGTATACGGTCGCGGCGGGCCACGCGGGGCGGAGGTGGAGCTGGGAGGCGACCTGAAGGGCTGGTATCACACCGGGGCAGACGGGGTGGTGCGCTGGGGGGCAAATGAGGTGGACGGCATTACGACGATCAGTGGCAATGAATACCTGCGGGCCAGTTTCAGCCCGGTGCTGGGCCAGAATGAGGCGACGCTTTCCGTGGGGGATTCCGGCGGGGCGGTTTTTGTGAATGACGGCGGCGTCTGGAAGCTGGCAGGCATCAACTATGGTGTGGACGGCTTTTTTGATACCAACAATGTAACTGGCGACGGGCTGGAGTTTGAGGCCGCGCTTTTTGACCGTGGAGGGTTTTACCAAGGAAGCGACGGTGCCGGCTGGGCAGGACCTCTGCCTGACGGAAGTGCAGGGAGTTTTTATGCCTCGCGCATTTCCGCGAGTGCGCTGGAGATCCAGGGAATCGTGGGCGTGCCGGAGCCGGGCGGCATCCTGTTGATAATGGTAGGTGCGGGGCTGGGAATGCGGCGGCGAAGGTGAGGGTCTGACGCGACGTCAAGAAGCAGGCCGAGAGACTACTTTTTCAGTTCAGCAAAGATGAGGCGGCCGGCGGAGGTGGGGAGGGCACCTGAAATGGCGATTTCGACGGTCTGGCCGATGAACTGCGCGGCGTTGTTGACGACGATCATGGTCCCGTCCGGGAGGTAACCCACCGCCTGCTGTTTGTCCTTGCCCGGGCGGGTGAGCGAGAGGGAGAGTTCATCCCCAGGATTGAGCTGCGGCTGGAGGGCGATGGCCAAGTCATTAAAACTCAGAACGACAATGCCGCGCAGGCGGGCGACTTTGGCCAGGTTTTCGTCATTGGTGAGGAGGCGCGCATTGAGCTCGCGAGCCAGGGACACGAGGCGGGTGTCCACTGGCAGGTCGCGGCTGACGCCGGGCGGGTCTTCATGGATGGAAAGGGGCAGGTCTTCCAGGTTACGCATGGCCTCCATCACCTCCAGCCCACGCCGGCCACGGATCACTTTTTGAGGCTCGGCGGAATCGGCGAGAAGCTGAAGTTCATCCAGAACAAAACGGGGGACGACGAGGGCGCCGCTGAGGAAGCCGGTTTTGACCACGGCAGGGATGCGGCCGTCAATGATGACATTGGTATCCAGCAGCAGGGGCTCGCCTTCCAGACCGTCACGCCGGAAGCGTACGTAAGGGATCAGGAGGGCGAACTGGTCCCGATCACTGCGCAGGGCAAAGGTGATGCCGAAATAGGCGAAGCAGGTGTAAATGACGATTTCCACCGCATTGCGGAGGGCTTCCCCGTCCAGCATGGACTGGAAATAACTGAGCTGAAAGACGCCGATGCGGGTGATGAGCCAGGCGCAAAAGAGACCGATGGCCAGGCCAAAGGTGGCCTGGGAAAAATCACGCAGGCTGAAGCGGACGAAGATGGTGTCCAGGATGATGATGAGGCCCATGGCCAAGGCCCCGGTGACAGCCCCAAGCCACGCAGGCTGCTGAAAACCCAGCGCCACCGTGATACCGGTGAAGACAAAAAAGGCAAAAAACAGAGCCCGGATGAGGCGGATGGACCAGGTGGAATTCATGCGGGAGAAGGAGAGGGAAAGTGCAGAGTGCTCAGTTCACAGTGCGGGACTGTGGAAGAAGACGGGTAAAAAGATTTTGAGGTGGAAAGGTTTTTTTGGGGAGGGTTTAAAGCGGCTTTTGCCCGGCGGTGGGCACTCAGGTCAGAGATTGGGGTTGGGAATATTAGTGCTTATTGCTGGGTATTAGTGGTTTAAATATCAGGCTCGGGGGCCGCAGTTGGCAGGCCGAATTATTTTTGGAGCACCCAGGAGGAGATGCAGCCTTCGTGAGCTTGCTGGGCGGTGGCGGCGAAGTCGGCCAGGTAGCCACGACGGGGATTAGGTTTCGGCCAAGCCGTCGGGCGGGTGGTGAGGTCGGCGTGGAGGTGGATGGTACCTTCCAGGAGGTCGAACTCGATCTCATCACCATCCTGTACGGCGGCGATGGGGCCGCCGACGGCTGCCTCCGGGGAGCAGTGGATGCCCATGACGCCGTGGGAAACGCCAGAGACCCGGCCATCCGACAGGAAGGCGACCTGGCCATCCAGCTCCGGAACGGCGAGCGCGGCCGAGGCGACGAGAAGTTCGGGCATGCCGGCAGCGATGGGGCCGACACCGCGCAGGACGACGAAGTGGCCCGGGCGGATGCGCTTTTCCGTGGCGGCCTGGGAGACCGCCTGCACACTGTCGAAGCAGATGGCGCGGCCTTTGAACCGGGGACTCTGGCGGGAGGAGACTTTGAAGACCATGCCGTGGGGGGCGAGATTGCCGAAGCAGATTTGAAGGTCGGCGTAGTCTTTGAAAGGCTGGCCCAGGGGGGCAATGAGGTCCTGGTCCGCCGGGACATCCGGGCAGTGAGCGACGTTTTCGGCCAGTGTTTTCCCGGTGACGGTGATGCAGGTTCCATCCAGCAGACCCGCTTTTAAGAAGTGGCGCAGGAGCATGGCGGTACCGCCGATGCGGTGGAGATCCGCCATGGTGCCACGGCCACGGGGGGCGAAATTGCAGTAAACAGGAGTGCGGCGGCAGATGGTCTGGACATCCCGCAGGGTAAAGTCCAGGCCCGCCTCACGGGCGACGGCGAGGATGTGGAGAACGCCATTGGTGGAGCCGCCCATGGCGGCGATGGCGGTCATGGCATTGGTCATCGCGGCCTTGGTGATGATGGCGCGTGGGCGGAGATCCAGCTCCAAAAGATTGCGCATGGCCTGTCCCACGCGGAGGCAATCGTCCTTTTTGGCGGCATCCACAGCAGGGATGGAGGAGGTGTCCGGCAGGCTGAGGCCCATGGCCTCCAGGGCAATGCCCCAGGTATTAAAGGAGGCGGCGATGCCGCAGCCGCCGGCTCCAGGACAGGCGGCGCGGATGATGTCCTCGGACTCCTGGTAGCTCATGGTGCCGTTATTGGCCTGAGCCTGGGAATCATAGGAATCGAGGATGGTGACAGGTTTACCGGCGTGGCAGCCGGGCAGGATGCTGCCGCCATTGACGATGAGGCCCGGATAGTTCAGCCGGGCCAGGGCCATGGCAAAGGCGGGGCCGTTTTTATCACAATGATGGACGCCGATCATGCCGTCGTAACAATGGGCGCTGGTGACCATCTCCGCCCCATTGGCCATGAGATTGCGGGAAACCAGGGAGGAAGCTCCGCCTTCATGGCCCTGGGTGATGTTGTCGCTGACGCCTGAGACGCCGAATGGAAAGGCGATGAGACCGGCCTCTGCACAGCCAGTCTGGATCAGTTTGGCCACCTCGTAGGCCTTCATGTTACAGAGGTTGCCATCCAGAAGGGGGGTGGCGATGCCGATCTGTGGCTTGTCAAAGTCCGCTTCATGAAAGCCGAGACCCCAGTAGAAGGATTTGACACCACGCTGCCAGCCGTGGGTGAGTGAGGAAGAATTCCAGTTGAGCAGTGTGGGCGGCATTTCAGGAAGCGGTTGGTGGGGAGGCCGAAAATCTCTTGCAGGCAGCTTTAATACAGGTCCGGAGAGATAAAGACAAGGAACAGGACAAGGATGATGATGCAATGGCACTGCCAAATGTACAAACAAAAACTCCCAACCAGGAGCACTGGTTGGGAGTTGGATGAAGGAATCTTTAAGACTCCGACAGAATTAGAAGCTCACGCTCAGCTTGACACCACCGAAGATTTCGTTGTCCTGAGTGTTCAGGGCGCGACGAGCGTCGAGGGAGATGTTGTAAGCGATGTAAGGGGTCAGAGTGGCCATGGATGTCAGCTTGATAGGAGCGGACACGGAAGGGATCACGTGGGTGAAACCACCGCTGCGGGTGCCGGCTGCCACACCATTGGTGTAGTAGTCGAAGCCGTAGCCAGTCTTCACTGCTGGAACGATGGAGAACCAGGAAGTGATTTCGATAGGCAGGTCAGCACCAACTTCAGCGTAGGAACCGCCGATGCGGAAGTCATAGTAGAAACCAGCATACAGGTTCACAGGACCAGCAGCAGCGGCCACAGTGATGCCGACTTCGTCAGCGCTGGAGACGTTGCCTTCGTTAGCGCCGTTGAGGACGCCAGCGTTGGTGCCGGAGAAACCATCCCAGAACTCATAGTGAGTGTAAACCAGGCCGAAGGTCGCGAAACCTGCGTCATAGCTAAGGGAAGCGGAAAGGTCGAGTTCGGAGTAGTCGAAGTCACCCTGGCCAAACGGAGCGCCGTTGCCTGCGGTGGTTTCGACGGTGCTCAGGTAAAGAGCGCCGAAGCCGAGGGAAAGCTGCTCAGTCAGAGGGATGCTCAGGCTGAGGCCAGTCCAGACGGCGTTGTCCGCGAACCAGAGGCCGCGGTAATAAGTGCGGGTGTCATACCCCACTTCGAGTGTTGCACCAAGGGTGTCAAACAGTGCGCCAGACTCTTCCGGGGGAAGGACTGGGGCGACGCCCTTGGAAGGGGCAGGAGTGCCGGCGAAAGCGCTCAGGGAAGCCGTAGCTGCCAGAACGAGTGCCGACTTAGTGATGACGGAGGTCATGCTCTTCAATTTCATGATGGTCGATTTTGGTTTGTTGATGAGATGGAGGTTGGTCCGGGAGACCTCCCACCGTGCGCCGCTATTAAAGCACCCTGCGGGCCATTGCCAAGCATCTTTTTCTGAAAACTATTGAACAGAGAACGATTTCTTTGGTCCAACCGACACCCAATGCGTGCTAAAATCACTCTGCAAGCACCACAAGAAGGCCATCCGGGGTGATTGCAAGGCTCTGAATGCCAGCCAGAAAGCGCTGGATCGCGGGGTCGTTTTGTAACGTTTCATCCGTTAGGTTGACGCCTTTGATGTCTCCCAGCCAGGCATTCGGCAGTGGAACACCGCCAACGCGGACATCCCGGACCTGAAGGGCGACTTTTTTATTTTCGTCCATTCGCGCGCCCAGAGCGAGGCTGAGGCGCAGTGTGGTACCGGAGAGCAGCGGCAAACCTGCATCCTGGGGGACTGGCACCAGGACAGTGGCAGAAATGCTGTCCTTACCAAGGTCAATTTTAACCGTTTCTCCCAGATTCTGGCTGGCCAGGTAGGCATTGATCTCCTTGGCAGTGATCACCAGAGTGCGTTCCTGCTCGCCCGGTGAAACGGCGGGCTGGGTGGCCGGTGCAGACGTGCTTTCAAGAACGTGCAGCTTGGCATCCAGGGTCTGCTGCTCGTTTTGGGTCAGGCTGACGGGCTGGATCGGGCTGGCGTAAATATTTCGCTTCACCCACCAGGCGGTGGTGGCAGCGGCGATGCCGCAGCCCAGGGCAAAGACGCCCAAGGTAATAAGTACCGCTTTTTTAACGGAGGTGCCCTGGCGGATGACGGTGCCAGGGGCAGGGGACGCGCTGCCGGTGGCGGCAGGGGCTTGGGATGGGGTCAGTGTTTCCATAATATGAGCAGGGGTGGACGGTGATGAGTGAAGATTCATTCGCCTGTCTCCGCCATTCCACGTTGATCCCAATTATGGAACGGATGACCGTTTCCATTTACGGGATCTTCAAAGTCTGGCCGGGGCGGATGAGGTCGGATTTGAGGCCGTTGGCAGATTTGATTTTGGCGACGGTGGTGCTGCGCTTGCGGGCGATGCCATAAAGGGTGTCGCCAGAGACAACTTTATAACTGCCGCTGCCGGAAGATTTTTTGGCGGTGGATTTGGTCGAGGTTTTCGGCTTGGAGGAAGATGTGGTGGTTTTCTTGGGGGCGGTGTAGCTGCTGGAGCCGGAGCTTGAACTTGAGCTCGTGGGCGCATTGAAGGCATACGGGTCCGCCTCCACCGGGGCGGGCGGCGGGGTGTAGGTGGGGATGCTGGAGGAGCTGCCGCCCTGGGCATATCCAGGCTGGCCGGGATACGGGTTGTAGCCGCCGTCGTTGCCGTAGTTGGAGACGTAGGGATCATTGCCGCCCAGGGACTGGCCGTTTTGGCAGGAAGTCAGCAGGGAGCAGACGGCGGCGAAGGTCAGGAGGCGGGCGGCGGGGATCATCGTGAGGGCGGGTGGGTTAAGAAAAAGAATGGGGACCAGCTATGAGTATGGTTTTGAGATTGCTTTGTTCAACATGAAACCTTGGGGCGGGTCGCGTCGTTGACAGGGGTTCGCGTCCCGAAATCGCCGGAAAGCAAGTCTTGCGGTTTCCCCGGCGCTTTTCTAGTCTGCCTTCCCCTATCCATGAAAATCGGCTTTAATCTCCTCCTTTGGACCGGTCACGTGACCGAAGAAAACTTCCCCGTCATCGAGAAACTCAAGGCCGCCGGCTACGACGGTGTGGAGATCCCCATCTTCGATGTCAGCAATGCCGCCCACTTTGCCACCATCGGCCGCGTGCTGAGGGACAATGGCCTGGAGGCCACCGCCGTCACCGTCCTGCCTGATGAAGCGCACAATGCCATCAGCCCCGACGCCGCCAACCGCCAGGGTGCCATTGACCACCTGAAGCGCGTTCTGGAGTGCGCCCATAATGCCGGCGTGCAGACCCTCTGCGGCCCTTATTACCAGGTGCTCGGCCAGTTCACCGGCAAATATCCCACTGAGGAAGAGCTGAACCGCGCTGCTGAAGTGCATCGCGCCATCTCCCCCGTCGCCGAAGCAGCCGGCGTCAAATGCGCCATCGAAGCGCTGAACCGCTTTGAATCCCACCTCCTCAACACCATGGAGCAGGCCGCCAGCTACGCCAAGCGCGTGGACCACGCCAACTTCGGCACGATGTATGACACCTTCCATGCGAACATCGAGGAAAAGTGCCCCTTCACCGCCATCGAGACCGTTTATAATTCTGGCAAGCTGAACCATGTCCACATCTCCGAAAACGACCGTGGCACTCCCGGACGCGGCCACATCAACATCACGGAGCAGATCCAGAAGCTGAAGTCCCTGGGCTACGACGGCTGGATGACCATCGAGGCCTTCGGCGGCTCCCTGCCGGACCTCGCCGCCGCCACCCGCGTCTGGCGTGATTTCTTCCCCTCACCTGACCAGGTTTACCTCGAAGGCATCGAGGTGATCAAGAAAGCCTGGAATGCCTGAAGTTACTCTTTGTTAGACCCTTTTGAACTGAACCAACCGAACGATCCCATGAATACCGAAACGACCCCCACCACCCGCCGCGACTTCATCGGCAAAACCGCCGCGGCCACCGCCGTCACCGTCGCCACCAGCGGCCTCACCATCGCCCAGTCTGCCAATGTGGCCGGCAGCGACCGCATCAAAGTCGGCCTCATCGGCACCGGCGGCCGCGGCTCAGGCGCCGCCAACCAGGCCCTCAGCACCAAGCAGGAAGGCGTGGAGCTTTATGCCGTCGCGGATGCCTTCAAAGAAAAAGCCGAGGGCGCCCTCTCCAACCTCCGCACCAAACACGCGGAAAAAGTCAAAGTGGACGACTCCCGCATCTATGCCGGGCTCGACGGCTACAAGGAGGTCATTGACACCTGCGACCTCGTCATCCTCACCACCCCTCCCGGCTTCCGCCCTTATCACTTCGAAGCCGCCGTCAATGCCGGCAAGCACGTCTTCATGGAGAAGCCCGTCGCCGTGGACGCCCCCGGCGTTCGCAAAGTCCTCGAGATGGCCAAAATCGCCGATGAAAAAAACCTCAAGGTCGTCGTCGGCCTCCAGCGCCGTTACCAGAACTGCTACAAAGAAGCCCTCAAGCAGGTCAAGGAGCAGAACATCATCGGCGACATCGTCTCCGGCCAGGTCTATTGGAACGGCGGCGGCATCTGGTTCCGTGACAAACAGCCCGGCCAGTCCGAGCTCATGTACCAGCTCAACAACTGGTACTTTTTCACCTGGCTCTGCGGCGATCACATCAACGAGCAGCACATCCATAACATTGACGTCGCCAACTGGTTCATCGGTGGCCATCCCGTCAGCGCCCAGGGCATGGGCGGCCGCGAGCAGCGCACCGACAAAAAATTCGGCCAGATCTTCGACCACCATTACGTCGAGTTCACCTATGAAAATGGCGTCCGCATCAACAGCCAGTGCCGCCACCAGTCCGGCGTGTACAACGCCGTGCGCGAAGAGTTCACCGGCACCAAAGGCAAGATCTACCTGGACAACAAGCCCAACTGCTACGCCGTGGATCACAAAGGCAACGTCATCTGGAAATACCGCCCCGTCGGTGGAGAAGATCCGCTGGCCGAGGCCGCCAAGCCGAAGCGGTCCCGCCGCAGCAGCGATCCTGACCCCTATCAGATCGAGCACGACATCCTCCAGGCAGCCGTGCGGGATAACACCCCCATCAACAACGCCTACTACGGTGCCGAATCCACCATGACCGCCGTCATGGGCCGCATGGCCACCTACTCCGGCAAGGAGATCACCTGGGACGAGTGCTTCAACTCCAAAGTTCAGCACATGCCCGCCATCGTCACCGCCGAGACCGAGCCCCCCGCCAAACCCGATGGCGACGGCGGCTACCCCGTCGCCATCCCCGGCGTCAAGGTCGAAGGCGTCGAGATCATCTAAGCAGACGGTCGTCTAACAAATAGCACTCAATCAACCCCGGTCTGCCGTAAGGTGGGCCGGGTTTTTTGTTGCCCAATGTCAGGGTTTCAGATTGCCAAGTTCGACCGCCATTCCCTGTGCACCTTGAAGAAAGGATTCGATCATCGGGGTGGGCTTGCCGGGCCACATGGCTACGTAAGTGAGCCGGGGGAAATCGATCAGCGACAGGCGTCGTGTGCCGGGAGGAGGGCGGTGATCCGGCTGGTCCAGGACCAAGCCGATCCCAAATCCCTGCGCGGCATATTCGGCCACGAGATCCAGCGAGGCGAGTTCCAGGGAAGGGAACCATTCGATCTTGCGGCGCTGGAGTTCATGCTGGAAGCAGCGGCAGAGGGCATCGGCGGAATCCACACAGATAAGCGGTTCATCAATGCGGTCCTGTTTCCAGAGATCCTGGGGGCTTTTGATGCGGCTTTTTTCCGGCACCATGAGGGCGAGCGGAAGGGAGAGAAGCTCATGCTGGCGCAGGCCGGGGGCGGGTTTGCCAAAGACGCTGGTGACGGCGATGTCGAGTTCATCCGCCAGGAGGCAGGCTTCGAACTCGCTCTGGCTGCCAGTGAGGAGGCTGAATTCCAGCCGGGCAAACCGGCGGCGCATGGCCTTCAGGATGCGGGGCAGATAATTCTGCTGGATGGCAGCAGGTGCACCAATGCGCAGGCGGATCTCGCGCCCGCCCCGGAGCCTGTCGGCGAGCTTGGGCAGGCCGGTGAAAAAAGGCTCGATGTGGGTAAAAAGCTCGCGGCCTTCCGGCGTCAGTTCAAACGGGCGGCGCTGAAACAAGGTGATGCCCAGGCTGTCCTCAAGCTGGATGATCTGGGCGCTGATGGCGGGCTGCTGGATGCCATAAGGAATGTGCCGCGCCGCAGCGCTGACACCCCGGTGCTTGGCCACGTAATAAAAGAGTTCCAGGTGGTGGATGTTCACCGGCGCAGCGTAGCGGGATCATTGATCTGCTCAATACACGATCGCGTTTTATCAATTAACACGGGGTCTTGCGGCGCGGCATTGGTGGTGCCGTGATGAAACAAGACGAGACACACGCCAACTCAGACTTAATAGCGCTGCCGGGAATCCGGTCACACCGGGCGCTGCTACCGGACAGGTTCCTGCCGCTCGATGAACTGGATGTGTCGTCACCGCATGAGAACTTGCGGGCCTTCGGTTTTGACGGTGCGTGGATTGGTGATGACATCCATGCGCTGGCATTGAAGGCAGGGCAGGGCGCGCTGGATGCGGCGGGACTGAAGGCGGAGGAGATCGGTGCGCTGTTGTGTGGGGGAGCCTTGCCTTCGGCTCATCTGCGGCAGAGCGAGAAGCCGGGGGACACGGGACTGCTGGGGATGTTTTGTTATCAGGCGAGCTGGCTGCAAGATGCGCTGGGGCTGGAGCGGGCTTTCATCAGCGGCGTGGCTCAGCAGGGATGCGCAGGGATGTTTTCCGCCCTTCGGCAGGCTCGTGCGCTGCTGATGGCAGAGCCGGATCTGGAGCATGTGCTGTGCGTGGGCGCGGATGCTTTTCCACAAGGGGCCATGCGGGAGGTACTTTATAATGTAGTAAGTGATGCGGCCTGCGCGGTGGTAGTCTCGCGTGAGAACCTGCGCTATCGGTGGCTGGCGCATCACCAAATTTCCAAAGGCTGGTATTGGGACGTGCCCACGCGGCAGAGCGAGATCATCGCGGCCTATTTTCCAACTGCGGCGATGACCGTGCGCCGGGTGCTGGCCAAGGCGGACCTCAAAGCCGGGGACGTGGATCTGGTGATCCCGACGGGTGTGAATGCTGCAAGCTGGCCCATCCTGCTGCGGCTGTGCGGCATTCCTGAGGACCGGCTTTTTATTCCGCGGCAGCGCTTTGGCCACACCATCGCGGCGGACAGCTTTTTGATGCTGGAGCAGGCGCGGGCGACAGGCGTTCTCAGGCCGGGGCAGCGGGTGCTGCTCTTTGCGTATGGCTTCGGCTCGAGCTGGTCGGCCATCATTCTTGAAATCACAGATCTCATCTAAACATGAAAATATTACTCACTGGCCTAACTGGAAACATTGGGCATGAAGTTGCGAGGCAGCTCGCCGGGCATCAGGTGATGGCCAGGGTGCGGGATGTGACTGCAGCACCCGTCATGGAGCACGTGGCGCTGCTGCGTGAAGATGAGCTGGATGCAGCGCGAGCCTGTGAAATCATCATCCATTGCGCGGCCAGCACGACCTTCAATGCGCCTCTGCAGACTCTGCGTGAAGTGAATGTGGAGATGACGCAAAACTTGTTAGACTTTGCGGTCGGTTGTCCGGCGCTGAAACGCTTTGTGCATGTCAGCACGGCCTGTGTGTGTGGCCTGGACGGGGGGCTGATTCCAGAAAACAGCCTGCCTGAGCCGAGTGCCTTTGTGAATGCCTATGAGCAGAGCAAGTGGGAGGCGGAGCAGCGGGTGCTGGCCAGCGGACTGCCGGTCTGCATCGCCCGGCTGTCCATCGTGGCAGGCAGTGAAGTGGATGGCAGCGTGCGCAAGCGCGGGGCGCTGCATCACCTGCTGTTCTGGCTGTGGAAGGGCCTCATCCCCATGATGCCAGGCACGGCAGAGACGCCGGTGGATATGATCTCCACCGAGCACGCGGCACGTGGGGTGGTGAGTGCGGCCCTGGCCGATGCGGCACCGCCCGTCATCCATGTGTGCGCAGGCGGCAGAAGCCCCCGGCTGGGCGAGCTGATCCAGCATGTGGCACAGGATTTTGCCAGCACCAGCGCAGGCTGGCGCAGCGGTGCCATCGCCGCGCCGGAGATCGTGGATGCGGAGACCTTTGCCCTTTTTGAGCAGACTGTGCAGCAAAGCGGCGACCTGCTTTTCCAGCGTGTGTGCACGGATTCAAAATCCTTTCTGCCGGGCCTGCTGCATTCCCGAGTTTATGCCACCGCGCTGGCCGAATCTCTGAACCCCGAACCCGCCTATGACTGGCGGAAACTCTCCACCCTCGTTACCCACCATGTCCTCGCCCGCCACCACGCTTGATACCCTCCAGATGGAGGCTGCTCTGCTGCATCTCGTCAATGAAATGCTGCCGACGCTGCGCCTCTCCCCCGTGGATGCCACACCCGTTTCGGCAGAGACCCCGCTGTTTGAAAACGGCCGCATTGATAGCATGGCCATCCTTCACGTGATCGGTCTGATCGAAGAAATGACCGGTGCACCGGTGCCGGATGAAAAGGTCTCCATGAAACACTTCCATAGCATCGCCGCCATCACCCAAGCCTTTTGCCCTGCCTCCCTATGAATGCCCAGCTTGAACACATTGACGGCCGTCTGCGCACCTGGTCCCTGGCCCACGAGGCTGCGGAGCATGCCTGGCCGGTGCTGATCCCGCGAGTGACCCTGCGCCGTGCGGGATACTACGAATCCTTTCCCCAACTGCTGATGACGGCCGCCGCGAATGCGCAGCCGGAAGCGGCCGAAGAACAACTTGAAGCCACCCCTTATGATCTCTCTCCTGCTGTCTGTTATCACGCTTACGCTGCGCTGGAAAACCAAACGCTCACGGAAGCAGGCGGACGTGTGCTCGCCGCCCGTGGGCATTGCTTCCGCAACGAAATCCCTGGAGAACTGAAGCCGGGGAGACGCCAGGTGGAGTTTCAAATGCGCGAACTGATCTTCATCGGTGGGCAGGAGTGGATTGAAGAATCGCTTTTCTCCATGCAGCAGGACATCGCACAAATGGCGGGCGAATTCGCCATCCGAGGCGACTGGGCCGAGGCGAGCGATCCTTTCTTTCTGCCGAAGGCAGAGGCTCTGGGCAAGGCGCGGATGCAAAAGCTGCTAAAAACGAAGATGGAATACTGCCTGCCTGACGGGCTGGCCATTGCCAGCATCAACCGTCATGGCGGATTCTTCGGCCAGCGGTTTCAGATCCGTCTTGCGGGCGGCCAGGCTGCGCACTCCGCCTGCGTGGCCTTTGGCCTGGAGCGCTGGGCATCGAGTTTGCCGAAGGCGTGATCCTTTTTGAATCAAGATTGCGCATGAATGGATGAACCCCTTTTAACATCATGACACCTCAACAAACACTTCATCGTCTGCGACTCAACCTGCCCCGTCTGGCTCCGCTTTTACGGGAGGATGTGCCGCTGAATGAGCTGGCACTGGACAGCATGGACCACGTGGAGCTGCTGTGCGCCATCCATGAGGAATTCGGCGTGCGGCTGACCCCGGCGGAACTGGCTCCGGGCGCGAGCCTGACCAGTCTGGCCCGGCATATTTCAAGCGCAGCCGTGAAGGCCTAACCATTAACATTGCATCCTTATGACTTACGGAGACTACCTGACCACTTCTGAAATGACGCGCTGGACGCTGGATACGGACATCGCGTGGAACGACATCCAGCCTGAGCTTTCCCTGCAGCAGCCGGACCTGCTGGAGCGGGTGCGGGACTCGGCGCTCATTGAATCGTTTTTCCCCATCTTCACGCCGCGTGTGCTGGACCTGATGTGGGACTGCGTGACCAGCACCGCCATTTACAGCGTGCAGCTTTTCGAGAGCTACAAGCACTTCCATGTCTTTGCCCAATACCTGGAGGCGGTCGGCTACCGGCCCATTCAGGATGAGGAGATCATCGCCATCCGGCGGCGGAATCTGGACCTGAAGTTTGACCATCCTTCCCGCCTGCTGACGCGCTACATGATGAGCGAGCACTTCGCCGCGCATAGCTTTTTCAAAGATGCCAAACAGGCGCAGGATCCAGTGCTGGCGCATATTTTAAATCTGGTGGCCAAGGATGAAGTGAGGCACTGCCAGTTTGGTTTTGACCTGCTCGCGCTGCGCTTGCAAAAGCATCCCGAAGAAATTGACGACGTGCTGGATGAGGCCGTGCATTTCCGCCACATCGGCGAGCTGGTGGTGCCCGAGACCCCGGTGGCAAAGAAGAACGACTTCGCCGCCATCCTGGCCATCAACCGCAAGATGGAGCGCCTCACAGGCCGCAAGATGTCGGGAGAAATCAACCAGATCATGGCGGCATGAAAACCGACGATCTCCAAAAACAGCTCGCCTGGCGGCTGAACTGGTACAGGCAGAGCGAGCTGGAAGGCGCACTCCTGCTTGGCCGCATGGCCGGCCTGGCCGATGGCGCCTTTCTCTGCCAGGAGCTCACCCGCCATGCGGCGGAGGAGGCCGCGCATGCGCAGCTCTGGGCAGATGCCATTGGTGAATGCGGACTGCCGCACATCCGCATCCTGCGCAGTTACCAGTCCTTTTATCTTCACCACAGCGGCCCGCCCGCCTCGCTGATGGAGGTGCTCAGTTTCACGCAAATTTTCGAACGGCGCGTGCACTTGCGCTTCCAAGCGGAGCTGGCCAATACCGCCCTGCCTGCCCCGGCAAGGCATGCCTTTTCCCAGATGATCGAAGATGAAAAACATCACCTAAGCTGGGTCGCGCGCTGGCTGCGCAGCCAGCCCGGCTCAGCGGAAAGCCTCCGGCGCTATCAGGAAATCGACCTTGCGGTCTATCAGGAACTTATCCCTTATGAACACCAACTCCATGCTCTCCCCGGCCTCGGCCGTGAATGAATCCCCCCGGCCCGCCAATTTCACCCGGCGCACCGCCAGACTCACCGCCAAGTTTTGGCGTGCCGGCCACTGGCACCTCATTCCCCTCTATCACTTCCTCCGCCTCAGTGATCTTGCACGGGAGGGGATCGAGCGCAGCGGCAGCTACCGCTTTGCCGATCATCTTTATCAAAATCGCGCAAGCGGGCGGCTGCTCATCGGTCGCCTGCTGGACCGCGTGCTGCTCAACACGCAGGCCGCCCGGGGCATGCGCGATCGCTGTGTACGGTCCACGCGGCATTTGAAACAAAGGCTGGAGGAAACGCCAGGCGACCTCCGCCTGCTCGCCATCCCCTGCGGCATCCCTCGGGATGTCACCCGGCTCCATAGCCGCACGCAAAGGCTCCACTACACCGCCATGGATGTGGATGAAAGTGTGCTCGCCGCCGCCCGTATGCACCTCGAGGCCGATGCCCCCGGACTCCTCTCCAGAACCGCCTTCATCCATGGCGATGCACTCAATGACCTCGACTTCCCCGAGCAGCCTCAGGACGTCATCGTTAGCACCGGCCTCGGCGAGTTTCTGGACGATGCCCAGTTGCGCACCTTCTACCGCAATGTCTTCGATTCTCTCGCCCCCGGTGGCACCTTCTACACCAGTGCCACCCGGCGGGAGGGCGGCAGCGATTACCTCATGCAGGCCTTTGAGCTCCATGCCCATTACCGGGAGCAAACCGACATGCAGACCCTCTTTGCCGAACTCCCCTGGCACACCGTCGAATACGATCACGACACCACCGGCCTCCAAACCTTCATCGTCGCCAGAAAATGAGCGCTGCGGGTAGAGTATGCAGGAATTATCGGTCGGGGGGGTTTGACAGGAGTGAACCTTCTCACAGGCAGGTCCTCGCCCGCTTGCACGCCATCTTGAAATAATGTATGGTGATGCCGAGTCTGTTCCATTTCCCAGACAGCACAAAGAGTCAGAGTCAGAGTCAGAATCCATCCACTTCCCCGGTGATTATCTGTAATCCTCCGTGGCATCGGCAGATAAAATCTGACGCAATGCCCCCGGTGGAAAGGGGCAGCCGACAGAAACGGCAAAATTCACGCTATGAATGCCGAAGGGCTGCGTTTTGAAGGACCCCATGAAAACCAAAACCTTGCTTGCTCTCTTTTGCCTCATCGGCTGCACGGCCCTCGCAGCGGACCGGCCTAATGTCGTGGTCATTCTTTCGGATGACTTTGGATACGGCAGTGTGGGCTGTTACGGGGCGGACGGGAAGCTGATCCAGACGCCGAACCTGGACCGGCTGGCGCGGGAAGGGCGGCGGTTTACGGATGCGAATACCACCTCCTCGGTTTGCTCGCCCACGCGGTATTCGGTGCTCACGGGGCGGTATTGCTGGCGGACCTCGGCAAAGCATGGCGTGCTGGGCACTTTCTCGCCGCTGCACATTGAAACGACGCGGCTGAACATGGCCTCGCTGCTGAAGGAAAAGGGCTATAGCACGGCGGCGATCGGCAAGTGGCACCTGGGCTATGGCAAGGCGGATGAATCCCCCGTATGGCGGACGGATTATGAGGCGGAGCTTTCGCCAGGGCCCCTGGACATCGGGTTTGACTACCATTTCGGCGTTCCGGCCAATCACGGCGACCTGACCGGCATCTATGTGGAGAACAGGTTTGTCTATGGCCTGCGCAATGGCAAGATCCCGGAGGGCATGAAGATCAGCGGACCTGACCGCGACAACCCGAATTTCAAGGCGACCTATACCCAAGAGGATACAGAGAGCGGGAAGTCAACCATCCTGGAACTGGATGCACCACGCCGCATCAATGAGCGTGTGATGCCGTATCTGACAGAGAAATCGGCGGACTGGATCAAGGCGCAGAAGAAGGGCACGCCGTTCTTTTTATACTATACCCCCGTGGCCGTGCATAACCCCGTGACCCCGGATAAGGACACCGCCGGTACCAGCAAAGCCGGGCCGTATGGCGACTGGATCCATGAGCTGGACAAGAGCGTGGGCGGCATACTCGCCGCGCTGGATGAAAGCGGCCAGACGGAGAATACGCTCATCATCTTTACCAGTGACAATGGCGGGGTATTCAAGCCCGAGCGTGACATGCCGCAGACGGATGCGTATAAAGCCGGTCTGAAGGTCAATGGCATCCTGCGCGGCGGCAAGCACACTGTCTGGGAAGGCGGCTTCAAGGTGCCCTTCATCGCCCGCTGGCCGGGGAAGATCCCTGCCGGAAGCGTCTGCAATGAGATGGTCAGCCTGGCCGACCTCCTGGCCACCACGGCCGCCATCGTCGGTGAAAAACTGCCCGCCGCCGGTGAGGCCGCCGAGGACAGCTACAACATCCTGCCCGCGCTCCTCGGCCAGGAGGCCAAACCAGCCCGCACGGACATGATCGTTCACAGCTCAGACGGCGTATTCGCCATCCGCCAGGGACCCTGGAAATGGATCGAAGGCATCCCTGCCCAGGGTACGAAGAAGAAAAAGTCCGAGGAGTTCGAGCCCCGCCTTATCAACGTGAAAGAGGATCCATCTGAGACGAAGGATGTCAGCACCGAGAACCCGGAGGTGGTGAAGAAGCTGAGCAAGTTGCTGGTGCAATATCGCAATGGTGGCTATAGCCGAGAACTGCCGCCCTTCATTGAAAAGGTGCTGCCCAAGGTGGCCGTGCTGCCGAAAGCAGAGGGAGAGGTGGTCATTGAAGAATCATTGGTTAGTCTCCCTGAGAAGCCGTGGACCACCAGCCAGGGTGCCTGGAAGGCGGAAGACAGCGCCGTATGGGGCGTGCAAAAAGGGGCCAAAGGTTCAGGAGCGAACCTGCGTGTGCCTGTCAGCCTGACCGATGGCGTCCTCGATTACCAGATCCAGTTCCAGGGCGGCCGGCACTCGCTGCGCATCGAGGCCGGGGATAACAAAGAGTCCTTCCGCATTGAGGTCAGCACCACCCAGGCCGGCATCACCAAGAACCCGTCAGGAACAGAGCCGCTGCTTCCTCTGGCCCGCAAGACGGTCGAACTGGAATCCGCAGTCTGGTATCCTGTGAGGGTGACCTTCAAGGGGGATGAGGTGACGGTGCAGGTGAATGAGACGGTCTTTAGCGGGAAACATGCGCTGCTTGGAAAAGAAAAGAAGGTGCTGAACTTCCTGGTCTTTGGTGACCGTGCAGGATTTAAAAACGTGCGGTTGGTGAAGTGAGCCGCTGAAGATCGTTTGAAAATTGGGCCGGTGCAGCCTGGCCCGCCTGCACGGGCCTCTTTAAATGAGGGACCAGGATCATGAAAGAGCATTGCAAGCACCTTAATCTGACCTTTTGAAAAGCTGGAGAAGGCACCTGCGGTCTTCTGATGGTTTTACGATCTGGAGTTTGCCCCTCTTCAGGAGATGAGGCGGTCTTTGGAAAATCTGTTCCATCTGGCCCGTCAGCATCACATTCGCGTTCTGCTTCTTTCCATGCCCAAGTCTGAAGGCCTTTTTGTGGCTCATGAGAAGAGCGGCTTCTGAACGGGTTTGTGAATGAAGGCGATGCGGAGTGGCTTGTGCGGGAGCAGCCATCCTTGCTGCAACGGATTTCATTGACGGCGTGCACCTGACGCGGGCTGCCGGTTTCCGGTTTAGCCAGCAGGTGGCTTCGTTATTGGAGGAGCATCTCAAAAATAACCCGCTGCCCCAGTAAAGCGCTACGAGCGGATGGCGGGCCCGTTGTTGGCGCAAAAAAAGCCCGCCTGCCTGATGGCGGACGGGCTTTTAAAGGGAACCGGGGCAGAATTAATCTTCGCGGTCGTTTTCCTGGCGCTGCTCGCGGTCTTCACCGGAGCCGATGGGCTTGGCACCGCTGAGCTGGAGGGCGCGGTTCATGAAGTCTTTGCCGCCCAGTTCCTGCACGGCGCGGCGGGCTTCATCCACACTGCCCATGGTGACAAAGGCGAAACCTTTGGAACGCTGGGTGCGGTTGTTGACGACTACTTCGCAATTGCGGACGCTGCCGAGGCCGCTGAACAGTTCGAAGAGGTCGCTCTCGGTGGCATCGTAGGAGAGATTGCCCACATAGAGGCGCTCGGTGGTGATGTCGGCCGGATTGACGGAGACCGGCTCGCGGCGGGGTTTTGGCTCGCGTGGCGGACGGCTTTCGCGGTCACGGTCACGACCGCCGGATTCGGGACGGGAGGTGGTGCTGCGTGGCTGGGGTGTGGCGGCGCGGGGAAGGGTCTTTTGTTTTCCAAGCAGGCCAAAGGAGATGACGCTGAGGAATTTCTGCAGGCCGCTGGGTTCCTGATGGCCGGCACGCGGGGTGCTGCCTTGGCGGGAGGGGCTATGCTGTCCGCCGGAGGAGCCCGGACGGTTGCGGCCGCCACGGCTGCGGCGGCGGCGGTTGTTTCCTTGGGTAGTACTGTCTGACATGGGTCGTTCGTTCTGGGGTGGGTTGGGTTGGGAGCACCGCGCCATGAGGCGTGCTAGGGGTCGGCAGTGGGGATGGACGTCGGGTCACATCCACGAGGCCGGGCCGGATGACGGACCGCCATTGCGGGTCGTCGCAGCCCCATCGGGTGCCGCAGTTCAGTGAGCCGGACCACACGGGGTCCCGGTGCGTGTGACCACAAGTCACAAAGAAGCCGCCCCGCGATAAAATCGCTGGTCCATTCATAGCTTTAGGCACGATCAGAGGTCTGGCGTGGCACATTCCGCAAATTTGGGTGGGGGGAGGTGGCCTCAGAGCACCGATGCTCTGACTAACTGCAAATTGAGCCTAACTGTCAGGATGAAGGCGGTCAACTGCGGATTCAGGCCCGGATGGGAAAGTCTTCATGGAAAGAAAACGCTGCCCGGCTACGATACAACGGTCTGCCCATTTCCACTTTGAATTCATGAAAATCACCCTCGCCCTCAC
Organism: Prosthecobacter sp. SYSU 5D2; assembly: GCF_039655865.1. NCBI lineage: Bacteria > Pseudomonadati > Verrucomicrobiota > Verrucomicrobiia > Verrucomicrobiales > Verrucomicrobiaceae > Prosthecobacter > Prosthecobacter sp. SYSU 5D2. The sequence goes on along the minus strand of NZ_JBBYXL010000001.1, from coordinate 127,546 downwards.
CCTGCTGCTGACCACCTATGCCTCCGCCAAGACGGATTGGAACCGGTTCCGGGGGCCGAATGGCACTGGTGTGGCGGAGACCTCCGGCCTGCCCACAGAGGTGACGGCGGACAACACCCTGTGGAGTGTTGACCTGGGCAAGGGTTGGTCATCCCCGGTGCTCTGGGAGGACAAAGTCATCCTGACGGCCGAAACGGGAGAAGGAAAGCGTGGCGTCATCATGCTGGATGCCAGGGACGGAAAAGAGGTCTGGCGTCATGAGGAAAACTTCACCGAGCACAAGAAACACAATTTCAACAGCTTCGCCAGCAGCTCCCCCTTTGTGGATGCGGAGCGCATTTACATCAACTGGAGCACCGGTACCACCATCCAGGCCCTGGCGCTGGACCATGCGGGCAAGGTGGTGTGGAAAAATGAGCATGTGGCCGATTACATCCACGAGCATGGCACCGGCGTGTCTCCTATCATTGTGGATGGCATCATGATTGTCCGCAGCGAGTTCGACTGGCAAAAGGGCGGCAAGGTTTATACTGAAGACCCGGTGGAGCAGACCTGGAAAAGCTGCATCGTCGGCCTGGATGCCAAGACCGGCAAGCAGGTCTGGAAGCTGGAGATCCCCAACTGCCTGAACACCTTTTCCACCCCCGTAGTGAATGTGCGCGGTGGCAAAAAGGAGATCATCTGCACGAACAACGCCAGCGGCGTCATGGGCATTGACCCGGCCACGGGCAAGATCAACTGGCAGCATAAGGGTGACTTTTCCCAGCGCAGCCTGGGGTCAGGCGTTCTTTCTGAAGGAGTCTATTTTTGCACCTTCGGCACGGGTGGCGGGGTGAAGGAATTCGCCGCGCTTGACGTCAGCGGTGCCAAACCGAAACCGGTGGACTTTACCTTTAGCAAAGGCCTGCCCTATGTGCCCTCCCCCCTTGTGATGGATGGCCGCATGTACCTGCTGGGGGATGGAGGCATCCTGAAGACAGTGGACTTCAAGTCTGGCGAACTCCTGTATGAAGAGCGCGTCAATGGCAGCACCGGCAGCAGCAAGTTCTTCAGCAGCCCCGTCGCAGGCGATGGGAAAATCTATTGCGGCAGCCAACAGGGTGACCTGATTGTGCTCAAAGCCGGTGGCAAATTTGAGCAACTTTCCGCTAACAAGCTGGACAGCACCATCAACGCCACCCCCGCCATTGGCGACGGGCGCATCTACGTGCGCACGGAGAAGAAACTCTGGTGCATCGGCAGCAAAAATGCACCGCTGCCATAAGCAGGCGGTGCCTTCAGGACGAATTACACGGACGAATCTTCAGTGAGCACATCCTCTTCGTGCCGGATGCCGGCATTCCAGGATGGAGGGTCGCTGGCGGGGAAGGATTCGGCCATGGCTTCGTCAATCCGGTCCTGAGAGCTCAGGTCTGACTTGGTCTCTTCAAGAACTGGATCGGTGGGTTCTTGCTCAAGTGGCGGTACTTCGGACGGGATGGGTGTCATAAGAGGGATGGGGATGTCGAATTCAGTGGTGCTCAGTGGTGAGCCTCCGCTTGTATTCGTCTTCCGGTGTTCTTTTGCGCTTCTTCCCGGGCTTAGCTTACATTCATCGGGTCCACATCCCAGCTCACATAAATGTCTGCGGGGAGCGTCAGTCCGTCCACCACGCGCTTGATGTGGGCGCAGAGGATGCGAATTTTTTCACTGCGCAGCAGGAGCTGGAAGCGGTGCTGGCCATGCGCCTTGGCCAGGGCGGCGGGTGTGGGTTCGCCCATGATGGTGCCGACAGGCAGGCCCTGCTCCAGCCGCTTGTGCAGGGTCTGCAGGGTGAACTCCGCCTGGGTTTCATGTTTGCCCCGCGCACTGATGAGCACCATGTGGGTGTAGGGCGGGTATTTGAAAGCCAGCCGCTGCTCCAGCTCCTGCTGCGCATACCCATCGTAATCTGTATGCCGGCTGAACTGAATGGCCGGGCTGTGCGGCGCATGGGTCTGAACAAAGACCTCGCCCTTCACCTCGCCACGACCTGAGCGCCCGGCTACCTGGACGAGAAGCTGGAAGGTGCGCTCAGCCGCGCGGAAGTCCGGGATGTTAAGAGCGGTGTCCGCATTCAACACACCCACCAGGGTGACGTTGGGAAAGTCCAGCCCTTTGGCGATCATCTGCGTGCCGATGAGGATGTCCAGCTTCTGCGCGCGGAAGTCCTTCAGGGTATCGCGAAGCTGGTTTTTCCGCTGCATGGTGTCCGTATCCACCCGTGCCATGCGGGCCTGCGGAAAGACTTCCCGCACTGCCTGCTCCACCCGCTCCGTGCCGAAGCCTGCATACTTCAAGCCGGGTTCCTTGCAGCTCGGGCATTTGGTGGGTGGCACGCGCCGCGCTCCGCAGATGTGGCAGACGAGGCGGTTGTCCTTTTTATGCAGCGTCATCGGGATGGCGCATTCCTGGCACTGGACGGTCTCACCGCAGGCCACGCAGGACAGGCTGGTATTAAAACCGCGCCGGTTGAGGAACAGGATCGTCTGCTCCTTTTTCTCCAGCCGCGCGGTGATGGCGATGCGCAGCTTTTGGGAAAGGATGCCTGTATTGATAAAGGACACCTCGGTGCCCTTGCGGCGCTCCAGCCGCATGTCCACGATGCGGATCAAAGGCATGGATTTGCCATCCGTGCGTTTGGTCATGTTCAGCAGTTCGTACTTGCCCTGGGTGGCGTTTTGAAAGGATTCCAGGCTCGGCGTGGCGGAGCCCAACAGGACTGCGCAGCGCTCAATGCGACCCCGCACCACGGCCACATCCCGCGCATGATATCGGGGCGCGTCCTCCTGTTTATAAGAGGGTTCGTGCTCCTCATCCACAATGATAATGCCCAGGTTTTCCAATGGCGCAAAAATGGCGCTGCGGGCACCGATGACGATCTGCGCACGGCCTTCATGTACCTTAAACCATTCGTCATGCCGCTCGCCATCGCTGAGGTGGCTGTGCAGCACGGCGATGGCATCCGTTTTCTCAGAAAAGCGTGCCTTGAAACGCTCGATGGTCTGCGGCGTCAGACTGATCTCCGGCACCAGAACGAGCGCCGTTTTGCCCATCTCCAAAACTTGCGCGATGGCCTGCAAATACACTTCCGTTTTGCCGCTGCCCGTAACGCCATGCAGCAGCAGCGTGGACGGCGGACGAGGTTCGGTTGTTGTAGAACTATTGGTTAGGTAAGCCTCGCGCTGGATGGCCTTCAGCACCGCCTCATAAACCACCTGCTGTTCATCCGTCAGCGTCAGCGGCTGGCTGGGTAAAAACTCCTCTGTCTGAAACGGATCCCGCTCCACACGGATCTCACTGCGGGTGATCCAGCCCGCCTTCAGCAGCGGCTTGATGATCGCCGTCGCGCGTGGCAGTTCGCGACGGAGCTCGCTCAGCGTCGCCTCGCCACCGTTGCTGCGCAGCTTCTCCAGGATGCGGGCCTGCATGGGCGCATTGGCATGCATTTTTTCAAAGACCTCCGGCGGCGGCTCCTTGGCCAGTTTGAGATGGCTGTCCGTGAGAAAAGTCTCCGGCTTTTCCCTCACCGCCTGCGGCAGCATGGTGCGCAACACCCGGTTCACCGGCACCACATAATAATCGGAGATCCAGTGCGCCAGCTTCAGCAGGCCGGTGGTAAACATGGGCCGTGTGCCCACCAGTGAAGCGATCTCTTTCAGCCGGGCATTAAATGAGGACGATTCCAGCAGCTCAATCACCACCGCCGCCACGCGCTGGTTTTGCAGCGGTACCATCACCCTCGTGCCGATGCCGATGGTGCGCAGCAGCTTCTCCGGGATGGCATAGTCCAGTTCCAGCGCCGCCGCTGTTTCGATCTGCACCCGGGCGATGAGCTGCCCCGCATCCATCGTCAGACCGGCCTCTCCCGCCACGTCCGCACCCGCCAGCCCCAGGTCAAAAAGTGACTGGGCAGCAGGCTTCGAAGAACTGGGTGGAGGGATGGACATTCAGCAGGCCATCTGAACCACGGATCACAGCGGAATGCACGGAGGATGTTGATTTACCTCAGCACTGCTGGGGAGCTGGTTGTTCAGCGGACATCAATGTCCAGAATCTTCAGCTCAGGCAGTGGGTTTTTGCCTTTGGGGGCGAGGATGGACGGTGGTAAATGGAGCTGGTTTTCTTTTTCGATAAGCTTCGTAATTAGGACAGAGGCATCGTTAAAACCGATAATAATGCGGCTGCCTAGCCAGACTCTGCCGCGCACGGACGCCCCCTGATTATCCCTGAGCCAGGAAGGGGGCCAGGAGGCATCGGCCGCATTCTCCCAGACCAGAGGGAAAAAAGGTGGAGACTTTGCGTTTATGCCCGCAGTCATCATCCAATGGTTCTCGCCGGGCTCAAGAAACTGGGCGTATTCAGTATCTCTGCCGATGTTTTTATCAGGAATGAAGGGGGAGCGGGCGGTGCCAAAAGGGAGCTCTTCGTGGACTAGTCCCTCCTGCGCCAGCCGCCGGAATGCTTCGTTGGAGGTCGGACGTGCTGCCGTCAGATCGTGGTCAGGATATTGCCCGTTATGCTCAGCCGCATAAACCATTAGCAGGCCCAAGACATGCCGAGCCTTGGCGGCGGCATGCATTTCTTGAACGTAATATGTCATGAGCCTGTAGGTGGAGAACGCCGCTGCAAATAACAGGCTGAAGACAATTAGAGCTACTGTTAAGCTCAACTTGCTGCACCCTTGCTTCTTCTGTGGTAGGGCTTCGTCCATGGAGCATTTCATCAGGCACAGAGACGGTGGGCAAGACGAAAGTGGTTCCTGACTTATCGCCGGGGAACCGCCCGTCGAACCCGTGGCAGGTGCTTCCGTGAGGAAGGAATTTGAGAGATGCGTCTGGGAGGTTTGGACTGGCTTGAAACATGTTCGCGGCCCCGACGTTCACCTTCACCTATGAAGAGGTTTGTTCTGACTCTGGTGTGTGGGCTCGCGATGCAGGTGGTGCAGGCGGCGGGACCGAATTTTGTCTGGATTGTGGCGGATGACATGTCTCCGGACATCACGGCCTATGGGGCTGAGGGGGTGAAGACGCCGAACCTGGACCGGCTGGCCCAGGAGGGGCGCAAATACACGCGTGCTTATGCCTCCGCGCCCGTATGCAGTTCCTCGCGTTCCGCCTTCATTCTCGGCTGTTATCAGACCACCACCGGGCTGCATGCGCATGATGTGGAAAACCCGCAGCCGCTGGCCGCTCCGTATAAGCACCTCCCCGGTTTGATGCGTGAAGCCGGTTATTTTGTCACTAATTCTGTGGCCCCTGGCAGCACGAAAAAGAACGCCAAGACGCACTATAATTTTGCCCATGACCCGAAGGTGATGTTTGACGGGAATGACTGGACCCAGCGCAAGCCTGGGCAGCCCTTCTTTGCGCAATTTCAGATCTCTGAGCCGCACCGCCCTTTCCCCATCCCTGAGAGCTACGATGAGCAGGCGCTGCGTGAGCTGGACCTGCCACCGAACTACCCTGACCATCCGCTGACCCGGCGTGACTGGTATGCCTACCTGCGCAGTGTGGAGGTGGTGGACCAGCGGGTTGGCGCCATCCTGGACCAGCTTGAAAAAGAGGGGGAGCTTGAAAACACGGTGGTCATGTTCTTTGCCGATCATGGACGGCCCATGCCCTGGGGAAAACAATGGCTCAGTGTGGAAGGCCTGCAGGTGCCTCTGCTGGTCCGCGGTCCGAAGGTGGGAAAAGGCGAGGTGGAAGAACGTCTCGTCAGCCTCATTGATCTGGCACCTTCCATGCTGGACCGTGCCGGACTGCCAGTACCGGAGTGGATGCAAGGGCGGCCCCTTTTGAACGGCAGTTTTCCTGACCGTTCGCTCATCTTTGCAGCCCGCGACCGCTGTGGCGATGCGCCGGACCGCATTCGTGCCGTCATCACCCCTGGCCAGCTTTTGGTGAAAAACTTCCATCCCGAGCTCCCTTATCTGAACTGGTCGGGCTACAAAGAGGCCAGTTATCCCGGCATGCCGCTGCTGCGTGAGCTGGGCAAGATCGGCGCCCTGTCCCCCATGCAGATCCGCTACACCCGTGACCAGCGTGAGCCCCTGGAGCTTTACGATCTGGAATCTGACCCTACCGGCCTGGTGAACCTGGCCAAAGACCCGCAACAGGAGGACCGCCTGACGGGCCTGATGGCAGACATGGATGCCTGGCTGGAAACCAGCGAGGACAAAGGCGCCCTGCCCGACCCGCCGACAGAGCCCAGCATGGATGAGATCCGCCACTCGAAAAAACAGGACTACCTCCGCACCTGGAGCCGCCGCGGTTTCAAACAGGAGCCGACCGATGCCCAGCGCCTGACGTGGTGGATGCAGCAGTATGGCCTGCCTGAGACGGAGACGATCAACTGAGCCTCTCACTGGGGTGGGTGGGGCAAAGACTGCCCCGCCGCCCTTAAGCCAGCGCCGCCCGAATCAGCAACGCCATCGGATCCGGGTCGCGGCCCATGAAGTCGCGGAAGAGCTTTGCGGGGTCTTCGGAGTTGCCTTTGCTGAGGATCTTGTCGCGGAAGTCGCGGCCCACTTTTGGATTCAGTACGCCTTCATGCTGGAAGCGGGTGAAGGCGTCGGCATCCAGCACTTCGGCCCACTTGTAACTGTAGTAGCCGGCGGCATAGCCGACGGGGCTGCTGAACAGGTGGCCAAACCGGCGGGCCATGGACGGGGGTTCCGTCTTCAGCGGCATCAGGTAGGGTTTCAAAAGCTGGCGGGAGAGCTGGTCCAGGTCCGCGCCTTCATCGGTGGCGTGGTGCATGTGCAGTTCCAGGTCCAGCTTGCCAAAGGAAAGCTGGCGCACGATGTCGCTGGCGCTGCGGTAGTTTTTCGCGGCGAGCACCTTTTTCAACAGGCGCGCCGGGAGTGTGTCGCCAGTTTCATGATGCCGGGCAAAGAGGTCCAGGCTCTCACGCTCCCAGCAAAAGTTTTCCATGATCTGGGAAGGCAGCTCCACGAAATCCCAATAGACATTCACGCCATTGAGCGAGGGGATCTCCACATTGCCTAACAGCTGATGCAACAAGTGGCCGAACTCGTGGAAGACGGTGCACACCTCGTCATGGGTCAGCAGCGCGGGCTTGCCGTCCACAGGCGGGGTCATGTTGCCGCAGATGAGGCCCAGGTGCAGACGGCGGTCGCGCTCACCATCCGGGCTGGGCGGCAGGCCGCCTTTGAGATAGTTCATCCACGCACCGCCGCGCTTGGAATCCCGCGGATGCCAGTCCGCATAGAATGAGCCGATGTGCACGCCCTTCTCATTGCGCACCTCATAAAATTTCACATCCGGATGCCAGACTTCCACCGGGCCAAGCTCGCCCGGCTGGGTGCTGGCGGGGCCGGTTTCACCCGCAGGGTAATGCACCACATCCCGGCCCACGATGCGCAGGTCAAAGACCATCTCCGCCAGCCGGAACATGCCGCCCAGCACCTTGTCCAGCGGGAAGTAAGGGCGCAGCTCCTCCTCATCAAAATCGTATTCGGCCTTCCGTTGCTTCTCGGCCCAGAAGCCCACCTCCCAGGGCTGCAGCAGGTCCGCGCTCTGGCCGACCACATCGGCGCGGTACTCCTGGAGCTGGATGGTTTCACGGTCAAAGGCGCTCTTGACCTTGGCGTGCAGGTTCTCGATAAAATTCAGCGCGTTCTGCCCCGTCTTGGCCATGCGCTGCTGCAGGACATGGTCGGCGAAGTTGCCCTTGCCCATGATCTGGGCCTTTTCATGGCGCAGACGCAGGATCTTCCAGATGAGCTCCGTGTTGTCATGCTCACCGCCGCGGCCGATGCTGGTGGAGCCTTCCCACACGGCTTTGCGCAGGCTTTCATCCTCCGCGTATTCCATGACCGGGATCATGGACGGAGCCTTCAGGGTCAGGCGGTATTGCGGATCCTCCGGCGTGCCCAGTCCTTTGGCGATGGCATCCGCACGGGCGGCCTCGATGGCGGAGGCCGGCATGCCTTTCAGCCGTTCCACGTCGGTGATCACCAGCTCCCACTTGTTGGTGGAATCCAGCACGTTTTCTGAATATTTCTGCGTGGCCTGGGACAGCTCGGACTCCAGCTCTTCCAGCCGCTTTTTCTTCTCTGGCGGCAGGTCCGCACCGGCCTGGATAAAGCTTTCCATGGTCTCCTTCAGCGCGCGTTTGCGCACGGGAGGGAGGTCGCGGGCGTCTTCGGTTTTGCTGTAAGTCTCGATGAGATCCCATAAGTGCTCATTGAGGGGGATTTTGGCAAAGAAGGAGCTCACCTCAGGCAGCATGGCGTTGTGTGCCTCGCGCAGGGCAGGGGAGTTGCACAGCGCATCCAGATGCTGGACCAGGCCCCAGGCCTCATTGAGCGGGCGGGTGGATTCATCCAGTGCCAGCACCACGGTATCAAAGTTCATTTTGCCCCGGTCCTGCTCGATCAGGCGGTTGATGTTCGCATCCGCCAGCTCCAGCGCCGTTTTGATGTCCGCCTGAATGGCGGATGTTTCGAGGGTGGACCAGCGGATTTGAAAATCCTGGGTGAGGAACGGTTGAGCCATAGAGGGGATGGTTTGGCGAAAGAGGACGATTATCGGCAGTGCGGCGGGGTGAGGCAAGGAAAGGAAGGCAAAAAGATGATTTTTGTTAAGCTCCGGTAAAGCCCCAAGTCAGGCGGCCGCCTATGGAGTTCAATGGAGCCTTATGAAACGAATCCTGATCCTGTTCTGGCTGTCGGTGGCTGTGGTTTCTGCTCTCACGACTCCACCTGTGGCGGCCCTGCGTGAAGAAGGCGGCTGGCGCATCCTGACTTCCAATGGCATCGCCAATCATCCCACGGGGGCCTTTCCAAATGCCAATAACCCGAATACGGTCTCCCCGCAGGCTTACGAATTCCGCATGACGCTGAAACCGAAGGCTGCGCCCAAGCCCACGCCATCGGAACGCGCGTTCTTCGGCGTGGCGGTGAACGGAGTGCCTTTTGAACCCGGCACAGCAGAGTTTTGGAAACGTGACCCCCGCTCCGGCTGGGTGGCGGAGGCCAAAAGCGGACAGGTAAATCTGGGGCTGGACGAGCATGACGCGCATGTGCAGCCCAATGGGGCCTACCATTATCATGGGCTTCCCACTGGCCTGATCCAGTCGCTCAACGGAGCCAAGCCGGACCAGATGCTGCTGCTGGGCTGGGCGGCGGATGGCTTCCCTATTTACGCGGCCAGGGGCCATCAGGCCCCGATGGATGCCACCAGCCCCCTGGTGCCTATGCGCAGCAGCTACCGCCTGAAAAAAGGCACACGGCCTGCGGGTGACGAAGGCCCTGGCGGCAAATACGATGGCTACTACACGCAGGACTATGAATACGCCGCAGGGCAGGGGGACCTGGACGAATGCCATGGCCGCTTCGGCGTCACGCCGGAGCATCCTGAGGGCATCTACCATTATTACATCACCGACGAGTTTCCCTACATGAGCCGGATGTGGAAGGGGGAGGCCGATGCGAGTTTTCAAAAACAGGGTGGCGGCCCTCCCGGTGGCGGACGCGGCAGGCGCGGTGGACCTGGAGGCCCTGGCGGACCAGGGTTCGGCCCGCCAGCTCCCGGCATGGGCCCCCGTGGCGGTCCCCCGGTGGCAGACCGCCAGGAGGCTGATCTGTGCTGAGGTTTTACGTTCCGCAATACGTCAGATACGGCTGCCCGCCTGGAGGTGGCGGCGTGCTGTATTCTGAATGTGCCGCCGCGTCATCATACGGCCTGGCCAGTGCCTCCAGCAGCCGTTTCACCGGCGCATAGTCCTGCTGCTCAACCGCCGCTTGCAGTGCCTCTTCCACCTTGTGATTGCGCGGGATCACGGCAGGATTGTGCGCCTGCATCCGTGCCCGCACCGCCTCTTCAGACTGCGGCTGGCGCGACAGCCTTGCGGTCCATTGCTCATGCCATTGCCGGAAAGAAGCATCCTTTGTTAGGCCGTGAGCAGCCGCTCCGTCGCCGGCCAGTGTGCGAAAGGTGAGCGTAAAGTCCGCCCGCGTTTTCCGCATCCATTCGATAAAGTCATCCACCAGGGCGGCATCGTCCGCCTCATCTGTAAACATCCCCAGCTTGCCCCTCATGCCAGTCAGCCAGTGTCGCTGGAAAGCGGGGATAAAGGCCTCCAGTGCCAAGTTCGCCAGCTCGATGGATTTGGCTTCATCCTCATGCAGCAGTGGCAGCAGAGCCTCCGCCAGCCGTGCCAGGTTCCATTGGGCGATGGGCGGCTGGTTCGCATACGCATAGCGGCCGCGCTGGTCAATGGAGCTGAAGACCGTGGCCGGATCATACGCATCCATGAAAGCACAGGGGCCATAGTCAATCGTCTCGCCGGACAGCGCCATGTTGTCCGTATTCATCACCCCATGGATGAAGCCCACCTGCTGCCACCGGGCAATGAGCGCCGCCTGGCGGTCAATGGCCGCCTGGAGAAAGGCCAGATACGGACTCTCCGCCTCGGCCGTCTCCGGGTAGTGCCGTGCCCTTGTATAATCCGCCAGCGCCCGCAGCGCCTCTTTGTCTCCATGTCCCGCCGCCCATTCAAACGTGCCCACACGGATATGGCTGGCGGCTACCCGGGTCAGCACCGCCCCTGGCAGCGGCTTTGGCCGGTAAACCGCCTCTCCGGTTGTGGCGACCGCCAGGCTGCGCGTCGTAGGGATGCCCAGAGCGTGCATCGCCTCGCTGATGATGTATTCGCGCAGCATCGGCCCCAATGCTGCCCGTCCGTCACCCCGCCGCGAGAACGGTGTCTGCCCGGACCCTTTGAGCTGGATGTCAAAACGGCCGCCAGTTAGCGTCACCTGCTCGCCCAGCAGAATCGCCCGTCCATCTCCCAGTGTGGTGAAGTGCCCATATTGATGTCCTGCATACGCCTGGGCCAGCGGCTCCGCCCCGGCAGGCAGCAGGTTGCCAGTCAAGAGAGGGGCCGCGTCCGGATGATCCAGCGCATCGGCCTTCAAACCCAGTTCTTCTGCCAGCGCCCGGTTAAAAAGCACCGTCTGTGGCGCAGTAACAGAAACCGGTCTGGCCCTCACATAAAAGAGCTTTGGCAGCGCGGCATAGGTGGATTCCAGACGCCAGCCAGCGTCGGCAGAAGAAGGTGGCGTAACGGACATGCAAACACCGACCTTCGAGTGCCTGGAAAGCTTCGCAAGCCCTCGATTTGAAGATGAATTGCCTGGGCCGATTAATTTTTAACCCTGGTCTCGGCCATCGCCAAAAAGCCTCCTGTGAGGTTCCCTGGCAGTGACCACCCTCTGGCGGGCGCGGCTAGGCGCCCACTTTTTCACGGATGAAGGCTTTGAGGGCTTCGGCGTTGGAGGGAAGGGGATGCGTCTCCAACGGGAGGGCTTTGAGCAGTTCCAGGCTGGGGTGCAGGGGCTCGCTGCCGGTGGCTTCCTGGACGACTTCGGGGAACTTGGCCGGGCTGGCGGTGCTGAGCACCACGCTGACGCGGTCAGCTGCCATGTCGGTGAAGGCGCAGGCCGTGTGAGGGTCGGCGACGTACTGGTAGTCCTGCCAGACCTGGGCGATGGTCTGGGCGATGGTGGCATCGTCCATGCGGCTGGCGCGGAAGGTGGAGGCGACTTTCGGCAGGGTGACGCGGTCGCCCTTTTTCAGGCGGAGCATGAGCTCACGGACGCGGTTCTGGTCCTTGCCGAGCATGAAATAAAGGTAACGCTCAAAGTTAGACGCGGCCTGGATGTCCATGCTGGGGGCGAAGCTGGGGGCGACCTCGCCCTGCTTGTAGTCGCCCGTTTCAAAGAAGCGGTAAAGGATGTCGTTCTGGTTGGTGGCCACGCGGAAGCCGCTGCAGGGCAGGCCCATCTGCTGCGCCATCCAGCCGGCCATGACATTGCCAAAATTCCCCGTGGGCACGACAAATTCGACGGTGGCGCGGGCTTCTTCCGGCAGCTTCAACCAGGCCCAGATGTAATACACGCACTGGGCCAGCACGCGGGCGATGTTGATGCTGTTAACCGCAGAAAGATTGACGGCGGAGACAAAAGCGGGATCGCCAAAGCACTCCTTCACCAGGCCCTGGGCATCGTCAAAGGTGCCGGGCATAGGGATGGCATGTACATTGGCGGCACCGGTGCAGGCCATCTGGCGCTCCTGCAGCGGAGCCACGCGTCCATTGGGATAAAGGATGAAAATTTCAATGCCGTCCTGGCCCATGCAGCCGTGGATGGCGGCGCTGCCCGTATCCCCGGAGGTGGCACCCAGCACGGCGAGCTTCTTGCCTTTGAGCTTCACCTGGCGTTTATACAGGAGGCCGAGGAGCTGCAAGGCGAAGTCTTTGAAAGCCAGCGTGGGGCCATGCCAGAGCTCCAGCACGTAAAGCTTGTCCGACAGCTTCCGCAGCGGAGCGACATCGGGGGAATCAAAGCGGGAGTAGGCCTCGGTGGTCATCGTCTGCCACTCCTCCGCCGGGATCTCCGGGGCGAAGATCTGGAAGAATTCAGCCGCGAGCTCAGGGTAGGAAAGAGAGGCCCAGGCAGCCAGTTTGCCGGAGAGGTCAGGCAGCTTTTCAGGCAGGAACAGTCCGCCATCCGTGGCCAGGCCGGCTTCGACGGCTTCAGTGAAGGTGTGCGGGCGTGTCTGGCCGCGGGTGGAGATGTAAAACATGGTTGGCCCGTAAAAATGCAAAGCATCGCGGGCAACTCAAGTGCGGAGGCTGATAAAGCCATAGACTATGTCAATTCTTCACGGTCAAAGTCCGGGCCAGCTCATCCAGTTTTTTCAGCGCCTTCGTGGAGTGCAGAGGATGAAAGTGCGGGTTCAGACTCAGGGCCCGGGAGAGTAGTTTTTGGGCACCGGGCCTGTCATTTAACGCCGCTGCAATGAGTCCCGCATGGTAAAAGATCTCCGCATCAGGGGTGCCTGCACGAAGGGCGGTCTCGATGGCTTTGCGTGCCAGTTTCAGATCACCCTTTTGATAACAGACCCAGGCCAGAGTATCGGCTTCATAGACATTTTGAGTCTGAGCGTGTTCCTGGGCGAACTGGAGGGCGCGGTCCAGTTCCCGGTCATGGTCGGCGTAAAAGCGTGCCATCTGGGTATGGTCATGAATGCCCTGGGCGGCATTGAGCCTGTGCTGCTTCTCCAGGCGTGTGAAGAAGCTTTCTGCCAGGTCCGTGCGGCCATGGATCAGGTGAAGATCTCCCAATCCCACCAGAGCATCGTGGTTTTCTCCGCTTTTCAGCACGGATTCAAAGGCGGCTGTGGCGGCCTTCTCATCCCGCTGGGCCAGTTTGATTTTTCCCAGCAGCAGGAGCAGAGGCACGTGGTCTGGGGTCTGTTTCAAACCTTCGGCGACGACCTGGCCGGCCGGCAGCAAGGCCCCTTCATTAAAAAGCATCATGGCCAGGCGTGTCCGGCACCAAGCAACATTCTCCGGGTGCGGAGATCCGGCATCAATGGCTTTCTGCATCAGCCAGCGTCCTTTCTTCACATCACCCTTCATCCAGACCAGGTAGGCCGCACGGCTGTAGGATGACATGTCAGGCCGGGCATCCAGCATGGCTTGGTAACTTTCAGCTGCCCGCTCCAGGTCGCCCAGTTCCAGCGCTGCATCACCCATGATGCCGTGCGAGATGGGATTTGCAGGGTCCAAATCGAGCGCCAGCTTGGCCCAGCGGACACTTTCCTGGAAATCATGGCGGCTGCCATAGACCCAGGCCAGGCCATTGAGCGCAGCCACGGTCGCCGGTTCGATTTGTTGTGCTTTTTGGTAGGCGGCTTCCGCACGGTCATGCCAGACCGGTAGTTGGGTTTCCCGCTGCTTCTGGGCCAGGGCATCGCCCAGTTGTACCCATAGTTCCGCCCTTGTGGGATGCCGTGCGGTGAGGATCTGTCTTTCTTGGAGCAGCAGGTCCGTCTTCGAATCAGGACTGGAGGGCGGGATTATTTCCAGGAGTGCCATGGCATCCGGGAGCGCGGTGCGGGGTGTGACCGCAGGTGGGAGTGATATTTCATCGGGGGGAGCAGGCGCCCTGGTGGCGGGGGCAGCGGGAAAGTAGGCTGACCAGGCGGTCAGGCCGGCAATGGCCGCCGCAGCCAGGATGAGCAGAGAAAGAGGGGAGGCGGACATTTTTATTTCAAGGCGGGTTGAGGGTTGGAAAAACAAAGGCGCGGCAGTATGCCTCCAGGCACACCGCCGCGCTGTCAGGGTGGGTTATTCGATCACGATGGGAGCATTGACGCCGGAGTCTTTCTGGTGGCGCGTGCCTGCGTGAGGTGTGGCCGCATAGGGGAAGGTGCGGTTATAGACCTGGTCATTGGCGGGTACGTTGTCCCCCACCACGGTGATGGTCTCAAAGGTAGGTCCGCTGGCGACGGCGGTCAGTGCGATGTCCACCACATCATCGCCAAAACGGCGTCCGTTTGGCCAGCCGGAAGGCACCATGTTGCCATTGCCATCTTCCACCACGTCCCCGCCGATGAAGCTCAGGCGGCTAAATCCTTCCTCTCCCTGCACTGGCACGGGTCCGGTGGTGGTATTCACACGGATGACATCCGGGATGTAAACGGCCTTCAGGTCTCCGCGCCCGGTCGTGGGAAAAGTGGTGCTGAAAACGGTGTTGATGAGCGTGGCCACCTCAGGATTTTCTGCAAAGCGGGCGAAGGTGCTGGCATCCGTCGTTGGCAGAGTGCGGTTGTAGAGATCTTTGGATCCCAGCGCCACCAGCACCTCATTGAAAAGCGGATTCCCCAGGCGGTTCACCTGAACGAATGAACTGGCGGACATCCTGGAAGGAAAGAGCACCACCCGCGGGCGGCCCACTGTTGCAAAGACGCCCACTCCCGTCGCTGCGGGCTGGAGGGCGCCGGTATAGGCGATGCTGGGGAGCTGGGAAAGCGGAATCACAATGCCGTAATGCAGCACATTGAAACCTTTGAACCCGTCCACACCGGCACCATCCTGGCCCAGTCCGTCCGCCAGACTGCCATTGTTGTCCAAAATGCGGCTGTCGAGCAGGTCAAAGATTCCAGGTGTGTCTGCAAAGAAACCGTCTTCGCGCGGTCCTGCAAAGACGGTAACTCCGCCCGGCAGGTCATAAGTGGTCTCGCGGGTGTAAGTATCCAGCGTTTCACGAGAGGTGGCACCGGAGACGGCGCGGCCTGTTTCAGGGTCATTGTAGGGCGGTGTGGTGCGCATGCCGACATTGGGAGGCGGCACCAGGAGGTTCTTTCCCAGAGATGTTATATCGCCGGGCCGGTTGCCAGGATGGCGACGTCCAGGGCGGGTACGGTCAGGCATGATGCGGGAGACGGAATAAGTCTGGGTGTAGTTCTGCCGCGCATCACCCACGGTCAATATCGGTCCGAGTTCCGTCCCAAGTCCATAGGACAGGATTGTGTTTGGGTTTTTCAGTCCCGGTGCTTTGACGGCATCATGATCTGAAAAGCGGAAAGTGTACTGCTGTAAAGTGGCACCAGTGACAGGATTGGCGATGTGGATGTTATACTCGGCATCGTCAGCAAAGCGGTCATAAATCACGCCGTCGCCCGGTTCAGAAAAGGGCCGCACGCTCACCTCCACCACCAATACCCGTTCTCCTGAAGGACGCTGGCGCACGAAGGTGTAAACATCCGTCAGGTTCACCTGCGGATCCTGTTTGATCAGCGGGGCATCACTGTGGCTGGAGGCCCAGGTTTGCGGGGTGGCCAGGGTCAGCAGGGCAGATCCGATGGCGAGCATTCGTCCGGGGGCGGTTCCGGCCCAGCGGCGCAGGCCGGCTATGCCGGTGGTGGTGTTTGGTTTCATCCTTTTGAGTATGTTGAGTTGACTGCGCAGCTTCTGCGCAGTCATTGCTGCGCAGTCTGGTCAGACCTTTTGCGCCAGCCCCCGGCTGCTGGATTCACATTATTTTGTTTCGGCCAAAGCTCTGGCTGCTGCTCATTCTTTGGCTGTCAGGTTGACATTCGTGGCCACATCGCCACAATCCCTCCACGCAAAGACATGCGGGTGTAGTTCAATGGTAGAACACGAGCTTCCCAAGCTTGATACGTCAGTTCGATTCTGATCACCCGCTCCCCCTTCCTTCTGGGAACGAGGAGGCGGCCTGGCCCATTCAAATTACTTGGGCAGATTGGTGGCGGGCAGGGCAGCTTTGGGATCTGGCGGCAAATGGGGATCGGCTTTTTTGACCTCGTCCACTGCGGGCTTGGGTGGCGGATTGAGCTGGATCCGATAGAGCGTGTAAGGGCCCTTCTGCTGGCTTTGACCCTTGTTGAAACGGGGCATGCGATGGATCTGCGATGCGGTGACATAAAGATTACCGTCGGGTGCTTTGCTGAGGCTGTCGGGCCACTGCAAGCGCGGGTCTTCAATGAGGGTGGCGGTCTCTTTGGAGCGCGGATCAAAATGCAGGATGGCACCGGCTTCCAGGGCGGTGAGGTAGAGGGAGCCGTTGCCGGCCTCCAGCATGCCGTCCGGTGCGGGAGTGGTGGCCACGTTCACGACTTCTTTTTCCAACTGGGCTGGAGTCAGTGTTGCGTCGGTGAGAGCGGTGGTCTTGATGCGGTAGAGCGTGCGCCCTGTGAGAGCATGGTAGTAGAGCCAGCCGCCTTCCTGATCCAGGGCAATGCCGTCCGCGTGGATCTCGGGTGTCTGACCTGTTTTGGGGTCCACCACCTGGATTCCATCCACCAGCAGAGCGATGCCTTTTTCCGCTTTGGTGGAGGGGTGGTTGTCCAGCACGCGGCGGGTCTTGCCGGATTGGGTATCGAGCACCAGGATGGAGCCTGTGCCGCTTTCGGTGATGAAGGCGTGGCCGCTGACGGTGTCCACGCGGACGTCGTTGAGGTAGGCTTTGGAAGGGACAACGGTGTCATCAAAACGGTAGGTCTTGACGACCTTGTTGGTGCTGAGGTCCACTTTGACAAGCTTGGCCTGGCCTGGGATGACGGTCTCCATTTTGGGTGCGGCCGGATCCAGGATCCAGAGCATGTCCTGGTCATCCACATACACGCTCTGGACGCAAATGAAGCGATGTTTGACGGAGGCGTCTTTGCTGTTCCATTTCGGGCCGGGATATGGCTTGGACGAACCGTCTGGCATGACCTCCACCACGGATACGGTGTGGTCATCGGACCAGAAAGGGAAGTTCACAAACACGCGGCCTGTTTTGGATACGGCGACGCCCGTGAGCTGCTGGGTGGGGAAGCTGGCATACTCCTCCACCTGCAGTGACAGGGTGGGCGAAGGCGTGGGCGGTGCGGCGGTGAGCGGCAGCGGGGCCAGGGCGATGAAAAGGGGCCAGAAAAGTGTCGATTTCATGCTTCTGGTTCGTCAGGCGATGCCTCTTTGCGTGCCGGAAATTACCTCGCTTGTGGGCGAAAAAGGTACATTCCGTCAAATAATTTCAAGCTCACCGGAATCACGGGCCGCGATGGAAGAGTGAAGAGATTTAGAACTCTCTAACCAAAAACACTCCAAAAATGAAAACCATCTCAAGTCATTCCCTCAAGGCCGCCCTGTTCTCCGGAGCATTGCTCATCACCACCGCCAGCCTCGCTCAGGCGCAACGTGTGGAAACGACCACCACCACGACGACGGCTGAAGGAACCATCACTGAATTCGGACCCCAGGAGATCCTGATCAATGCCAGCGGTAGCGCGCAGCCCGTGCGCTATACTTTCAGCGAAAGAACTACCTATGTGGATGAAACCGGAGCTCCAGTTTCGGCCTCGGTCATCCGCTCAGGTGCGCCAGCCACGGTGTATTACACCCGGGTTGGAGATGCGCTGATCGCTGACAAGGTGATGGTTAGGACACGGGTGGAGCCTGCCGCCGTGCAGACCACGCAGACGGATGTGGTGACCTCCACCGGTGTGATCAGCGACTTCGGTCCTGAAAGGCTGGTCATTCGGTCCCAGACTTCGCCTGAACCGCTGAACTATACCTTTAGCAAAACGACCACCTATGTGGATGATCTGGGCAACCCGGTGGAGGTCAGCACGGTGCGGTCCGGCCAGCCGGTGACAGTCCAGTATGTGCGCCAGGGCAACCAGCTGGTGGCCTCCAAAGTCATCATCAAACGGGCGGCCGCTCCGGCGGTTCCAGTGGTTGAAGAAAAAACTACGACCACCCGCACCACCGTGACCGAATAAGTCGTGCAACCTGACAACTTCCTATGAAATCCATACTTATCCTTTCGTTAGCCACGCTCAGCCTGGCGCTCATCCCCAGTTGCGAAACTGATGTGGAAGTGGTGCCTGTGCCAGTGTCCGCTCCTCGCACCACGGTGACCACTGAGGAGACGGTGACGACCCGTTCCACCCCTTATGGAACGGTGCAGACTCAGACGGTGCAGACCTACTGATCCGGACTGTGGCGGGAACCCTCCGGATGCGGCCTGGCGAAAGCCAGGCCGCTTTTTTATGTCTTCACATGGCTGCCGGGAGAGCGTCCTCATCATGCGGCTCGGCCTTGTGGTTGCCGCTGCCGACGAAGTATTCAAAGATGGGCGAGGCCATGAGAGTGGTGATGACGGCCATGATGACCAGGGTGGCGAAGAGACCTTCAGAGATGATGCCGCGCTGCAGGCCGATGTTGATGATGATGAGCTCCATGAGGCCGCGAGCATTCATGAGGATGCCGATGCCCATGGCATCTTTTTTGGCGATGCCGGTGGCACGGGCGGCGAGGGTGCAGGCGGCCCATTTTCCAATCACGGCGGCGGCCAGGACGGCGGCGCACATGCCCCAGAGGAACCAGGTGTTGATGAGACCAATCTTGGTGTTCAGCCCGGAATAGGTAAAGAACAGCGGCAGCAGCAGGGCCACGGCCAGGGGCTGGATTTTGGCCATGAGGTCCCGTACCATGATGCCGCGCGGCATGGCGGCCCCCATGATGAAAGCACCAAACACGGCATGCAGGCCGATCTTGTCCGTGAACCAGGCACCCAGCGACATCATGGCGATGCCGATGACGAGGCCGGCATCGGTGAGCTTGCCGTCCTTGATCATGAGACCGGCCGCCCAGGCGAGGACGGGGCGGATCAAGACGAAAGTGACCGTGACGTAACCCACCGCGCCGCCAATGTTATAAAGGGAGCTGGCGGCATTGCCGTCAAAGCTGGCCAGCACGACAGCCAGGAGGATCCAGGCCATGGCGTCATCAATGGCTCCGGCCCCGATGGCAACGGTGCCCATGGTGGTGCCGGCCAGGCCTTTGAAATGAATGATGCGCGCCAGCATGGGAAAGGCGGTGATGCACATGGAGGCTCCCAGGAAGAGCATGGCCTCCGTGATGGAGGTCTTTTCAGGAAACAGGTCTGTGTAATGGAAAAACACCCAGGCCAGGCCAGCGCCTAACAAAAAAGGTGTAATCATTCCGGCCAGTGAAACGGCGACGGAGCTTTTGAGCCGCTTCCGTACAATGTCCACACGGAACTCCATGCCGACGATGAACATGTACAGCGCCAGGCCGAGCTGTGAGGCCGGAAAGAGGTAACAGGAAGTGTCGCGGGTCATCTGGGTGGAATCCCATGGGAAAAGCCACTGCTGCATTTGCGGGGCCAGCTCTCCGAACAGGGAGGGCCCGAGCATGACGCCGGTGATCATCTCCGCCACGACCTGCGGCTGGCCAAAACGCGCGGCGATGGCACCAACGATGCGGCAGGCCAGCAGGATGACGGCGATTTGTAGGAAGAATTGGACGGCGAGGTGGACGTTGTTCATGGGAAAGGTTGGTGTGAAGGGGCAGCGAGGATCAGTAGCTGAGCGTCAGCATCAGGTAGCCGAAGTGGGCGTCATCTCCGGCCCCGGTGTCATCCAGGTATTGGCCGGCGAAGAAGCGGCTGTAGCCGATGAGCATGTCCAGGTGCGCGGTGAGTTTGGTGTTGACGGTGAGGTCCAGCTCCGCACCCGCCTGGTTGCTGGCGCTGCCGTTGATGGGGCGCACCTGGGTGCTGCCATTGGCCCGGTACCAGGCGTCTCCGGTATCGGCCAGCCAGAAGCCATGAAGGTCCACCGTGGTTTTGATTTTCGGATGCGGCTGGGCGGCCAGGCGCAGCACCAGGTTGTGCATGTTCTGCCAGGACATGGTGTCCATGAAGCCATAGGGCGGATGGTTCGTGGGGAAGAGGTTTTGAAAGGTGCCGGTCTTCTGGTCAGCGGCATCGCCATCTCCGCTGCCGTAGCTGTATTCCAGGGCCAGACGCGGTTTCCATGGCATCTGCAGCCAGTTGTATCCGGCCTCCAGATGCGCGGCAAAGGCGCGCAGATCCTGGCCGCGCACCTGGCCTGCCTGACCGGCCAGCTCGAAGGTGTAATCCCAGCCTGCCAGCTTCAGCGGATCTCCTTTGAACCGGGTGCCGAGCGTGACGAAGTCGGTCCCTCCAGCGAGACCTTCCTCATGCAAATGAAAGGCATAGAAATCCGTGGTCTGCACAGGTATGGCGGTGGTGCTGAAGTAAAGGCCGCTGAAGATCTGGTCGCGGGTGTTTTCCCCATCCAGCCAGTCGGAGGTGTTAAAATGGGATTCATGGATGCGCACGACGCTGGAGGTGAAGGCATCCAGCCACCACGACTCCTGCTGGTAGTGCAGCTTCACCGCATCGAAGGTGCGGCTGAAGTTCAGCCACTCCAGGGGACCGACAAGGCGCTCATCGCCGTAGGCGAGGATCTGCCTGCCTGCCTTCAGCGAGAGGGCCTGCGGATCTCCAAACTCCAGGGAGGCTAGGCGCAGGTCAAAGGCGTCATCGCCCTCTGCACCCATTTGGTTAGGCAGATCCGCGCGGTCGGAAAAGGACTCGCGCACATCCTGGCCCTGGAGGGTGAGTTTCAGCCAGGGCATAGCCTGCCACTCCAGACCAATGCGCAGGCGGTGCAGCAGCCAGGTGTCATCGGTGGGAGCCTCCACATGGTTGTTGAAGTCGAAGACATTCTCCCGCCACTCGCCACGCACGCGGGCATGGAAGTTGATTTTGAGAGGATCCTCCTTTGCCAGCTCGATCACTGACGCAGTTGCACCCGCATTCCCAGCGGCAATGGGGGAAAGACCGCTGCCGAGTAGCAGGAGCAATGCGCAGACGGATGGGGAGAAGGAGGTCATGGAGCAGGCGGGCTAGCCATGCTCCTGGACGAAAGGTAACGGAAATAGACTTTTGTGATGGTTGTAATGCCGTTTCGGCATCATAACCTCAGCATTGTGCACCGGAGCCGGGACTGAGATCCGGGCGGATGTCGGGCTCGCATTCACCGGGTATGACGGCCTCCGCGCATTCCTCCGCCGGGTAGGTCCAGATTTCGCTGAGGGTGGGGTGGTAATGGGGAATCATCATGAATTCCTGGACCTTGGCCCGGTAATGCATGGCAATGACGACCTCGTGAATAAGCTCCGTGGCGTGAGGGCCCACGCAGGTGGCGCCGAGGATCTCGCCGGTTTGACGGTGGGCCAGCATTTTGACAAAGCCTTCCGTCTCCCCCATGCACATGGATTTGCCGTGGTCATCAAAAGGATAGCTGGCGGAGACATAGGGCGTGCCGGCTTCTTTTAAATCGGTCTCGCTGGCGCCGACGGCGGCGACTTGCGGATGGGAAAAGACGCCGAAGAGCAGCAGGCGGTAGTCCATCTCCTCCTCCACCGGCTGGCCCTGGATGAGGCGATGAGCATTGCGCGCGGCGATCTCTCCCTGCTGGATGGCGATGTGGACGACATCCAGCGGGCTGCAGACATCCCCGGCGGCGAAGATGTGCGGCTGGCTGCTCTGCATGGTCGGCCGGATGGTGATCTTTTTTTTGGTTAGGCCGACCTGGGCGGCTTCCAAATTCAGCCCGTCAGTCGCCGCACTGCGCCCTAGGGCCACGAGGATCTGGTCCACGCTGAGGGTCCGCTCCGTATCACCATGGCGGTAGGAGATGTGTTTTTTTCCGTCGCCTTCACCGGCGGTGACCTTGTGGATGCTGGTGCCCAGGTGGCAGGTGATGCCACGGTGTGTGTAAGCCTTTTCGATGACGGCGCTGCACTCCGGATCCAGCCCGCTGAAAAACTGATCACTGCGCTGGATGACGGTGACCTTGCGGCCCACGCCCTCCAGGTAATGCGCCATCTCCAGGGCGATGGCGCCGCCACCGAGGACGGCGAAGCTTTCCGGCAGGGTGTCCGTATCCAGCACATCATCACTGGTCCAGAAGCCGGTCTCGGCCAGGCCTGGGATGGGCGGCACGCTGGGCACGGAGCCGGTGGCGATGCAGAAGGTCTTGCCGGTGACCTGGAAGGTGGCGGAGTCATCTCGCGGCTGCACTTCCACGGTGTGCGGATCGATGAAAGAAGCAAAACCGCGATACAGGGCGAAGCGGCCGTCTTCGAGCTGCTTCTGGCGGTAGCTGGCGAAGTCGGCAATGAGCGTGCGTTTGCGGTCGCGGATGGCCCGGATGTCAGCGCCCTGGGCCTGTGCCTGAAGGCCAAATTCAGCCGCACGGCGGATGGAGAGGTTGCGGTCGGCGGATTCGATGAGCGTCTTGCTGGGCATGCACCCGCGCAGGATGCAGAGGCCGGCCAGCTCCTCTGCGCCGTCTATGACGGCCACGCTCAATCCCAAAGCATGGGCGGTGCGGGCCGCCGCATAACCGCCGCTGCCACCGCCGATGACAATGAAATCAAAATGCGCGGGGGAGGGGGGATGGGTGCTCATGCACCTAAGCTGCTACGGAGGCCCGGCGGATGCATGTGAAATCTGGTGCAAGGCGGCGATTCATGGACCTTCGCAGGACAGGAATGCCGGGGCCAATGCGGCGCTGTTTACCGGTCAAAGAAGCTCTGCTCTTCGCGGTCGGCGACTTTCAGGTAACGGTAATAGACTTCAAGCTGGAGGGTGCACAGGACCTGCCGGTAGAGGGGATCTGCGGCATCGCCGGCGGGCCAGTTGGGGCGGCCTTTTTTGAAGCTGCCATCCGGCTGTTGGGCGGCGAGGATCTGGGGGAGAAACTGCTCGTTGTAGAACTTCCAGTCGTCTCCGCCGGCCTGGAAGAAGGTCTGGGTGTAGTAATACCAGCAGTAGAGGTTGCAGTTTTTGTTCCAGTCCAGCGGCTCGGCTTCCAGGAAGGAGCGGAGGAACTTGAGGGATTTTTTCAGGGCGGCAGTATTGCCTTTGCCCATGGTCTGAAGGGCCAGCGAGCCTGCGCCAGTGAGGCTCCACTGGTTGTAGTGCTTGTCGCGGTTGGGATTGCCGAAGCCGCCGTCCTGGGTCTGTTTGCTGAGGACATAATCCACGCATTTTTTGATGGCTCCATCCAGGCCGGGGATCTTGAGGCCGGTGTTTTTGGCGGCTTTCAGAGCCTGGAACTGCCAGCCGGCGACGGAGAGGTCCTCGCCTTTGCTGTCCTTGGTGTAGGCGGTGGCCATGCCGGCATCCTTGCCGCCATAGGTCCAGGAGCCCCGGGTGTTCTGGTTATCAATGATGAGCTTGACGCCCTTTTCAAACGCCGCACGCATGCCGGGCAGCTCCTTGCTGCCGAGGCGGGCCAGGGTGTACATCTCCCCCAGGGCATAGGTGGCGATGCCGTGCTCATAGGTGCCGCCGTTGTTATAGATGTCCTCGGCGATCATGCCGTGAGGGTTCTTTTTGCTGAGCTCGATGAGGTAGAGGATGCCCCTCATGACGTTGTCGCCGTAGAAGGGAGAATCGGGTGTCTCACATCGGCCCAGGTAGCACAGGAGGGCGAGGCCGGTCATGGCGGCCTTGTTGCGCTTGCCACCGCCCTGGCCCCAGGAGCCATCTTCATTCTGCTGGCCTTTCAGCCATTCCAGAGAGGCGGAGACGGCGCGTTCGCATTCGGCACTGCCGCCGGTTTCAGCCAGCTTTTTCAACCGTTCCTGCGGGGAGCAACGGCTGCGCATGGAGGGGGGGAGGCTGACGAAGCCGGCCATGCCGCCCATGCCCATGCCGGTGCCAAAGCCGCCTCCGGCACCCGCTTTGCCGAAGCCGCCGCTGCCCAGGCTGCCACCGCCGAGCATGGAGCTGACATCCGGCACATCCAGCAGATCCGGTGGCGCATCCGGCAGGGTGATGGCGGAGTTTTGGCTCGTGCTGACGATCTTCTTCATCGGCATGGACTTGTTCAGCGAGGTGCGTTTTTTCTGCTGAACTTTGTGCTGCATTTCCGCCGAGGCCTGCGCGCCCTGCTGGGTGCCGCCACCGGGCAGGAAGTCCACCTGCTTCTGGATCATCTGTGAGCTGACGACGATGGCACCGCCAACGACGAGGATGCCGACGTGGATGGCGATACTCAGGGCGAGCGATCCGCCACCGACCTTGCGCCAGGCCTCAATGATGGCATTGGGGCGTTTTGGAGGCTCGAAATAATTGAGGGCAGGCGGATGGAAAACCTCACCGCCGACAGTTTCCGCCGCCAGTACCGCATCCTCCTCATCCTCCTGAACAGCCAGGACCGGTACGGGGCCGGAAGCGGAGGATGGAGACGGAAAAGGCGCGCCGCCTGGAAATGGGGGCATCATGCCTGGCTGGACTGGGTAACCAAGATTCGGCTGCACCGGATAGCCCAGGTTTCCCTGCCCAGGATAGCCCAAATTGGCCCCTGGTTTATAACCGGGCGGAGGACCAAGAGGCTGGGTCGCACCAGGGTCGGGGACCGGGGGCGAACCCTCTGGGGTGGATGAACCAGAATGGGGCGGTTGGGGATCCATGATGGATAAATTACGTTCAGGATGAACATAATGGAAAAAAGAGTCTTGAGGCAAGCGGATTCGCTGGAGCCTCAAATGGTCCTGCCATGCCACAGCCGAGAGACAGGGTTTTGGCTCCGTGAGCCCTGCTGGCTGAAGAAACAAAGCGGCGCATAGCCAGAATTCAAATTCCCACGCTAAAGAAATCCTTTGATGCTATGGAGGTGGGCGGATAAACCCGCCTGCCGGGTTCGTTTACAGTTTTGCCCCTTTAATTTGACAATGAATGCTGCCCCCCTCCGACCCGCCATCGCTGTGGCGATCCAGGCTTTTCGCGCCCGCCGTCAGCGGCTGCTGGTGCTGCGGGCCCTGCTCGCTCTCCTGGTGGTGATGCTGGGCGCCTGGACTGCCATCGCGCTGCTGGACCGGGCGTGGTTCATGCCGGAGGTGTTGCGCCCCTGGCTCAGTCTGGTGGCCTATGCGGTGGCGGGTGGGCTGGCGTGGCGGGTGTCGTTAAAATACCTTTTGTCAGGCCGGTATGAGGAAGGCGTGGCGAAGCTGATGGAGACGGCCTCCCCGGAGCTGAGGGAGCGGCTGCTGGCAGCGGTGGAGCTTTCCAAAGGGCAGGGGAGCGATTCACCGGAGTTTCGTGAGCGGCTTCAGGAGGAGGTGGCGGCTCAGGCTGAAAAGCTGGATATGGCGGCCCTGCTGCCGGTGCGGGTTTTGAAACCCTGGTTGTTAGGCCTGGGGGGTGCCGTGGCTGTGGTGGTGGGGCTCAGTTGCATTCCTTCTTTGCACCTGCCGGGTTTCATGGCGCGGGCGGCGGTGCCGTTTGCGAATCTGGCACGTCCTTCAAGTGTGAAGATTGTCATCGTGGAGCCTGGGGAGGCCAATGCCCTGGTCCCCTATGCCTCGGAGCTGGAGATTGTGGCGGAGATCACCGGGCCGCTGCCTGAAGAGGCGATTTTGGAAACGGAAAGCGAGGGCAGCCAGCCGCGGCAGACGGAACTGCTGCGCAGCCACGACACGCGTTATGCGGGCACGGTGGCCATCGGCCAGGGAGATGTGCGCTACCGGGTGCTGGCGGGGGATGCGATCTCGCCCTGGTACAAACTTTCGGCGCGGGCGCGGCCACGGGTGGTGGAGTTTACCAAGACTCTGGTGCCTCCGGCTTATTCGGGATTGCCGGAGACGACGGTCACCGGTGAGCAGGGCGACATCGAGGCCCTGGAGGGAAGTGCGGTGAAGCTGATGCTGAAGCCTAACCAAAAGATTGCCAAGGCGGACCTGCTCATCAATCCGGATCATGCGGACCATCCTGAGGCATTGCCCATGAAGGTGGCGGAAGACGGCAGCCTGACGGGCGAGCTGGCCATCCTGGCGGGGCATGAATCCTGGCGCAGCGCCCTGACGGCGGCGGAGACGGGTTTTACCAATGAGGAGAGCTCGCCCTGGCAGATCACGGTGATCCCGGATCTGCCGCCGGTGGCGCAGGTGCTGGAGCCGCAGGAGCAGCTCTCCCAAATGGCGGATGAAACCGTGCGGGTGGTGGGCATGGCCAGCGATGATGTGGGGCTGAAGGCGGTGCATCTGGCCCATGCGGTGAACGGGGCGGACTGGCAGCAGCGGGAGCTGGTCATCCAGCCGGGCCGGGAAAGTGAAGTACAGACCGCGCTGCCCCTGGCCCCTTTGCAGGTGAAGCCGGGAGATGCGGTGCTGATCAAGCTGGTGGCCACGGATTTGAAAGGCCAGACGGCCGAGTCACCGGCGGTGCGCGTCATTATTTTAGAGCAAACGGTGGATCCGCAGCAGCGGCAGTGGGCGCAGGACATGCGCAGGCTGGCCCAGCAGGCCACCCAGCTCTCTGAGCAGACCCGCGAGATGCGCAAGGTGATGGACAAGGTGCAGAAGACGCAGAAGAAGGCGGCCAATGAACCGCCGGAATCCACGCTGGCCAGGGCGCAGACGGAGCTGCAGCAGGTGAACGAGCGTGCGGAGGATTTGTGGACGCAGCTGAAGCAGGCGGCGCAGTCGGCTCCCAGCCACCTGGACAGCCTGAAGGTGGAGCTTTTGGGGGAGAAGCTGGCGCACATGCGGCAGGAGTCTCTGGCACAAATGAAAGCGGCGACCAGCGCTCCTGTGGAAAGTACAGACGGCCTGCGCCGGGCAGCCAGTGAGGCGGGTGCGGATGCGGAGGCGATTGCGCAGGCGGCGCGTGCCTTTGCCACGGAGGACAATGCGCGGATCGTGTCGCAGGCGGCGCAGCAACTCAGCCGCCAGGAGGCGCTGCTGACGGAGCAGTCTCTGAATGCCAACCGCGACAGCAGCCAGCGGCCCAAGTGGCATGAGCAGCAGCGGGCGGCCATCGCGGCCAGCGCATCCCTGAGCCAGGAGCTGGAAGGACTGAAGCCGGTGCTGGATGCGGGCCAGCAAAAGCTGGTGGAGGATCTGCGGAAGAACCTGGCGGAAACGGCCAATGATCTGGAGGCCAGCCTGGACAAGCCGGACCAGACGAAAAGCCCGGAGCATCTTTATGGAGCGGCGGACAATCATCGCCAGCGCCTGGGCCGGTCTGCGGAGGCGCTGCGGTCCATTGCGGAAAATGCAGGGGCCAAGGCTAACCAATTGCGTGAAAAAATGGCGCAGCAGGAGAATCCGGCCATTGTTGCCCTGAATGAGGCGAAGACGGCCCTGGCCCAGGCGGCGGCGGAGGCAAAGGACACGAAGAGAAAACCGAAGCTGAACAAGGACAATGAAACGGCCGCACAGCAGGCGGAAAAGGCGCTGGCCCAGGCCGCGAGGCAACTGGAGGACCAGGCGGTGCTGAAGGAGCAAAATGCGCGCACCAACAATGAGGCCGCGCTGGATGCCAACCGGGCCAGCCGGGCGGCCGGCCAGCTGGCGCGTGAAGTGACCGCACTGCCCAAAGAGCAGGCGGCCATCACGGAGGTGATGCAGAAGACGGAGCAGCTGACGCAGCTTACCCGTGCCCTGGAGGCGGACGCGCTGGCCCAGACGGCGCTGGATGCCATTGGCTCAGCGGCGGCCAATCCGGATCCCAAGCAGAGCGCCGTGCCTACCCAGGCCACCGACCAGGCCCGCGCCGCCAGCGAGGCGCTGAAACAGGTGCCGGACATGCTGCGCAAAATGAAAACGCCGGATGCACAACTGGCCCCGGCGGTCCAGCAGGCGGCGGATGCCAGCCGCAAGGCGGCGGAGGAGCTGCAGGCGCTGGCCCGGCAGGCCGCCCATCAGCCTAACCAGGTATTAAACACGGGAGTGGCACAGCAGGCGGCAACGGATGCCGAACAAAAAGTATCGCAAGTGGCGGAGCAGCTTGCTGAGCAGACGGCGGGGGCGCGTGAAACTCTGGCGCAGCTCACCCCGGATGTGAGCGACATGATGAAGGCGGTGGCGCAGGATTTGAAACAGACCCTGGAGGCCACCCAGGCTGCTGCCGCGCAGGCGGAGGCCAGCCAGCCCGTGGCCGAGGTGGCAGAGAAGGCGCAGGACCTGCAAGCCGAGGCGGTAGCAAACGCGCAGCAGATGGAGTCGCTACAAGCCGCTCTGAGGCAGGAGGCGAATGCGGCGGATTTGAAGGAGGCGCAGGAGCGGCAAATGTCCCGCATGGCAGATGTGGCCCTGGCGCAGATGCAGCAGAAGGCGCCGCAGATCGCCCAAAATCTGAAGCAGGCGGCGCAGGCCCAGCAGAGCCAGCCGCAGGCACAAAATCTGAACCAGGCGGCCAAGGCGCAGCAGCAGACGGCGGAGGCGCTGGACCAGCTGGCCCAGAACATGGCCAAGGCTGAGGACGGCCAGGAACTCAGCGAGGCGGAGCTGGCGGCCATGCAGAACATGGAGCAGGAACTGGGCGTGCAGGAGTCGCTGGAGGAAGCCTATAAACGCGCTCAGGAGCTGGCGGAGATGGCCCAGGATGCGGGGCAGAATCCTGCCGCTGTCTTGGCCGCGCTGGAAAAGGAGCTGCCCAAAAATGCGGCCATGCAAAAGTCGCTGGCGGAGCTTTCCAAACAGGCGGCGCAGACCAGCGAGCAGGCCGTGGCGGCGGAATCCCAGCAGCCGAGCAACATCGGTCTGGCGACAGAGAAGGCGGCGCATGACCTGGCCCGTGTGGCGCGTCATCAGCAGCGTCTGGGGCAGCAGGAGGCTGCCCAGCAGGCCGCCCAGGCCAGCAACCAGCTCCAGCAGCAGGCCCAGGCCGCCAAGGGCCAGCCCGGTCAGCCTCAGAAACCGGTGGGTACGGAAGCCCAGGGCACGGCTGCGCAGGCTGCGAAGGCAGCTGAAGCCACGGCTGCGGCCACACCGCCTGCCAGTTCCATCAATCCTTTCCAGGACATCCAGGGTGCCTTGCTGGCGCAGGCGCTGGACCAGCTGGACCAGACGCTGAACCCGATGCAAGGGCAGTCGGGTGAGCAGCAGCAGCAATCTCAATCTGGGGAGCAGCAGCAGGCCGGCGGCGACCAGAAACAAAAGGCGCAGCAGAGCCTGTCCGATGCCCAGCAGAGCCAGCAGCAGTCCATGGCCAATGAGCGCAACCAGGGCCAGACGCCCGGCTCCCAGAAGCCCGGCCAGCAGCAGGCGCAGAATCAAAACCAGCCGAATCCGAATGATCCCACCCAGCCGTCCGACAGCGAAGGCGGCAACCAGTCCATGAAGATCGTCGAAGGTGTGCTCGGTCCGGATGCCATTCTCATCCAGGGTGACTGGGGCCACCTGCCCAGCAAGATGGCCGCCGACCTCAGCGAAGCCACCCGTGGCGAGGCCGCACCGGAATACCGCACCGCTATCGAAAGCTACTATAAAGCGATTGCGACCAAGGCGCAGCGGTAGGCCAGGTGATGATGGCAATCGCTTTGCGGCTTCGCACCTGCTTGCAAAATGAAGGCTGGTGGACATGCAGCTTCATGCGGGAGTTTGCTCCGTTGTGTGCCTTCAAAGAATTGCAGGCATGAGTGCCCGCATCACTTCCCGCTGATTACCTGCGCCTCACTGCCGGAAGACCCAGTAGTGAAAAGTGAAATAAACTTCGCGGAGGAGGAAAGGGATCTGGGTGGACCAGGAGGTGTAGCGGGTGGTGGGAGTGGCGGAGGAGGTGGCCTGGATGCCGATATCCTCGGCCATGGAGCAGGCGCGGCGCAGGTGCAGAGGATCCGAGACGAGGATGGCGGTCTTTAACTGGCGGGCGGCCATGACCTGATGAGCCTCGGTGAGGTTTTGCAGGGTGGTCTTTGACTTCGATTCGATGAAGATGGCGGTGGAAGGCACGCCCTGCCGGATGGCGGATTGTCTTCCGGCTTCGGATTCGGCGATGGCTTTTCCTGCGCCTGTGCCGCCGGTGAAGACCAGATGGGTGACGATGCCTGATTGAAACAGCGTGACTGCATGATCAATGCGCGCCTGGAATACCGGTGATGGTTCTGCGCCATGAACCGCAGCACCGAGGACGATGGCACAGTCATAACTGCCCTGGGTCACCGTCTGAGGATAGAGTGCGATGCGCAGACCCATCAAGGTGGCTGCCAGCAAAACGATGCCGAACAGAACCCGGGCAATTTTGATGGCAGGCTTTCGCATCGGTATCAATGGATGACAGAAGTGACGGTCTTCAAGCAGAATGCGCGGCGGGGTTTGAAGGGTGACCAAAACGCTGCCGATTGTGACCGAAGCAGCCCTCGGAAAAAGCAATGGCATGCGGAGTGCTCAGAGGCAAACCCATGCCGTTCTTCCCCCCCATCGGTCTCAGGAGCTGTCTGGCAGCCAGTGTTCTTTTTCTGGCTGTCGCCGCCGCTCCCGCTGCCTCGCTGTTATTCTCCCATGAAGGAGCCACCAATCCCACCACCGAGGGTTGGACCACTTCCGGTGCCACGTTGAAGAGCGCGGTGATCAACGATCTCGGCACTGGCATTGATGCCTGGAGTGTCTATGATCCGGGCGGCGGGGTCAGCCGCAGCGGCACTTATACCCGCACAATGACCACCACCCAGGTGGCCGATGCCCTCCTCACGGGCTGGACGCTGGATGCCACCATCCGCTATGTCCCACCGGATCCTCTCATCGCCACATCGGCCACCAACAATGCCTGGTGCACCGTCATGATGGATGAGGGCATCACCGGCCGGCGCACGCTTTACGGGCTGTATTTCGGCAATAACGCCGCCGGAGACACTTTGGTCAGGCTATACGGTGCGACCAACTCGTTCACCGTCGCCGCCGGTTATCATGACTACCAGTTCGTCTGGGACCCGGTAACGGAGAATGCCTCCCTCTACATTGACGGCGAACTCAAGCTCACCGGATATGAAGGCGGCGGCATTGACTACACCTCCGCGAGCCGTGTGTACTGGGGGGACAATACGACGACGGCTCTCACCGAGGGCAGGGGGGCAAATTACGCTTACGTCGGCCTCACGACCGGGACCGCCGCGGTTCCAGAGCCTAACAGGATGTGTTTCATGCTGCTGGCTGTGGGGACGTGGCTGTGGAGGCGGCGGCGTTAGCGAGCAGGATGCCTTTTTGTGCGGAGTGCCGGATCAGCGGCTGCCGTCAAAAGGACCGCGTCACGTGCACTCTCACGAAGCGCCGCTGGCGGGCATCACCGCTCAGGTTTTCCCGCACGGTGACGAGGCGGACACTGCCCGCCAGGGCGGCATCGGAGACGATGATGCCGCCGTTGCTGCCCTGGGCACTGGTGCCGGCCAGGCTGGTGGCCAGGGTGGTCCAGGTGACGAGGTCCGGGCTGGTTTGCAGCTCATAGGTCAGGTCTGTGGCGGCGCTGTCCCGGCGGAAGGTGAGCAGGTGCTGCACCTGGTCGCCGGTGCCGGGAGCGGTGGTCACCGTCACATTTCCCTCGTCATCCCCGGCCACCGGGCTGAGGCCAAAGGCATATTCATGCAGGTTGGCGATGCCGTCTCCATCTTCATCGCCGTCATCGGCCAGGTAAAAGCCTGCGGGCTCGTCCGGGAAATGCGTGGCCAGCCATTGCTCGAAGTGGGTGGGGAGAGGCATGGAAGTATAAGTCAAGCGAAGCTGTGGCCGGTTCCCGGCCGTCGCATTTTCCCGGCTGGAGAAACGTTGTGCACTGAAGGTCTGAGTCTCGTCCCCCAATAAAATCCAGCCGAAATTCAAGGCCGGATTTTCCTTCCAATATAAAACATCCTGTAGCAAAGCCTCACTAGTCCAGGTTGGGAAAGGATCTTGAAGTGACGATCCGATCGCATAAGTGGCGGAGGCAGCAGGCGCAAAGTCTCCGCCTGGCATGCTCCAGGTCTGTGTGTTATGAAAGCGGTGAGTCCATGTGGCATCTCCCGTTTGAGGAGCGACGCCAGCCCCTCCTGGATCTCCGGCATCAGAGTTTCCTTCTCCCCATTCGGCTGTGAGGCGATGTAATTTCATCGGGAAACCCTCTCCTACTTGCTTGCTCAAATGCAAACGGACGCTGGCGGAAAGGATTTCAACTCCATCTGGAATGCTGCTGACATCGAACCGCATTACCGCGCGTCTGACCACGTAATTGGCCATCTCACCTGTCTTCCCGGCGAATAAATAAATGCCCTTACCATTGCTGCTCTTCTTCTCATCCGCCACATCCTCAGCATCCATTTCATAAAGAGTGTTGTCTTTCGATGCTGTAATGCTGAGTGTCGACTCGCCAGCTGGCATGATCTTATAGATCATTCCCGCGGGATGCCCGCCGTCCAGCGCCAGCACACCGGCGGTGGTCTTGGTTGCCACATACATTTCCCCGGTCTCATCCACCCCAAAAGCATAGATGCGCGCAGCCGCAGGTAGGCTGTTAAACGGTGTAACCTGGCTCAACGTAAAGCCCCCTGGAGTATTCTCCTCAAGCCCTAAAAAAATGCCCCCGCCGCCGCCAATTCCATTGGCGGCATAATCTCCGAAAAGGTATTTGCCCTGCAGTTGTGGAATGGCGGAGCCCCGATAGATGTATCCACCGGTGATGGAGGTGCCGAATTTAGGCATGAGCTCCGTTCCTGGCAGAGTGGCGCTTGG
This sequence comes from Prosthecobacter sp. SYSU 5D2, assembly GCF_039655865.1. Classification (NCBI taxonomy): domain Bacteria; kingdom Pseudomonadati; phylum Verrucomicrobiota; class Verrucomicrobiia; order Verrucomicrobiales; family Verrucomicrobiaceae; genus Prosthecobacter; species Prosthecobacter sp. SYSU 5D2. The sequence goes on along the minus strand of NZ_JBBYXL010000001.1, from coordinate 94,876 downwards.
ATGAGCATATTCTGCAACAGGCGGGATCAAGGCACCTCCGCCATCAGGTGCGGTCGCGTCAAAGTCCAAGCTGCCTTCTTTGACCCGCCATCCGTAGTTTCCACCGGCGACGATGAGATTGATCTCCTCGACATCCACCTGGCCGACATCTGCACAAATCAGACGGGTTGGATTCTGGCCTTCTTGATCAAAAGAAAAGCGCCATGGATTGCGGAGGCCGAAGGCATAGATTTCTTTGCGGACTGACTCCTCATTGTGTGCAAACGGATTGTCGTCAGGGATGCCATAAGCTCCGCCGGGTCCATCGCTGCCCAGGGGATCAATGCGCAAGATTTTGCCCAGGAGTTTGGTCGTATCCTGGGCATTGCCCAACGTGCCAGTGACCCGTCCTGGAGTGATGGTTTCGGTGCCGCCTGTGTGACCGATGGCATTGTCGTTTGCTCCGCCACCATCTCCGCTGCCGATGTAAAGCATCCCGTCGGGGCCAAATTCGATCTGCCCCCCATTATGGTTCGTTTGTGGCTGGCCGTAAGTCAGCAGGATTCTTTCACTCGTGGCATCCGCGACATCCGGGTTATTCTCTGATACCCTGAATTCAGAGATGACGGTGACGCAGTTTTGAGGGCTTGAAGGGTTATCCGTCGGCGTGGTGGAGACGGCTGTGTAGTTCACATAAAAGCACCGATATCCTGCGGATTCTGGATTTTCATACTCGGGGTGAAAGGCCATGCCCAACAGTCCACGCTCTGAATAGGCGTTCGGGTTTCCTGCATGGAAGAACACCCGATTCAGACCCGTGCTTCCAAGGTCGAGAAAGGGCACGGGCTGGAGCATGCCTCCTTTGAAGACATAAACCTGACCGGGCTGATCACAGAAAAACAGCCGTCCGCTCCCATCGCCTGCGTGGGTGATGTTGGTGGGGGCATGCAGCAGATCCTCACACACCGGTTTCAAACTAAGCGCTGGGAACGCCGCATGGCCGGTGGCGGGCAGGCAGAGCAGGAGGGCGGCGAGGCGGCGGAGAGCTTTCATAAACCAGCAGGGAGGCCAGGCTGGGCATTCCAGCAGAAAGGGTGGGCAGGGACAAGAAAAACCGGAATGCGGAGGTGAACGATGACACACTCCCACAAAAAAGCCCCGCTTGGCAGCGGGGCTTTTGAAAACAAAACAACGAACGAACCAGAAGATCCGGCGATTAACGCTTGGAGAACTGGAAGCGCTTGCGGGCTCCTGGGCGGCCTGGCTTCTTACGTTCCTTGGCGCGGGAGTCGCGGGTCAGGAGGCCGGCCTTCTTGAGGATGGCGCGGTGCTCAGGGTTGACGGTGATGAGAGCGCGGGAGATGCCCAGCTTCACTGCGCCGACCTGGCCGGTGATGCCGCCGCCGCAGGCGTTGACGTTGAAGTCAAACTGCTGGCGGGTGTTGGTCAGCGCCAGGGGGGTAAGGATCTGGTTCTGCAGGGCGACGGTCGGGAAATACTCTTCGAAGTCGCGGCCATTGACGGTAATGGAACCGGAACCGGCCAGGATGTGCACGCGGGCGATGGCGGTCTTGCGGCGGCCGGTGGCGTTGGTGATGGGCTTGCTCATGTAACGTGATTCTTGAAGGCTGAGATTAGGCGACCGCGAATGGCTTTGGGTTCTGGGCCACATGAGGATGCTCTTCACCGGCATAGACTTTCAGCTTGGTGATGATGGCGTTGCCCAGGCGGTTGTGCGGGACCATGCCTTTGACGGCGCGGTGCACGAGGAGCTCAGGGCGGCGCTGGCGGACTTTTTCCACGGTTTCCACCTTCTGGTTGCCGATGAAGCCACCACGCTTGCTGGTGTAGATCTTCTGCTGCTCTTTCTTGCCGGTCACGCGGACTTTGTCTGCATTGATCACAACGACGAAGTCACCCGTGTCCACATGGGGGGTGAAGATGGGGCGGGTCTTGCCACGGATGAGGTTGGCGGCAGCCACGGCGACCTGGCCCAGGACCTGGTCCTTGGCATCAATGACCCACCACTGGCGGTTCACGTCTTGGGCTTTGGCAGAGAATGTCTTCATAAGGTTCTTGAGAAAGCGCGGGATGTGGCAACGAGCCGCCGCGTTAAAATGAGGGCCGCGAGAGTAAAAGTTTACAGCCCGCTGTCAAATGGAAACTCGGTGTTTATTCGTCGGGAATTGCGATTCGCAGACGCGTATTCGGGTCGGCGGGGCTTTTCTCCACGGCATTTTCAGTGATTCCAGCTTCCGGCACTTAATGCGGCAAGCTGTCCGCGACAAGCCGGATTTTGCCCAAATGGCAGGGCTACCGCTCGGGTACCTGGATGAGCCACGTTTGTTACTGAGAATATGAAAATTGCAGAAAACTCTTTTTATAATAGAAGGTTGAGGTGATAGTTTCTTCTGTCCCTCCCTTTTTTCTCTTCTCCATGACTGTGCCTGTTCCTGTGCCAACTGATGAACCTGGACGACTGGCGGCCCTGCATGAGCAGGAAATCCTGGATACGCCGCCGGAGGGTGAATTTGATGAAATCACGGGGCTGGCGGCGGAGATTTGCGGCACACCCATCGCCCTGATCACCCTGGTGGATGAGCGCCGCCAGTGGTTTAAATCCCGCGTGGGGCTGGAGGTGACGGAGACACCGCGCGAGGTGGCCTTTTGCGCCCATACCATCTGTGGCAAGGAAATCTTTCTGGTGCCGGATGCGATGCAAGACCTGAGGTTTGTGCAGAATGCGCTGGTGGTGCAGGAGCCGAACATCCGCTTTTATGCCGGAGCGCCGCTTTTGACACCCACGGGGGAGGCGCTGGGCACGCTCTGCGTGATTGACCGGGTGCCCCGGATGCTGACGGACCGGCAGAAGAACGCGCTGGAAGTGCTGGGCAGGCAGGTGATGAAGCAGATGCAGGCCCGCCAGCAGGTGCGGGAATTGCAGCATACGGGCTCGCTGCTCAATGCCGTCATCAACGGCACTCCGGACGCGGTCTATGTGAAAGACCCGGCGGGCCGGTATCTGCTCTTTAACGAGGGTGCTGGCCGGTTGGTAGGCCGCGCTGCGGATGAGGTGGTGGGGATGCTTGACAGTGAACTCTTTGGACCCGATGAGGCGCGTCTGCTCCGGCTCAAAGATGTGGAAATCATGGCCACAGGCAAGGTCATCACGGAGGACGAGGTGCTGACCGCAGCGGGTGTGACCCGCACGTATTCAGCGACGAAGGCACCCTACAGAGATACATCTGGGCGCATTGCCGGGGTGGTGGGCATCTCACGGGACATCACGGCGCACCGGCAGGTGGAAAAGTCCCAGCGTGAAAGTGATCTGCTCTTCCGCGAGATGGCCGATAACATCGGCGAGATCTTTTACAGCTACGATGTCATCAACGACCGGATCCTGTATGCCAACAACGCTTATGAGTCCATCTGGGGCCGGACGATCCAGAGTGTGTACGAGAACCCGGTATCCTACATGGAGGCCATTTTGCCAGAAGACAAGCCGTATGCGGCTGCGGCCTTTGAGATGCAACTGGAAGGCAAGGAGACGAATGTGGAGTTCCGGATCGCGCGGCCCAGCGGGGAGATCCGCTGGGTGCATGAGCATGGGGTCCCGGTCCTGGATGTGCTGGGCCGGGTGGAGCGCATCGTGGGCACGATGCGCGACATCACTGACAGCAAGCTCAATGCAGAGAAGATCCGCGAGAGCGAGGAGCGCTTCCGCCTGCTTTCCAAGGCGACCAACGAGGTCGTCTGGGACTGGAACCTGGTCACAGGACATCACTGGTTCAGTGACCGCTTTTATTCGGTCTTTGGCTACCGCCATGCGGAGCTGCCGCCCACGCTGGATGCCTGGAAGGAACGGGTGCATCCCGATGACCTCCAGCCGGTGATGGCCAGTCTGCAGCAGGCCATCGACGGAGGAGCTGAAAGCTGGACGGGAGAATACCGCTTTTACCGGGAGGACGGCACCTTCGCTTACATTTTTGACAGGGGGCATATCAAGCGTGATCGCAGCGGCCGTGCCGTGCGCATGATCGGCGGGATGACGGACCTCACCAGCCGCAAGCAGGCGGAAGAGAAGCTGCGTGAGCAGGCGACCCTGCTGGACAAGGCGCAGGATGCCATCCTGGTGCGTGACCTGCAGCACCGCATCTTGTACTGGAACCGGAGCGCGGAACGTCTCTACGGGTGGACGGCGGAGGAGGTCCAGGGCCGTAGCATCCACGAGCTGCTTTATACCGACACAGCGCCCTTTTTTGCCGCTGTGGCGGTGACGTTGAACGAGGGGGAATGGACGGGTGTTCTGAACCAGGTGGGCAAAGACGGACATACCATCACCGTCGAGGGCCGCTGGACGCTGGTGCGCGATGAGCAGGGCCGGCCAAAATCCATCCTGTCCATCAATACCGACATCACTGAACGCAAGCGCCTGGAGCAGCAGTTCCTGCGGGCGCAGCGGCTGGAAAGCATCGGCACGCTGGCGGGCGGCATCGCCCATGACCTGAACAACGTGCTGGCACCGATCATGATGTCCATCGAGCTCCTGAAAATGGAGGAGCAGGATGTTATGCGCAGGAGCATCCTGGATACCATTGAGCTGAGCGCGCAGCGCGGGGCGGACATGGTGAAGCAGGTGCTCTCCTTTGCCCGTGGCATGGAAGGCCAGCAACTGGAGGTGCAGGTGGGGCAGATGATCCGCGACATTGAAAAGATCACCCGTGACACCTTTCCCAAGGACATCCTGCTGCACAGTGAGGTGGATGCCGGTCTTTGGGCCGTGCAGGGAGATGCCACCCAGCTGCACCAGGTGCTGCTGAACCTGTGCGTGAATGCGCGGGATGCCATGCCGGATGGCGGCTTGCTCACAGTCATGGCCACCAACACGGTCCTGGACGCCTCCTATGCGGCCATGAATCCGGACGCCCGGGAGGGGCCCTATGTGAACATCCAGGTGGAGGACAGCGGCGCAGGCATGAGCCCGCAGGTGGTGGAAAGAATTTTTGAGCCCTTCTTTACCACGAAGGAACTGGGCAAAGGCACCGGCCTGGGCCTTTCCACCACACTGGCCATCATCAAAAGCCACGGAGGATTCATACGTGTGCAGAGCGAGCCGGGCCGGGGCAGCCGTTTCCAGGTGTACCTGCCGGCACTGACGGCGCAGGGAGCCATGGTCCCGGCATTGCCTGAGCAGAGCCTGCCCCGGGGGACCGGGGAGTGCATCCTGGTGGTGGATGATGAAGCGGCGGTGCGCCAGATCACCCAGCAGACGCTGGAAGCCTTTGGTTACCGGGTCCTTGTGGCTGCGGACGGCTCGGAGGCCATCGCCATCTATGCCACGCGCCAGAAGGAGATTACCGCCGTGCTGACAGACATGATGATGCCTGAGATGGACGGCCCGGCCGTGATCCGGGTGGTGAAGCGGATGAATCCGGCAGTCAAAGTCATCGCGGCCAGCGGCCTGAATGCCGCCAGCATGATTGCCAAGGCCACGGAGGAAGGCGTGCGGCATTTTATCCCCAAACCTTACACGGCCGAGACGCTCCTGACGGTGGTCAAAACGGTGCTCAGCGCCTGATTGTCCGGTGAAGCCGGCCGCAGGGCGTTTGAAGAGATGGGAAGTTGCTTCCGTCTGGGAACAGGCGCAGTGAAGGCTTTCCTTATGGGCGGGGAGGCATTGTTCTCTTGGCAACCTTGGCCCCTGCTGCTTCGTTCGTGTAACAGCGTATTTTCTTTTTCCAATGATCTCCTGGTTTGCCCGCAATCATGTCGCCTCCAATCTCCTGATGATTGGGGCGATGATCGCGGGAATCTGGACCCTAGCGTCTGACCGCATCCCGCTGGAGGTCTTCCCGGACAGGCCATCGCGGCTGATTTCCATCAACGTGCCCTATCCGGCCTCGGCACCGGAGGAGGTGGAGGAGAGCATTGTCCTGAGGATTGAGGAGGCCATCGAGCAGGTGGGCAGCATCAAGCACATCAATTCCACGGCCTCCTCCAACGGTGGCACGGTGGTGGTGGAGGTGGAGGAGGGGAAGGATGTCCGGGAGGTGCTGGATGACATCAAAATCCGCGTGGATGCGATCCCGAACATGCCGGAGCTGGCGGAAAAGCCGACCATCCAGCTGGATGACAATTTTCATGAGGTGATCACCGTGGCCATCGCGGCTGACATGTCTGAAGGAGACCTGCGGCGGCTGGGGGAGCAGATCCGCGATGAAATCTCAGCCCTGCCGGGCATCACCCATGCGGGCATCGCCGGGGTGCGGCCCTATGAAATCGGCATCGAGATCCCCGAAGAGACCTTGAGGAAATACAGCCTGAATCTGGAGCAGGTCAGCCAGGCCATCCGGGGCAGTGCGCTGGACCTGCCAGCCGGAGTGGTGCAGACGGAGGCCGGCGATGTGTCCATCACCACCAAAGGCCGGGCCTACACCGGCCAGGATTATGCGGACATCGTGATCCTGACCCGTCAGGACGGCACCAAGGTGACGCTGGGGGAGGTGGCCATCATCCAGGACGGGTTTAATGAAAATCCGCTGCTGGCGCGGCTGAACGGCAAGCGCTGCGTGGTGGTGAACGTGATGCGTGAAGGGGGGCAGAATGCCATCCGCATCGCGGAATCGGTGAAAGAATATATCCTGGAGAGCAAGTCAAGGCTGCCGGACGGGGTGCAGATTGCGTTTTGGAATGACCGCTCCAAGATCGTCCAGGGGCGCATCAACCTGCTGATCCAGAATGCCCAGAGCAGCCTCATCCTGGTGTTTCTGTGCGTGGGCCTGTTCCTGCGGCTGGATGCGGTCTTTTGGGTGGCGGTGGGCATGGTGGCCAGCTTCCTGGGCGCCATCGCGCTGATGCCTTACTTTGATGTGGCCATCAACCTGTCGTCGCTCTTCGGTTTCATCCTGGTGCTGGGGATTGTGGTGGATGATGCCATCGTCATTTCCGAGCATGTGGACACCTTGCGGCAGCGGGGCCTGTCCGCGCTGGATGCGGCCATCCAGGGCACGCGGGAGATGGCAGTTCCCATCACCTTTGGCGTGCTGACCACGGTGATCGCCTTCCTGCCCATGGCGACGGGCGTGAGTGATTCGCTCATGATGTTCAAGCCCATCGCCATCGTGTTCATCCTGGTGATGCTCATCGCCCTGGTGGAGACCAAGATCGTGCTGCCCTCCCATCTGGCGCACCCGGTGCCAGGGCTGAGCGGCGCCTCAGACATCCTGGGGCCGGTGCACCGGTTTTCCGAGCGGAATCTCCGCTGGTTTGTGGAGAATGCCTACCGGCCGGCCCTGGCCTGGTGTGTGCATCACCGTTATACCGCCCTGGCCTGTTTTTTTGGCGGGCTGATCGTCCTCTGCGGGTTCTTTTTCAGCGGGCGCATCCTGTGGATCTTCTTCCCCCGGGTGCAGAGTGAGCGGGTGGAATACCGCCTGTCCATGCTGGAGGGGACGCCTTTTGAGGTCACGGATGCCCACATCCAGCGCATCTATGACATTGCCGATGAGATGCGGAAAGAATACGTCGGCCCGGATGGCAAGCCCGTCATCCGCAACATCATCGCCACGACGGGAACGACCCGCCTGACGGCCAGCACCAGCCGGGGCACCTCCGGCAGCTCCCATATTGGGGAGGTGAACATCGAGACGTACGGGCCGGAAGAGCGCAGCCTGAAGGTCAATACGGTGGAGATGGGCAATGAATGGCGCAAGAGGGTGGGAGAGATCATCGGCGCGGAGGAAGTGACCATCCGGGCGGAGATCGGCCGCAGTGCGGACCCCATAGACATCCAGCTAGCCGGGACGGACCCGGAGGAGCTGCTGCAAATCTCCAGCCAGATCAAAGACCACCTGAGCACCTACTCCGGCGTCTTTGACATCAATGATTCCCTGGACAGCGGGCGCAATGAGATCCAGCTCCGCCTCAAGCCGGAGGCCCAGTCCTTTGGCGTGACTGTGGGTGACCTGGCGCGGCAGGTGCGGCAGGCCTTTTATGGGGACGAGGTGCAGCGCATCCAGCGCGGGCGCAATGAGGTGAGGGTCATGCTCCGCTACCCGCAGGAGGACCGCCGCAGCCTGGCCACGCTGGACACCATGCGGGTGCGCACGGCCACCGGACTGGAGATTCCCTTTGCCCGCGTGGCTGAGGCCAAGGTGGGCAAAAGCTTCAGCAGCATCAAGCGGGTGGACCGCCGCCGGGCCATGAACGTGACGGCGGATGTCAACAAGGCCACCACGGACCCTGCCAAGGTACGGGCCGATGCGGAGGTCTTCATCCGCCAGCTCATGGCCTCCCATCCCCACATCCAGTGGAGCTTTGAAGGGGAGGCGCGCATGCAACGGGAAGGGGCGGATGAGGGCAAGTGGGCCCTGGCGATCATTCTGCTGGGCATGTATGCGATGATGGCCATCCCTTTCAAAAGCTACACCCAGCCCTTCATCGTGCTGCTGGTGGTGCCCTTTGGCATTGTCGGGGCGGTTTTAGGGCATCTCTTCCATGGCATGGCCGTCAGCAGCATGAGCGTCTGCGGCATGCTGGCGGTGACCGGAGTGATTGTGAATGACACCCTGGTCCTGGTGGACCGCATCAACCAGGTGCGGGATGAGACCGGGGATCTGAAGTACGCCGTGCAAGAAGGCGGGCGCAGCCGCTTCCGCGCCATCTTCCTGACCCAGATCACCACCTTTGTGGGACTGATGCCGCTGATGTTTGAATTTGGCAGTTTGATTGAAAATTCACCGCCCGGCATCAGCCATCTGCTGGTATTGATCTTTGGTGACAACCGTGCAGCGCAGGCCACGAGCGCCCAGTTTCTGACGCCCGTCTCCGTATCCATGGGCTATGGAAGCCTGTGCGCCACCGTCATCTGCCTGTTTCTGGTGCCCTTGTGCTACCTGGCCGTGGATGACCTGGGCAAGCTCATCAACCGCATTCTGGGTCGTGCGCCCAAGGTTCAGCCAGTGCCCCTGGATGCAGCGCCTGTTCCTGGCTGACCAGGGCGTAAATGGCACATTCATTTAACGGGGATCAAAGCGTGCAAAATGAGGACTGGTGACTATTTCAGTCGTAATTAGAATAAAATTAAGATATGTTTAGCTCTTCTCATTTCAGTGCTTGCGAGCGTGTTTTCCGCATATTTTGAACCCAAAATTGCTCGTTTTATCAAATTTGATAGGCGTGTAATTTTTCAGGGTCGCTAAAATGTGTGAGAATTGGCTTGCTGTCATGGTAATTATATAGCAACTTCGACGCAATTCTGATTTTGCTGAGTTGTTAACAATGACTCAGCACATTCTTCATCTTTACCACAACCCCTTTATGGCTGAACTTACCTCTCCCGAACTTATGACGGTCAAAGAGACTGCGGAGTATCTGCGTATCCCTTTGCCAACGGTCTATTATCTCGTTCAGCGGGGCCAGTTGCCAGCGGTGCAGATCGGTGGACGCTGGCGCATCAAGCGCAGCCTTTTGGACCGTGACGTGCTTCGCAAAGAAGACGAATCCGGACAGCCTACCGTCATGGTGGTGGACGATGATCCTGCGCTCCAGGCCCTCTTTAAACAGTTCCTGAAAAAGGCCGGGTTCGGACGCCTGGTCGTCGGTACCGGGGCGGAGGCCATCAGCGTGGCCAAGAAGCAGAAGTTCGACTTCGTGTTTCTGGACCTGAAGCTGCCGGATGTACCAGGAGATGAAGTCTATTCCCAGCTCAAGGAAATGTATCCTGACCTGCCTATCGTGGTCATCACCGGCTATCCTGACAGTGAGATCCTGAGCCGCATTCTCTCTCACGGACCTGTGACCGTCATCAAGAAGCCGATCGAATACGATCAGCTGAACAAAGCTGTGAAACAGCTTGGTCACAAAGGGGCCGAGGTCTAAGCCCTGTCTCCCGCTTAAAAAAAAGCAGCCTTTCATCGGGCTGCTTTTTTTTGGTGCCTATTTACGCGGCGATGCGGAAGACCTCGACAGGCTCGGAGATGCCCTTGAGCTGCATGGGGGGCAGGGGAGTGACCGGGATGCCGGGGTCCAGCTTGCCGGCGGTTTCGGCATCCATGACGATCTCGCCCGCCTGGGCGATGTGGCAGAGGCGGGAGGCGAGGTTCACCCGGTGGCCGATGACGGTGTAGCTGAGGCGCTGGTCAGAGCCCATGCAACCTGCGACGACGCTGCCGGTGGCGATGCCGATGCCCATTTCAAGAGGATGGCGGCTGCGGGTGTTCTGCTCCCGCCGGGCCTGGAACATGGCCCGTGCGCAGGTGACGGCGCGCTGGGCGTCATTGCCCGTGGTGATGGGGGCGCCAAAGAGTACCATGATGAGATCGCCGACGAACTTGTCCACAATGCCGCCGTGGTCATAGGCCACCTGGGTGAGGACGGTCATGTGCTCGTTGAGCAGCTCGATGACTTCATGCGGGGGCATTTTTTCGGTCAGAGAGGTAAATCCCCGGATGTCGCAGAAAAGCATGGTCACATCCCGCAGCTCACCGCCCAGGGCCTCGCGATTTTCAATGAGGCGCTCGGCGACGGTGCGGTCGGCCACGGCATTGAGGATGCTGCGGTATTTTTCCTGGAGGGCCAGCCCGGCGGCCATGTCATTAAAGGCGTGGGCCAGCCTGCCGACTTCATCGCGGGTCACAGGCACCCGGACATCATAATTGCCACGCTCGATTTCCTGGGCGGCATTGACCAGGCTGCTGATGGGGCCGGACAGGCCACGGGAGATGTACATGACCAGAACCAGGGCCACAAGAAGCGCGATGATGCCGAGGCTGAAGGCGCTGCGGCGGAGACCGGCGATCTCCTTCTCCAGAGCTGCCAGAGAATAAAAATTGACCTGGACGGCCTGGGGGAAAGGGCTGCCAGGATTGAGCACCCGGTAAATGAGGCGGTGCTTTTCCTTGCCGATGGGAAGAAGGATCTCCCGGTTTGGATCCGCAGATCCGGCCAGGGAGCGGGCCACGGTCTGGGCGATGATCTCTTTTTGATCCTCAGGCACGGTGGTGGAGACCAGCTTTCCCTCCACCCAGATGCCGCCCATGATTTCCCCATGCTCGCTGCGGCGGGTCTGCTCATACAGCACGCGGTCCGCAATGGCAGGCAGGGGCAGGCCGAAGACAAAGGCCCCCAGAAACCGGCCATCCGCCGGGTCGCGCAGAGGAGTGATGAAGACTTCCCGTACCTGCTCGCCGCGGCGCTCGCCAGCCTCGACGATGAGGTAGCCGACCTCCTGCTGCTTGAGAGTCTCCTCAAACTTGCGGTCGCCCAGCCAGGGCATGGTATCGGAACGCCGTCTGACCTGGGCCGGGTCCCCATCCGGAGTCGTGTTAAAAGTGGCGTTTTCCCCGGCGCTGCGGTTCCGCTGGTGATGAACAAAATTCCCCTGGGCATTGATGAGGGCAATGAAAGGCGCGGACTGGCCGGTGCCGCCCGGAGGGCGTGGTGGCTCGCGGCGGTCGCCCGGCCGGTCACGGTCTGTTGGCGGACCAGAAGGCAGGCGGCCGAGGGTGGAGAACTCACTTTGCAGGCGTTCCTGGGCCAGGGATTCCAGGGCAGGACGCAGGTCTTTGCCGGCTTTCTGGTAGTCACCTTCGCGCATGGCGGTGATGAGCTCCGGCTTTTGGGCCATGCGCTCCAGCACCGAGGAAAGGGCGCTGAACCGGCGGTTTTTGGCCTGGGTGACGGCGTAGATCTGGCTCTCGAACTGTTCTTCAAACAGCTGCTGATACGTCGCGCTGAACCGCCACTCCGTCAGCAGGAGCGCTCCGGTCGTCACCCCTGCGACGACGGGAAAAATCGTCAGGATGAGCTTGGCGCGAAAGCTGGAAAGGAACTTCATGGGACGGAGCAGCAAAGTTTGCTACAGAGTCCAACCCCGCGTCGAGCCGAAAGCTGCGCAGGTGATCCTGAAGATCCAAGGCTGTCAGTCCTGGTGCGGCTGGACGTCCGGGACGGAAGGGCCCATGGCCTGGGCAAAGCGGGTCTTGGCCCGGATCATCAGCGTGCCCAGGCAGAGGTCCGCCAGGGGAAAGACAACGTTGAAGTTTTTGTGCATGTAGCGGTGATGCAGCAAATGATGGCCGTTCAGGCGGCGGAAGATCCAGGACTGCTCCAGGCGGCGCGCCTTGGGCAGGTGCATGCACCAATGGATGCGCTCATAGAGAACGTAATAGCTGGTCATGCCGATGGCAGCACCCGTGACGAGGCCCCACTGGCCAAGAAGCCAGGAGACGGCGACGAAAGGAATGGAACTGAGAAGGATGAGGACAGGACCGTTCCACCAGGCCATGGGAATGGTCTCTTTGTCATGATCATGCACCAGATGGTAGGTGTGATCCGCCTTGAAGACCTGATGATGAACCACGGCGTGGGCGCGGAAGGCGTATTGAAAGCCTCCGAAGGGCCGGTGCATGAGGAACTTATGAACTGACCACTCAAAAAAGGAGCCGTAAACAAATGCCAAAGTGAAGCCGATGAACGACCAAATCCAAAAAGAATCCATACAGTAGGTTGGGAGCGCGGGTTGTCGGTTAAAAAACCCGGCAAGTCAATACGAATTGCGGTGACATCAAGACGCAACAAGGCCTGGAATGCGCTCCCGGTCAGATTCGCGAATGAGGTCAGGCACCTACCTTCGGCGGGCCAGATAGTCACGGGCGGCGCGGGTGGCGATGATGAGGTCGGCCTTGCTGCAGGAGTTTTCTTTGACGACGCGGCCGCTGCGGTCGCAGATGACGTAGCAGCCACCAGGCATGGTGGCCTGGACACCGCCATTGGCCAGCGGGCGGATGGAAGGCGTGTTTCCGCCAACGGGTGGCCGGCCATGATTGTGCCCGTGGTGAGGCGGCGGTGTGACGGGTGGACGGTAACTTGGATGCCGGTGGTCATCACGGTCATACCTGTGATCGCGGTCATATCGATCGTCACGGTAGCCGCTGCCGTAGCCGGGCCGGTTGCCATAACCGGGGCGGTTGCTGTAGTTGGGACCGTTGCCGTAGGCGGGTCCGTCATTGTAGCCGTAATCTCCCGGCATGGGCGTGATGCAACTGGACAGGCTCAGCAGGGAGAGGAGGCTGAAGCCGGCGAGAATGTGCTTGGTATTCATGAATTGGGAGAATGCTGAGGAGTATGGGGCGGTTTGGCAAGCCCAGGTTTGTGACAAGGGCTACTGCCGCTCGACCACGTCGCTGCCGTCGGCGACGGAATCCGGCGGGTGGAGGAGGACGCGGTCGCCCACTTGCAGGCCATTGAGGACCTGCGTCCACCGGCCATCGGTGCGGCCGGCTTCGACAGGAATGTTGCGGGCTTTGGAGGTGGCCGGGTCTAACAAAAAGGTTTTCCAGGCGGAGCCCTCGCGGAAGAGTCCGCCGGCGGGGACCTGGAGGACATCGTCCTCATGCCAGACGGCGACGCGGACTTCCACGCGGTAGCGGTCGCCCAGAGTGGTGCCTTTGGCGGCGGCGGGGTCCAGATCGCAGAGGACGATGACGCGCTGCTCCTCCACGCCGAGGGCGGAGACCTTGGTGAAAGCGGCAGGCTCGACGAGGCGGACGGTGGCAGGCAGCGGGTCCGGGCCGCCCCATTGCTCCACGCTGACCTTGGCACCGGGGCGGATGTTGACGGCATCGCGGGAGAGGATTTCGGCTTCGATCTCCAGGTCGGTGGGGTCGCCGATCTCCAGGATGGGCGTGCCGGCGGCGATGATCATGGCGCTTTCCTGGTCCACGCGCAGGATGCGGCCGCTGACGGGCGCCTTCACCTCATAAGGCTGGCCGGTGCTGCCGGGCATGTTCATCTGGATGAGGGCGGCCTTGGCCTGGTCCAGCTCATAGGTGGCGACCTGGAGGGCGAATTCCTGCGCGCGGACTTCGCGCTCCCGCATGAGCGCTTCGCGCTCGATGTTGTCGCGGTCATTGGCGGAGATGCTGGCGGCGGTGGCCTTGTCCCGTACGCGCTCCCAGTTGGTCTGGGCAAAGCGGGCGGCGGTGCGGGTCATCTCCAGGGTCTGGCCGGCCTGGCTGAGTGCGGCCTCTGCGGCGGCGATGCGGGCATCCGCCTGGGCCTGGGTGCGGGCGTCAATGAGGGGCGCGATGCCGGGCTCGATGACGGTGAGGACGGTCTCGCCCGCTTTCACCTCGGCACCGGGTTTCAACGGGACGCGGCGCATGGCCCCGGTAACGGGAGCGGCGACGACGTAGCGGTTGCGAATGCGGGTTTTCCCCTCCTCCATGACGTGGACGGTCAGCGGGCCACGGCGAACGGCAGCCAGCTCCACCTCGATGGGGCGCGGCTTCAGCCCGTAGATGATGAGGCCGAGCACGCCAAGGGCCAGGCCCCACAGGATGATCTTGCGGGCCAGACCACGGCTGGAGGGCAGCTTTTTGGCTTCCCAAGGGGGCGTGGATGATGCGGGGGGCGACTCCTCTTTGACCATGTTTTTTCTACCTTAGCCCGGACTCTTGCTGAGAGCAGGTACAATTTTTCGTGTGTGTGAGGCCGGGTGGATGGGGCGTTTTGTGTGGCGGGCTGGTGATTTGCTTGCCAGCGGCAGCGGTTTCTTTAATCTGCGGGTTCGTTGGTCCAATCCCCTCCCTCCCTTTTTAAAATCTATGAAAGCTTCTCTTTTGGTTCTTCTCCTGGCGCTGGGTGTCAGCCGCCTGATGGCGGCGGATGCGGTGTCCCTCTTTGACGGCAAATCTCTGGCCGGGTGGACCGGGCAAGACGGAGCCAAGCCCGGTGCAGGCTGGGTGGTGGTGGATGGTGCCATCCACCTGAATGGTGAAAAGGGCGGCAATCTGCTGTCTGAAAAGGAATACACGAACTTTGACCTGAGCTGGGAATGGAAGGTGGAGGAGGGCGGCAACAACGGCATCAAGTACTGGGTCACGAAGATCAACAACAAGGAGTGGCTGGGCATCGAGTACCAGATGATTGATGACAAGAAGCATCCCGATGGCATGAAGGGTGGCGGCACGCACAGCACGGCTTCCTTTTATGACATCCAGGCCCCGGCGGAAGACAAGCCGATGAACCCGCCCGGTGAATGGAACACCAGCCGTGTGGTGGCCCAGGACGGCAAGCTGCAGCATTACCTGAATGGCAAGCTGGTGGGCGAGGCCGATACGGCCTCCGAAGACTGGAAGACCAAGATCGCGGCGAGCAAGTTCAGCAAGAAGGAAGGCTTCGCCCCCGGCAAGGGCCGCATCATGCTGACGGACCACCATGACAAGGTGTGGATCCGCAACATCCAGATCGTGGAGAAGTAACCGAGCGGTGCCGGAAAACGCAAAAAAGCGGGTCCCCGTTCTGGAGGCCCGCTTTTTTTTAGCATCGGAGGTTCAGATCAAAGGTCACCCAGCACGGTGGACAGATCTGCCACAACTTTGGCCCCACTGATCTTGATGCTGCCTTTGGCGAGTATGTCATCATCTTCAGCCGTATCAAAGGCTCCGGCCATCACCGGCATTGAAGCGTTGCTCAGTAAAATTATCAGTGCAGGTTTGATGACAGCCACTTTCTGGCTCAAATTCACCAGGCCATAAAGTTTTCCGCCAATTCCATCAATATTGATGGAAAAGCCGGTCAGCGTTTCAGTGGTGGAAAGATATTTGTATTTAAGGCTTTGTAATTCTTCATCCACATTCACCTGGGTGATCAGCTGGTTTAAAGAAAAGCTGGAGGCGCTGGGCTCACCCTCATCGTAGTTGAAATTGTCGAAATCAAGATGGTCAGTGATGTCCTCGGACGGCTTGCCTTTTTTAACAAGGAAAAAACTGATATCGGAGGAAGTGCCGACGGTGATGGCCTTGACCGACCAGCCGGCGATGGTGCTGTCATCCAGGATGCCGGCATCTTTCAGGTCCAGCAGCAGTTCTTTGATTCCGTACTTGGCAGACGCGGTCTTGATGTTGACCTCGCTGTAGCTGGTTTCTTTGTCACCTTTGACGATTTGCCAGGTGTTGCCCCCCGTCGGAATCCGCTGATTGTCATCGCCCTTGATAAATTTCCCGTCCGCATCCCTGACAAAGGTGCCGGGGAGGATGGTTTTCAAGGTCAGGGCCAGGGAAAAATTGGCCGCAGCTCCCGCAGGAAGTGCAGCTTGGACAGGGAGGGCGAGGGTGGCCGCCAGAAAGGTGGCCAGGAGGATGCTGGTTTTCATAAGAGTCATGAGCTAGGGTGACCTGAACGGCCGTCCAATACGGCCACATGGAAAACAAACTCGTTTTCAGGGTTCTGCAAACGCCGTCTGTTGGTTTGCACCGTGTATTCTGCAATGAAACAGAAACTCAGCCTGAGCATCACCGCTTTTTCTTGCCCTTCCCCTCTGGCCTAACATAGGATAGGTTCAGATCATTCGTCCGCACCTCCTGCAGCCGGGCCGCCAACTTCTTTTTGAAGCCTTCCACCACCGAGGCGTATTCCGGCTTCTCCGCCAGGTTGGTGTATTGCTCCGGGTCCTTCTCCATGTCGAACAGCTCGATGCCTTTCGAGGCATCCTCCGCATACTGAAGATAGGCCCAGCGTTTTTCCCGCAGCAGCAGGCCCTTGGATGACGGAGCTGTGCAGAAGGCCGCCTGCCGCACCTCATGCTTCGGGTCATCCAGCATGGGCGTGATGTTCTTCCCTTGCAGCCGGTCCGGCACCTCCAGCCCGCAGAGGGAGGCTACGGTGGGATACAGGTCAATCAGCTCGGTGAATGAGTCACAGACGGCCGCTTTCTTTCCCGGCACTTTAATGATGAGCGGCACCTTGGCCGATTCATCGCGCAGGCTGACCTTGGCCCAGAAGTCATGCTCGCCGAGGTGATACCCATGGTCGCTGGTGAAGATCACAATCGTATTGTCAGCCTGGCCGCTGGCCTCCAGCGCATCCAGCACCTTGCCCACCTGCGCATCCATGAAGGAGACGGAGGCATAATAACCGCCCACCGCCTTTTTCTGCCGCCGCTCATCCATCTCCATCTTCACGCTCGTCTTGTAATTGATGCCTGCCTTTGGAATGTCGTCCCAGTCGCCTTCGATCTTGGGTGGAAGTACCATTTTGTCATAGGGCTTATAGTCCGCGTAGTAGCGCCTCGGCGCGACGAAAGGCACATGCGGCCTAACAAAACCTACGGCAAGAAAGAAGGGCTTCCCTTTCACCGCGTGTTTGCCCAGCAGCTCCACCGCCTTTGCCGCCGTCTTGCCGTCGGAATGGACCAGGTCATCTCCGTCCGCCTCCACCACGACAAAGGTGTTGCCACCCACGACGGGCTTCTTGCCGTCCGCATTTCCCTCCAGCGTCTCGCCGTCTCCAGGCGCCTTCCATTCCGGCCCGAGGCTGTTGAATTTCTCCGTCCAGGAGGCCGGATCATCCGCGCCATCGCCGCCATTGTGGTCGCGTCCATCGCCGCCTTCCTCAACACCGCCGGGCACGCCCATGTGGAAGATCTTGCTCACCCGTGCGGTGTAGTAACCGGCATTCTTGAAATGCTGGGACCAGGTGGCCCGGTCGCCGATGACCGGCCTGGGATTGACATAACCAAACACCTCCGTCGCATGCGGATAGTAGCCGGACATGAAGGACGCCCGCGAAGGCCCGCAGTAGGTCGCATTGCAGTAGGCGCTGGTAAACCGTGTCCCCTGCGCCGCCAGCCGGTCAATGTTCGGCGTTTTGCAAACGGTGTTCCCATAGCAGGAAAGCGCCGTGGAGGTGAGGTCATCCGAGATGATGAACAATACGTTAGGCCGCTCCGCCCAAAGCGAAGCCGCCATTCCCATCACCAGCATCAAGGTCAGTCTTTTCATAACAAATCAGCCTTTTAAACTTCACTTCCCTTCCTTCGCCCACTTCTTCATCAGGGCGATGTTGGCCTCAATGACCGGATTGCCTTTCTTGCGATACTCAACCATGTCGCTGTCATACATGGCTTCGGATTCCGGACCGGCATCCTTGGTCTCCACGATCCAGCGTTCCAGCATGCTGCGGTGTTTTTCCAGGGTGTCTTTATAGTCCGGATTGGCCGCCAGGTTGGTGACCTGCCAGCGGTCATTCACGTACTCATAAAGTTCCTCCGCCGCACGCTTCGGGCTGAACAAAAGATCCTCTGATACCGAAGGCAGCGTGCCTGCCTCATGCGCGGCCCGCAGCGCACTGATGATGTCCTTGCCGTCCTTGTACGCATTCGGCTGCAGGTGCGGGCGGTTGGGGAGGAAATTGCGAATGTAGAGAAACCGGTCCGTGCGCACGCTGCGGATATGCTCCACCGTTTCATCGCAGCGGTCACGTGCTGAATAGACGGCCTCGCGCGGCTGGTAGTCCTTCGCCAAAATATCCTTGCCCTGCATCGCCGCAGGCACGGACAGACCCGCCGCAGCCAGAGAAAGAGGCGCCATATCAATCTGCATAATCAGGTCCTCACGCACCTTCCCGGCCGTAATGCCAGGGCCGCGCACCACGAATGGAATGTGCGCGCCTTCATCATAGAGGAACTGCTTGCCGCGTGCGTGGCTGATGCCGTGATCCGTCATGAAAATGATGAGGGTATTGTCCATCAGGCCTTCTTCTTCCAGCCGTGCCAGCACCTTGCCCACATGCTTGTCCGTCAGCTTCACCGCATCCAGATAGGCGGCCCAGTCTTCCAGCAGCACCGGGTCACGAGGATAGTAGGGCGGCAGCGTCACCTTGGCCGGGTCCGTCTCCGCGCCGAACTCCGCCCTGGCCCTTTCCGCAAGCGCCTTGGCACCTTTGGAATCGCCGCCGCGCAGCTTGCCGCCGGGAAGCTGCACCTGCATGAAAAACGGCTGGCCCTTGGCCCTGTCCGCCCAGTCATGGCTGTCGTAGATCTTCGGGTCCCATTCAAAGTTGTAGTCCGTCTTGCCCAGCTTGCCTTGCGTCTTCCCGGCCTTGGCAGCCTTCTTCGCCGCCTTCTTCCCCAGGCCCTCGCCATAGGGCAGCCCGCGCAGATCCAGCCCCGGCAGCCCGCTGCCGATGCAGGTATAATACCCGCCTTTCTGGAACAGCGCAGGCACCGGCTCCACGCCATCCGGCAGGTGGATTTTCAGCTCCCCGCGCCCGCTGCGGTGATGATGCGAGCCGATGGTCGTCTGATACATGCCGGTGATCATGGCTGACCGGCAGGTGGAGCACACCGGTGCGGTGACATAGGCCTGGGTAAACTTGACCCCCTCCTTTGCCAGCCGGTCCACGTTCGGTGTCTTGATCAGCGTTTCTCCATAGCTGGAAAAATTCGCCGACATGTCATCCACAACGAACCATAGTATGTTAGGCCGATCAGCCGCATGGACAGAAGGTGTCAGCCCGGACGCGCAGGCCAGCACAAAGGCGAGGAAGGAGATGCAGAATTTCATGGTTGTTTAATCGGCTCTTTTTCAAAATCAGTCTCATTCACCCAGCCCGCTTTGGGCTTCTCCCCGTTCTTCCATTTCTCGTAAAATCCGTCGCCATTGGTCGGTGCGTATTCGTCGAAGATCTTGCCATTCCCCACCATGCGCGGGTCGCCCTGGTCCTTCATCGTGGATTCCATCCGTGTGCTCAGGCTCTTGATTTTTTCCTCATGCACAGATTCACCGGCCAGGTTGTGCACACAGTCCGCATCCACGCTCAGGTCATAGAACTCCTCCGCGCCGCGCAGGCCGAAGTTTAGCTTCCAATACTTGTCGTTCCGGTCCTTGCGGCCCATCTCCAGGATCAGCGATTTCGTCGGGCTGCCGTCCGTGTCCAGGTAACCTGTCTCCGGATTTCCCGCCGGCCAGCGAGTTGGCTCATAGTTCTTCAAATACAAATGATTGGCCGTCACGATGCCGCGGATTGGGTAGCCCCAGTTGTTAGGCCTGCCGACATCCGTGCGCTCCTTGCCGATCAGCACATGGTCACGCTCCGCGATGACCTGGCCCGCCTTTTCGCTCTCCAAAATGGGCCGCCAGCTCTTGCCGGTGATCGCCATCATGCCGCTGTCTTTTTCGGTGATGCCCGCATAGTCCAGCATCGTCGCCGCGATGTCGGTGAAGTCCACAAAGTCCTCGATCACCCGACCCGCCTTCTTCATACCTGAGGGAAAACGGATGGCCAGCGGGATGTGGTTGGAGTCGTGATACGCATAACCTTTCACCCGTGGAAAGGGCATGCCATGGTCGCTGGTCACAATGATGAGCGTGTTGTCCAGCTCGCCGCGCTTCTCCAGCTCCGCGATCATCCGCGCCAGGTGGTTGTCCATGTGCTCCACCTCAAAGGCGTAGTCCAGCATGTCATGGCGCACCGTCTCATGGTCCGGCCAGTAGGCGGGCACCTTGTCAATGTCCGCCAGCTTCTTGCCTCCCTTTTTCACGCCCGATTCGAATTCATATCCCCGGTGCGGCTCCGTGCAGCCATACCAGAAGCACCACGGCTCGCCCTCCTTCGCATCGGCCAGGAAATCGGCAAAGTTGGCCGCGTAGTCATTGTTGCCCATGGCCGTCGCTGGCGGTTTGGCCTTGCGTTTGTTATACGGTTTGCCCGTGATCTGGCGCGGTTTGCCCTCTGCATCATTGGCGATGCCTGGCCCCCAGCCCTTGCCTGTGATGCCCATGTGCCAGCCCTTCTCCATCAGCACCTCCGGCCAGCTCTTCAGCTTCGCCGGAAAAACCGCCATGTGGTTTCCCGCCTCCTCATTCTGCCACAGATGGCGCCCGGTGAGCACGATGGCCCGCGAGGGAGCGCACTTGGCCATAGGCGTGTAGGCGTTCTTGAAAAGCACGCCCTCTTTGGCAATGCGGTCAAACCCCGGAGTCTTCACCCAGGGCGTGCCATAAACACCCGCATGCGGCCCCCAGTCATCCGCAATGGCAAACAGTATGTTAGGCCGCTTTTCTTCTGCAGAGGCTGCCTGCACCAGCGCAAGCGCCGAAATTAACATTACAAAAATCGGTTTCATCATCTTCATCACTTCTTCTTTTTGTTGCCTTTGTTTCCCTTGCCACCTTTGCCTGCCCCTTTGGCGGCGCGGTCCATGTGCAGCTTGTAGGCCCAGTAGCCTTTCGCTTCTTCCATGAAGGGTTTGTACTGCTCGGTCTCATACCAGGAGACTGGCTCAGGATCGGGCGGTGTGACCTTGCCTTCAGGATAATCTTTGCCGGCAAAGCTGGCGTCCACACTGGCGTTCCAGGTCTGCCAGTCCTTCTTCATCTTGGCCAGCAGGTCCGGTTTTTCGGCGCTCAGGTCCTTCGTTTCGTGAGGATCGGCTTCCAGGTCATACAGCTCAAACGGACCTTTTTTGAGGTCATTGGCCAGGAGCTTGTAGCGGTTGTCCACAAAGGCCGTCTTCACTCCGTAGCGAAAGCCCAGCGGTTTTTCACGCGGTCCGGTTTCGGCTTTAAACAAGGGCTTCAGGCTCACGCCATCCACCGGCTGGATGAAGGAGCTGTCGGGCAGGCCGACGATGTCCGCCACGGTCGGGAACAGGTCCACCACGCAGGCGACGTGATCCGTCACTCGCGGTTGCACCGTGCCCGGCCATTCCATGATGCCCGGCACGCGCAGGCCGCCTTCATAGACCTGCCCTTTGTTGCCACGCAGGCCGCCGGTGGTGTTTGGCTTGATCTCCGGCAGGCCGCCGTTGTCGCTGCAAAAGACCAGCAGCGTATTCTTCTCCAGCTCAAATTCCCGCAGCTTCTTGCGCAGCGTGCCGATGCTCCGGTCCATGGCCACCAGCTCACCATGGTGGTTGGCGGATTCCTTTTCCAGCTCGCCGAATGGCATGCGGTCGGCATCGCCCGCCTTGAAGGGTGAATGTGGCGTGCCATACCAGATGACGGTGAACATCGGCTTGCCGCCTGCGCGATGCTTGTCCAGGAACTTCACGGCCTCATCCACGATGACCTCCGATGAATCGCCCATCACCTGCTCGGGCTTGCCGTTGCGGCCTAACCAAGGATCCATGTCAATGAAGTTCGTGGCGGAAACCCATTCATCAAAACCGAAGGCGCCCGGACTGCGCGGATCGTCTGCCAGCACAGGTGCGCCCGGCCCTTTGAACCCGTTGAGATGCCACTTGCCAAAATGCGCCGTCACATAACCCGCACCTTTCAACGCCTGGGCGATGGTCTTTTCCTGCACCCGCAGGCCGTAGCCATGGCTCAGCACGCCGGTGCGATCATTCGTGCGGCCTGTCATCACACAGGCCCGCGTGGGCGAGCACACCGGATTCCCGGCATAAAAGCGGTCAAAGCGCAGGCCGTTCTCCGCCATCGCGTCCAGGTTCGGCGTCTTCAGCACCGGATGTCCACGATAGCCTGTCTGCCCCCAGCCCATGTCATCCGCCATGACAAAGATGATGTTAGGCTTATCCTCTGCCGATGCTGGGGAAAGGAGAGCGGCTGCGCCCAATAGAATGCCAAGTGTGAATGCCTTCATGAAATGATTGAGTAAAGGGTTAGGGCAGCTTCGGCTTCACCGGTGTCTTGCCATCTTCCGCCACCGGATACACCGCCTGGTGCGCCTCCAGCCCGGCCACCAGTTTTTTCATCATGGCGGCCAGCTCCTCCGGCTTCTCCGCCGCCAGGTCCTTCTGCTCAAACGGATCGTTCTTCAGATTGAAAAGCTGGTAGTGCGAGCCGCCGGAAACCTTGGTCGGGAAGTAATGATAAATGACCTTCCACTCGCCATCGCGCAGGCTGGTCCAGTATTCGGTACGGTGCGGTGCGTGCGGGTAGTGCATGAGGAATTTCTCCTCGCGTGCGGCATCCTTCGCGCCGGTCAGCAGCTTGGTCAGCGGCAGGCCGTCCACGGTATGCCCGGCAGGTGTGGCCGTCTCAGTTACTGCCAGCAACGTGGGGAAAAGATCATGCACGGCGGCCTGCTGCGGCTGGATGACTCCGGCCGGAATGGCCAGCTTTTTCTGGAACGGATTCTCGTCATTCCGCCTGGCCCAGGCGGCGATGAACGGAATGCGCATGCCGCCTTCATAATGCGCGCCCTTCTTGCCCCGCAGCGGTGCCGCGCAGGCCACCTCATGCTGGTCGCCCAATGGCGCATCGCTGCCGTTGTCGCCGAGGAAAAAGATGAGGGTATCCTCTGCCACTCCCAGCTTGTCCAGATGATCCAGCAGATCTCCGAGCGACTTGTCCATGCCCTCGATCAAGGTCGCAAAAGCCTGCGCTGGTGGAGTCTTGCCACTGTCTTTGTAGTTGGCTTCAAACCTCGGGTCCGACTCAAACGGCGCATGCACCGCGTAGTGGGCAAAGTAGAAAAAGAACGGTTCCTTTTTCTTCGCAAACCCGTCCAGCTTATCCTTGGCCTCCATCGTCAGCACTTCTGTCAGGAAGAGATCTTTGCCATGGTACTTCTCCAGGCCTGGCACGGCATTCTTTTCCCGCCGCTTGTTGCCCCAGCCAAAATTCTGCGCCGCATAGTAGCTGCCCGGAGCGCCCATGGCACCGCCGGCCACATTGATGTCAAAGCCGATGTTGGACGGATCGCTGCCTTCCATGGCGCGAGGGCCAAAGTGGCCTTTGCCCACATGCATCGTCTGGTAGCCGACACCCTTCAGCACGGTGGCCAGCGTCACATCGCCTTTTTTGAGACCTGCCCAGTTCCAGTCCGGCGGTCCTTGTTTGCCCGCATTGTCCGTGTCCGGATTGATCCAGTTCGTCGTGCGATGCCGCGCGGCGTTCTGGCCGGTCATGATGGAGACGCGGGTGGGTGAGCAGACGCTCATGGCGCAAAAGTTGTTAAACCGGATGCCCTGAGCCGCCAGCCGCTCCATGGACGGTGTGCGGTAGTATTCATTCAGCGGATACTTTTTCGGCTTCCCGTCCGCATCCGTCAAAAAGGGCACGGAGGTGTCCATGACGCCCATGTCATCCACCAGGAAGACCACGACGTTGGGCCGGTCGGCGGCCAGTGCAGAGCCGCTTAGGACGGCGGATAAAGCGAATAAAAAAAGAGTCTTTTTCATAGATCAGTTCGGGTGTTTAAAAGGATGATGCGGTTGATAAGTTGCCCTGGCGGACCGTAGGCCGGATGTGTTCTGCGCAAGGCAACTTCGTGGTTCTGATCCAGCCTGCCCGCAGAACTATCCGGCTTTCCCTGGCGGTGCCCTTTTCCCTGCGGCCTGCCTCTCTCAAAAGGCGGGCTTTGGTGGAGAAAGCACCTTCAAAGACAGCCGGATAGTTCGGCGAAGAGTGCCTTGGAGCAGCGGTCTTCAGCGCGCCGAACACATCCGGCCTACCTTCGCTTGGCGCGACGCAAGGCACAGCGGCTGCTCTTTCGGCAGCTTTGTCGGTAGCGGGTATGAAAAAGTCACGCATGGCGGGAACAAAATGAATTTTTGAGGCAACCTTGTTTACTTCTTTCCTTTACCTTTGCCTTTGGCCTGACCGGGGCGCGGCTGGCGCGGTTGCGGCACATACTCCGCCTGGTCAGAAACGGCCCACGTTACATCGGCCATGACATGACTGGACTTGGCATGCGGATCTCCGCTGGTGGCCAGGTAGTTTTTTAAACTCGTGCCCAGTTCCCGGATCAGCCCGCGCTGCGCCGGATCAGCGGCCAGGTTTTGCATTTCAAAAGGATCTGTGTCCAGGTCAAACAGGGCCGGTGCATCCGTGGGGGAGAGCACCAGCTTGTGCCGACGGGTAAAGACTCCCACCCAGCCTGCCGTGCCCTGCCCGGTGCCGCCAATGCGGACGATGGCCTCGTCCTTCCAGCCCTCCGGCGCGCGGCCTGTGCGCAGCAGCGTGGAGGCATCGCGCCCCTGCATGGCCGCTTTGGCTTCCACACCCAGCAGGCCCAGCAGCGTCGGTTTGAAGTCCACCGTGCCCAGCGCCTCATGCACCACGGTGCCCGCCTGGACCAGGCCCGGCGCGGCAATGACAAACGGCACGCGGGCACTGCCCTCGCAGGGAATACCCTTGTTATGCCGGCCATGCTCGCCGCACATGTCGCCATGGTCGGAGGTGAAAACGAGCACCGTGTTTTCAAGCTGCCCGGTCTCCTCCAGCGCGGCGAGCAACCGGCCCACATTGTCATCAATGCACTTCACCATGCCAAAATACAGCGCCATCTGCCGCGCGACAAACCGGTCCTGCATGACCTGGGCAAAGGACGGTAGTTTGTCCCCTTTGGCCAAGGCCGTCTGCGGCTGCTGGAACTGCGCCGCATCAAACATCGTGTCATAGGGCGCGCGCACCGTGTTCGGCCCGTGCGGGTCCGGCAGGCTCAGCATGTAGCAAAACGGTTTTCCATCGCGCGGACGTTTCACAAACTCAATGGCGCGGTCCGTCAGATAATCCGTCGTGAAGGACTTGGGATCGGCGTCACCCAGATCATAGCTCGGTACACCTTTGGCATCCACCGCCGCCACCTTTGGCCCGTCCGCATCCTCGCCCAGCTTCTTCCAGTGACCGCGGTTAAACATATACCGGTTATCCGTGAAGCCAAAGGCCCGCTTCGGTGCCCAGCCCGGTTTGGCATCGCCATCCAGATGCCACTTCCCTGCATAGCCATTGTCATAACCCTGGCGCTCCAGCACTGCGGCAAAGGTCTCCATCGCATCCAGCATGGGCAGGTCATTGGTGATGCTGCCCGTGTTCTGCGGATACAGCCCGGTCATCAGCGCTGCGCGTGAGGGCGTGCAGACAGGCGATGTCGCATAGTATCTCATGCACACCGCTCCGCGCCTGGCGATGGAGTCAATGTGCGGTGTCTCCACCTTCACTCCGGCCCCCCAGATGTAGGCCTGCTCCGGCGGCATCTGGTCGCGGTAGCAGCCCAGGGTGCGGAAGTTATGCTCATCCGTCTGGATGATGAGGACATTGCGCGGCTTCTCCGCCCCGGCAGACCCTTGGGCAAGGGCCAGCGACAGGGCCAGCAGCAGAAAAACAGGCGACTTCATAAAACAATCTTTGGTTAGGCGATCCGTGCAAACAACATTCAGACACAGCTTAAGGCTTGCGATAATGCAGCGCCACGCCGCCGCGCTTCAGGGATTCGATGTGGAAATCAAACCAGGTGTCCTTCCGGCCCTCGATCATCTTCTTCTGATTGTGGTCCAGGCCCTCCACCTCAAAGTAGCTGTGCTCCTTCCCGGCGGCTGTGAGCGCCGCGTGGTATTCGCGCACCGTCACCAGATGATCCGGGTCCGCCGTGCCGCAGGCCACCTGGATGCGCAGGTTCGCCTGGATGTCCTCCAGGTTCTTTTTCAGATTCAGGTACGGATCATTGGCCCGCAGGCGTTCCATGTCATCGCCCAGGTAGGCATTGGGCAGCCGCGCCGCATCGGACACCGCATAGACATTGCCGCTCTGGTTAAACAGGGAGGCGAACAGGTGCGGATGTTTCATGGCCAGATTGGTGGAACCGCGTCCGCCCATGCTGAATCCCTCGATGCAGCGCCCTTTCCGCTCTGCAACTGTGCGGTAGGTGGCATCCACATGCGGAATCAGTTCCTTCACGAAGGCCGTCTCCGCCATGAACCGCCCATCGCCGGAATCCTGATACATCGTCGCCCGTCCGCCATTGGGAAACACCATGATCATTTCCGGCAGCGTGCCTTTTAGAATGCCCTCCTGCAAAACCGTGGCCGAAAACACCGACCGCGCTTCATTGCCACCGGCCCCATGCAGATGATAAATCACCGGGTAGCGCCGCGCCGTGTCCTTTTCATAACCGGGCGGCAAATAGATACAGTAGCCCACGTCGCGGTTCATCGCCGCACTGTGAAAGGTGTGATGCGTCACGCCCTCCGGCAGCTCCGGCACCGGGCTCACCACCCACATGTCATCCGCATTGCCAGGCTTGGCTGCCGCTTTCTTTTTGGCCTGGCCCTTTTCAGGCTTGGCCGCCAGCAGCGGCAGGGCCAGGCCGAGCACGAGCGGCAGCATGACCAGCGCGGAGAAAATTCGCTTCATAGTGTTAAATATCATCTAACCTGGGCGGTGGCATTTGGCGCAGGCTTACTTCTTCTTGCCCTTCCCTTTGCCCTTGCCTTTCTTGGAGGCATCTCCGTCATCGGTAGGACCGGACAGCGGCGGGTTTTCAAAGTAGGCACCGTCATTGACCAAGCGCGGGTCGCCTGTGCGGGCCAGCTCATCCATGAGGCGTTTTTCCAGCGCCGCCTTCACCTCCGCATAGGCCGGATCTTCCGCCACGTTCTTCGTTTCGTGCGGGTCCTTCTGCAGATCATAGAGCTCATACTTGGGCCGCTTGCCATACACCCATTCATAGTGCGCCTGCCACTCAGGCGTCGTGCGCGCCTTCACCAGCCAGGCCTTCGTCGGACCGGCATCTTCATCCGGATGCGTGGCGCGCGTTGTCTCGATGATCTCGGCCTCGGACGGTTCCTCCGGTGTGCCCAGGCCATACGGATCTCCCAGCGGCCAGCGGTCTGGGCGGAAGTTGATGATGAAGAGATGGTCCTTCGTCGTGATGGCCCGCTGCGGATACGGGCTGTAGTCTGCGCGGGCGATCTCCACATGCCGCTCGCGCCCGGTGAAGACCTGCGTGCGCGTCTCATCCACCTGCCCGGACTTGTCGGATTTCAGCACGGGCCACAGGCTCTTGCCGGTCATGACCTCCGGAACGGGCAGACCTGCCGCCTCCAGGAAGGTCGGGGCCAGGTCGGTCAAGTTGACAAAGTCATCCACCACCCGGCCGCCCTTGACACCGGGGCCCGTGATCGAAAGCGCCACGCCGGTGCCAAAGCCATACAGGTTGCACTTGCCATGCGGGAAGCCCGGTGCGCCGTGGTCGCCGCTGATGACGATGAGCGTGTTGTCCAGCTTGCCGGATTTTTCCAGCTCCGCCACCAGCACGCCGATGCTGTGATCCCAGGCCTGCACCTCGCCAAAGTAATCCGCCAGGTCCTGACGCACCACCGGCACATCCGGCAGATACGGCGGCATCTTGCCCTTCAGCGAATCCGGGTCAATGCCCCACAGCTTCTTGCCGCTGCCCTGGATCCAGGTGCGGTGCACATTCGTCGGGCCGAACCAGTAGCAGAAGGGCTTGCCGCCTTCATTGGCCTTCAGGAAGTCGCTGAAATTTCCGCGCACCTCCGCATACAGTTCCTCCTTCGCGGCCTCCACTTCCTTGCCCGACTCCACCATCTTCGTCACGTTTTGTGAAAATTGGTTAAACTTGCCACCCGCCGCCTGAAACGCATACTTCTGCCCGCCATACGGTGCGTCTGACGGCGTGCCCGGTCCCCACACCTTGTACGTCTTGCCAATGTGATAACCCGCATCGTTCAGCAGCAGCGGATACGCCGGAATCTTCTCATCCCACACCGCTCCGCGCAGGATGGCACCGCGCCCCGTCCGCCAGAAATACTGCCCGGACAGCAAGGAGCTGCGGCAGGGTGTGCAGGACGGCGCATTCACATGAGCATTGCGGAAGAGCACGCCCTTCTTCGCCAGCTTGTCAAAGTTTGGCGTCTTCACCACATCATTGACTCCGCCCTTGCCGTTCACCTCCGCATAAAGGCTGGCAAAGCGGCCCCAGTCATCGGCAAAGAAGAACAGGATGTTTGGACGCTCCTGCGCCTGGGAGAGCGTGGGAGCCAGGGCCAAACCCAGGCCCAAGGCGAGTGTGAAAAGTCGGCTGATCATCGGACCCTGTTCAACGGCCTAAAGCCGCGGAGCTTTCGGGAGAATGCAGAAAGTGGCTTCTGACAAGATTTCCGCGCATCCTGCCCTTGCCGTCCGCCCACAGGCATCTCCACCCACAATTCAGTTGTGGCAGAGAAACGAATAAGATAACTTCAAAAGAGACCCTAAAACGCCATGGCATACGCACTCCAACTGATTTGCCTTTGCCTTGTCTTGATCGGCACAGCGGTGGGAGCATCTCCTGAGCTGCCAGCCATCAGTCATGCCTATCTCGATTCGCGCGGGTATCCGATGCTGGAAATCACCAACCGGTCCCCAAAGAGTGTGAGCTATTCTGGTTATTCAGCAGCCAACCTCCTCTTCACCATCGAGTTACTGAAAGAGGGCAAGTGGGTGAATGCGGACCCCGGATGGTGTGGAAATGATGTGGAATTTTTCGAGCTGAAACCTGGATCAAGCACGACAGTCATCTTACTGGCCCTGGAAGAAGCGGATCAACCCGGAAATACAATTCGCCTGGGCTTTCGTTTTTTGATGGGCGCCGAATCAGAGTGGACCGAAAAGACACCCTTTTATTTTGCTTGGAGTCCGCCCATCACCTTTCCCCTGAAGCCTAAAAGCTAGGCAGCGAGGATGTCCCAATCGATGCCCTCAATAGACTGGGTGCCCTGGCAGGAAAGGCAGGCTGCACACGAAGTAGCAGCAAGGAGAAGACCTTCCCCTCCAAGCCGCCCTCTATACGTTTTTACTCTCATTGACAACAAGTGAAGTAATAATGTATATTTAAAGCATGACGGTCAGACTGCCCAAAGAGATCCGCGCCCTTGCCAGGCAGGGTGTTTTCCGTGCGCGGGACCTGGCAGCAGTGGGAGTTCCGCGCTACCGGCTCAAAGAGCTTGTGGAGGCTGGAGCCCTGCGAAAAACAGGACGTGGACTTTACATGCCCCAAAGTGCCGACATCACGGAGAACCATTCCCTGGTTCAACTGGCGGCCAGATGCCCCAAAGCCGTGGTGTGCCTCCTGACAGCCCTTCGTTTTCACGATCTGACCACGGAAAACCCCGAGGTGATCTATGTTCTCCTGCCCAAGGGAGTGAAGCGACCACGGATCACGAGTCCTCAGCTTGATGTCACCTGGGCCTCTGGGGAGAGCTATCTTCATGGCATCGAAGAGCACCTCATGAGCGGCGTGAAGGTGAAAATCACCAGTGCAGCCAAGACGGTGGCCGACTGTTTCAAGTATCGTAACAAGGTCGGCACCGCAGTGGCCGCTGAGGCGCTGCGCGATGCGTGGCAAAAAAAGAAGGCAAGCTCAGAAGAGCTATGGCAGGCTGCCAAGGTGTGCCGGATGACGAACATCATGAGGCCCTATTTTGAGATGCTGGTTGCATGAAGAAGAAAAACGCCCTCAAAAATGTTGCCGCATCGGTGCGTGACCGCCTGCTCAAGGTCATGACAGAAACGGGCCAGGACTATAACGTGCTTTTGACTCGCTACGCGATTGAGCGTCTGTTGTTCCGGCTGGCGGCTTCCAAATACCGGACCCGGTTCATACTCAAAGGAGCGATGCTGTTCGCTGCCTGGCAGCACGTCCCGCACCGCGTTACCAAAGACGTGGACCTGCTGGGTTTTGGAGATTCCTCCCCTGAGGCGTTGACGGCTGTTTTTGCCGAGATCTGCGTGGAGCCTGTCAATGACGATGGAGTGGTGTTTGACCCCGCTTCTGTTCGAGCAGAACCGATCCGTGCTGAAGAGGTCTATGCCGGCGTGCGGGTTACGTTTCAAGGAGTGCTCGGCAGCGCCAGGCTGCACGTTCAGGTAGATGTGGGGTACGGCGACGGCTTTGCCGTTGAACCAGTCATGTTGCCAATTCCTTCCCTGGTGGGAATGCCGCCGCCGGAAGTCCGCACCTATCGCATGGAGACATCCATTGCGGAAAAGTTCGAGGCGGCCGTAACGCTGGGCCTCTTGAACACGCGCATGAAGGACTATTTTGATTTGTGGCACCTGGCCAAAGGCTTTGCCTTCGACGGGCAAGCCGTGAGCGAATCCATTCGGGCCACGTTTGAGCGGCGAGCCAAGGCTCTTCCTGAGAGTGTGCCGGCCGGATTCAGCGAAGAATTTTGGAGCGATCCGAGACGCCAGGGCATGTGGGATGCGTTCTGCAAAAAGTCAGTGAGAACCAAGCCGCACCCGAGCCTTGAAGAGGTCGTTCGCTTCGTTGCGGCATTCATCATTCCCCCTGCGCTTGGCGCGAGCAAAGCAGCGAGCTTTGCCCGGCAGTGGCAAGCAGGTGGGCCCTGGTCCTGATGAAGAACGAATCTGGACACTTGAAATCAAATCACCGCTGCCTTCAGAAACAGCACGCACCCCAAATGAAAACCCAATATTACACGGCCACCACTCTGGACGGATTTCTGGCCACGGAAGATGACTCGCTGGAGTGGCTGTTTCCGCTGGGAGATCTGGAGGATTCCAGCTACCCGGAATTCATCGCCCAGGTGGGTGCGCTGGCCATGGGCGCGGCCACGTATGAATGGATGCTGCGCAATGCTGAAGCGGTTGTTGCAGAGACGGGTGCCGCCTGGCCGTATGCCCAGCCGGCCTGGGTCTTCACCAGCCGCGAACTGCCCCGGATCGAAGGTGCGGACATCCGTTTCGTCCAGGGAGATGTGCGGGCCGTCCATGCGGACATGCGTGCGGCGGCGTGCGGCCGGAACCTGTGGATCGTGGGCGGTGGCGATCTGGCCGGGCAGTTTTATGATGCTGGCCTGCTGGATGAGCTCATCGTGCAGATCGGCTCCGCCACCCTCGGCCAGGGCAAGCCGCTTTTTCCCCGCCGCGTGTTGAGCCCGGTGCTGCGCCTGATGTCCGTCCGCCAGATGGGCGCGGGCATGGCGGAGCTGCGGTATGAGGTGGGGAAAGAGGGGGCGGTTTAGGGCGTACCCCCTGGAGCGCCATGATCCGTTTTGAAGATTATCCATATGCACCGTTCCGGGAGGCCCTGGGAACGATGTTGGGGCGGATTGGACTCATCCTGCTGGCCACGGTCACAGGTTCCATGCTGGGAGGGTGGACTGCCACAGGGTCCATGGAAGGCCTGTGGTTTGGGGTCGCTGAACTGCCCGCGCTGAGCCTGGCCTCGGTTTTTACAGTGCCGGGTTCCTGGTGCTTCTTGCCGTGTTGGTTTATGCCATTGTCTCCATCCGCTGCGAGTGGCCGCTGTGGCTGACTTGGCTCTGCACCCTACTGATGTGGTATAATATCCACCGGACCGTCCGCTGGACGGAATACGACAGCCCGTTGGCCAAGCAGCAGAAACAGCTTCATGCCGACCTCGATAAAACCATGAATGCAACGATGGAGCGGGCCGCCCGGGAGCGGCAGGACTGACGGCCGCTTCATCAGGCCATGCCCCTTATGTTGGCGCATGCTTGGGGCAGCCTTGGCTGGAGCTTGGCGCGCCTTTGGCCGCGCGGAAGGCGGCCAGGTCTTCGGCGCGGTGGGTGGCGGCTTTGAGGGCGAAGGCGTTGTTTTGCTGCTTCCAGAGTTTCACGGCTTCGATGAGCGCCGGGCGCGGGTGGCGGAAGCTGTAGGCCAAGTAACCGCCACGCGGGCCGGTGGAATAGCGGACGCGGGCGAAGAAGCCCAGGGCCTCCAGGTTCTGGCAGGCGGTGCGGATCTGGGCACGGCTCAAGGGCTGGCAGTGGGGGGGCAGGTCAAACCACGAGGCTGCCAAAAGGTCCTTCCTGTGGTAGCCGCAGGCCCGGGCTTGGATGGTCTCCCAGCCGATGAAGGCAAAACCGGCCTGATTGGTCTGGACGGAAAGGATGGCGGCCAGGATACGGAACTCACGCCAGGAGAGCGGCTTGCGGCCGGCGTCCACCTTCCACCCGGTTTTCTTCCGTTCAGAATGGAGCGCATTCCATAACCAGTGGCCTTTGATCGTGAAAAAGACGCCTGTTTCCTGGCCATGCTTGGCCCAGCACTGCGCTATGTACTCTGGGGTGGCTCCTTTGAGGTTGCAGATACCAGCCCCCACCAGGGCGGCCTGCCAGAGGGCGGTGGAGTCCTCCCTGGACATGGCCTCATTGCATGCATCCGTGAGCGTGAAATCTGCCGGAGGGCTCTCCGGCTCTTTGGCCTCGTTGGCGGTCTCTTCAAGCAGGCAGGCGAAGGCCTCCTCACCATTCAGTTTCCGGAAGCCGATGCCGGCATTGACGGTTCCGCAACAAAGGGCGTTACAGAGAGCCTCCAGCGCCGAGCCTCCGCTTCTGAGGATGGACAGGGGTGTCTTGAAATAGGTGTCGGATGCGCTCATGGCCGGCCCTCCTGGCAGAAATCAAACAGGAACTGCCCGCGGCCATACAGGCGCTGCAGGCGGTGGTGCTCGGCATGGTGGGCCTGGCAGAGCCAGAGGACGTCCAGCGGCCTGCCGTAGTCCTCGTGGTGGCCATGGGAGCGGGTGCAGCCGCAGACCCGGCAGGGCTGGCGCCGCAGCTCTCCGCGCAGCACCGCCCGATACACGGCGTTGTGGGCGGCGACGGCCTGCGGGTGGCGGTTTCTCCAGCGGATCACGGACCTGGCCTTGGAGCCGTCCTGCTGGCGTTCGCGGGCACGCTGCCGGTCGCAGGCCGTGCAGCGGTGATGTCTTCCGTAGCGGGCACTGCGGTCGCGAGAAAACTGGTCCAGCGGCTTGATGACGCCGCATCGTGAGCATTCTTTGAGCAGGTGCATGGTAGGTTTCGGGTGCTGCCACCGCCGCTTTTGGGTCTTCACGCGCAGCCTTCTCGCGCGGGGCCTGGGGCAAAACGGAGGCGGGTGGTGTTGCGTTTAGGCCTGGCCATTTCCGCCGGAGGCGCGGCTTTCCAGAAAAGCCCGGAGGCTGCCGATGCTGACCAGGCGCGTGCCTTTGCTCTGGCCGCGCTCACGCAGCGCCACGGATTTGATGTGGCCCTGGTTCATCAGCTCGTAGAGCTTGGGTTTGGAAAGGCAGGAGAAGGCGCAGGCCTCCTTCACCCGCATCCATTCCGCCTGTGGCGGTGGCTGGCGGCTGTCAGCAGCGGCGGCGGTGGTCCGGGCTGCTTCGGCGCCCGTTTTGGGTATCGGTTGAGATTTCATCCGACCCTTACCGGGCGAATCAACTCACGAAAAAGCAAACGGTTATTTTCAGTAAAGTCCGGGAAGTCGAGGCCTGGATTCGGTCCATCGGGTTGTGTTGCCACCCTCCTTTTTTCTTACCTGCCCGGTGCTGCCTTTCCCCCCTCCCTGCTGCCTTGGCAGCGGGGAAAGGTAGTTATGTCTTTCTCTTTTATGCCTTTCTCCTTCAGGTCTTTCTCTTCCAAGCCTTTCTCCTTATGTTGGCGGGCCGGTTGGCGGTGGCGTTGGTCCCCGGCTTGGCGGCTGGTTTGGTCAAAAATGCTTGAGCAATGCTTGTGCAATGCTGGCGGTCATCGGGCCCTCCGGCCTGATTTTATCAATGCTGAGAGGAGCGGGCCGTGCATGCTTAAAACGCCGTCCTTCCATCGGATGGGCTCAGAAATCATTCGCCCTGAACGCAATGTGCTCTATGCTGGCCGACCCCCAATGCACACGGAGTACGACATCCAATACGCCCTGGAGAACACCCAGGTTCTTCATGAGCCGGACCGGCGGATTGACACCTTTGGTTCCACCCAGTTTGAGTTTCAACTGGTCTCCGAACTCATGGACAGCGTGAACACGACGCGCATCCGCCAGGGCAAGCTGACGGCGGAGAAGCCGCTGATCCTGCGCCCGGACCCCGCCTCGGTGGCGGATTTTGACTTTGACGGCTTCGGCCCGCAGGGCGAGGCCTTTGGCGATTTCCTGAAGGAAAACCTGCACCGCCTGGCCATCCTGAAGTACGGCTTCAAATTCAAGATGGATGACATGACCGAGGACCTGGTGCATGAGCCCATGGAGGCCGTGTGCGGGAAGCTGCTGGAGGACATCCGCATCAGCGGAAACCCGATGCGGGCGGTCATCGCAGGCGTGGATGACACGTGGGAGATCTGCCTGCTGAAATTCACGGTGGAGATGATTGAGAAGTCTCAAAAAATCAACCTCTTTGACTTTAAACGGCGCGGCCTCCTGGGCTGAGCACCGCTGCGCACTGCCATGGCCAAGGCCCAGCTCAAGCTCCTGCTCTTCCTCATCGTCCTGGGTATCACCCTGGGCAGCATGGCCACGGCCTATTACATTTATGACAAGGTGCTGAGCCCGCACAAGCGCGTGCAGGAGGAGATTGCGACCATCAAAAGAGGCGATGTGCCACGGATGGATCCGGGGGAAAAGCGCTTCGATGCAGCGGTGGAGCTGATCCGGGAAGGCCGGATCGAGGACGGCCGTGACGCCCTGTTCAAACTGATCAACCAGTTTCCGGACTCTCCCACCTGCGTGGAGGCCAAGCGGATCATCGGCGAGATCAACATGGACCAGCTCTATGCGGCGGAATCCAAGGCCGGGAAGAAGGACTACATTGTGCAGCCTGGAGATTCGCTGGCCCTGATCGCAGGCAAACAGGGCACGACGGTGGACCTGCTGATCCGGCTGAACGGGCTGATGGGCACGATGCTGCAGCCAGGCGACCATCTGGCCATCCTGCCGCTGGAATTCAGCATCCATGTGAAGGTGGGGGCCAAAACAGTCTCCCTGTGGCGGAAGGTGGGGGAAAGGGAGTTTTTCTTTAAAGAGTACCTGGCGCAGGAGATCCGGCTGCCGGCCGGTGTGCGGGTGCCTGCGGAAATGGAGATCAAGGGCAAATCTGCCGTCAAGGATGGCAAGGTGCTGCTCACCACCGACCTCCACTATGCCGAAGCCGACAAATGGCTGCCCGGGAGCCGGAGCGGCGTGGTGCTGCGCACGCCCCCGAAACCCAAGGCGGTGGCCGTGGCTGAACCCGCCGCCGAAAACCAGGCGGCTCCCGCTGTGCCTGACCTGGAGGACGGACCGGAGCCGGGCATCTTCCTGGCCCGCGAAGACCTCGAAGAAATGTTTGCCCTGGTCCGCAACGGCTCCAAGCTGTACATTATCCGATAGACAACTGACCCCTTTCCCATGAAACACGTTCTGGAATTCGAAAAGCCTGTGATCAAACTCCGCGAAGAGATCGAAGAGGCCAGGAAAAAAATGGCCTCCAAACCAAGTGACAAGCTGGCAGCCCAAATCATTGACATGGAGAACAAGGCGGAGGCCCTTCTGCGTGACATCCACACCAACCTCAATCCCTGGCAGCGCGTGCAAATTTCCCGCCATATCAACCGGCCCTTCATGCTGGACTACGTGAAGCATTGCTGCGACGACTTCACCGAGCTGCACGGAGACCGCCACATCGGCGACGACCACGCCATGCCCGCCGGCTTTGCCACCTGGGGCGGCAAGAAGGTCGTGGTCATTGGCCATCAAAAGGGCCGCGACACGAAGGAAAACCTGCTGCGCAACTTTGGCAGCGCCCATCCGGAGGGCTACCGCAAGGCCCTGCGCCTGATGCGCATGGCGGAAAAATTTGGCCTGCCCATCGTCACCCTCATTGACACACCCGGCGCCTTTCCAGGCATCGGCGCCGAGGAGCGGAACATCGCCGAGGCCATCGCCTTTAACCTGCGGGAAATGATGCTGCTGAAGACGCCCATCGTGGCCGTGGTCATCGGTGAGGGCGGCTCCGGCGGCGCCCTGGGCATCGGCATCGCCGACAAGGTGCTGATGATGGAAAATGCCTACTACAGCGTCATCAGCCCGGAAGGCTGCGCCGCCATTCTTTGGAAACACCGCGAACACGCCCCGGAGGCCGCCTCCGCCCTGAAGCTGAGCGCCCAGGACCTGTCCAAACTGGGCATCATTGACGGCATCGTGCCGGAGCCTGCCGGTGGCGCGCACAATGACCACTTCGCCGCCGCTGAAGCGCTGAAGGGCACCGTGCTGAGTGCCATCAACGACCTGGAAAAACTGTCCACCGCCGATCTGCTGGAAGGCCGTTACCAGAAGTTCCGCGCGCTGGGCAAGTTCACCGAGAACTGAGTTTTACAGACGCAGAGTCTCAGCAGGCCCCGTGGGTGAATGCCCATGGGACCTTTTGTTTGTGGCGATGGTAAATGAAGGCTGGAGCGGCCGTTTCGTTCTTTGCCTTGAACGGGTCCATGCTCTATTTTGATATCATGAGCCAGACAGTCCAACTCACGGTACTCATGCCGGCCAATTTGGCCAAGTTGCGCTTTCCGAAAGCATTGGACCAGCGTTTGCACTTTCTTTTGGACGAACAAGGCCGGAAGGGCAAGCTGACGGCAGCTGAAAAAAAAGAAGCCGAAGGGCTCGAACAAATGGCAAGGATGCTCTCCATTTTAAAACTGGGTGCCCAGGTAAAAGCATGCTGAACCGGGCATGGGTGACTTATGAAGCAGTCATACCATCTTCCAAAAAGCTGTCCGAAATTCCGCTGTGCTGGCTTGGTTCCCGCAGCCCGTAGGGCTGGCCATCAATAGCCGGAGGTCAGGCGAGCCTTGGCGAGGCAGACCTCCGGTAACCGGCCACGATGGTTCCAAGGTGCCTGCTACTCCGAAGGAGTAGGCCTATCAGCCACGCCATGCCTGAACAGGCCGCGACCCGATGGGGCAACCCTGGCGGGTTGATCTTTGCCTTGGGTGCATCTTTCCCCCAACCGGAGGTCAGGCTCGTCAAGACTCGCTGACTCTCCGGCTACTCATGGGGCAGCCCTGCGGGCTCACGGAGCCAAATCCTGTGCAACAGTCATGGCCGAATTCGCCGGAAAGCTCTGAGTTTCAGACGGCCTTTTTGGAACCGGTTATATGCCGCCAATCCGCGCACAATGTGATGGATGCGCCGGAGACCTGCGTTCAAGGAGAAAAGCAACTTCTGCGTACCCATGACCTCTCTCCCCACGCCCACGACCCGACGCCGATTCCTTCAGCAGGCCTCTTTGGCAAGCCTGGCAGGTTCCATGGCCGGGCGGATGCCTGCGGCTGAGACCCGGCAAGACGCATTTTCATTCCTTTTGTTAGGTGACCTGCACTTTGACCGCATGGAGCATCATGACCTGGAGTGGCTGAAGGAGTTTAAGCAGGGAGATCTGAGCCAGATTGAAAACTACTCGAGGCTGACGCGGGAGGTCACGCCCGCCCTCTTCTCCACCCTGCGGGAGACGATGGGCGAACTCAATGCCGATGCGGCAAAGCGGGCCGCCTTTGTACTGCAAGTAGGGGACCTGGTGCAGGGCCTGTGCGGGAGCGAGGAGCTGGCGGCACTGCAAAACCGTGAGGCGGTGGAGTTTCTCGACAAGCAGCTGCCAAACACACCTTTTTTATTCACCAAGGGCAATCACGATGTGACCGGGGAGGGCTCACGGGAGGCCTTTGCCAGCGTGTTTCATCCTTACCTGACCCGGCAGGTGCGCAGCCTGAAGGCGGAGGCTGAAACGGTCCAAAGCGCCCGTTACACAGTGGAGCAGGGCGGTGCGCTTTTTTGCTTCTTTGATGCCTATGACAAGGAGAGCCTGGCCTGGCTGGAGGCGGTGCTTGAGAAGCGCACGGCGCGGCATTGTTTTGTCATCATCCACCCGCCCGTGGTGCCTTATGGGGCGCGGTCCACCTGGCATCTGTATGCGCGAGAAGACCAGCGGATGCAGCGGGAGAAACTGCTGGCGCTTCTGGGCCGGAATGAAGCCATTGTACTGGGCGGCCACATCCACAAATTTAATGCCATGGAGCGGGCCACTCCGGGCGGCGGGCGCTTTGTGCAGCTTGCCCTCAGCAGCATCATGAAAGGACCTGACCCGGAGCCCAAGGACCTCCTTTCCGGCATGGAGGCCTACACCGGTGACCAGGTGAAGCTGGAGCCGCGCTTCTCCCCCGAGACAGAGGCCGAACGCCGGGCGGTGTATGACCGCGAACGCAGCCAGGTGAAGTCCTATGCCTATGCGGACCTGCCTGGGTATGCCGTCATCCGGGTGGACGGGGCGCGTGTCAGCGCTGACATGTATGCAGGCACCACGCGGCGGCTGTGGCGCACCGTGGAGCTGGCAGGCGGCTAAGGAACGGAAGGATTGCCGGGAACGTTCTGGATGAGCCAGTCCACCTCGGGTGCGAGGACGGGGAAAAGCCTCAAAAGCAGCTCCTGCTGGCCCGTGAAGTGGGCGCCGAAAAGCATGAGGAGGACCATCAGCAGGACCAGACCGATGACGGTGAAAAGCGGGCCCCAGAGCGTGTAGCGCGGGCGCATGTGGACGGGAATGAACTCCTTGTCCTCTTCCAGACGGTAAGGCGGAGGCACCTTTTCCACATTGGGGCGGATGGGCGTCGGCAGGTTGGACTTGCCTGGCAGCTCCGGCGGCATGGCGCGGGGGGGCGGAGCCTTGGATTTGACGACCGTGCGCCTGGGCCGCTCATGCGGAAGCGGCGGCGGCGTGACGGAGCTGGCGACCGGACTGAGCGGCAGACTGGTGATGGAGGGCGAGGTGCCGGGGAGCGGCGGCGGCGGCAGCTCCGGCGTGAGAAAAAGAATCTGCAGCGGCTGCCAGGTGGCCATGCCCGTGCACCAGGCCAGGTCATCCGGGTGCAGGCTGCCCTCATCCAGATAATGGCGGGCCTGCTCCTCAGTGAATTCACCTAGCATTTCTCCGTCCTGGTTGATGTGGTAAAGGCGGGGGGATGGCATGGGTGCTTTTTAGCGGGCTGACGGAGTGTGGCCAGAACATTTGTGATTTTATCGTGAACGTCTCCAAAGACCGCGCCAGATCACCGCTCCCTCCCTTGACTTTGAAACGCACGACCCGCTGCAAGCAGTTCCTGCCCGGCTGATGAGGATATGACTGGGGTCCATCAGAGAAGCATGGCGGGTGTCTAAGAGAGGCTGACAGGGATTAATTACGTGACAAAGGGCGTACCAGGGCGGATGGAAAGGAATGATATCTCCAGTCCAATCTCTGCAAACCTGGATTCTGGCGGCTTGCCTCCTGGCTGCCTCGGTGGCTGCGGCGCAGCAGTCAGAAAATCCTGTGTTTCAGGAGCAGGCGCTCAGCGCCGGTCATTTCCAGGTCGGCATGCTGGGTAGCGCCCAGATGCAACTGGTGACGGAGCTGGAGGGCGTGACCTTTAAGGCACGTGGGCTGCCCAAAGGGCTGTCCTGTGATGCCCAGACGGGTATCATCTCCGGGTATCCGGCCAAGGCGGGCGAGGCCAAGGTGGTGCTGACCGCGAAGCTGGGAAAAGTCTCCGCCAGCCGCAAGGTGGCGCTGACCGTGCTGCCTTTTCCCGAACTGGCGGTGGGGGAATTCCAAGGTTTGTCAGAACCTCATGAGCATGGCTGGGCGCCCTGGGGTGCGGCGGTGCATCTGAAGGTCACAACCGGAGGCCTGCTGACGGGCAAGGTGATCGTGGACAAGCGTGCCTATCCGCTGAAGGGGCGTATGCTCTGCGAGCGTGATGCTGTGTATGAAGCTGCGCTGGAGGTGGCCCAGGGAGTGACTTTGCAGATGAGCTATCTGGAGGGCCATACGGCCATTTACGCCACCCTGAATGAGGAGGGCTCGGATGTGGAAACCTGGGTCTCGGCCTTTCCGGCAGTGCCAAGGGGGAGCAGTGAACTTCAAAGGGCGAAGGGAACTTACAATGTCCTGCTTTCCGCACCATTCCGTGCGGGCCAGGAATGTCCAAAAGGGGATGGTTTTCTGGTGGCGAAGTTTGCGGCGGGCGGGCGTGTAAACTTGAAAGGCAGGCTGGGCGACGGCACGGCGGTGACGGCCAGCAGCCCTCTTTTAGCGGGAGAAATATCTTCAAGGCATCAAGTGTTGATGCATGTGCCTCTGTATGAAAGGCGGCAGGAAGGAAGCCGGACGAAAAAAAGCACCGGGGTTTTTCAAGGCGGGTTGGAGGTATTTGTCGCCCCAGAAGGCTCTTTTGCTGACAATGGCCTTTATCCGGGCAGCTCCTACTCTCTGCTATGGCTCAAAGGGGCGCAGCCGGGCGGTGGCGACGGTCTGTATGCAGCAGGCTTTGAAATGGCGCTGCAGGGGGAGGGCCGTCTTTACCGGCGCCCTGCGGGAGGAAAGCTGCTGCTGAACGTGCAGCCGGGGCAGTTCAACGGGCGGCTGCGCGCCAGTTTGGATGATGACATTCCCCATCTCTGGTTACATTCCGTGACTCTGACGTCCGGTCACAAGATTATTCCTGCCAGCGACCTGATGAATGGTGTTAAAAAGCTCAACATCAAAGTCAACGCCGCCACGGGCCTTTTCAGCGGCAGTTATATCATGGATGACCCGGACTTTCCCAAGGTGGTTTTTGCCGGAGCCATTCTCACGACTCTGGACACCAGCCGGGCATCCGGCCACCTGCTCCTGCAGGACCCCAGCGGCGAGCTGACGGGTGAACCTGGGGTGATGAAGTCCTATTTCTTGGACATTGCATCCCAGGTACCGCCTGTCATTGGGGGTGGAGCGCCTCCCAGTGGCGGTGGAGGTCCGGGAGCAGGCCTGGGCGGACCGAGTCCAGGAGGACCCTTCCCGGATCCGGATTATCCGGGGCAGCCTACCACGGGCCCGTTTCCTTTCCCCGAGCCCATGCCTGTGCAGCCGGTTTGGGGAGATCAGGGGAATCAAGGGAACCCTGGGAGCTCTTCTGGAGGCACGTTGCCCACTCTGCCTTCGTCCGGCAGCCTGATCATCGCGAGCGGCAGTTCCGTTAGCTTCGGAGGTTCAGTTAACTACGGGGGTTCATTTAACAACGGAGTTTCGCTGATCAACGAAGGTTCGCTGAGCTTCGGGTCCGGCAGCAGCACCCAATTGTCTGGCGTGCCCATCTCCTGGATTTCATGGGACGGGTCCACCATCTATGAGTCTCCTCCACCTCCCTGACTAAGATGAATCTCAGCCCGCCCATTCCCGTTTTGCGGATCTTCGATGAAGACCGGGCCCGGGAGTTTTATCTCGGGTTCCTGGGTTTCTCCGTGGACTGGGAGAACCGTCTTGGGCCGGGTTCGCCGCTTTACATGCAGGTTTCCCGTGACGGCTGCGTGCTGCACCTCACCGGCCACCACGGAGACTGCTGTCCGGGCAGCGCCATCCGGGTGGAGACGCAGGGCGTGCGTGAGTTCTGTGAAGTGCTGAGGGCAAAGGCATACAAACATTCGCATCCGCATTGTGAAGCCACGCCATGGAGCACCCTGGAGATGGCCATTGCAGACCCCTTTGGCAGCAAGATCCACTTTTATGAAACGGTACAGGCGGAGGAGTGCGCCTCACCCGGTGCGTGATGAGTTCTGCACAGACCTTGACCCTTGCACTACTTGGGGTTAGAGAGTCGGTCCCCCAGCCGACCATCCTCTGATGTCCATCGAACGTACCCGCAACTTTTCCATCATCGCTCACATTGACCATGGGAAGACCACGCTGTCCGACCGGCTGCTGGAGGCCACTCAGACGATCACCCAGCGTCAGCAGCAGGACCAGTTGCTGGACAGCATGGACCTGGAGCGCGAGCGCGGCATCACCATCAAGGCCCACCCGGTGTGCATGAACTACAAGGCCAAAGACGGCCTGGTTTACAAACTGAACCTCCTGGACACGCCCGGGCACGTGGATTTCAGCTACGAAGTGAGCCGCTCCCTGGCCGCTTGTGAAGGCGCACTGCTGCTG
The DNA here is from genome assembly GCF_039655865.1 of Prosthecobacter sp. SYSU 5D2. Taxonomy (NCBI): domain Bacteria; kingdom Pseudomonadati; phylum Verrucomicrobiota; class Verrucomicrobiia; order Verrucomicrobiales; family Verrucomicrobiaceae; genus Prosthecobacter; species Prosthecobacter sp. SYSU 5D2. Next base: position 52,654 of record NZ_JBBYXL010000001.1, on the reverse strand, counting down.
GTGGATGCCAGCCAGGGCGTGGAAGCGCAGACCGTGGCCAACCTGAACCTGGCCATGCAGCAGAACCTGCACGTCATTCCGGTCATCAACAAGATTGACCTGCCCAATGCGGACGTGGACAAGGTGAAAAAGCAGCTCGAAGAAATCCTGCAACTGCCGGCGGATGAGGCCGTCTCCGCCAGCGCCAAGATGGGCATCGGCATCATTGACATCCTGGAGGCCATCGTCGCCTTCGTCCCGCCGCCCAAAGAACCTGGCGACGGTTACCTGCGCGCATCCGTCTTTGACTCGGTGTTTGATCCTTACCGCGGCGTCATCAGTTATGTGCGGGTCATGTCCGGCAGCATCGTGCGCGGGCAGAAGGTCCGCCTCATGGCCTCCGGCAACGATTCGGAAATCAAGGAAGTCGGCACCTTCCGCCCGAAGATGGTGGCCTGCGACAAGCTGGAGGCCGGTGATGTGGGCTACATCATCGCCAACGTCAAGACCACGGCGGATGTGAAGATCGGCGATACCCTCACCGAATCCCGCAAGCCGGCGCCTGAGCCGCTGCCGGGCTTCAAGGAGATCCATCCGCTGGTCTTCAGCGGCATTTATCCCATCAGCACGGATGACTTCGAAGCCCTGAAAATGGCCGTGGGCAAGCTGCAGATCAATGACGCCGCCTTCACCTTCATGGCGGAAAGCTCCGCCGCGCTGGGCTTTGGTTTCCGTTGCGGTTTCCTGGGCCTCCTGCACATGGAGATCGTCCAGGAGCGTCTGCGCCGCGAGTTCAACATGGACGTCATTTCGACGTATCCCTCCGTTATTTATGAGCTGCGCAAGACGGACGGCACGGAGATCCTGGTGGACAACCCGAGCTTCCTGCCGCCGGCCAATGAGATTGATGAGATCCGCGAGCCGATCGTGAAAGTCTTCATCATGATTCCCAATGAGTACATTGGCGACATCATGCAGCTCGTCATGGACAAGCGCGGCCAGGTGAACAACACCGAGACGCTGGATGACCGCCGGGTGCTGCTCCACACGGTCATTCCGCTGAATGAGATCCTGGTGGACTTCAATGACAAGCTGAAGTCGCTGACCCGTGGTTACGGCAGCATGGACTATGAGCACGCCGGCTATAAGGCCGATGACCTGGTGAAGATGGACATGCTCATCGCCGGTGAGCCGGTGGACGCCTTTTCCTGCATCGTGCACCGGGGCAAGGCCGAATCCCGCGGCCGTCAGCTCGCTGCCAAATTGAAAGAGGTGATTCCGCAGCAGCTCTTCGTGGTGGCCATCCAGGCGGCCATCGGCGGCAAGGTGATCGCCCGTGAAAGCATCAGTGCCCTGCGCAAAGACGTGACCGCCAAGTGCTATGGCGGTGACATCTCCCGTAAGCGCAAGCTTTTGGAAAAGCAGAAGGAAGGCAAGAAGCGCATGAAGGCCATCGGCCGGGTGAACATTCCGCAGGAAGCCTTCATCGAGGTGCTGAAGACTAACTAAAAGTTTGTTTGGCCGATCAGGCTTGAGGCGAAGGATGGACCGGGCGGGCGCCCGAGCATATTCCTTGGCTTTGTGACAAGTGTAAGAAGAATCACCCGCCCGTTGCAAGTCATGCGGGTTTGGGTAAAGGTGGCGGGCTTATGGTGCGCGCTCTGGGATCTCACACTCTCGCGATTGTTCACGGACTGGGGAATTTCACGCTGTTTACGGTGAGGTCTTTTCTGTCTGTGGCGGGTGCGCGGCGTCTTTTCCGGCGGGTCTTGAGGTCGGTTTTTGAGCAGGGGGTGCGCTGTCTGCCGGTGATCCTGATCGTCGGCCTTTTCACCGGGCTGGTGCTGGGCTTGCAGGGTTATTATGTGCTGAACCGCTTCGGCTCGGAGAGCCTGCTGGGCGCGCTGGTTTCCCTGAGCCTGGTACGGGAGCTGGGGCCGGTGCTGGCGGCGCTGATGCTGGTGGGGCAGGCGGGCTCCGCGCTGGCGGCGGAGCTGGGCATCCAGCGGAACACGGAGCAGGTGGCGGCGCTGGAGACGATGGGGGTGAACAGCCTCGGGTATCTGGTCTCTCCGCGCCTGCTGGCCGCCCTGGTGGTGTATCCCATGCAGACGGCGCTTTTTGTGACCATCGGCCTGGTGGGCGGCAGCCTCTCCGGATCGTGGCTGCTGGGCCTGGAGCCGGGCATTTACTGGTCCTCCGTGGAGCGGGCGGTGCAGATGCAGGATGTGAAGGAATGTTTTCTGAAGGCGGCCACCTTTGGCCTGCTGACCATTGCGCTGTGCGCCTACCATGGATTCAATGCGCACCGCTGCCGCACCGCCACGGGTGCGCGGGCCGTCAGCGCCTCCACCACGCGGGCCGTCGTGCAGTCCAGCATCACCGTGCTGGCGGCGGATTATGTCATCACTTCGTTTCTTGTCTGATGTCTTCCTCCCCTCCAGATCTGCTGCTTCAGGTGCAGGGCGTGCATAAGCGCTTCGGGGAAAACATTGTCCTGGCCGGAGCGGATCTGGACGTGCCGCGCGGCAGCGTGGTGACCGTCATGGGGCGCAGCGGCGCGGGCAAATCGGTCTTCCTGAAATGCCTGGCGGATGTCATCCGGCCGGATGCAGGCAGCATCCGTTTTGAAGGCCAGGCGCTGGGGGAAGGGGAGGCAAAGACACGCGCGGAATTCCGCCGCCGGTGCAGCTACCTTTTTCAGAGCAATGCGCTTTTCGATTCGCTGACCGCCCTGGAAAATGTGGCGCTGCCGCTGGAGCAAACCCTGGACCTGCCAGACAGGGAGATCCGCGAGCGCAGCCTGGAGGCGCTGAAGCAGCTGGAGCTGGAGGCCCACCAGGACCGCTACCCGGGCCAGCTCTCCGGCGGCATGCAAAAGCGGCTCGCATTGGCAAGGGCCATCGTCACCCGGCCGGAGCTGGTGCTCTTTGATGAGCCCACCGCCGGGCTGGATCCGCTGCGGAGGAACGCGGTGTTTGTGATGATCGCCAGGTATCAGCGGCAGTTCGGCTTCACCGCCGTGGTGGTCACACATGATGTGCCGGAGGCCCTCATTGCCAGTGACCGCGTGGCCCTGCTGGACCAGGGTCGAATGCATTTCCAGGGCAGCCCGGCAGAGTTTCAGGCATCGGCGGATCCGGTGGTGACAGGCTTCCGCGACAACACGGCGGCGCTGGACCGCTCACTCCAGGCCATCCGCAGCGGCGCAACCTTATCAACTGAAGACACATGAAACAGACCAAGCTTGAATTTCTCGTGGGGGCCTTTGTGATCCTTGGCCTCATGGCCGTGGCCTACCTGACGGTGAAGCTGGGCGGCGGCTCCATGCTGGGCGGGGACACTTACATGCTGGAGGCGCGGTTCACCAGCGTGAGCGGGCTGAACACCGGCAGCAGCGTGGTGGTGGCCGGCGTGCCGGTGGGCAAGGTGGAATCCATCCGCGTGGAGCCGGAGGAGTACACGGCCATTGTCTCCTTCCGTGTGATGTCCGGCCTCCGGTTGCCGACGGATTCGATGGCCTCGATTAAGACCACCGGGCTCATTGGTGACAAATTTGTAGCCCTTTCCCCAGGAGCTGATGAGACGTATTTGGCCGCTGGCGAGCGAATCACTATGACGGAATCCGCTGTTGATCTTGAATCCTTAATCGGAAAGATGGCCTTTGGCAGCGTCTCTGAAGAAACCGAAAATGCCCCACCTCCATGAACCGAAGAACCTTGCTCGCCCTCATCCTGGCCGCTCCCATCCTTGTTGTTAGACCGGCGGATGCCTCTCCCGCCGAAGCGCAGCAGCGCCTGACGCAGGCGGTGAATGAAGTGCTGGCTGTGACCGACCGTGCCGCCAGCGGCAGCGCCCTGGCGGAAAAAGTACGCCCGGTTTTGCAAAAGCACATCAGCTTTGAAACCATGACCCGCCGGGCGGTGGGCGTGGGCTGGCGGCAGTTCAGCGCCGCTCAGCAGCAAAAGGCCACCCAGCTTTTCACCACCCTGGTCATCCGCACCTACAGCAGCAAATTCACTCCCGGTGAGCGTGCGGCTGTCACGTATAAAAAGGCCATGACTCCTGCCGCCGGCCGCGTGGATGTGCCCACGGACCTGGTGTACAAAGGCAGCCGCTACAGCGTCACCTACCGCATGGAGCAGGCCGGCGGCTGGCGCATCGTGGATGTCGTCATCGAGGGTGTCAGCCTGGTCGCCAACTACCGCACCCAGCTTGATGCCTCTTTTAAAAAGGGCGGTGCCGCCGCCGTTCTCAGCTCGCTTGAAAACTCTGTGTCCCGCCCCTCATGAAGACCGGTCCCCTTTGCCTGAAACTCGTCCTGCTGGCCCTGTCTCCTTTCTTGACGGACTGTGCGACGTCCAAGCCCCAGGCTGAATCCGCGCCCGCCTCCCCCACGGCACAGGCCAGTCCTTTGGATGACGACGCCGTGGATGAACTGGATGACTATGGCTCCGCCGTCCAGATCTCAGACCCGTTTGAAGGCCTGAACCGGGCCACCTTCAAGTTCAATGACGTACTGTATAACTTCGTCTTGAGGCCGGTTTCCAAAGGCTATCAGTTTGTCACTCCTGGACCGGTGCAAAAAGGCCTGGGGAACTTTTTTGACAACGTGAAGTTTCCCGTGCGCTTCGTGAACAGCGGGCTTCAGGGCAAGTTTGGCCGCGCGGGCAAGGAGGTGCAAAAGTTCGGCGTGAACACCGTGGCCGGCTTTGGTGGCTTCATCCGCCAGTCGGACAAGATTCCCTCCCTGGCCTCAGTTCCGCGTGAGGACACCGGCCAGACACTGGGTGCCTGGGGTCTGGGCCACGGGCCCTATCTGGTGCTGCCCGTCCTGGGCCCCAGCAGCATGCGCGACGGCGTGGGTTATGCGGGTGATTACATCCTGAATCCCACCAGCTGGGGTTTCTTTCTGAAAGGGAGCGCCAAGGGCTGGGCCTGGATTCCGGGCACAGTGGATACGGTCCAGTCCCTGCCGGATAAACTGTATTATTATGATGAATCTCGCAGCAATGCGGTGGATCCGTACATTTCAGTGCGCAGCATTTACATCCAAAACCGTGATGCGGCAGTGGCGGAGTGAGATTGCAGCCTCTTTATTTGCTCATCCGATAATTCTTTGTTGTGATGATCTCCGCATCCGCAGGATGGAGAATTGTCGCAGGCTGTGTACTGGTAGGCGATCTTCATGGTGACTTCTAATCTTCTTTCTGGCTCTTTCCTCCGCACCTGGCGTGCGGGTCTCGGCATCGCTGTCTTTGGCGGGCTGATGCTCGCAGGCACTGCCGGGGCCCAAACGGCCACCTGGAACGGAGGCGGTGAGGACAACAACTGGACCACGGGCGCGAACTGGGGCGGCACGCCCGTCCAGGCCGGAGATGCCCTGTTTTTTGCGGGGAGCACCCGGCTTTCATCCGTCAATGATTTCGCGGAGGATACGCTGTTTGGCGGCATCACGTTTAATGCCGGTGCGGGTGCTTTTACCCTGTCTGGCAACCGGATCACGCTGGGCGGGGACGTGCAGAATCTTTCCTCCTCCGCCCAGATCCTGAGCCTGCCTCTGCTGCTGCAGACCACCCGCTCCTTTGAAGCGGCGACGGCAAACCTGACGCTCAGCGGCGCAATCAGCGGAGCTGGCGGCCTGACCAAAACCGGGGCGCAAACCCTGTTTCTAAGTGGCAGCGCGGCCAATACCTATCTGGGCCTGACCTCGGTGACCGCAGGTACTCTGCGTCTGGATAAAACATCAGGCGTGGATGCCATCGCCGGAAACCTGGAGATTTCCGGGGGCGGTAAAGTCACCTTTGCCCGCTCACATCAGTTGAATGACAATACACTGGTCACGGTGAGCGGCGCAGGCAGCGTCTTCCATGGGACGGGCAGCAACGTGGGCATGACCTCCAACCTGGTGGAAACGATTGGGGGGATCACCATGACCGGCGGCACCTTCAATGCCGGAGCCACCTCCAACTGGACCATCACAGGTGCGGGCAGCTTTACCGGCGGTGACGGCAACACCCTTTTTGTCGGCAACAGCGGGGCCCGGCTGACCTTTGGCAGCCTGAGCATCAGCAACATGCTGGAGAGGGCCGGTGGCACGGTGAGCACGGCCAACAGCTTTACGCTGTATGGAAACTCCACCACCCTCGGCATCATCACTGTGGAGGATGGCGGGCTTTCCTTGAATGACGGCAGGCTGAACCTGCGCCGTGGCGGTGGTGCCAATGCGGGCAGCAAGCTGGTGCTCAATGGCGATGTGACGGTGACCGGTACCCTTGGCTCCTTCATCACGGAGGATACTTCCGGCGGCACCAGCGGCATGGTACGCCTGGAACTCAGCGGCGGGACGGACCCTGTGGACCGCGTGTTTAATGTGGCGGAAGGTTCCGCCTTGACCATCAATGTGGAGATCACCAATGGTGCCTCCTCCGCAGCGGGACTGACCAAGACCGGCAATGGCACGCTGACCCTCTCCGGCACCCATGCCAAGAGCTACACAGGCGTGACACGCATCAACGGTGGCAGCCTGGTGATGAACCAGACGACCGGCGCCTCTGCTTTGCCCGGGGAGATCGTCATCAATGCAGGCGGTACGCTGCAGCTCAACCAGACGGCCGATGTCGCTGCCGTAGCCGGTGAGATCGTCATCAATGAAGGCGGCACACTGACGATGAGTGCCAACGGGCAGCTGGCCGCAACGGCAGGCATCAGGGTGGAAGGCGGCACCATCTCTTCGTGGAACCGCACGCAATCACTGGCCTATTATACCCAGAACAGCGGCGGCCTGACTTCCAATGGCAATACCGGCCAGTTCCTGGTTTCCGGGGCCCTCACTCTCAACGGCGGCACCACCCTCACCCTCAACAGCCTCACCTCCGGCCTCGTGCCCCAGATCCAGGCTGACAGCGTGGTCCTGACCGGGGCCGACATCCTCATCGGCGGCAACAACGGCGTGGGCCGTGGCCGTTCCGCCCTGAATGTGGGCAGCGGCGGCCTCCACATGACCGGGCGCAAAATCACCCTCTACCGGGGCAATTCAAGCACCGTTCTGAATCTCAACGGCAACTTTACCGGCCAGGGTTCCAGCCTCATTGAGGCGGGCCTCTCGGGAGCGTTGGAGCCGCAGCTCAACCTGGGCACGGAAACGCGGACTTTCGATATCATCAGCGGCACCACGACCATCAATGTGGAAATCACTGGCACGGGCGGCCTGACCAAGACCGGCAATGGCATCCTCTCCCTCACTGGCAATTTAAACAACACCTTCGAAGGCACGCTTCTGGTCAGCGGCGGCACCCTGAGATTGGGACAGACCGAAGGCACTCATGCCGTCTCCGGTTTGTTGGAAGTGGAGACCGGCGGTACGCTGACCTTTGCCGCCAATGAGCAGATCTTTGACGAAACCGGCATTGTCATGAACGGCGGCACCATCTCCGCCTTCACCCGTACAGAGACGGTGGCTTTTTATACTCAAAACAGCGGTGGTTTTCTCACCAGCGGCAACACCGGAAACTTCATCGTCACCGGCCTCGTCACCCTCAGCGGTGGCAACCAGATGACGCTAAACACCAGCGTTTCCGCCACTCCGCCAAACTGGAGCTTTGGCGGTGCGGTGCTCACTGGGGCCAGCATTCTCATCGGTGGCGTCAATGGGGAGGGCAATCCGCGCACGCGTCTGACCATCGGCGGAGAAGGACTGGTGCTGGCCGGGCGTAACATCACCCTGAACCGCGCCGCCACAGGAGGCACAGAGCTTTATCTGCTGGGGAATCTGACCGCGACAGGCACCAGCGCCATCACCGTTGCCAGCTCCGGGGCCATCGAGCCTGTACTGCATCTGGGCAGCGGCACCCGCACCTTCCAGATCACCTCCGGCACCACCACCATCGGCGTCACCGTCATGGATGAAGCGGCGATTTTAAAGACGGGCAATGGCACCCTGGTGATGAACACCGGCAGCGGCTACAGCGGCGGCACCACCGTCAATGCTGGCGTTCTGCGCATCACCAATCCCACCGGCAGCGCCACCGGCAGCGGTGCCTTCACCCTGAATAGCGGAGCCACTCTCAGCGGCAGTGGTCGTATCGCTCCGTCATCCGGACAAAACATCCAGATCAACGGAACTCTGACCATCGGCACCCCTAACCAGACGGAGGGCGAGACGCTGACTTTGATCACCACCGACCTTGCTGCCCTGGCGGTCAATGACCGCGTGAACATTGACCTTTTCAGCGGCCAGGACAACGGCGGGCTCAATGGCCTGGCCGCGGCTGACCGCCTCATTCTCGGCAGCGATACCGGCGTTACTTTGGGCGCAGGCTCCATCCTCAGCGTGACCACGTCCATTCCCATTGATGCCGCCAACACCGCCGGCTGGGAACCGGGCACAAGCTGGCAGATCATTGACTGGAGCGCCATCACCGGCGGTGTGACCGGCAGCTTCAGCAACCTGGCCGGCGGCAATGTGGACAATTATCCCAGCCTGCCTGATCTCAGTCCGCTTGGTTACTTTTGGGATGTATCCAATCTCTACACCCAGGGCACCATCATGGTGGTGATTCCCGAGCCCTCACGGATGCTGCTCCTGGTGGCGGGGATGAGTGCATTGTTGGTTAGGCGGAGGCGGGCGGTTCGGACCCCGTTTCACACTCCGTAGTGCAGCCAGTCTTGAGGTGGTGAAAGCGGAGCCGCATTGAACTGGCCGCCCTGTTCCTCCGACAGCATCGCCTGCGGATAGCTAAACTGCCGCGTCGCCTGCGCGAGGCTGAGCCGCACGAGGTCTTCCTTCAGCGCACCACGAATGACAGGCAGTCCGCTGACGATGCGGGCATGCGCCCCCACTTGCAAGGACCGCAACGTCAAAGGCGGGCGATCATCCTCCGGCGGGGTGGAGCTGTGCCAGCGGGTGCTGGCATGGGCAGGCTCGGTTGAACCGGGCAGAAGCACGCAGGTGCCCGCAGGCAAAGGCAGGACGGGTGCACTGACAGTCGTATTTTCCGGCCACAAGTATTCACCTGGCCGGGCCGGGCCGACGGATTCACGGCCCACACGGAAGGCCCATTCCCAGCTTGGGATGAAGCTGACCGGCAGCGACAGTCCGGCCTCGCGCAGCCAGGCTGCCCAAGGTTGCTCCCCCAGGGTCGCATCCACCGCGAAGTAAAGCTGGTTAGGCTCCGCATTCACCGTCTGGACACTGCGCAGGATGACCTCCAGCAGCGGCTTCCAATCCAGCGCCGCCGCATTGCCGGACTGTCCGCGCAGTTTGTCCTGATGAATCACGCGGGTGGCCGGACCCTGGACAATGAGGCTGTACCGGCCCTGGGCGGCCTCGCCACGCAGGACCAGGCTGATCAAGACACTGCCTGCCAGCTCAGGCCGTTCGCGAATTTCGGCCGCCACGGACCACAGCTCCACCTGGCGCTGATGCTCCAGTTGCTGCATCTGGCGCGGATCGGCGACCAGCGCTTGCACCAGTGGAGACGGATGTTTGCGGCTGTGCAGATGCCGCAGCGCCAGGCTGCGCAGTTCCGGCGGCAGCACACGCAAGACGGTCACTTCGCGGTCATGCAGCGTCTCATGCAGCAGGAAAAGCTGCTCCGGGTCCACAATCGCCTCCGGTTCCAGCTTGGACCAGGCCGCACGCAGGGCGCGGGTCCACTCCGCCCAAATTTCCGGATCGCGCAGGAAGGGCATGCGCCGCTGGCTTTGGCGCAGCGTTTGGGCATAACCCAGCACCCGCTCCGCTGAGGCCGGAAGATGCGGCAGCAGCCGGGCCAGCGTGGTCAGGCGATGATACCGCGTGGCCAAAGCGGCGGCGGATTGCAGCAGATCGTGCTGCTTTTTCAGTGCATAGGACTGCGCTTTGCGGGCGATCCAAGAAAGCGCACCCAGCGGATGATGCAGCACCACACCGGCCTGGCGCAGCACGGCCCAGTCGGGGTCGGTTTCCACCTCGCGCATGAGCTGTGAATTAGCTGCATCGTCACGATCCAGAAACTGCCGTGCGGCCGCCTGGCCACCTTCGCTGGCGGGCGGGTCTCCGGGGAAAGGCAGGTCATCAAAAGCCACCCGCCAGGCAGGCGGGGCCATGAGCCCGGCTTCCATCAGGGTCAGAGCGGCCACACGGCAGCGCTGTTGCAGCGGCTCCGGCAGTTGCGGTGGCAGCAGATGCAGGGCCAGCGTTGTCAGCCGCGCAGCCTGATCCGCATCCCCGGCCAGCCGGGCCGTGGCAGCCGCGCCCAGCAGGATTTCCAGCTCCATGCCTCGCGCCGGGCTGTGCGCCGGACGTGCATCGCGCAGCAGCATCCAGGCCGTGAAATGCCAGGCAGCCAGGCTGCTCGCACTGCCAGTATCCGTCGTCATTTGATGTTGCACCAGCGTGTGGATGGCCAGGGCCAGCCTGCGGGTCAGTTGCGCCTGCGTGATCGGCCAGACATATCCGTTTTCCCAAAAGCCCTGGTCCGGTTTGCGGCCCAGCTTCCAGTCTGGCTGCGCGGTTTTGAGCAAAGTTTCCAGCTCACTCCAAAGAGCGGCTTCACCCGGCTTCAAAAAGCTGCGGGCGAGCCACAGCAAAAGCGCTGAGGCATGCGGTGCGGTGGCAATCGGGGCCAGCGCCTGCCGGCCTGTCCCCAGGCGCTGTTGAAGGGCCTGAAGCAGCGGCTCCTTTTTGGCCGATGCTGCCAGGGCAGGGGATTGCAGAAGCTCCGGCACGAGGGCCAGCGTGCCCCAGACAATGACCGCATCCTGGGCTTTCATTGCCCGGGTGGCCAGGTCCAGCGGGTCCTGCCGGCGCGGCGGCGGGAAGTCGCGCGCTGTCAGCTCGCGCCAGAGCTGGTAGTCCAGGCGCGGGCCATGCTGCGCATCCAGTTTCTGCCAATGCTCCCGCAGGGAGCCGCGCGCGGGCTTGCCCGGCTGGCTGCTCAGCCACTGGTCATGGGCCTGGATCACCATGCCCAGCGGCACCGTGGGGGCGGCTGGGCGTGCAGGTGGCTGGGGCTTGCGTGGTCGGCGCGGCGCATTCATGGGAGGCTTACTTTAGCGAGGGCTGGCATGAGAGCAATGCCGTAGCCACAAACAGACACCGCCTTGCAAAGGAGGGCGTCCGTAGTGTATTAACATATGCGATTGTTTTGGATTTTACGGACCGGTCTTTTCTCTCTGCTGCTGCCTCTGGTTTTGACCGCGCAGACGGAAGTGCCCAAGGATGGCGTGCCCGCCCAGGCGGAACAGGCGGCACCGGATAAAAGGAAGACGCTCAGCTCCCTGCTGCTGACGCGTGAAAGCCTGCGCAAGGAGCTGGATGAGCAGCGCCAGCGCCTGCGCGAGGAAACGTCCGAAACGGGCAAACAGGAAGCGCAGGCGGAGATCGAGCGGCTGGAAAAACGCCGTCAGGAAGTGGAGCGCGATTTTAATGTCATGGTCACCGGGCGTGACTCCCTGGTGGACCTCAGTGCGCAGAAGGAAGCGCAGGCGCCCATGAAACTGCAGGATGAGATCGGTCAGTTGCTGACGCCGATTTTCAGCGACCTGCGCGAAATGACCCGCAAGCCGCAGGAGATCCAGACCCTGCGCCAGGCCCTGGACGTTCAAAGAGCCCAGCTGCAGCAGGCCGAGCGCGCCCTGGCCGAGGTGGAAAATCTGCTGGCCAACATGAAAGCCGATTCCGCTGAGGCCAATCCAAGCCTGGTTGCCGAGCTCACCGCCTCCCGTGAAAACTGGCGGGAGCGCCGTGATGAAGTGGCCAACCGCGTGGAGGTGATGGCCTATGAACTGGGCACGCTGGAAGCTGCGTCCGGCAATTTTTGGTCAGAGCTGGGCAGCCAGGTCACGGATTTCATCTTTGTCCGGGGGGCCAATATTGCCCTGGCTGTGCTGGCCTTCCTTGTTGTCCTTTTTGGCCTGCGCGGGGCCTATTATTACGCGCTGAAGATCGTACCGGTGAAGAAGTACCAGAAGCTCAGCTTCTCCAGCCGGGTGCTGGATGTGGTGCATGAGGGCGTGAGCCTGGTTCTGGCCGTGGGTGCGGCGCTGCTGGTGCTGTATGCACGGGGGGACTGGCTGCTCGGCGGCCTCGCGCTCTTTGCCGTGGGGGCCATGCTGATGACGGCCAAGTCCGGCATCGCCCGCCACATGAAGGACCTGCAGATGATGCTCAACCTCGGCCAGGTGCGGGAAGGGGAGCGGGTTTACATTGACGGCGTACCCTGGCGGGTGGGAGCCATCCATATGTTCACCCAGCTCACCAACCTGGTCATCGGCGGCCCGGGCCTGCGCATTCCGCTGGACATGTTATCCACCATGACCTCACGCCCCAGCGGCCTGGATGAACCCTGGTTCCCTTGCGCCAAAAGGTCATACATTTTGTTAGACGGCACGCTTTTCGCGCAGGTAGCGGACATCACGCCTGACCGCGTGGAGCTTCTGCATGGCGGCGGCCTGAAACGCTGGATGCCCATTGGTGACTTCATGCAGGCGGACGTGTCCTGCCTCTCCGGCGGCTTTGCCCGCTCCATGACCCTGGGGCTGGACTATAAACACCAGGCGGAGGCGCTGTCCGTGATTCCTGAAACCCTCAAGGCGGACGTGCGCCGTGTGCTGCTGGAAAAAATGCGCGAAGAAGAGCTGGTCAATGTGATTGTCGAGTTCGACCAGGCCGCCGATTCATCGCTGAATTTCCTCATCGTCGGCGTCTTCGCGGGCACCCAGGCTCCGAATTTCCCCAGCCTCACTCGCCTGCTCCAGCGCGCCGCCCTGGAGTCCGCCACCCGCCACGGCTGGAACATTCCCTTCCCGCAAATGGTGTTGCACAGGGCGGAAGAGTAAGGGCGACGGGGGGCGTTTTCTGCTCCGGTTCAGGAAATTCAAAAAAAATCAGTTTCCATGTCCTGGACCGTGAAGCTCGTTCGTCATGCCTTTGAAGACGACGTTCATTCATCCCACTTTTGACCCCTATGAGCATGCCCGCAAACTCCGCCCCAAATCCCGGCTACATGGTTCTTTTCCGCACCACCCGCTGGCAGGAAAACCTTTCGCCGGAGGAAATGCAGAAGATCATGGGGCAGACCATGGCCTGGTTTGAGCGCCTGCATGAGCAGGGCAAGATGAAGGCCGCCCAGCCTCTCTTTGAAGAAGGCAAGGTCATCTCCGGCAAAAAAGGCAGCCACGTCGCGGACGGTCCGTTTGCCGAATCCAAGGAAAGCATCGGCGGTTACCTCATGCTCACGGTGGACACAATGGAAGAGGCCGTCAGCATCGCCCAGGAGTGGCCCATGCTGGAGTGCGGCTGCACCGCCGAGGTCCGCCCCGTCGCCCCGGAATGCCCCACCTTCAAGCAGATCCGCGAAGACCAGATGGCCACTGCTGCCGCCTAACCAACTGCATGTCCCCCCAGCCCTCCAGCGCCGATCCCGGCGTCAGCCAGCTTGCCGACCACCTTTTCCGCCATGAGGCCGGAAAGCTGGTCTCCATTCTGACTGGCATCTTCGGCATCCACCGCCTTCAGATGGCGGAGGATGTGGTGCAGGAGGCCCTGGTTCGGGCTTTGCAAACGTGGCCATTCTACGGCATCCCGGCCAATCCGGCTGCCTGGCTTATGCAGACGGCGAAAAACCTGGCCCTGGACCTGGTCCGTCGCGAGTCCAGCTTCCAGCAGAAGCAGCCGAAGATCATCGAATACGTCGAGCAGCGCCTGGCCGGTTCCGATCCTCATCAGGAACCGATGTTTGATGATGAAATCAAGGATGACCGCCTGCGCCTCATGTTCGCCTGCTGCCATCCGCAGCTCCCGCAGGAGGCCCAGACGGCCCTCGCACTGAAGGTCATGTGCGGGTTCAGTCCGCAGGAAATCGCCAGCGCCTTCCTCACCTCCGAAGCCGCCATCGCCAAGCGCCTCACCCGCGCCCGCCAGAAGCTCCAGGAGGACGAAGTCGCCTTTGAGATTCCCGCCGGTGTGGACCTGCCTGCCCGTCTGGATGCCGTGCTCCAGATCATCTACTTGCTGTTTAATGAAGGCTACAAAGCTTCCCGTGGCGACTGCCTCATCCGCGAGGAGCTTTGTCACGAGGCCATCCGCCTGGCCTCCCTGCTGGCAGAGCACCCGGCTGGCGACCAGCCCCGCACCCATGCCCTCCTGGCCCTCATGCTGCTCAATGGCGCGCGCCTGCCCGCCCGCCTGGATGGCGAGGGCGAAATCCTCCGCCTGGAGGAGCAGGACCGCCGCCGCTGGGATGTCCGCATGATCCAGCGCGGCATCCTCCACCTCGGCCAGTCCGCCCAGGGGGACCAGGCCAGCGAATACCATCTCCAGGCCGGCATTGCCGCCTGTCACAGCCTGTCCCCAGATGCCGCCTCCACCGACTGGCCGCAGATCCTTCGTCTGTATGACCATTTGCTTCAGCTAAACCGGTCCCCCATCATCGCCCTGAACCGCGCCGTCGCCCTCGCCAAGGTGGAAGGCCCGGCCAAAGCTCTGGCTGCGGTAGAATCCATCCTGGACCGCCAGCCGCTGGATTCCTACCACCTCTTTCACGCCGTCATGGGGGAGCTGGAAGCCCAGCGCCATCAGTACACCACCGCCGCCGCCCATCTCCGCGCCGCCCTGGAGCTGACCGAGATGGCCTCCGAGCGCAACCTGCTCACCAAACGTCTCCACGACCTCGAACATCAGCCTGGCTGATTTTCATCCCATTCTCCACCTAATTATAAACCATCCGTAAACACTGTTGGCCATGTTCTCTAAAATCCTCATCGGTCTCGCCGTCATCCTGGCCATCCTCGCCATCGTCATCACCATGCAGCCGGAGGACTTTAAAGTCACCCGTTCTGCCACCATGGCGGCTCCGCCTGTGGTCGTCTTTGAGCAGGTGAACGACCTGCGCAAATGGGAAGCCTGGTCCCCCTGGGCCAACCTCGACCCCAATGCTACCGAATCATTTGAAGGCCCGCCTGCAGGCCAAGGCGCTATCATGAAATGGTCCGGCAACAATGAAGTCGGCGAAGGCCGCCAGACCATCACTGAAAGCCGCCCTGGCGAGCTCGTCCGCATGAAGCTGGAGTTCATCCGCCCCTTCGAGGGCGTCAGCGATGTGGACTTCACCTTCAAGCCCGAAGGCACCGGCACCCTCGTCACCTGGACCATGAGCGGCAAAAACAACTTCATGGGCAAGGCCATGAGCCTCGTCATGGACTGCGACAAAATGTGCGGAGACTTCTTCGTCCAGGGCCTCGCCAGCATGAAGGCCATCGTCGAGACCGCCCCGAGAGCCTGATCCCCCCGCCTTCCGACCCTTGACTACTTCCCAGCATGAAAGCCGCCCCCATGTCCGAACAAATCAAAGACCACCCTGTGGTCACCCGCGATGAATGGCTGGCCCAGCGCCAGGCGCTATTGGAAGAGGAAAAGGAACTCATGCGCCAGAAGGACCGCCTCACGGAAAAACGCCAGGCCCTGCCCTGGATGAAGCTGGAAAAGGAATACACCTTCCAGGGGCCGGACGGCCCTGTCACTCTCGCGGACCTATTTGACGGACGCAGCCAGCTCATCGTGCAACACTTCATGTTCGGCCCGGACTGGGAGGAGGGCTGCGTCGGCTGTTCCTTCTCTGCGGATCATGTGGACCCTGCGCGCATCCACTTTCAGCAGCGTGACCTCTCCTATGCCGTCATCTCACGCGCCCCCATGCCAAAGATTGCCACATTCAAAAAGCGCATGGGCTGGAAGTTCTCCTGGGTCTCCTCCTATGAGAGCGATTTTAACTACGACTTCGGCGTCTCCTTCAAACCTGAGCAACTCGGCCAGGAAGTGTTTTATAATTACCGCCTGGAGAAGTGCGAGATCGAGGAGCTTCCCGGCATGAGCGTCTTTTACAAAAACGAGGTGGGCGACATCTTCCAGACCTACGCCGTCTTCGGCCGCGGTATGGAGGACATTGACGGAGCTTATTTCTTTCTCGACTTCGCCCCCAAGGGCAGGGACGAGGCGCATCTGGAAAACCCCACGTCCTGGTGGCGGCATCACGATCGTTATGAAACGGCAGGGAAGGGGGCATGCTGCCAGTCCGCCGCCGCTGAGAAACCCTCCGACTGTTGCGCTTCATGAAATCCGCCTGCCAGTGCCGTGGCAAGTCCCTGCTGCCCTGTTGTGCCGGGCTGCTCTCCGGCCTGTTGCTGCTCCTGATGCCCAAGTGCCCCGCTTGCGTGGCCGCCTATGTGGCGCTCGGAACCGGCATAGGCCTCAGCTTCACCACCGCTGCGGCCCTCCGCACAGGGGCCATCCTCTTCTGCCTCGCGGTCCTCGTTCTCAGTATCTGCTTTTTCATCCAACGTCGTTTGGACCATTAAGCGCTCTTTTAGCATCCATTACTGCCACCCACCATGATTGATCCCATCTCCATCGTTCAAACCGAGGCCCAGCCCGCTGCCGTCATCCGCTTCACCATTCCGCGTGAGCAGATTCAGGAAGTCATGGGGCCCGCCATGCAGGAGGTCATCGGCATTGCCTCCGCCCAGGGCATTGGCCCAGCCGGCCCGGTATTCTCCCATCATTTCATCATGTCCCCGGACACCTTCGACTTCGAAGTCGGCGTGCCCGTTTCCGCACCAGTCCAGCCTGAAGGCCGGGTGTATGCAGGTGAACTGCCTGCGGCCAAAGTCGTGCGCACCTTTTATACCGGACCCTATGAAGGTCTCGGTCAGGCCTGGGGCCAGTTCATGGAAGTGCTGGGCAAAGAAGGCCTCCCTCTGGCTGGAAGCTTCTGGGAACGTTACGTGGATGGCCCGCACAACACCCAGGATCCCGCCGCCTACCGCACCGAACTCAACTGTCCCTTGTCAGCCTAACCAATAACAACACAGAAATCTAAAATCATGAAAACCTCCATCGTTGAGCCTTACCTCTTTTTCAGCGGCCGCTGCGAAGAAGCCCTTGAATACTACCGCACCACCCTCGGCGCAGAGATCGGCATGGTGATGCGCTTTGATGAGGCCCCGGACCCGCCGCCCGCAGACATGCTGGCCCCCGGGTTTGAAAAGAAGATCATGCACTCCTCCTTCCACATCGGCAGCAGCATGATCATGGCCTCCGACGGTTGCGGCGAACCCGAATCCTTCAGCGGTTTCACCCTCTCCCTCAGCCTCCAGACCGAAGAGGAAGCCCGCAGCACCTTTGACGCCCTCGCTGCCGAAGGCCAGGTCACCATGCCCATTGGCAAGACCTTCTGGTCTCCCTGCTTCGGCATGGTGAAGGACAAATTCGGCATCGGCTGGATGGTAACCACCATCGAGGAATCTCCGACTGCCTAAAAGGTTATGAAGACGGCTGTTGACCTATGACCTCCGCCCCTCCCATCCTTCCATCCACCACTCCGCAGGCTGAAATCCGCAGTACCCGGTTCTTTGCCGTCTCGCGGGAGAGGCTGTTCGCCGCCTTCAGTCAGGCAGATCAGCTTGTTCACTGGTGGGGGCCGGAGGGGTTCACCAATACCTTTGAGGACTTTGACCTGCGGGTGGGAGGCCAGTGGAGGTTCATCATGCATGGCCCGGACGGGAAGGATTACGCCAACATCAATGAGTTCACGGAGGTCGTGCCACCGTCTCGCATCGTCTTCCGCCATCTGGAACCCATCCACCATTTTGAAATGGTCATGGATTTTAAAGAGGCCGAAGGCGGTTCCCAACTCACCTGGAGGATGCGTTTTCCAACAGAGGAGGAGGCCGAAAAATTGCGCCCCTTCATCATCCGCGCGAACGAGGAAAACTTCGACCGTCTGGAGTCAAACCTCGCCGCCAGGCCGGGTGCCGACGAATGGGTGTTCAGTTGCTCATTCCATGCCCCACCTGCACAAGTCTTCCAAGCCTGGACGAATGCTGCCATGCTGGCGCAATGGTGGGGGCCGCACAGCTTCACCAATCCGGTTTGCGACCTGGATGCACGCAGTGGCGGTGAATACCGCATCGGCATGCGCAGCCCAGAGGGTGAGGACTATGCTCTGAGCGGCCGGTTTGTGGAAGTGAATGAACCCACCCGCCTCATCTTCACCATGGATTGCACCGGGCATCCGCCCGCCTGGCATGACCTGGTGAAGCCAGGCCGCACTCCGGAGGAAACCAACCCCGCTGGCATCATGTGGGCCACCGTAACCTTCCATGACCAGGGGCAGCGCACGGCACTGGCGATCCGCATCCGTTTCGAAACCTCCGCCATCCGCGATTCCTTTGTCCACATGGGCATTGAGCGAGGCTGGACGGAAAGTCTGGAAAGCCTCGCGGCTCTGCTCAGTCCCAAGCAGGAGGAATAATGCATCAAAAACAGATTCACTGTCCTGGCCGTTTCTGCCCGTTCGTCATCTCTTTGAACAGCCGTTCACACCCTCTCCTGCGAATTCTTCACACTCCCTTCTGCCATGACTAACAAATCGATCTTCGTGAATCTGCCTGTCAAAGACCTGCCGAGATCCAGGGCGTTTTTTAGCAATCTTGGTTATGCATTCAATGAGCAGTTCAGCGATGAAACAGGCGCCTGCCTGGTGATCAGCGAGAGCATTTATGCGATGCTGCTCACGCATGAAAAATTCCAGGGCTTCATGCCGAAGGGCAACAGCCTGGTGGATGCCAAAAAAAGCACGGAGGTGCTCATCGCCCTGTCCTGTGAAAGCCGGGAGGAGGTGGATGAGCTGGTGGCCAGGGCGCTTTCTGCCGGGGGCAGCACGTTTAACGAACCCCAGGAGCACGGGTTCATGTACGGTCGCGATTTTCAAGATCTTGACGGCCACGTCTGGGAGGTCTTTTGGATGGATCCAGGCTTCGTCAACAAGGCCTGAAATCCATCCGCCGCGCTCAGTCCTTCATCACTTCCACATGAAATACATCCCATCCATCGTCAGCGCCCTCCTCGGTCTGCTGTTCATCGCCAGCTCCATCGTGGTGCTGTTTAATTTAGTCCAGCCGGCACCCGAGGACATGCCCGCAGAAGGATCTCCTGCCGCTCTCTTCATGGGAGCCATCGCACCGACCGGCATGCTGACGCTGATCAAGGTGTGCGAGCTGGTGGGCGGCCTGCTGCTCATCATTCCGCGCACGCGGAACATCGGGCTGCTTTTTCTCGGGCCGATCATCGTCAACATCCTGGCCTATCACGCGCTCATTGCTGAAGATCTGACCGGCAGCGGCGGCACCCTCGGCATGATGGCCTTTATCAGCATGGCAGCTCTTTACCTCCTGTGGGTCGAGCGCAAAGCCTGGGCGGGCCTTGTCCGCCGGTAACATTCACCCCAAGCCTAACTAACATTATGTCAAAATACATTGATGGATTCGTCATTCCTGTTCCCCAGGACAAAATTCCAGAATATCAGGCCATCGCTGAAAAAGCCCGTGGCATCTGGATGGAATACGGTGCTCTCGACTATCGTGAGTGCGTGGCCGAAGACAAGGAGGCCAGAGAGATGGTCTCTTTCCCCGCTCTGGCCGGCACCAAAGAGGGCGAGACAGTCGTCTTTGCCTACATCGTTTATGAATCGCGTGAGCATCGCGATGAAGTGAATGCCAAGGTCATGGCCGATCCGCGCATGGAAGAAATGTGCCCTTCCAAAAGTGGTAAGGAACCGCCATTCGACTACAAGCGCATGGCCTACGGCGGCTTCACAACCATCGTGGGAGACTGAGTGGCTGCATTCATGGGTTTGGGGACCGCTTTGGGTTGCCTTGCAGACATCCCTCAGTAATGTGGCCGGATGTCCCCCGAACCCATGGAAATCCTGGCCACGGTGCTGTTCGCGCTGGCTGTCCTGCACACCTTTTCGGTCAAGCGTTTTGCTCATTGGGCACACCAGTATCCTGAAGGCTCCATCAAGGAAAACCTGCTGCATTTCCTGGCGGAAACCGAAGTGGTCTTTGGTCTCTGGGCTGCCGCTCTTTTTGCCGGCATCATCGCCCTAACGGGATCGGTGCATGAGGCGGTGGTTTACATCGAAGGGCTTAATTACACCGAGCCCAAATTCGTCCTCGTGGTCATGGTGGTGGCGGCCACCCGGCCGGTGGTGAAACTGGCGGAAAGCGTGATCAGTTTCGTGGCCAGGTTGCTGCCCATGAAGGAGGCCATCGCCTTTTATGTCTCCGCTCTGGTCGTCGGTCCGGTGCTGGGTTCCTTCATCACCGAACCTGCCGCAATGACTCTGCTGGCACTGGTGCTCAAGCGCCGTTACTTTGATCACGGCATCAGCCAGAAGCTGGCTTACTCCACCCTCGGCCTGCTGTTTGTGAACGTCTCCATCGGCGGTACGCTGACCCACTTTGCCGCACCGCCGGTGCTCATGGTGGCGGCCAAGTGGGGCTGGGACACGCCCTTTATGATGATGAATTTTGGCTGGCGTGCCGTGCTGAGCTGCCTCTGCTCCACCACCCTCATCACCTTCCTCTTCCGGCGGGAGCTAAAAGGCCTGACCGCCGTCCCCAACACCAGCGGGGCTGTGCCTGTCTGGTTGACCCTCATGCACATGGGCTTTCTCGCGGCGGTAGTGGCCTTTGCCCATTATCCGGATGTGTTCTTCGGCGTCTTTATGCTCTTCCTCGGCCTGGTGACCGCCACCCATGAATACCAGGACAAATTGAAGTTGAAGGAAGGCCTGCTGGTGGGCTTTTTCCTGGCCGGTCTGGTCACCCTGGGTTCTCTTCAGGGTTACTGGCTGAAACCGCTGATCTCCAGCCTGAACGGAGCTGCCCTGTTCTTTGGGGCCACCGGCCTGACTGCTCTGACGGACAATGCCGCGCTGACTTATCTCGGCTCCCTGGTGGAAGGCATCAGCCCGGATCTGCAATACGCACTCGTCGCCGGGGCCGTGACGGGGGGTGGCCTCACCGTCATCGCCAATGCACCGAATCCTGCTGGCATCGGCATTTTGCAATCTGCCAAGGTCTTTGAAGATGAAGGCATCAGCCCCCTGGGCCTCCTCGTGGGTGCCCTGCCGCCGACGGCAATCGCCATTGTGTTTTTCTGGCTGGTGGGATGACGCGGGCAGGGCGGCGAAAAATGGCTGCACACACGCATTGCCCTTGGCATAACCTGCGCTAGCATCGCCCACACACACACCCTATGGACCTGCTGCCCCTTCTTGCCGTCAATGTCTTCGACATGTCATGGATCTCCAGCCCGGAAGCGTGGATCGCCCTGGCCACTCTGACGATTATGGAGATCGTCTTGGGCATTGATAACATCGTCTTCATTTCCATCCTGGTGGACCGCTTGCCGGTGGCGGAGCGCCCGCGTGCCCGTTTCCTCGGCCTCGGTTTTGCCATGGTCAGCCGGGTCATCCTGCTGCTGTGCATCACCTGGGTCATGCAGCTTAATTCGGCCTTGTTCACTGTGTGGGAACACGATATCTCGGGAAAGGATCTCATCCTCATTCTCGGCGGCCTGTTCCTGCTGTGGAAAAGCACGAAGGAGATTCACCACAAGGTGGAAGGCGCTCATGAAGAGGCCCATGCCACCGGTGTCGGGCGGGCGGCCTTGAGTTCCATCCTTATCCAGATCGCGCTTCTGGACATCGTCTTTTCCCTGGATTCCGTCATCACTGCCGTGGGCATGGTGGATGACATCATGGTCATGATCATCGCCGTCATGATTGCCGTCGGGTTCATGATGATCTTTGCCGGAACGGTCAGCGATTTCATCAGCAAGCATCCGACGGTGAAAGTGCTGGCGCTTTCTTTCCTGCTCCTTATCGGCACCACACTCATCGCCGAAGGCTTCCACGTTCACTTCCAGAAAGGCTACGTCTATTTTGCCATGGCCTTTTCCATCATGGTGGAGTTCCTCAACATCCGAATGAAGACCAAGGCCGCGAAAAAGGCCCAGGCTGCCGCAGCGGCCACCGCGGGGAAATAAGACTGCTTAAAACGAGCAAATACATCGCCCGGGCCTCAGCAAGGCCCGGGTTTTTTATTTAATGTTTGCCGAGAGTCAAAATGGCAACTGATTAGAATCGGTATGACTCTATAAAGGCCATTATGTCTCAAAATAAAGTGCTCATCAAAAGGTGTTTCTTTGGTTTAATATGTTGATATTCAGGGTATTAACTGGGTCGTTTTAGGTTTGGCACAAGCTATGCACATGTATGGAGGCGTCTATACGACACCACTCATTTAAACTTTAACCTACTCAAATACCATGAAACTGACACGCTATGCTCCTTCCTTTGACCTCGGTCGCGTTGCTGACTTTGACCAGTGGCTCCGCCATCCCTTTGCAGGCTTTCCTGCGGTGGGCCAGTTGCTGGGTGAATTCATGCCTGGCGCTGCCTCTGGCCGCCTGGCGACGGATGTCTATGAGGACAAGGACAACTACTATGCCCGCTTTGAGCTGCCCGGCCTGAAGAAAGAAGACGTGAAGGTGGAGGTCCATGACCGCCTGCTGACCGTCTCCGCCGAGCGCAGCGAGAAAGACGGCGACAAGGAGGAATCCTATTCCCTCAGCCGTTCCGTCTCCGTGCCTGAAGGAGTCCGGGGCGATGCCATCGCTGCCAAGCTGGAAGACGGCATCCTGACCGTGACCCTGCCCAAGCAGGAAGAGCGGAAACCCAAGCTGATCCAGGTCAGCTAACCCCCCATCGGAGGCGGGTGCCAGCCGCCCGCCTCCTTCATCCTCCTTTCACTTTCACCCTGCCTAATTTTAACTCATTATGAATGCTACCTGCACCCCCACCACCTGCTCTCCTTCCACCCCCACCCGCTCCGCCCCCAGTGTGGGCGTGACGGAGACCCTGCAAAAGCCTCTCTACACCGTCGGCGGCAATGCCGATGTGTATGAGGTCCGGGTCGAGATGCCTGGCGTCGCCAAAAGCGGCGTCAAGATTGACCTGGAGGACAATGTCCTCTCCATCCGTGGCGAGCGCCAGACGGCGGTCGTGCCGGAAGGCTGGAAGGCGCTTCATCGCGAGCTTTCTCCGCTCGGCTACCAGCTCCGCTTGCGCCTGAACACGCCCGTGGACGAGGACAAGCTGACGGCTAATCTGGAAAACGGCGTGCTGACACTGAAGCTCCCAGTCAAGGAAGCCGCCAAGCCCCGCCGGATTGAGGTCCAGTGATCTTGAGCGGACTCTGTAAAAACCCCTAACTCTAAACGCAGCATCGGTAACGGTGCTGCGTTTTGGCTTTGTTTTCAGCTGCCTAAAGCCTCGTCAAACCGGGCGATGAGGTCGGTGATGTCCTCAATGCCGGCGGAGATGCGGATGAGGTGGCGGGGTACGCCACAGCTTTCCGCCCAGTCCAGTTCCTCATAGTGGGCCAGCAGGGTATAGGGGCAGACGAGGGTAAAATCGGTGCCCAGGCTGGGCCCTTTGCAAATGCGCAGGGCATCGTAAAAGGGCGCGCTGGTCCTGGCGGCATCCTTCAGCAGGATGGAGAAAAGGCAGCCGTAGCCACCTCCTTCGCGGCGGATGTATTCGTATCCGGGGCCTCCGTCCTGTTTGGCATGCCAGACGCGCTCCACCTTCGGGTGGGCGGCCAGGTATTCTGCCAGGGCCAGAGCATTGCGGCTCATGGCTTCGGCACGCTGGACGAAGTCGCGGGAGTTCTGTTCCAAGGCCACGGCATCTTCGCACCAGAGTTCATGATCCGCGTGCTCTTTGAGAAAGGCGGAAAAGGCGGCGTGATGCGGGGAAGCTCGGTTCAGGATGACGCTGCCGGCCAGGACATCACCGGCACCGGAAAAAGTCTTGGTCAGGCTGCTGGTCACCACGTCTGCCACCCGGCAGGCATCGGCATGCACGGAGGTGGAGATGGTGTCATCCACGATGAGCGGCACATCCGGCTGCACTTCTGAGCGGAGGGCCAGCAGGCGCGGCAGGTCCACGCAGCGGAGCAGTGGATTGCTCGGCGCTTCGCAGAAAAGTCCGGCGATCTTTTCCCCCGCCAGCAACAGGCGCAGCTTTTCGTATTCGCCGTCTTCGATCATCGGCATGAAATGGGCCCCGCTGCCGAAGGTCTGCTGCAGCTTCAGCACGTCCACGTAGGGGAAGTCAAGCTGCACCGTTTTGCAGTGCGGCCGCAGCGTGGTCAGCATGCGGTGTACCGCATAGTTGGCCGCCATACCGGAGGGGAAAAGAAAGACGTCCTCCGCCTGCTGCCCGGCCAGGTTAGCCAGGCGCTGGCGGATGGTGGCGCTGGCGGTTTGGCCTTCGGTATTCGTGATGCTGCCGGTCGTCTGGCCCAGGACGTGGCTGGCCTGGCGGGTGCTGACCACTTCTCCGCAGAAGCGCCAAAACTGGCGTGCCTTCACATAGGCCTCTGCCGGGAATAGGGCCACGCCCAGCTTCTGCCCGCGCCATTCCACCGCCCTGCCGGTGAAGCCTTCCCGGGCTATGAATTCCAGGCAGCGCTGGGCATGGATGAGCCGTGGGAAAACGATGGCCCGCTCGCCAGATTGCCCCAGCTCTTTTTCGGCCTGGACAAAGAGGGCGCTGATGGCCGGCGGGCAGCAAAAGCGCGGATAGCCGGAGCGGAATTTGGAAACAATGTCCTGATCCCCCTCTTCATACCCCACCACATGACTCCAAAGCGGCAGCGAGACGCTGACGCCGAATTCATTGTCAGGCAGGGGGGAGCCCAGGGAATCAGCTTGCCAGAGGGGATGGCTCAAAAGGTCGGACATGGCGGGGAGGGCAAGCTTTACGCGGCCCCCGTCTCTGCTCAACCTTTATCCCGCAGGATTGAGATGTCCTTAGCAGTGGGCAGAGAGGAAGATCAATCCTTCACCACCCGGCCGCCCAGTGAAAGAATCCGTGCCTTGCCCTTCGCATCCTCCGCTTCGGCGATCTGGCCGTTGCGCACATACATCTGGGACAGCCCGGTCCAGGCCAGCAGATCATTGGGCTTCAATGTGGTGGCCATCAGGCCGGCCCCGATGGCCTCCTTCACCTCGCCGGTTTTCAGGAGAGCCATGCCGAGCGCCTGCCAGCCGTCGAAAAACTGCGGATCGCGGGCCACGCACTGCCGGTAAAGAACAATCGCCTCTTCCAGCTCACCCACGGCCAGGTGACCGTTGGCTTCATCAAACAGGTCTTCAAGATGGGGGATCGGATCGCTCATGAGAGGGCACGTCCCTTTCTAGCCAAGCTTCAGGCCTCCTGGGTGACGAGCATTTTGGCCTTGGATTCTTCACGGCGGCGGGAGAACCACGCGTCAAAGAGGCGGCTGCGCTCCTGGTCGGCACGGCTGGTGCCCATGTTCTCACGAAGGGCGGCGCTGTCGTCGCGCTTGCGCAGTTCCTTGGCGGCCACATAGACCAGCAGGGCACCGGTTTCGGTGTCAATCACTTTGCTCAGTTCACCGGCGGGGGTGTCCTGGGCCTGGCGGGCGATGAGATTGCTGTTTTCCACAGCCATGTCAGGCTCGGCCACGGTCACGTCCACCTGCGGGGAAAGCGTCAGCTTCTGCTCCTTGGCCAGATCGGCGATTTTCTTGCCGGCCTTGATGCCGTCCACCAGGGCAGTGCGGGCTTCATTCACGGCCTTGGTCAGCTCTTCTTGGGCTTTCTGGGCCACGAGTGTTTCTTTGATGCTGTCCTTCACTTCCGTCAGTTCCTTCTGCTTCGGCTCTTCCGTCTTGGTCACGGAGAAAATGTAATAACCGTTGGCTCCCTTAACCGGGTCGCTGATGGGGCGCACTTCAGGATTGTTGGCAAAGATGGCATTCACCAGTTCCGTTTCAGCCTTCAGGGCTTCCGGGGGAGCCGCCTGGGTGAAGAGGTCGGCGGTGAGTGTCTTTTCCTTCAGATCCTTGACGATAGTGTCAAATTTCGCGCCGGGCTCGATGCTGGCAGCATTGAACTTGTTAACGCGCTCCACCACGGCTTTCTCTGCCTTCTGGCGCTCTTCCAGGGGCTTCTTGTCATCCGCAGGAGGATTTTCAAAATAGACGTAGCTGATGGCGCGCTTCTCATCTGTTTTGTAGCTGTCCTTCTGCTCGTCGTAATACTTCTGGATCTCGTCATCCTTGACCTCGGCCTTCTTCTTGAAGTCTTCCAGGTTGAAGGTCACGGTGTTCACTTTCAGCGTCTGGTGCTCACTGGCGTAGGCTTTTTCAGCTTCCAGCGGGCTGGCCACGTAGTTGCTGCCGACGAGGTCGCGCAGCTTGCTGTAGCCGATGCTCAGTTTCACGATTTCCAGCAGATCAGCGCTGCTGAAGCCGTTGGCATTCAGCATCATTTCGGCATTGGCGGCGCGCTGCGGGCTGAAGCTGCCATTTTCCTGGAAGGCGGGCAGTCTTTCCAGCACAGCCTTGGCTTCCGCGTCGCTTGGGTGGATGCCCATGCGCTCCATCTCATGCTCCAGCACCACTTGGTTCAGCACGATGTTGTTGCCCTGGTCATCGCCGCCGCTGCCCACGCGGGACAGGCCCAGCAGGTCGAACATCTGCAGCATGTAGATCGCCTCCATGCGGCGGCCCAGGCGCTGGGCTTCGGCGATGGTGTAGGTGCGGCCGTAGATTCTGAAGGCAGGATCGCTGGCCTGGCCCTGCATCCGGTCATTGCTGCTTTGGTAACCGCCCCAGACGGAGAAGCTGATGATGATGATCACGGTGACGGTGATGAGGAAGGCACCACGATGGCGGCGGAAAAATTCAAGCATGGCTGGCGGAAATGTGAAACGGGCGCGCAAGTAAGCCGCTGCCCTCCATAGGGCAACCGGAAATTCAACAACCTGCCCGCCTCCGGAAGGGGGCCAAGGGCAGGTTGAAAACTCTTACGGACGGAATTGAAGGGAGAAAACGTCTGCTTCTTTCATGGAAAAACGCAGCCGCACGCGCTTTCCGGCCAGGGCGCTCACGTCAGCGCCGTCCTTCCACTTCACCGCCGTCTGGATTTTGTCCCCCCACACCGGCTCGCAGTCTGCCAGGGTGAATCCGGACACGGGCACCCCATTGGCATCCTGGATCTCCACACGGATGGTACCCACGGCGCTGCCGCTGTGGTTCAGCAGCAGCCTTTTGCCAGAAAAAATCAGCGGTTTCGTCAGGCACTCGCCCTCCTCCGCCCCGGCATGCAGGGAGGCAAAACCGTCCGTGCGCAGCACATAGCGGTCCCCACTGCGGTGATAGATGGACATCTCCTGCTTGCCCGTGGGCAGCACATTGCAGGCCACGTAATTGGCCCGGTTAATCCACTGCTCGGGGTCCAGCCCAGGGCGAATATAGGCCTCCTTAAACGGCCGGTCAAAACTTTCCGTTCCCGCCCGGGTGGTCATGAAAAGCACGTCCGTCGTATTCGCCGTCGTCTCGCTGTCTCGTGCTTCCCCCACGCCCGGTACATACCGGGTGGGCAGGGCAATATAGATATGCGGTGCGCGGAAATACGGGTGCGTCATGCTGGTATAAAGATGCTCGTTGGGGAGGTTCGGGTTCATCTCCACGGAGTCCGTCCAGGTCACAAAATCCTTCGAAGTCGCGCGGCTGATGCTGCGCATCCGCTCCGGGTCCGTCCAGGTGCGGAAGTAGCACACATACTGCTGCTCTGCCTGCGACCAGAAAGACACATTCGGCGAATCAAACGCATGCCGCCATTTCGGGTTGTAAGGAATGGCCTCCGCCTTTTTTGTCCATTGGATGCCATCCGGCGAGACAAAGGCAAACAGCCCGCGACCTGGCTCCGTCGTGCCGCGTTTGTCCCCGCCTCCCGGATAGCCCGCCAGCGCCTTGTACCGCTCCTCGGCAGGCACCCCTCGGCGTGTATCCAGGAAGGGCATGAAGTTGGTTAAAAAAGGCGGCATCTTCGCCAGGATCACGTTGTTCTCTTTCGATCCCTCCACCTCATGCAGACCCAGTTTGGGAAAGGTCCATTCAATGCCGTCCAGGCTCTCCGCATAGTTCACCATCTCCCCCGCATGACCGCTGTGGAACGGCCCTTTGAAGCCGGGATCCATGCTGCGATACCAAGCCCGGTAGCGGTCCCCGTCCTGGATCACCGTCACCATGTGGTTCACCGGCAGCGGCGACTTCGCCCTCGGTGCCTTCACCGGCGGGTGCATTTTTAAAGACGTCCCTTTCATGGAATCGATGAGGTAGGAGTCCACAAACAGCTCCCG
This sequence comes from Prosthecobacter sp. SYSU 5D2, assembly GCF_039655865.1. Lineage (NCBI taxonomy): Bacteria > Pseudomonadati > Verrucomicrobiota > Verrucomicrobiia > Verrucomicrobiales > Verrucomicrobiaceae > Prosthecobacter > Prosthecobacter sp. SYSU 5D2. Next base: position 24,608 of record NZ_JBBYXL010000001.1, on the reverse strand, counting down.
TCGCGAGCCAATGTCCACCGCCTCCTCCGTCGCATGGGTCAGAGGTAACGGGCCCAGCAACAGCATCGCCGGCAGCAAGAGGGAAAGGCTTTTCATCATCCTAGCCATACGGTTAAACCAAGGTCGCTTTAGCTGCCGGTGTCCTGGTCTCAAAAAGAAACCAGTTCACGATTCTTTAACCTTGACCAGCTTTTCCCAAAATGCTTCAGCTCCGGAGGAAGTCATTTGTTTATAAATAGGATATTGAGGCAGAAACTTGATTGTCTCACCATCACTAAAGGTTATGACGAAGTAATGCAATCCGGGTAGGCGTGTGATTTGTACTCGCTCGTTCCCGCCAATGACCCGCCGTCTTTTTCCCGCAACAATCAAGCCCTCTTTTGGATAAATAAATACGCGCAAGGAGAAGGTGCGACCGAGGAAGAGGCATGCTGCTCCAAAGGATCCAATGACAAGGCTCATGAAGACGCCGCCTGCCCAATCGTTAGGCCGGTTCAAAACGAGGTAAAGGCCCATTCCGCATGAAAGGCCCAATGGGCAAACCACACTGAAAATCCAGTATGCGATCGTGGATATATAACTGCTCATTCTCATATCCTCGCATCGCTCGTTTCTGCCTTACTTTATCCGTACATCTCAAAACTGGTTCCCGCCATAATCGCTCGGCATCCGCCAGTCACCACGCGGTGAAAGCGCCACCGAACCCACTTTGGGGCCGTCGGGCATGGAGGATCGCTTGAACTGGCTCTGCACAAAACGACGCAGGAAAACGGCGAGCCATTGGTCTATCACCTCGCCTGCATACTTGCCGTCAAAAGCCTGACGAGCGAGGAAGCGAATCTTCTCTTCACCGCAGCCATGGCGGACAAAGTGGAACAGGAAAAAGTCATGCAGCTCATACGGCCCCACGGTGTCCTCCGTCTTCTGCTCCATGCTGCCATCCGCCGCCAGCGGCAGCAGCTCGGGCGAGATGGGCGTGTCAATGATGTCATGCAGGATTGCGCCGGCCTCATCCGCATACAGCTCCGTCGCACACCATTCGATGAGGTACTTCACCAGCGTCTTCGGCACGCCCGCATTCACATGATACATGGACATGTGGTCGCCATTGAATGTACACCAGCCCAGCGCTGATTCGGAAAGATCACCGGTGCCCACCACAAAGCCGCCGGTCTGGTTGGCCACATCCATGAGCACCTGCGTGCGCTCGCGCGCCTGGGCATTTTCATACGTCACATCGTGCAGTCCTGGGGGATGCCCGATGTCCTTGAAATGCTGCTCCACCGCCGCGCCGATGGGGATGGTGCGCAGCGGAATGCGCAGCGCCTCCGCCAGCTTTTCCGCATTGCCTTTGGTCCGCTGCGTGGTGCCAAAGCCGGGCATGGTAATGGTTAGCGCAGCCTCAGGCGGCATGTCCGCACGCTTCAGCGCCTCCATCATCACCAGCAGCGCCAGGGTGGAATCCAGCCCGCCGGACAGGCCCAGCACCGCCGTCTTGCTGCGCGTCTGCCGCAGCCTGCGCGCCAGCCCGGTGGCCTGGATGGCAAAGATTTCTTCGCACACCGCCTTCCGGTCCGCGCCTGCAGGTGGCACAAACGGCAGCGCTGGCAGCGGCCTTTTGAGGGCCTCGTTTGTGCGGCTTTCTTCTCCCGCAAAATTCCCCAAACAAAAAGTGATGCGTGAATATGACTGCGTCGCCGGGGCATCGCGGAAGGCCGTGCTGCGCAGCCGCTCATGCTCCAGCCTTTGCAGATCAATGTCCGCAATGGCCACCCGTGTTTGAAAAGAAAAACGTTCCGTCTCTCCCAGCAACGCGCCATTTTCTGCGATGAGCCCATGGCCGGAATAAACCGTGTCCGTGCTGGATTCTCCCGCGCCCGCGCTGGAATATACATAGGCCGCCAGGCAGCGTGCGCTCTGCTGCGTGATGAGCTGGCGACGGTATTGATACTTGCCCAGCACCTCATTGCTGGCGGAGGGATTTGCCAGCAGCGTCGCTCCGGCCAGGGCTGCATGGCTGGAGGGCGGGATCACCGTCCACAGGTCTTCACAGACCTCGATGCCGAGAACGAAACCTGGCAGATCCGTCGCCTCAAACAGCAGGTCCGTGCCAATGGGCGTGCCATCACCATCCGTGTGCGTATCGGTCAGCGTCGTGGCCGGTGAGAACCAGCGCCGTTCATAAAACTCCCCCGCATTGGGCAGGTTGATCTTGGGTACATAACCCAGCACCTCCCCGTCCGCGATGACCGCCGCCACATTGTACAGACGTCCTTGTACCGCCAGCGGCAGGCCCACCACGATGCAGCAGCCCAGCTCCGCATTGGCCTCCGCCAGTTGTTTCACGCCCTGCAACGCCTGCTGCTGGAGGGTGCGCAGATAAAAAAGATCCGCACATGAATAACCCGTCAGGCACAGCTCTGGGAAGACGATCAGCCGGCAGCCTTCGCCCGCCAGGCGCTGCATCTCGGTGCGGATCACCGCCACATTCGCCTGCACATCGCCCAGCTTCAGGGCAGGGGACACCGTGGCCACACGTACAAAACCATGGAGTTCACGGGGGCAGATCGGCAGGGTCGGGTCAGTCATCGCGCATCATAACACGACTCGCTCATCCGGCATCGAAGAAAAAAACACCTTGCATCTCTCCCGACCATCCCTCACACTGCTCTTGTTCCTGGTTCTCTCAACCAGGTGAACACTGGTGACTGCTCCGGCGATTGGAGCGGCGATTTCAAAAAGCCAAGGCTCACGAAATCCTTTCCTGCGACAGGCCCCGGCCTGTTTTCAGAGCAGACACCGCGGCAAGGCCGCTACGTCCCCCAATTCCATTCCAATTCATTCCGAACGGGACCCGCCGCCCGCGAAGCGCCGGAGCACCCTTCCATTTTCCCCCAACCCCACACATCGCAACATGGCAGGACATAACAAGTGGTCCAAGGTCAAGCACATCAAGGCTGTCGTGGACGTGAAGCGCGGCAAGGTCTTTAGCAAGCTTTCCAAGGAGCTCACCGTCGCCGCGAAAAACGGCGGCTCCAATCCCGATCTGAACGCCCGCCTGCGCTCAGCCGTCCTCGCCGCCCGTGCTGCCAACTTCCCCAATGACAACATTGACCGCGCCATCAAAAAAGGCACCGGGGAGCTGGAAGGCGCTGCCATTGAAGAGATCACTTATGAAGGCTACGGCCCAGGCGGCGTCGCCCTCATGGTGGAGATCGTCACCGACAACCGCAACCGCGCCGCCAACGACCTGCGCGTCATGTTTGACAAGAACCAGGGCAGCTTTGCCGATGCTGGCAGCGTCGCCTACATGTTCAGCCGCCTGGGCGAGATACGCATTGAAAAAGGCAGCCTCACCGAGGACGCCATCACCGAGCTCGCCCTCGAGGCCGGAGCGGATGATGTGCAGGATGCGGGCGATGACTGGCTGCTTTACACCGCCTTTGAACAGACCTTCCACGTGGCCAGCGCCCTGCGCGAAAAAGGCGTCACGCCCACGTCCCAAAACCTCATCTACAAACCCGCCAGCACCATCACCATCACTGATGTGGAGGTGGGCCGCGCGATCATCAAACTCTACGACGTCCTGGACGATTACGAGGACACCCAGGCCGTCCACGCGAACTTCGAGATCGCCGACGAGATCGCCGATGAACTTTCCTAACCTATTTTGAAACAAACCATGAGCGAAGAACTCCTGCTCGATCTGACCGACACCCCCACCAAGCCTGCCAAAAAGGCCACCGCCAAGAAAGCGGCCGCCAAAAAAGCAGCAACCAAGAAAGTGGCGGCCAAAAAGGTCGCAGCCAAGAAGACCGCCACGGTCCCTGAAGCGCCCGCCGCTCCTGCCCCGGCACCTGCCCCTGTGGCTGAGGCTCCGCCCGCACCCGCCGCTCCTGAAGCCGGTGCCAACGGCAGCGTCAAACCCAAGCCCGTGCGCAAGTCCGCCGTCCTGAAAAAGGCCGCCGAAATGCTCGCCCAAATGCAGGCCGAGGCTGCCCAGAGCGCCCCCGCACCTGCCCCGGTGCAGGAAGAGGCTCCACCCGCCGCCGAAGCCAAGCCTGCGAAGTCCGCGCGCCCGGCCCGCGCTGCCAGACCTTCCGCCAAACAACCTGCCCGCGAAGAACCCGCAGCCCCCGTTGCCGCCCCTGCTGAAGCGCCCGCGCCTGTTGCCGCGCCAGCTCCTGCCCAGGCAGAGGCCCACGTCCTTCCCGAAGCTCCGGCTCCAGCGGCTGATGCAGGCACCGCACCTGCTGCCGCCCCCACTCCTTATCCGGCCCCGGGTGATGGCCCGCCTCCCCAGGAGCGCCGCAAGTCCAAGTTCGAACGTTGGAAGGAGCGCCGTGAGCGTTTCCGCCAGGAAAAGATCGCCCGCCAGCAGGCCGGTGGCGGCCAGCCTAACCAAAGGGATGGCAACCGAGAGGGTGGCCGTGACGGCAACCGTGATAACAACAACCGTGACGGCGGCCGCGATGGCAACCGGGATAACAACGGCCGCGACGGTGGCCCACAACAGAACTACGCCCGCCAGCATCCTTCCCAAAGGGAGGCCCAGGCCGGCGGTGGTGATGAAGAACGCCTCCGCGCCGAGGTCCCCCTGGGCCCGCCGGAAGCGGCCGATGGCATCCTGGAGCTGACCCCCAAAGGCTATGGCTTCCTGCGCCAGCGTGACCGCATGTACATCCAGCATCCGAATGATGTTTTCATCTCCGCCGATTTCATCCGCCAGTACACCCTGCGGGAAGGCATGCAGGTCGTCGGCGTCGCCCAGAAGGGGCAGCGCGGCCTGCAGATCACCAGCGTCACGGAGGTCAACGGCCGTGCGCCGGAAGCCATGCGCGACCTGCCTTTGTTTGAAGAACTGAAGGCCATCAACCCGAACAAGAAGATCCAGCTTGAGACGAACAAAGACCGCGTCACCACACGTGTGATTGACATGTTCACCCCCGTCGGCCGCGGCCAGCGCGGGCTCATCGTCGCCCCGCCCCGTGCGGGCAAAACCACCCTGCTTCAGCACATCGCCGAAGCCGTTGTCGCCAACCATCCCAACATGCATCTCATGATCCTGCTGGTGGACGAGCGGCCGGAAGAAGTCACCGAGTTCAAGCGCATCCTGCCCAAGGCCGAGATCTACGCCAGCTCCAACGACCAGGACATCAAGAGCCACACCCGCATCGCCGCCTTTGCCGTGGAGCGTGCCAAGCGCCTGGTCGAGTGCGGAGAGCATGTCTTCATGCTCATGGATTCCATCACCCGTCTGGCCCGTGCCTTTAACAACGCCAAGTCCGGCGGTGCCACCATGAGCGGTGGCATGGGCGTCGGTGCCATGGAGATACCCCGCCGCCTGTTCGCCGCTGCGCGTAACACCCGCCAGGCCGGCAGCCTCACCGTCCTGGCCACCGCCCTGGTGGAAACCGGCAGCCGCATGGATGACATGATCTTCCAGGAGTTCAAAGGCACCGGCAACATGGAGCTCGTGCTGGACCGCAAGATCGCCGAGCAGTTTTATTATCCCGCCGTGAACATCTTCAAATCCGGCACCCGCCGTGAGGAGCTGCTCCTTCAGCCCTTCCAGCTCGACAAGATCCACATGCTCCGCCGTGGCCTCGCCGGCCACAAGCCCATTGATGCCATCCAGCGCGTCCTCCAGCTCATGGAGCGCTACCCCAGCAACGCCCAGATGCTCGTGGACCTGCCTAACAAAAGTTAGTTTCACCCCAGTTGCGGCGGGACGGTGCATTGAGTTGCGCCGTTCCGTCCTGCAAACGCCTTTTATCCGCCAATGGCGATCATCCGCCGGTTGGGCTGGTAGTTGTCGCGGAAGTCGTGTTCCTTGGGTTTGCGGGCGACGACATTGAGAATGAATTCGGCCAGCTCTGCATCCGTACATCCTGCACGCAGCACCGTGCGGAGGTCAAATTCCAGCCAGCTTCCCAGGCAGGGGCGCAGCTTGCCGTCACTGGTCAGGCGCAGCTTGTTGCAGCTTTCGCAGAAGTGCAGGTTGGTCATCGCGCCGATGAAACCGATCTTCTGCTCTGTACCTGGCACCGCGTAATAGCTGGCGGGGCCGTTGGTGTGAAAATCCGGCAGCGGCGTCAGCGGGCCCGTGTGCTGCTCGATGAGCTGCCGCGCCGTGCCGGTAGCCAGGAAAGTGTCCTCCCCCAGCACCTCCTGGGTGCTGACAGGCATGAGCTCGATGAAGCGTAGCAGCAGCCCCTTTTCCCAGGCGAACTTGAGCAGCGGGACAAACTCGCGCTCGGTCTGGTTTTTCATCAGCACGCAGTTCAGCCGGATGCTGCGGAAACCGGCCGTGATGGCGGCATCAATGCCCTCCATGACCTTCGGCAGCAGGTCCCGCCCGGTGCTGCGCAGGTAGGTGCCCCGGTCCAGGGAATCCAGGGAGATGTTTGCGTTGCGGACACCGGCTTTAACGAGGCGCGTGGCCATGGTCACCCTGTTTTCCTCTTTGGCCAGCAGGGTGCCATTGGTGGAAATGCCGATTTCTTCGATGCCGGGAATTGTTGAAATCTGCGCGCAAAAATCCGCCACACCTGGGCGGGTCAGCGGCTCGCCGCCGGTCACACGCACTTTGCGGATGCCCAGGCCCGCTCCCACGCGCAGCACGCGCAGCATTTCTTCATAGCTGAGCACCTCGTCCTTGGGGAACCAGGCCTGCTCCTCCTCCGGCATGCAGTAGCGGCAGCGCTCGTTGCAGCGGTCCGTGATGGAGACGCGGAGGTAGGAAATGCGATGGCCGAAGGCGTCTTCCACAGTGGTTTATTCCAGCACAGGGCCTTTGACCGACCAGCGCTTCGCCACAAAGCCGGTGGCTGATTTTTCCTTCCAGACGGCAAAGTGAGGGGTCAGGTAGTGGGCGTCCATGGCGTCCTTGTCCACATAGCTTTCACTCAGGGCGAAGAGGTTCGGCTGGTCAAACTGGCGGCTCACCTCGAAGCGCAGGCAACCGGGTTCCTTCACGGACTCCGCCGCGTTGTACGTGATGACTTCCAGGAATTCATCCACCCGCGCGGGGTCGATCTCGAGAATGACGATAACATTGACCATAAAAAAGGACTGAACCTATTTTACGCTAACAAGCAACCTCATGATGCCGTATAAACGGGCTAATCTATTCCCACCCGCATGAAACTGACCACCCCCTTCATTCTCCTGCTGGCCACCCTGCCGCTCAGCGCCCAAGACCCCAAACCGGCCACCCCGCCGCCTGCCGAGGCCGCGAAGAAGGAAGCTCCGGCCAAACCCAAGCCTGTGGCAAACATAGAAAAGAAAAAGGAAGCCAAGCCTGCTGCTGAGAAAAAACCCGAGGCGAAGCCGACGCCTGCCCCCGCCGCTGCTCCAGAAAAGAAAACCGAGGCGAAACCAAAACCTGCGCCCACCCCGGAGAAGAAGCCAGACGCCAAGGCCCCCACCGCGAAAAAGCCGGACACGAAGCCTGCTCCCACACCCGCTCCTGCGACAGCCGAGAAAAAGCCCGATGCCAAGCCGGCCGCACCCGCCCCGCCGCCAAAACCCGTGGCCGTTTTTAAAGATGCCGCCCTGGAGGCCGCTGTGCGCAAACAGGTCTTCGCCAAGCGCGAGAGCAAGGAACCCATCACTGCTGAGGATGTGGCCACCGTCTCCATCATCGAGGGCAAAGGCCTGGGCATCAAAGACCTCACCGGCCTGGAAAAGTGCATCGCCCTGGCCTCCCTGACCCTGCCGGAAAACCAGATCACCGACCTCACTCCGATCAAAGGCCTGGAGCGCCTGCAGTTCCTGGATGTGGGAAACAACCAGATCTCCGACATTGCCGCCCTGGCCGAGTGCAAGGCATTGCAGTATGTGGAGCTGACTAACAACAAGGTTGTCAACGTCTCCCCCCTGGGCGGCATCGCCTCCCTGACCTCCCTTTACCTGGCTGGAAACCAGATCCAGGATGTGAAGCCGCTGTTCAAGCTGCCCAAGGTCTGGACCCTGTATCTGGAGGGCAACCAGGTCTCCGACCTCACCGGCATCGGCTCGCTGAAGTGGCTGTCCATGCTTTCTCTGAAGGGTAACAAAGTCACGGACCTGACCCCGCTGGAGCCGCTGACGGACCTGCAGTTCCTGTTCCTGGAAAACAACCAGATCAGCGATTTCACACCGCTGCATCGCATGTGGAAAAAGGACAATGAAGGCTCTCGCGAATGGGCCCCCTACTGCCAGATTTTTATCGAAGGGAATCCCACAAGCGACGAATCCAAAAAGCTCATTGAAGAGCTGAAAAAGGCCGGTGCGCGCATCACTCCCTGATGGCAGGGGACAGGCGGGCCTCCTGGTTGCCAAACTTTGCCGATAGAAGCCGGGGCTGGCGGGTGATCTCTGAGTGTCTTTATGAAATCACTCTGCCTGCCCGCGCTGCTGCTCCTTCCGCTTCTGGTTTCCTCCGGGCCTGCTTTCGGGCAGGCGAAAAAGCTTCCCAATATCTTGTTGCTGGGAGGTGCTGTGTCTGAAGAGCAGGGAGAGGCAGTGCAAAAACGCCTGATGGGCAAGGCAGTCATCCTTCAGCCGGAGGACGATACCACCAGCGCGGCCATGCTGGCCAACCTGGATCAATGGCTCGCCCGCGAAAAACCCGCCGTCATCCATCTCAGTCCGGCTGCCTCGGCTTCTCCTGAGGACGAGGCCAACTACCGCCAGATCATCCAGCGCGCACAAAAGCAGGCAGAAACCACCGCACTGGTCTTCGCCAGCCAGCCAGGTGATGCCTTGACCACGGCGCTGAGGCAGCAGACAAAAGTCACCGTTCACGACCTCAGCGCCGCGCCGGATTCCGTGGCGGGTGCCGTTGCAGACTGCGTGCTGCGCCAGTGGATTGTGCTGAAATATTCCAAGCCCAGCCCTCCCCGCCCAGGCGGTCCGGAAGCAGCGGCAAAATATCGCGAGGCGGAGAAAGCACACGATGCGGAAGTGCCTGAGATGTACAAGAAGCTGCCCATCGGCAAGTTTCAGCTTCCGGAAAGTGCGGACGCCTGGAAGCAGCAACGGCCTGATGTCCTGGCCAAAGTAGTCGCCTCCCTTGGAGACCTCCCGCCACGTCCCGCAAAGCCAAAGGCACGTCTCATCAGCCGCGAGCTACGCCCCGGTTACACCCTGGAACGTGTGGCCCTGGACAATGGCGAGGGCAACGACATCAGCGCCCTCGTCCTTATCCCGGATAAGCGTCAGCCTCATGCACCCGCCGTCCTCTGGCTGCACTCCTCCACCCCGGATAAAAACGGCCTCATCACTCCTGGGGAGGACCCGGAAAGCATCGGGGAGGCCCTTGTGAGAAACGGTTACGTCGTTCTCGCCCCGGATGCCCCCTATTACGGAGACCGCGCGGAGAATGTCCCCAGTGGCCCGCGCGATGTTTATCATCGCGGCGTGCAACCTTATGCAAACGTGACCCAGGATGCGCTGCTGAAACTGAACCTTTGGTTAGGCCGTACCCTGTGGGGCATGTTCGTGCGGGATGATCAGATTGCCCTGGATTACCTCTGCACCCGCCCGGAGGTGGATGTGCAGCGCATCGGCGTCACCGGCATGAGCATGGGCAGCACCCGTGCCTGGTGGCTGGCCGCCGTGGATGAGCGCATCGCCGCCACCGTCGGCGTGGCCTGCCTGACGCGGTATGAAAATCTCATCCATCATGGCAATCTCAAAGCCCACGGTCTCTATTACTTCAGCTACGGCCTCCTGAAGCACTTCGATACCGAAGGTGTCATCGCCCTCATGGCCCCCCGCCCCTTTCTGGCTCTGACCGGAGACCTGGATTACGGCTCTCCGGCGGATGGCATCCGCGTCATCGAAGAGAAAGCCGGGCACGTCTATCGCACCGTCGGGGCAGGGGAGGCCTTCCGCAGCATCCTCTATCCAGATACCGGCCACGTCTATACAGCGGAGATGCGCCGCGAGATGCTCGCCTGGTTCCAGCAGTGGTTGAAACCGGCGGTGGAATAACCAAAAGCATCATCTGAAAAAAACCTTCTTGCGTATGAAATTCATTCCGCCTGTCGCCCTTCTGGTTTCTTTTTTGGCTGCCGCTGCCATGGGCCAGACCTCTCCTGCGCCTATGTCCCCGACCGTTCCTGACATTCCCTATGCCCAGCCTGCCAATCCGCGTCAGATGCTGGATGTTTATTCACCTGCCGAGGGCGAAAACCTGCCGGTGGTGTTTTGGATCCACGGTGGCGGCTGGCAGGGCGGGGACAAGTCATCCATCCAAAACAAACCGGCCGCCTTTGTGGCCAAGGGCTACGTCTTCGTCTCCGTGAGCCACCGCTTCGTGCCCACCGTGCCCATGAAAAGCATTGTCGAGGACGTGGCCCAGGGCATCGCCTGGGTGCACAAGAACATCCGTCAGCATCGTGGGGATCCTGAGCGGCTGTTTGTCATGGGGCATTCCTCAGGTGCTCAACTGGCGGCTCTGATCTGCACGGATGAAAGTTACCTGGAGGCTGCAGGCGTGCCCTTTTCCATCCTGAAAGGCTGTGTGCCGGTGGATGGCGACACCTTTGACATCCCGCTTCAGGTGGCCACCGCCCAGGCACGGCGTAAGAGCCTGGGCCAGCCGAACGCCAAATTTGGCCACCCAGAGAAATTTGGTCCCCATGATCTTCAGCAGCATTACTCCGCCGTGAACCACATTCGCGCAGGCAAAGGCATCCCGCCTTTCCTCATCCTGCATGTGGCAGACCATGCCGATACCACCGCCCAGGCCAATCGCCTGGCCAGCACCCTCACCGCCGCAGGCATCCCCGCCCAGGCCTTCGGAGCAGAAGACACCGACCATGGCCGCATCAATCACAACCTCGGCCTCCCGGATGACCTCGGCAGCAAGCTCATCTTTGAGTTTCTCCAGCGCCATACTCCATCCAGGTAGGGAGGGAGGATGAATCCGGGATATCTCTTTGCGGAAAGCCCGCCCATGGGTGACTCTTGCGGCCCCCTTGCCATGCCTGCCCCTGACACCGCCACCCTCCTCATCCATTGCCCGGACCGTCCGGGTCTCGTGCATGACGTCACCGGATTCATTTCCTCACACCGGGGCAATATCATTGACCTGCAGCAGCACATTGATCCGGCCCAGGACACTTTTTTCATGCGGCTGGAGTGGAGCCTGGAAAACTTCACCCTGGAGCAGGAGGAGATCGCCGCCCGTTTGCAGCCCATGGCCCGCCGCCATGAGATGCAGCTGAAGCTGCACTTCTCCAGCCGCCGCAAGCGCGTGGCTTTGTTTGTGACGAAGGAAAATCACTGTCTTTATGACCTCCTGGCCCGGCATGAGGCCGGTGACCTGCCGGTGGACATCCCGCTCATCGTGGCCAATCACGAGACCCTGCGGCCGGCGGCGGAGCGCTTCGGCATTCCCTTCCATCATTTTCCGATCACCAAGGAAAACAAACAGGCGCAGGAGGCCGCCCAGATTGAGCTGCTGAAAAAGGAGTGCGTGGATACCGTCGTGCTGGCGCGCTACATGCAGATCATCAGCCCGGCCATGATCGAGGCCTTCCCGAACCAGATCCTCAACATCCACCACAGCTTCCTGCCCGCCTTTGTCGGTGCCAAGCCGTATCACCAGGCCCATGCGCGCGGCGTGAAGATCATCGGCGCCACCAGCCATTACGTGACGGCGGATCTCGATGAAGGCCCCATCATCCATCAGGATGTCATGCGCGTCAGCCACGAGGACAGCGTACCCGACCTGGTCCGCCTGGGCCGCGACCTGGAAAAAACCGTCCTCGCCAAAGCCCTCTGGTGGCACGTCCGCGACCAGGTGCTTGTTTATCAAAACAAGACCGTCGTCTTCGAATAACCTCCCCCACTTTCGCGATCGGATTCGGCACACCGAAAACCGAACACCGGCTCCCTCTCCATGGCCCCTTGGGATCTCCAGCTACTTCAGCAGATTAACCTCCACTGGACGCATCCCGTCCTGGATTGGTTCTTTCCTGCCATCTCGGCCATCAATGCCTGGATTCCTCTCTTTGCTGTGGTTGTGCTTCTCGTCGCCTGGCGCGGCGGAAGCCACGGACGCTGGATGCTGCTGTGCATCGCCCTGGCCGTGGGCATTGGCGACGGCATCGTCTCCAACACCCTGAAAAAAACCATCGGCCGCGTGCGCCCCCGGGATGCCATGACCGGACTCGTCGTGCGGGATCTCGCACCAGGGAAACCGGACATCCTTCGCCTCTTTAAAACGCCCCAGCAGCATCCCAGCAAACCCCGCAGGGAAACTCGCGGCAAATCCTTCCCCAGCAGCCACACGGTGAACATGTTCGCCCTGGCCACCGTCATCGCCCTCTTCCACCGCCGCTGGGGCGTCTTCATGTATGGCCTGGCATGCCTGGTGGCCTATTCTCGCCTCTACGTCGCCGCCCATTGGCCCACTGACATCCCGCCTTCAGCCGCGCTCGGCATTCTCGTCGCCCTGGCCACTGTCTGGGCCGTGGACTGGCTGCGGCGGCGGTTTGGGAATCAACAAGCTTAGCTTCATCTGCGAGACGGTGCCCTCCAGCGACGTTGAGAGGGCACACCCTGATGAAATATTCCCTTTCTTTCCTGCTCCTCTTCACCCTGGCCACCATCACCCATGCGGAGGAGAAGGCCATCGGTGTCGGGGCCAAGCCTGTCGAAGGCGCGGAGCTCATCCTCGATGGCAGCCGCCAGATGCTGGATGAAAAATGGACCTACTGGGAGGGGCCGCGCTTTGGCTCCGCCCTTCCCATCAAATGGAAAGTCGTGGAGGATCCTGTGGATGGCGGCACCACCATCATGACCGATGACCGCGCAGCCGATGGCGGCAAATACGGTGCCGCTGATATCGTCACCAAGAAAGCCTATGGCGACGTGCGCCTGCATGTGGAGTTCCTCATCATGAAGCCCAAAGGCAACAGCGGTGTGTATCTTCAGAACCGCTACGAAATTCAGATCCTGGAAGGCGACCGCACCAAGCACGGCATGGCGGCTGTCATTAATCAGACGGATTCCCCTTATGATGCCTTTGCCGGGATCGGGAAATGGAATGCCTATGACATCGTCTTCCGCGCCGCCCGTTTCAAGGATGGTGTAATGGTGGAGAAACCCCGCGTCTCCATGTATTTCAATGGCAAGAAGGTGCACGATAATGTCCAGATCGACAAAGTCTGGGGCGGGCCCAATTCCGGTGTGGATGGAGGCAATGACAAGGGCTTCGGCATCACCGACAGCCCCCAGGGCCTCAAACTCCAGTGTGAAGGGCACGATGTCCGCTACCGCAACATCTGGATCAAGGAGCTGGATCTGACCCAGCCCCAGATTGATTTTTGATTGCCATCCACCTGGCCCCTTATCCTAACCGCAGATCCAGGGTAAACGGAAATTCCGGCACACCGGCCACCGGGATCATCTGAATCTTGCCAGGTGTATGGCCTGTGGCAAAAAAGCGTGAGCGGCGGCGGCTTTCCGCCTCATAGCCGTTCACCGGGAAGGTGTCGAAACTGCGGCCACCCGGATGCGTGACATGGTAGTTGCCACCGCCCAGGCTGCGCTCGTTCCAGGTGTCCACGATGTCGAAATTCAGCGGCGCGTGGATGCCGATGGTCGGCTGCAGCGCATTCGGCGGCTGCCAGGCGCGGTAGCGCACCCCGGCAACGTATTCGCCCACGATTCCCGAGGGGTGCATCGGCACGATGCGGCCATTACAGGTAATGACGTAGCGGTTGTTCACCAGGCCCGCCGTCTTGATCTGGATGCGCTCCAGGCTGCTGTCCACATACCGGGCTGTGCCACCTGCTGTGGCTTCCTCCCCCAGCACATGCCAGGGCTCCAGCGCGGTGCGGATTTCCATGTTCACACCCCGCTGGGTGATCTCGCCAATGCGCGGGAATTTGAACTCAAAGTGCGGCTCAAACCAGTCGGGCGTTAGGCCATAACCGGCGGCTTTAAAATCCGCCATCACGTCCTTGAAGTCATCCCATACAAAGTGCGGCAGCAGGAATCGGTCATGCAGTTCCGTGCCCCAGCGCACCAGCTTTTTCTCATACGGCTCCTTCCAGAACCGGGCGATGGCGGCCCGCATCAGGAGCTGCTGAGCGAGGCTCATTTCCGCATGCGGCGGCATTTCAAAGGAACGCAGCTCCACCAGGCCCAGGCGGCCCGTGCTGCTGCCGGGATCAAACATCTTATCAATACAGAACTCCGTGCGGTGCGTGTTGCCGGTCACATCCGCCAGCAGGTTGCGGAAGATACGGTCCACCAGCCAGGGGGTGGTGTGGCCCTTTTCCTGGGTGTTCCGGTCCAGCTCGCGGAAGGCCAGCTCCATCTCATACAGGGCGTCATTGCGCGCCTCGTCAATGCGCGGATGCTGGCTGGTCGGGCCGATGAAAAGGCCGCTGAACAGGTAGCTGAGCGAGGGATGGTTATGCCAGTAGCCTAACAAAGACTTTAACAAATCCGGTCTGCGCAGGAAGGGCGAATGCCGGGGCGATTCGCCACCGAGCACGATGTGGTTGCCCCCGCCGGTGCCGGTGTGGCGGCCGTCCACCATGAATTTTTCCGTCCCCAGGCGGGTCTCCCGCGCTTCGTCATAAATGATGCGGGTATTGTCCACCAGCTCATTCCAGGTCTTCACCGGATGCGTGTTCACCTCGATGACACCCGGGTCAGGCGTCACTTTCAGTACTTGCAGGCGCGGGTCATAGGGCGGCGGTGTGCCTTCCACAATGACCGGCAGCTTCAGCGTGGCTGCCACGTCTTCCACAGCGGCGACGAGGTCCAGATAATCCTCCACCTCCTCCACCGGCGGCATGAAGACATGCAGGCGTCCCTCGCGTGCTTCCACACACAGAGCGGTGCGGATGATCCAGGGGGCGGATTCCTGCGGGGCAGGGAAGCGCGCCGCCGGGTTCTCCTCCAGTTCCTCCTGCGTCAGCGGGTCCAGCTTGCGTCGTTCTGGTTTGCCCTGGCCGGCGTAGGCGGTTTCAGACTGGCTGTCCGGATTCTGTGAATACGTATTCGCAAATCCGCTCAGATACTGCTGACGGCTCTCCGGGCGCGGCGGCAGGTCCGGCCATTCCTTGTTAGGGTCGGCAGGGTAGATCCAGGGGAAGTCCGTCGCGCTCACCCAGGGGATGGAATCCAGCGGCAGGCGCAGGCCCATGGGGGAATCGCCAGGGATCAGATACATCGTATTATCCCGCACATACCACGGACCGCTCTGCCACTTCAGCTCGCTGCCGGAAATGCTGCGCTGCAGCGGCAGAGCATAGCCGGTCACCTTGTCCAGGCCCTCTTCAAAGATGCGTGCCAGGCGCGTACGCTCGTATTCATCCTTCAGGTTAGACTTCAGCGGATCCACGTTCACCGGCATCCGCTTCTCTTTCCAGAGATAGTAGAAGGCGTCTTCATAACCGGGCTTCAGCCACGTGGGGCTCACCCCCAGAGCGGTAGCCAGGGCGGTGCCAAATTGCAGCGCCGTCTCATCGTTGTGCCCATAGCTCTTCGATTCATCGGCTATCAATGAATCATCCGCCCAGACCGGCACGCCATCCTTGCGCCAGTAGCAGCCTAACGACCAGCGTGGCAGCTGCTCGCCCGGATACCATTTACCCATGCCATAATGCAGCAGCCCGCCAGGGCCGAAGCGTTTGCGCAGCCGCTTGATGAGCTGGCCGGAAAGCAGCCGCTTCGTCGGGCCCACGGCGGCCGTGTTCCACTCGTCACCCTCCATGTCGTCAATGCTCACAAAGGTGGGCTCTCCGCCCATCGTCAGGCGGACATCGCCGGCCTCCAGTTCGCTGTCAATTTGGTAGCCCAGCGCCTCGATATCCTTCCATTGCTCCGGCGTGTAGGGTTTTGTCACACGCGCCGTTTCAAAAATGCGCGTCACCGACATTTCGTGGTCAAATTCCACTTCGCATTTGTCAATGGCACCGGCGACAGGAGCCGCGCTCGTCGGGTCCGGTGTCGCGGCCAGAGGAATGTGCCCTTCACCTGCAAACAGGCCGGAGGTCGGGTCCAGCCCCACCCAGCCTGCGCCGGGCAGATACACTTCGCACCAGGCATGCAGATCCGTGAAATCCACCTCAGTGCCGCTGGGGCCGTCCAGAGATTTTACATCCGCTTTGAGCTGGATCAGGTAGCCGCTGACAAACCGCGCCGCCATGCCCAGGTGACGGAAAATCTGCACCATCAGCCAGGCACTGTCGCGGCAGGAGCCGCATCCCAGCTCCAGCGTTTCCTCGGGTGTCTGCACCCCTGGCTCCAGGCGGATGTTGTAGCTGATGTCCTTCCACAGCATCTGGTTCAGCATCACCAGGAAGTCATTGGTCCGCATCTGTTCCTTGCCAGCCGTCATCTGCTGCCTCACTCCGCGCAGGTAGCCGCCCACCAGAGGCGTCAGCGGCAGCTTGCGGTGATACGGCTCCAGCTCATGCGCCAGCACCGGATCATAACGGAAGGGCACCTTTTCCGCTTCCGGCTCCAGGAAGAAATCAAACGGATTATAAACCGCCATGTCCGCCACCAGGTCCACCTCCACACACAGCTCCGTGGCTTTTTCCGGGAAGACCAGGCGCGCCAGGTAGTTGCTCTGCGGATCCTGCTGCCAGTTGATGAAATGCGTGGCCGGCTTGATCTTCAGCGAATACGCCAGGATGGGGGTGCGGCAGTGGGGGGCAGGGCGGAGCCGCACGATGTGCGGCGAGAGGTTCACGGGACGGTCAAACTTATACCGTGTGACGTGACGGAGGGCGACGTGGATGGACATGTTGGGCTGGTTGTCTTTAAGCTCTAAAGCATGGCGCGTGCCAGTGACGAAATGGAAACGTGCCTGCCTGGGATCAGGCCGAACCAGGTCTCTGGTTCAGGCCGCTCATTCAAACACAAAGGGCAGTCCTTGCGCTTTCATGAGATCCCGTTCCCTGGCCAGATATTCGTCTGCGAGTTTCGCAAAGGCCTGTTCTTTTTTCATGCGGGCCAGCGTCTCATTGACCTGAGCCTTCAGGTCCTCGCGGCCTTGTTTGATGCCCACCGCCCACACTTCTTCCCGCAGCGGGGCCAGCAGCGCGCGTGTGCGCTCCGGCTGCTGGGCATGGTAGTTCATCACCGAGACCTGGTCATACACCCAGGCATCCACGGTGCCATTGACCACCTCCAGCACGCAGGCGGCATCCGTGTCCAGCGCTACCATTTTCGCCTCCGGCAGCTCCGCCCGGCACCATTGCTCCCCGGTGGTGGCCACACGTACCGCCAGCTTCCGGCCCGGTGTGCGCAGGTCTTCCGCAGTCTGAACGGTTGAATCCTTGGCCGCCAGGATGGACAGGCCGGTTTTCACATAGGGATCTGAGAAATCAATGGACTGCCGCCTCTGTTCATTCGCCGTCAGGGACGAGATGACGAGGTCTATCTGGCCGGTCTTCAGGGCCGGGATCAGGCCGTCGAAGCTCATGTTCCGGTATTCCACCTTTTTGCCCAGCGTCTTCCCGATCTCATTCCCGATGGCCACGCTCACCCCGGTGATCTTTCCCTGGGCATCCTTGTATTCAAAAGGGGGATAAGTGGCGTCCATGCCGATCACCAGTACATCCTCGCGGGAGCAGCCCGGTATCGCTGCAATGGCAAACAAGGCGAGGAGAAGAGACCAGCAGGCAGCAGATGCTTTCATGATCCCCCACTACGCACCAGAATGAACATTAGTGCCACAAGAGAAACGCGCACCTGCGTTTAGCTTCAAGCCACAGTGGCCAGCATCCGTTCCAGGCGCTTGTGTGCCAGGGCAGCCTTTTTGTCCTCGCCCAGGTTTTCCAGCAGCGCGATGTAGTCCAGGCTCACCGCCTCATAGCTTACCACTTCATCATGGAGATGGTGCTCCAGGATGCGCAGGCTGTGCTCAAAGTTCTGGATGGACGCCGCATTGTCCCCCAGCTCGTGGTTGGCCGTGGCCAGGTTGCAGTGGGACTGGGCCACATCCGGGTGGTCATTGCCCAGCAGCTTGGTGCGAATTTCCAATGCTTCCGTAAACATCTCCTTGGCCTGGTCCGGGAATCCTGCCGTGTAATAAAGGCTGCCCAGGTTGTTGTAAACGGACGCCACCTCCTCCGTCTCACGTCCGCGCTTGGCCTCCAGCGTCTCCAGTGAGCGCAGGTAGTGCTGCTCTGCCAGGGCAAACTTGCCCAGGCCTTTGTAAATCATGGCCAGGTTGTTACGCAATTGCGCCGCCGTGTCCTCATTGGGCGGGGTCAGGCTTTCATAGTCGCTGATGGCCTGCTCATACAGCGGCACGGCCTCTGCCTCCCGCTGGCTGAAATCCAGCAGCGTGGCCAGTTGGGTGCGCACCAGCGCCACCTCATTGGCCGGTACGGCTGACCTGCTGGCGATCTCCAGCGCCTCTCCATAGCTGGCCTCTGAGCCGCTGACATCGCCCATTTCCTGTTGGATGTTGGCCAGCACATGCAGGCCGTTGAACAGGCGCGGTGCCTCCGCAGCATCGTCCTCCACCGCCTCCCGCAGTCCGGACAGCGCGCTCGTCGCGGCACTGAGGGCCTCTTCAAGCCGCCCCTGGCTCAATAGGTTGGCAGCATGATTGTCCAGCAGATTTGAAAAACTCGATAGACTCGCAGACACGGTATTTGGCGGGGGTTGGGGAAAATCAGGCTAACATCGCGGAATTTGACTTTCTACATCAAGAAAAAAAGAATGATGCAGCGCGTGATCTGCATCAATACGCATTTTCCCGCTTAAAGAAAGTCAGGAACATGATCTGCAGGTCCAGCATCAGGCTCCAGTTTTCCAAATACCACAGGTCACATTTGATGCGTTCGGCCAGATCCGTATCCCCTCGCAGCCCCTTCACCTGGGCCCAGCCGGTCATTCCGGGCTTGGCGTGATGCCGCGCATTGTAATGCGGGATTTCATGTTTGAAGTCGGCAATCAGCTCCGGCCTCTCCGGTCGCGGCCCCACCAGGCTCATCTGGCCCTTCAGCACGTTCCAAAACTGCGGCACCTCATCAATGTTCCATTTCCGCATGAAGGCGCCCACTTTTAACCTGCGCGGATCATCCTGCACACACCACTGCGCACCCGTGGCCGCTTCTGCGTTGAGCTTCATGGACCGGATCTTGATGATTTCAAAAGGCACCCCGTTCATGCCCCAGCGCCGCTGATAATAAAATATGGGCCCGCCGGATTCCCACCACACCATGAAGCCGAAAAAGGCAATGAGCGGCGCGCTCAGCACCAGCCCCACCAGTGCTCCGCAGATGTCCAATGTGCGTTTGGCCAGCACGTTCAGCGTGTTGTCCAGCGGCAGACGGTTCACTCCTAGCACCGGGGTTCCCGCGATCGTTTCCAGGGAAAGTCCAGAGACAAAGATCCGGAAGACAGAAGGTGCCAGTTTGAACTGGATCATCTCCCGTTCACACAGGTTGGCCATTTCCACCAGCTGCTGGCGCGGCAGGTCCGCCACGATGATCATGTCCACTTCATGCCGGGCGATCACCCGGTGAATATCCTCCAGGTAGCCCACAAAAGGGATTTCTGAAGGCACCGTACCCTGCTCCCGCCATCCTGAGGCATCCACCCATCCGATGAGATTAAACGCGTGGGCCTTGTCATCACTCATCGTCTGCCACAGCCTTTTGGCATCCTCATTCCAGCCGACAAAAAGCGTGCGTTGTTGCAGCGTGCGGATGCGCGCCGGGGCATGCAGAAAGGCATTGAAGACCATCCGCCAGCTCAGTAGCAACAGCAGGGCGGAGGCACCATACAGGGCCACATACACTCGGGAGATGGCCGGCTGCAGATTTAGAGCCAGCGTCAAGGCCAGGAATCCCAGCGTCCAGATCAGCACCGCCTTGGCCATTTTGGAGGCAATCCAGCGGTTCCTCAGCAGCACATTCCGCTCATAGATCCCCTGCCAGCCAATCGCCAGCAGCAGGCTCAGCGTGCCCAGGGTCATGTGCCCTGCATACTGCCGCAGCGTCAAATTATCCCAGTTGCCGAAGTCCTTCAGCGAATGGAAGCGCAGCCAGTAGGCGGCATAACCTGCCAGGATGGCCATGATAAGGTCTCCCAAAATGGATACCAGCACCCATAGGTGAGGCGAGGCTGTTTCCTGGAGCCTCCACGTGCGCCTCTCTTCCAGTTTTTTCAGCAGATTTCCCGTCACAGGCCCAGGGCTGCCTATTAACAGGCGGTCAGAATGAGGGGGCGGCTGACTCAGAGACATAATGAAAGTATGGTATTTTTAAATATACCTTCAAATGCACACTAAAATCAAGCCGGGAGTAATATTTTTATAAATACGAGACTCCAATATGCAACTTTTATCAAATTTGATAAAAAGCTGTCTCAATTCCCCACCTCACTCCTCATTTTGTCCGATTGAAGCAAAAGGCAGGATTTTCATGCGCGCGGCCACCGGGACGTCTTCATAAATATCCATGAGCGCCAGTTCGGCCTGGATCTCCGGAAGAGGAACCCGGCACTCAAGGCCGTTGTACTCTTCCTGAACAAAGCCGATGTCGGTGCGGCGATGCACCCGCACATTCGCGGCAGCCTGTTCCACCAGGAGATAGACTGCAAGTGAGGGGACCGAAAGATAGGCATCCTTTTTCTCGCCCTCATCAATACGCCGGGTTCCAGGCGAGACGACCTCCACAATGATGATGGGATCATCCTGAAAGGTGTCTGTGAGAGGGTTGGGTTTGCAGACAACAGTCACATCCGGGTAGTAAAAGCGGGTGCTGAAAGCTGAGCGGACGCGGATCTTGGTATCGGAATTGAAGGGCTTGCAGGGTTTTCCACGTAGAGGGCCATGCAAACTTCCCAGGATGTTTGATGCAATACGATGGTGTGCATTAGTGCCTCCTGCCATGTTGTAGATGGCACCGTTCACGTACTCATGTTTGATCGGTGACGTCAGTTCGCTGGCGAGGTAACATTCGACCGACATTTCTTCATATTTTTCGGCAGCTCCCATGGACTCAAGATAGGGGATCTGCTGCGCAGTTTCAAGAAGTCTGTCAGGCCCTGCGACCGCCTTCAAACCCTCTTCGCCTCACGCGCGGTCACTGCGTGAGCATCCGAATTTTGAAAGTGGGCGATGCCCACTGCCAGCGCATCCGCCGCATCGGGGGGCGGCGTTTCCCGCAGGCGCAGCATGGAGCGGATCATGAAGGCCACCTGGTCCTTTTGCGCAGCTCCACGCCCCACCGCTGCCTGCTTCACCTCTTTGGGCGCATACTCATAAATAGCCAGCCCATGCTCTGCTGCGGCAATGAGGCATGCAGCCCTTGCCGTGCCCAGCACGATGGCCGTTTTAAAGCTCTGCACATAAATCGTCGCCTCGATCGCGCACACGGTCGGAGCATGCTGGCGGATGACCTCCTGCAACTGCTCCCGGATGGCCACCAGACAGCCTGAATGCAGCAGCTTGGGCGAGTTGGAGATCGTTCCGTAGGCGATGGCCTTTAAATCCCGCCCTGTTTTTTCCAGGATGGCCCAGCCGGTATTGCGCAGTGCCGGGTCAATGGCCAGCACCCGTTCCACGGCCAAAGGGGCGGCTATTGCCTGTGTGCGTGCTGGCTGCCGGACTCGGATGGGGATGCTCATGGGTCACAATTACCTCCTCACCACTTGGCCTTCTTCGGCTGCCCCCAGCTCTGCCCCAGACGGAACAGCCGGTCAATCGAGACTGCACCGGAGCCGTAAAGCAGCAGGGTGATGGAGATCAGCAAATACAGCCAGCCCACTTCCATATAGGCAGGTCCGGCCAGGGTGATCACGCCAAGGGCCACCGGCATAAACACCACGGAGAACAGTCGGGTGAGGAAGCCCACACACCAGCTCACCGCCACGACCGCCACCAGGATGGCCATCGTCGGTGCCAGCAGGGTAGGGTAGGGCAGTCCCACGTCGCTGAAGGCCTTCACCCAGTCCCAGGCTTTTTCCTCCCATAAAAATTCATAGGCCCCCTGTGCGGCCACCCACCCATGCTGCGTCAGCAGCAGCAGCCCCGCCCCCATCCGCAGGATGACGATGGTTTTAAACAGGCTGCCCAGCGGTACTTGGTTCGCGGCCGGATTGCCGCCGATGTGTTCGATCATGAAAGTTAAATGTCGGGGGAAAGATAGATGATGTCGCCGGGTTCAGGCTCGTCCTTATCGGCAGCCTCCAGGCTGGAATAGTACCGGCGGTTCCCTTCGCGGATCACGTACACGCCGTGGTTCGTGGAACCCAGTTTGCGCCCTCCTGCCACCGTCACGGCCTGCTTGATGGTCATGTCATCCCAGGCTGGAATAAATTCATCCTTGATCACATCTCCCGTGATGGACACCACGGGCACATCCTCCACAGAAAGGATGTGAACGGTCACAGGCCGCGTCACCCGCAGGCTCACCCGGAAGGTCGCCGCCAGGGCCTCCACCGCCTCAGGCAGTGTAGCCCCGCCGATCTTGGCACTGCCCGCTTCTTCCCCAAAATTGATGACGCCTTTGGCATCAATCATCGCCACGCCGTTGTAAATCCTTTTGGTCGAGCGGCTGCCTTCATACACATGCACCCGCAGCGTATGCCCATAGCCCAGGGTGCCTCGTGAATTGAAAGGTACCTGCGGATCATCCTCCGCCACTTTGTCACTGCCAGGCATCCCCGGCAGGATACGGGTGACCTTTTTCAGCGTGGAGAAACTCGGCAGCGATGGCACCGGAATCTTGGTCACATCAGGCGTCAGGCGCTTCATCGTTGCGCAACTGCTCAGTCCGATGAGCGCCCCCAGGGCGTAGAAAAGATGCTTGGTGGTCATTGACATGGGAAATGGGTAGGTTGGAAGCCGGGTCGTTTCTGTTTGTTGTTCAAAGAGAGCATGGCCCCTTTTATTTCAAACCGACGGCTTCACTCATGGACGTCATGTCTGGAAATGACAAGGCCAACGTCAACGACGTTGGCCTCATGTCCGGGAAAAGGAGATTTTTTTGACTTCTGTTAAATCAGGCCGCCATTTTCTGCTTTCCGCTCTGCATCAGCATCTGGGCCAGGTCCGGCATATAACGCACGATCTCGTGGGCCAGCACTTCCAGGCGGGCATCAGAGCTCCAGTCCCCGCGTGGGCTGCGGTCACGGTCGGTCATTTCAAGATTCATAATGGTGGTGAAAACTTGGGTTTCGCATTCAAGATTGGATTTGGCGATCATAGGTGGAATAATGTAAAAATTTAAGCGGGCAGTGGCAGGGCCACCACGTCGCCGTCCTGAATCATGAACTTTCTCCGTGTCAGCAACCCATCCTTGATTTTGGCCTCGATCGCCTGGCCGATCAGCAGCCTGGCTGCCTCCGCCGGACTGCTCCCGTACGTACCATCGAGGGTCAGGTCCTCCAGATACATCTTGATCTGGGGAGTGACTGCGATGGTCATCGAGACCGAATCGAAGCTGTTTGAAGGGCGCGCCATGGGATAAAAACCCGGAATTAATGGCATTAAAACCCATCCCGCTTGTTTGTTCAAGTTGGAAATGGGTTATTATGGGGTTTTAATGGCATTAAAACCCGCCTATTTAATTAAGATATATTAAATATATGCGGTTTTTGCAGCTTGGCGATGGATTTTTCTGCCACCATCGTTCTTTTCTATCCATGAAAACCCCATTTTTCCTTTCCCTCGTGGCTGCCCTATCCCTCAGCGCTCAAGCTGAAGACGGTTGGCAGCATTGGTTCAAAGACAGCCTTGGCGATGCCGAAATTGTCAGCGGCCAGGCCACCTACACTGTCGAAAACGGCATCCTCACCGGCACTACGGTGGAGGGCAGCGGTAATACCTTCCTCACCAAAGGTCCCTTCAAAGACTTCGAACTGGAGTTTCAGGTGAAGACCGATGACCAGCTAAATTCCGGGGTCCAGGTGCGCAGCAAGATCACCAAGGAGGGTGATCCTGTTCTCGATGGCAGCAAAAAAGGCCAGCCACTGCCCGCCGGGCGCATGTATGGTCCCCAGTGCGAGATCGCCATCAATGGCACCGCCGGCGATTTTTATGACGAAGCCCGCCGTGCTACCTGGTGGAGCATCATCACCGGTACCGAAGCCGTCCGCACGGAAGAAGCCAAAGCCGCCTTCAAAAAGGGCGACTGGAACCACTACCGCATCGTCGTCAAAGGCGATCATTACCAGAGCTTCGTCAACGGCGTGAAAACCGCCGACTTCACCCAGCCCAATGACCCCGAAGGTCACATCGGCTTCCAGGTCCATGGTATCAAAAAGGGTTCCGGCCCCTACAAGGTGCAATGGAAAGAAGTGAAATTCAAAGCCCTGTAAAATCTCGGTATCCAGGGCAAGTTCCTGAGGGGATGTGTTGGCTTTCGGTAGTGCGCCGCTTCCAGCGCATCCCTTTTCTTTTGATCGTTCACTCCACCGCCCGCACACGTAACTGTCGCAGGGAAAACAGCTCGCTGTCGCATTCGCTGAGGCGGCGGGCACCGTCTTTGCGCTTGGGGCCAAAGAGGGTGCGGTTTTCCTGGAAGACGCTTTCGACGAACTCTTTGCTTCCTAGCACCAAGCCGTCACTGAAGTAGCGCACGCGCAGGCGGATCAGTTCGGCGGGGCTCAGCTTGCCTTTT